>DATBYM010000029.1:0-53417 GCA_036513715.1 Terriglobales bacterium
ACTTCGGTTGCTGATCTGGCACGAAAGCTACGCAAGTACATCGAGGCTTATGCCAAATCAGCAAAACCTTTCCGCTGGACTTATACCGATCCTCAGAAGCGAATTCGTATTAACGAAATCACCGGGACGGCTTACTAGCCGGAGTAAATGATTCTTCCCGACTCCGGCTACACCGATTTTGGTCCATGCGCCGGCATCAGCCAGCGCGCCAACAAAGTTGCGGACCCTGCTCCAGCGAATTGTGCAGCGACGAACCCAAACACGTCGTTTGGCCGTATCCCGGCAAAAGTGTCACTCGCGGCGCGGGCAATTGTTACAACCGGATTTGCAAACGACGTGGATGCGGTAAACCAATATGCGGCCGTAATGTAAGTTCCCACCGCCCACGGAACGGCGGAAGGACGTGTGCGCGAGCAGGCCATAATTACAAACAGCAATCCGAAGGCAGCGATGAATTCACTGAAACACTGAGCGGAGCCACTTCGTACATGTCGCGACGCAAAAAACAGTGGCAGGCCAAACATCAGGTGCGCCGCCCCAACTCCGCCGAAAGCTCCCCCTACTTGCGTCCCGAGGTATAGCGGCACCTCATGCCACGGCATACCGCCTTCGAATGCAATCGCAAGCGTCACTGCCGGATTGAAATGCGCGCCTGAAATCGGCTGTAGAGCCAGGATCAAGGTCACCAGCGCGGCCCCGGTGGCCAGCGTATTCGCCAGCAGCGCGACGGCGATGTTGCCGCCCGCGAGGCGTTCGCCCATGATCCCCGATCCCACCACCGCCATCAGCAAAAAGGCTGTGCCCAGGGCTTCACTTGCAGCACGTCGGACCACAGCAGGCCTCCTGCAACTCCTTCGGTTTCACCGCGCGCACAAAAGCACTCATGAATTTTTCGTCGACCTGCGCGGCCATTGCATCGACGTCGAATCCTGATGAAGACAAAAACTCCCGCGCATCTTCGACGCGATAAATTCGCGTTGGCTCAATCCCGATCTGTTCGAAGCCAGCCGCCGCGAGCTTGCCGCGATAATCGTTTTCGTCGAGAGCTCCTGCGATGCAGCCAACCCACGCCAGCACGCTCTCCCGAACCTCCGGCGCGATTTCGCCGCGCGTGACCACGTCGGAGACAGCGAACCGTCCTCCCGGCTTGAGCACGCGAAACGCCTCTCGCAGCACGCGGTCCTTGTCCGCAGACAGATTGATCACGCAATTAGAAATGATCACATCGACCGAATTGTCGGGCAGCGGAATGTTCTCGATCTCGCCCTTCAGGAACTCGATGTTTTCGGCGCCCGCCTTGCGCTTGTTCTCGTTCGCCAGCACGAGCATCTCGTCGGTCATGTCGAGGCCGTAAGCTTTGCCGCTAGGCCCCACGCGCCGCGCGGAGAGCAATACGTCGATGCCGCCGCCAGAACCGAGATCGAGCACAGTCTCTCCGACGTTCAGTTGCGCCAGCGCCGTCGGGTTGCCGCACCCAAGCGAGGCGAGCATGGCGTCCTCCGGAATCTGCCCCGCCTGCGCCGCGTCATAAAGGTTCGCGGTGATCGGATCGCATGAGAGGCAGCTAGCCGAGGCGGGCGCGGCTCCGCAACAACTGCTGCCGCCGCTCTTGTTCGTGACGCGCAGCGCCGCCTGTCCGTACTTCTCTCTTACGATCTCTTTTATATTGACTTCGACTTCCGGACTGGTTTCGGGCATGGCAGTTCTCCTATTTGCAAAGTTGAACAAAGTCTCGCGCTTTAAGCGCCTGGTTGCGGGTGCAGCACTCGGCATAAAGAAATTGCAGGATTTCGCGAAGGGACCCGGTGTTAGCGGTGTAACGCAAAAAAGTCCCGTTGCGCTCGACCTGCACCAGGTCTTCATTCCTGAGCTTTTCGAGATGGTGAGAAAGCGTCGATCCGGGAATCTCAAGCTCATCCTGAATCTCGCTGACCACTAACCCCTCAGGGTGCGCCGAGAGCAGCAACTGCATAATGCGCAATCGCGGCTCCGTCCCCATGGCCGAAAACATATCGGCATAACGAGCGACCTGATCGCTCGCCTTTTGCGATTTGTTGTTTGCCGGTTCCATGTTTCGATAATACCGGAAATATAGATTCATGTCAAAACCGGCAGGAACTTGATCGCATTCACCCGAAAAACAAGCGCGTGCCATGAAACTGGCATCTGAACTCCATTTGAGAGGGCGGGAATTTATACTGGAAGACGAAAACGTACATCGTCCGAAGTCGTTCGGGGCTCGATCGCAAACGACGAACGATCCGCGATAAGCAACTAATGATTAGCGATTGGCGACTAACGACTAACGACTGACGACGAACGACCACAGACCATCGACTCTCCATGTCCGCTCCCACCATCGTCGACGTGCAAGGTCGCAAACTAAAACTCACCAATCTCGACAAGATCCTCTATCCCTCGACCAGATTCACCAAGGGTGAGGTGGTCGACTACTACGTCCGCATCGCCCCCGCGCTGCTGCCGCACCTCGCCGGACGTCCCCTGACCATGAAACGCTATCCCGGAGGCGTCGGCGATGATCAGGAATATTTCTTCGAAAAAAATGCGCCCATGCACCGCCCCGACTGGGTGAAGACTGCGCCCGTCTGGAGCGAGGGCAATCGCCGCACCGTCAATTACATTCTCGCCAACGATCTGCCCACGCTGGTCTGGATCGCCAACCTCGCCTCCATCGAACTGCATCCTTCTCTCTCTTTGGCGGCCGATCTCGAGACTCCGACGATGATTGTTTTTGATCTTGATCCCGGCCCTCCCGCCAACATCGTGCAGTGCGCCCAAGTCGGCCTCTGGGTGCGCGAGATATTCAACCACTTCGGGCTGCAAAGTTTTCCCAAGACTTCCGGTTCCAAGGGCATGCAGATTTATGTTCCCTTGCATACCAAAACCAGCTACGAGCAGACCAAGCCATTTGCTAATGCCATCGCGCGCCTGCTCGAGCAGGAGCATCCCGACCTGGTCGTTTCTGACATGAAAAAGGCAGTGCGCAACAATAAAATTTTCGTCGATTGGAGCCAGAACGATCGCCACAAAACAACCATCGCCGTCTACTCCCTGCGGGCGCGCGAGCATCCCACTGTGTCAACACCCATCACCTGGGACGAAGTCGAGCAGGCGCTAAAGAAAAAAGATGCCGCGCGCCTCGTGTTCGAAGCCAAAGACGTTTTGGCGCGCGTTGAAAAAATGGGCGACCTCTTCGAGCCCGTATTGAGATTGCGGCAGAAGTTGCCTCAGTTAGCCGGCCTGGCTGCGGCGTCGGAAACAGTAGGCAAATCCGAAGCTAAAGCGGGCAGCGAGCGCGCCGCGCCTGAGGCCGGTCGGCCCCCACAGGCAAAAGAAAAGCCAAGAAAGAAGAGCACGGCGACAAAAGGCAAGTCAGCCACGGCCAAGCGTCGCAAGTTATAATCCCCGCTGTCATGCCAACTCTCTACGTCGGCACTTCCGGATGGGCTTACCCAACCTGGAAGCCCGCCTTCTATCCCGAAAAGCTGGCGCAGAAAAAATTCCTCGATTTCTACGCCACCAAGCTGAATGCCGTTGAAGTCAATTACACCTTCCGCCAACTGGTCAAAGAGACGACTGTTCAGAACTGGATCGCCGGTACGCCCGAGCATTTCCGCTTCACCATCAAGGCGCACCAGGTGCTCACCCACATCAAGCGCCTGAAGAACTCAGACGAATTCCTGCAACGCTTTCTCGGCACCCTTGAAAGTTTAGAGCGCGCCAGACGCCTCGGCCCCTTGCTCTTTCAGTTGCCGCCAAACTTCAAAGCCGACCAGGCTGTCCTCTCCCAGTTTCTCAAAAGCCTGCCGCAAACCGTGCGCGTAGCCTTCGAATTCCGCCATGAATCATGGCTGACCGACGCCACCTGGCAGACCCTCGGCGACCGCAACATAGCGCTCTGCGTAGCCGAGACCGAAGAGCGCAATACTCCCGACGTGATCACCGCCGACTACGCCTACTATCGTTATCGCAAACCGAGCTATACCGCCGAAGAACGCCAGGCGATGGTCGCGCGCATTCACGAACATCTCGCCGCCGGCCGCGACGTCTTCGCCTACTTCAAGCACGAGGAGACGCCCGAAGGCGCCCTCTATGCGGTCGACCTCCTCGACCGCGGTCGAGTGGTCTAGCCACTCCACAAGCCGGCTAACTCGATGAAAACGGGCCAGGGAATCCACTGTATTGCCTGCTGGAGGCAGGCGCGGTATTGTAGCGTTTCCAGTGAATATCTCGGTAAGGTCCTGTACCGGAACGTCCTTTCAGAAACGGATCGAGCTTTATGTCTACCCGACTACACCCCTCTTGGCATGAGGTTTATCAGGCGGCGATCCTCGAACCCGATCGCCTCAAGGTTCCTGGCCGCGTGCAGTGTGCTCGCAGAAATCTCGCCGAACGCTGGCGAGAGCTCGACCCGAAACTCCCCGACGAGCGCTGGGAACTCGATCGCATTTCGAATGCCCTGCGCATGCTCGCCTTGCTCGACAAGACATCGGCCGCCGAAGGCTGCGCTTCAGAAGCTGCCTGAGCATTGCTTCGCTTGCCCGCGGAGTTACAATGGTATTCACCCTGGTTGCCCACTCAGGCATTCTTTCAACGTCTGAGTTTTTGAGTGTGCTCCGTCCGCTCCCCAAGGGGACGCCGATGTTCCGCATGATCGCCAATTCGTTCGCGCGGTCCGTCGTCGGAAAAGCTCCTGTCACTAGAGTCTCGGCTCAAACCTCCGCCGTTAAAGCCGCGGTTAAAGCCCCCATTAGGTTGATCGCCAAGGCCGCTGTTGTTTTTCTCGGTTTTGTTGCTGTCTGCGATCAATCCACTCTTGCGCAATCGACGCCGACCTCCTCCGCCGGCCTCGAATTTCCCGCGACCCTGCGAAAGAAGATTGTCGCCGGCGTCACTCCCGTCGGAACGGTCGTGCAGGCCAAGCTCGCGGTGGCCACGTTAGTCGACGGCGTTGTCGTTCCCGAAAACGCCATTCTGTCAGGAGAAGTGACCGAGTCGGCCGCGAAGTCCGCTACCGATCCATCCCGCCTGGCGATTCGCATGGACTCCGCGCGCTGGAAAATTCACGGCTCGCCCCAAGTACTCAAGCTTATTCACCAGGTGTACCTGACTGCATGGTCTTACCCGACGACGTCAACACCGCTTCCCGATTCCTTCTACCAATCCCCGGATGTTCCGAGCTCTAGAAATCTGACTCGCTTGGGTTACCCGCCTCCGACCACGAGGCGACTTCCAGCGCCGGAGGATAGTCCGGACAGCCCAGCCAGCACCACGCAGCCTGCTCAGACTACGACCTCCAGCGCCGCGCCGCATCGCGTATTGATCAAAGACGTCGAGTCGACACGCGCCCGCGATGGAGCAGTCGCCCTCACCTCTAGGCACTCCAATATCAAGTTGGATAAGTCGACGACCTACGTTTTTGCGGGTGGCGAACTGGCAGGTGGCCCAGTTTAGCCAAATGCTTGCTTGACGAGACACGGCGCCCTCCCACGCCGCCGCTCCCAACGAGAAACCCCGGCCAAGCTGAGCCTGGACGGGGTCCTCCTGTTTCTTAATTTTCTGTTTCGCATTTCCAACTCTCGCAATAGGCCGTGACAGCCCGCCCTGCGTCGCTATTTCAGGTACGCGAGGACAGTCTCTTTGGTGGCGGATACGTTCTCGGCTTCGAGCTCGGCTTCCGCTTTGCTCTTGGTCACGCGGTAAGCGATCGTGCTGCCCGCGAGTTCGACTCCCGCCAGGAAGTAACGGTCCCCATACCGATTGAAAACGAGCGCGTAGCGAGTAGCGCCTTGCTTGCCCTCGGTCCGCGACGAGGTGGAAAACAAGCTCACCTTGGAACCGGGGTTCCGGATCATCAGAATGTCGCCGTCGATGGTGGCAGTCTCGACGAAGTATTGTCCGGCCGGAACGACCTTGTCCGCGACCACGAACTCAAACGGTACCTTGGCCACGATTCTAGTATTGCTGTGGAACTGCGCAGCCGCCATGCCCGAGAGCACTACGAGTGTTACGACCACTAACCAATTTGCGTGCTTCATAAAGCCTCCGAGAGCTAATGAGCTCAGCGGGGAAGTGATTGCATCTTGCCGCAAGAGTGGGAAGAGGTCCATGGAGGCGGGGTGAAGCGGGATGAATTGGTGTGAAGGATTTCCACGCTCCGCGGCGATCGCCGGAGATTGTATCTTCGGTAATCTTCACGAGACGGGACCCGACGTGTAGCCTCAAGGTTAGTGACCCTCCGATCCGATTCAGAATTCTTATCCAGCTGAAAGCTCCTCTTTAAAGGACACACTGCCCCTATGTCTTCCTCTGCTAACGGCGCACCGAATTTCGCTCCTCCCGTTCCCCTGGCGACCACCGCCGGAGCGGCTGCCGCTGCCCCCGCCGCAGCGCCATTTTCTACTCCGGCGCTGCTGGCGGCCATGCTGAAGACATCCGAGAAGATCAGCGACCTGTTCTTTACTCCGGGCAAGCCGCCGCTGGTCGAGATTAATGGAAAGCTGACGCCGGCGGGAGCGGCTCGCACGCTGACCACCGACGACACGCGGCGCATTGCCGCCGATCTGATGGGTGGCAACCAGCATGCTATTGAAAACTTGAAGGAACGCGGTTCCTGCGATGTGTCCTACAGTATGCCGGGGGCGAATCGGTTTCGCGTCAATGTCTTCATGCAGCGCGGCACGTGCGCCGTGGTAATGCGGGTCATTCCGGCCAAGGTTCCGGATCTGGAATCGCTCCATTTGCCGGCTGAACTGAATAAGATTGTCGATCTGCGCAATGGCATCGTGCTGGTGACCGGACCGACCGGGTCGGGGAAGTCGTCTACCCTCGCCGCCGTCATTGACAAGATTAATAAAGAGCAGTTCTATCACGTGCTCACCATCGAGGACCCGATAGAGTTTCTACACTCGCACAAAAACTGCATTGTCCATCAGCGTGAATTGCACAGCGATACGCCGAGCTTTGCGCTGGCCTTGAGGGCGGCGCTGCGGCAAGCTCCGAAGGTGATTCTGGTGGGCGAGATGCGCGACAAAGAGACCATCGAAATCGCGATGGAGGCGGCCGAAACCGGTCACCTCGTCCTTTCCACGCTGCACACCATTGACGCCTCGAAGACCGTCGAGCGTATCGTCGGGGCCTTCCCGATGGCCGAACAGCACACGCTGAGAAACCGCTTGGCGAAGAGTTTTCGCTACATCATTTCGCAGCGGTTGGTGCCTCGCAAAGATGGCGCCGGGCGCATCGCGGTGATCGAAATATTGAAGTCCACCCTGCGCACACGCGAGTACGTCGAAAAAGGCGAGACCGACGGCAAGACCCTGCTGGACGCGATGCGCGTCGGCGAACAGGAAGGCATGCAGACTTTCGACGGCGACATCGAGAGACTGATCCGCAATGGCACACTCGATATGGATACCGGTCTGGCCTATGCCACCAATCCCGGAAATCTTCAACTCGACATGTCGGACCTGAAACTGGAGGCGGAGGCCGATCCGCTGCTGGAAACGGCGGAGAAGTAAAGGGCATTGGGTTGCCTCCTTGCCTTTTCAACAACTTAGCTCCGAACAATGCCCTAGATTGCCTTTTAACCCCGTTTTTCTTCTGTTCATTGGCTTGTTCGTGCGTAACCGGTGCGGATTCAATAGTATCAACCTGAGAGACTCCACTTGACGAAACTTCTGGGTTCGACCGGGTTTCTTTGTGGATAGGTTTTTTACATGGACTTTGCTGTGTGGGTTATGTGGGGCCGCGGGACGCTTTTAACTCCTGGAGTAAGAAAGAGAGAGCAGAATGCACAAGCCGATTAAATATGTTGAAAAAGCGGTGACGGTGGCCGCTACGGGCGCGTGGGCGGTGTTTTCGCGGCTGAACCGGATTGCCCCGAATAACGCGCCGGTGCCCAAGTGGTCGGACAAGCCCCTGCTCAAGTCGTGGGAGAAGTCGAAGCCGCCGCTCGGCTGGCCGCGGTCGACCGATTCGCTCTGTCCCAAGTGCGTGCCGGAGATTCGGCAACAGATTCTCGATGGCCATCTTCCCGTCGACGTGCTGATGAATGAGAAGGTCGGCGAGATCAAGGCGCAGATCGTCGAGCGCGACGGAAAAATTTGGATGGTTAAGGATTGCCCCAAGCACGGCCACTTCGAAGACCTGATGTCGATCGACACAGAATTCTCGAAGCATCTGGAAGACGTGTTCCCGGGACGCGATATCAAGGCGCATAACGACGAGAAGCTGCATCATCATGGCACGTCGACTGTGAAATATGGCCGCGGTGCGGTGCTGACGGTCGACCTGACGAATCGCTGCAACATGATGTGCGATCCGTGCTTCATGGATGCGAACCAGGTCGGCTACGTGCACGAGCTGACTTGGGAAGAGATCAAGACGGTGCTGGACAACGCGATCACGGTGAAGCCGAAGCGCCAGATGTCTGTGCAGTTCTCGGGTGGCGAGCCGACGTTGTCTCCGTATTTCCTCGACGCCGTCCGTTACGCGCGCAAGGTGGGATACAACAGTGTGCAGGCGGCCACCAATGGAATCGAGTTCGCCAAGAGTTTTGAGTTTGCGCAGCAGGCAGTCGAAGCCGGCATGCGCTACGCCTACCTGCAATTTGACGGCATCGGAAACGCTGCCAACGATCACCGCATGGTCGGCAACCTGTTCGATGTGAAGTTGAAGGCCATCGACAACCTGCACAAGGCGGGTTGCGAGATTGTTCCGGTAGTGACGATCGTCAACGGGATTAACAATGAGCAAGTCGGGCGCATCATTCAGTTTGCTTTGGATAATCCGAAGAAAATCGGCTTCCTCAGCTTCCAGCCGGTTTCGTTTACGGGGCGCGACGAGGCGATCACCGACGAGCGGCGTCAGGCGCAGCGCTACACGTTGGCGCATCTCGCGCACGACGTGAAAAATCAAACCGGCTTCGGCGAGCCAACCCGCGACTGGTTTCCGATCAGCTTCATGAGCACGTTCTCCGACTGGGCCGATGTGTTGCACTCCCAGGACAACAACAACGACTGGGGCCAACTCTCTTGTGGCTGCCATCCGAACTGCGGCACCGGCATGGCGATGATGATCGACAAAGAGACGAAAGAAGCGGTTCCCGTCACCGCGTTCTTGAAGGGCGATCAGCTCGCCAAAGACATCGCCAAGGTCAACGATGCGGCTCGATCGAAGTTCTGGACCGCGTTCGGCATGGCTCTTTGCCTGATGAAGAACTACGATCCCTTCCAGTCGCCGACTCACTTCAAGATGACTGACCTGCTGAAGAAGTTCGATAAGAACTTCAACGCTACGGGCAAGAATTATGGCAAAGTCGGTCCAGACCGCACGATCGATGATGTGATGAAGCGCCGCCAGGATCGGTGGAACTTCCTGTTCATCGCCGGCATGTGGTTTCAGGATCTCTTTAACTACGATTTCCGCCGCACCGAGCAGTGCATTATTCCGTATGCCACGCAAGAAGGCGAGATCAGCTTCTGCGCCTATAACACGGGCGTGGGCTGGCGCAACATTATCGAGAAGATGCACATGACTTCGACCCTAACCAAGTGGTACGAGGAACACGGGCGCCACGAGATCTTCGCCGGCGGCAAGAAAGTGAAGATGGAAGACGCGGAGCACGCGCTCTACCTGCGCGATGAAATTGTCACCCACGAAGTGCAGCACGATCTCGATAAGTTGGGGATTGCGAAGACGGCGCGCGAAGAGAAGAAGCGTGCTCGTGACAGCAAGGCCGAGAGCAACAGAACTAAGAACGACTTCAAGAACGATGCGGCCTACGACGCGCGTATGGCCCAGCTCTATCGCGAAGTGGTATTGAAAGAGAAGCCGGCGACCTCCAACGAAGGCGGATTCATTCCCCTCGGAGCACTGGTTCCTTCGGCAAGCATTTCAACCATCGCTCCGGCTAACGGCGCCAAGAAACCCGCGGATGTTGGCGAGCCGGTGGCAGGAGACTAGAGGACAGCTATTAGCTTTTGGCTGTTCTGTTAGCCACGAATGATCGAGGCCGCTCTCCACGAGTGGCCTTTTATTCTGGCGTGAATTCTCCCGCGCGTTGAAAACCCTCCGAGCATAGGCACCCGCTCGCCCGCGTTTTGCATCTCTCTCGTTTTGAGCCACAATAAATCAGGTTGGAGTAGCCTCGGTGAACTGCGACCACCATCGCTTATTTCGGCGAATATTTCGCTGGGCAATCTTTTGCTTGTTCGGCTGGTTGTTCGTTCGCCCGTCGCTGCCCGGCGTGTCCTCGGCGCAGTCTGCGCCCGATGATGGTGGCAGCATCCACGGCGTAGTGATCAACGCCGTTACTCATGAGCCGATTGACCGCGCCCTGGTTTTTTCTCCCGACAACCGTTTTGCCACTCTGACCAACAGCGAGGGGCGCTTTGAATTTGCCTTCGGGAAGGCCGATCCGGCTGACGGAGGTTCCAATCGTCTCTATTCGCTGGTGGCGCGAAAGCCGGGTTTTCTCGATTATCACAACCAGCCCGCCAACAACCTTCAGAACTACACAGCTTCAGAAAGATCGAAAGATCTGACGCTCATGCTTACGCCTGAGGCCGTACTTACTGGGACGGTCACCTTGCCCACATCCGAGGCGCCGGACCGTATCACTCTTGAGCTTTTCCGGCGGCAAGTGCAGGATGGCCGCGCTCGCTGGGTTCAGCTTGGCGCTAGCCGGTCCATGTCAGACGGTCAATTTCGTTTCGCTGACGTTCAGGCTGGTAGCTATAAATTGCTGACCAGCGAACTGCTCGATTCCGACCCGGTCAATTATGATCCCGCCCTATCGGCCGGCGACGCCTCTGGCCTCCGTGGACGACTCTTTGGATATCCGCCCGTCTACTATCAGGGCGCATCCGACTTTGAATCGGCTAGTGTTATTCAGTTGGCTGCGGGTCAAACGCAGACCGTCAATCTTTCTTTGGTGAAGCAGCCATATTACCGGGTGAAGGTGCCGGTGATTGTACCGGGAAGCGATCACCCGGAGTATGGACTTCAGGTTACGGTCTACGCTCATGGGCACAAGGGCCCGGGATTTTCCCTCGGCCACAACCCAGTTCATCACGCGATCGAAGGCATGTTGCCGAACGGAACCTATACGATCGAAGCCACAGTCTTCGGGCCCAGCGGACCGTCCATGACTGGACTGCAAACCATAACGATCAAGGGAGGGCCGATTGATGGCCCGACGATGGTGCTCACGCCAAATGGATTGATCGCGGTGAATGTGAAAGAGGAATTCACAACCACCGATCAAATGCCGCTGAGGGCATTTTCCGGCGCAAGTCACAGCATGGTGTTGAAAGGCCCGCGCAGCTATTTGAATGTGACGCTGGAAACGGCCGACGATTTTGGAACGGGGAGGAATGTTTCGCTGCGCAATCCGACCGGGCCCGGGGATGAGTCTTTGGTCATCGAAGGAGCTTCGGCGGGAAGCTACTGGGTGAAAGTTTATTCGTCGCGCGGCTACGTGGCGTCGATTCGTTCCGGCAACCTCGATCTTCTGCATCAGCCGCTGGTGGTCGGTATTGGAGGTGCCAGAGCCCCGATCGAGATCACCATGCGGGATGATGCAGCGGAGGTCAGCGGCACAGTCGATGGCATCAGCTCTCCTGCGCAGGGGTTTGGCAGCGGCAGCAAAGGGCAAAGCCGTGTGCGTATCTATTGCATCCCCATTGGGGATAGCAGCGGGAATTTCACTGAAGTAGGAGTGCAGCCGGATGGAAGTTTCGACCATCCGGGACTGCCACCAGGGGCTTATCGTCTGCTGGCATTCGACGGAGCGACCATCGATCCGACGGAGATCGAATATCGGAATCCTGAAGCAATGCAGGCTTATGATGCGAAGGGTCTGGTGGTTCGCTTAACCAGCGGTCAGAAGGAGCGCGTGACGCTGCCAAATCCAGGGATTCCCGCGCAATGACTGCCACGCTAGTCGTCGCCGTCGCGCAACACGCTGCGGCGCCGGAAATCTTCGACCGCCTAATCGAATGCAGATATCACTGCCAATCCGTTGCCTGGGGTTATTAATCGCAGCCTTAGCGGCCATCTGCCCTTCGGCAATCGCTCAGGCGCGTAACGCTGAACGCACGCAGATTGCTGCCGGCCCGTATCGCATCGCGGGGATGGCGGTAAATGCCAGAGCCGGAAATGCGCTGGCCCGCTGCCGCGTCACGATCGCCGACGCGAAAGACCAACGAAAAGTGCTATCCGTCATCACCGGCGATGACGGTCGCTTTGAGTTTCATGTGCCTGCGGGCAAATTTTCGCTCGGTGGCGCAAAGCGCGGATTCATCAGCGCTGGCTACAATCAGCATGACGAATACTCGACTGCAATTGTAACTGGCGCCGACCTCGACACTGAGAACCTTGTTCTGCGGCTGGTGCCAAACGCAGTGCTCACCGGCAGTGTGCTCGATGAATTTGGAGAGCCCGTCCGCAACGCGCAGATCATGGTCTATCGCCGGCAACGAGCAGAAGGTGTTGGCCGAACGTCTCTTTTTAGGAGTGCCATGACCGACGATCAAGGGCGTTATGAAGTGACGCCGCTCGATGAGGGGACCTATTTCGTTTCGGCCAAGGCTTCGCCGTGGTATGCGGTACATCCAACCGCGAGCGCCGAGGGGGCGGGGAATTCGGCTGCTCAAGTGGATTCTTCACTCGACGTTGTGTATGCGACTACCTTCTACGGAGACGCCACCGAGGTCGAGGGGGCTGCTCCGATTGCGGTTCACGGCGGGGATCGTCTCGAAGCCGACATCCATCTGAATCCGGTGCCAGCGCTGCATCTGATCTTCCGCGTGTCTGAAGACCTCAACCCCGGGATGATTCTCCCCCAGCTCGAAAAGCAGGTGTTCGATGGCACCGAGCACGAAAATGTCGGCAACATTCAAAACATTTCCCCAGGCGTGTTCGAGATGGCAGGGATCGCGCCGGGCCGGTACTCCGTTCGCATGCCCGGTTCGAACGGACAGTGGAAAGAGCCCGCCGATGTCAACCTTGAGACAGGCGGTGAACTAGACGTTTCTTCGGGCAGATCGACAAGCCAGATTAAACTCGCGGTTCAGATCGAAGGGGCATCGACTCTTCCAGCGCAGCTTCAGATCCTATTGCGCAACAGTAAGGGCAAAACGGATTATGGCCGAGTCGTGGATCCGAAGGGAGCGGCCGATTTTTCGGATGTCATTGCCGGCACCTATGACATCTTGGCGGCGTCCTCAGCGCGACGGTATTCGGTGGTTCGCATCGCGTCCGAGGCCGGGATGATTTCCGGACACTCGCTGAACGTGCCGGCGGGCGCCTCGCTCACGATTGCACTGTCGCTGGTCGGAGGATCGGTCACCGTAGAAGGCTTTGCCAAGCGCGATGGAAAGGCGGTTTCGGGGGCGATGATCGTTCTGGTGCCGAAGAATGCGGAAGCAGATCGAGACCGCTTTCGGCGGGACGAGAGTGATCTTGACGGCAGTTTCAGTTTGAGCGGCGTGATTCCCGGCTCGTATACGGTCATCGCCATCGACGATGGTTGGGATCTGGAGTGGTCGACGCCCGCGGTATTGGCGCAATATCTCAAGCGCGGCCAGACGTTCGAGGTTGGAGATCGATCGGCGCCATCCTTGCGCTTAGAGGATGCGGTGGTTGTGCAGGCTAAGTAGACGGAGGACCTCTGTGGCTAAGAAAAGTCTTCACCACAGAGGTCGCAGAGGTTCACTGGGGGAAGCTGATGCAGCGGAGACAGCGCTAGCAGCCCCATTCCGCTTCGCCGGGCTTGGCAAAATAGCGCCTTGCGTTTTCCGTTTCAGGATTTGTTGAAGCCACCTCGAGAATAGCGAGGCGAGCGGCGGCGACCATGCGACTCCTTTCGGGCGTCGATACCTGATCCCACGACTCGGGCGCGGAGCTTGTGGTGCACCCGAAATCCGGCGCAAGGGCCTGGTGATAGTGATGGAAAAGTTGTGCTAGTTGCTCCGCCGATACTTCATGGATAGACATCTGAAAGCCTTTCTTCGATCGCTTATTGCGATTGTGTACGACTGTCGCTGTCGAGCCAGCCGATAGAGCCCTCTAAATCGAAAGCTTTTTCGCGCGGCTCGGTTGAGTGGTTGTTTGTCGTCGAGGTCATGTGTTTGCGGGATTGTGTTTTCGCGGATTGCCTGCGCTCCTGCCGCAGGGCTACTGCGAATCGAACATTGAAGGCGATGCCGGCCAAGCACAGCAATACCATGACCGTGCTCACCGGGGTTCGACCCTTATGGCGATGTTGGCCATTGGAGGCTCCCAATTGCTTCACCTCTATTCGATTTGATTTGCCATAAAGTTCGAATAAGACATTCATAAAGAGTTCATAAGAGAATTCTTCCTGCCCCATGACAACCACCGTTCGCTGCCACTTTGGCGCCGTTCGATTTGACGCGTGTAGGGTTGGGGAGGCGCGTCTTGACAGCGGAATGCGAATGAAGTCCAATTGATGTTGCGCCAGTAATTGATCTGCAATCGGAGTCGCAGGCAATCAAAAAATCCCTAGAGGAAGAAAGAAGAAAGGGAATGCGAACCAGCGGAGTTATTGCGACGGAGTCGCAACTGGGTCGATCACAAGTCGGACGATCGCAGCCCGGACGATCAAACCACATCCCCGCGATTACCCGTCCGTCACTGATGAAAGAACTTGTCGCGCGCGGGGTACGGATGACCCCTCAGAGACGCCTGCTGGTTGGCATAATTCAGGACTCGCCTCGGCACCTCGACGCGGCCGGGTTACTGGAGGTGGCCAGAAAACGGGATGCGGATATCGACCGCGCCACCGTCTATCGAACGATTGCGTTGCTTAAGGGATACGGGTTGATTGACGAACTGGACCTGATGCACATCGAGGGTGAGAAGCACTACTACGAGGCCAAGACGAACCGCGAGCACTGCCACATGGCTTGCTTCCGCTGCGGCGCGATTATGGAATATGCAAGTTCTTCTTTCGAGAAACTGAAAACTGAGATGGCTGCTCAGAGCGGATTTCAGATCCGCGTGGTGCGTCTCGAAGTCGGCGGATTTTGCAAACGGTGTCGTAAGACTGCGCATTAGTCGCCGATTTTTTATTTGTTTATAAGCTGCGACTCGGTCGCATCTAGCTTGGCACGGAGAGTAACGGGATGTCTGGCGGCGCGCGAAGTTTCGATTTCAATTTACCTTCCGACACGTCGAAGTGTGCCTCGCGCATTTCCCTGGCCATCGTCTTACTCTTCTCCATCAATTCATGGGCGGGAGCCGGCGGCAGTGTTTCCGGCACGGTGAAGGACGCGAGCGGCGCCGTTGTTGCCGATGCATCCGTGGATGCTACCAATGTCGCCACCGATGTTCACGAGCGGGTCACGACTAATGGCAGCGGATTTTACTCGTTTCCTGAACTCACAGTGGGTCGCTACAACGTCACCATCCGCAAAGCCGGTTTCAAACTCTATCAGCGAACCGGAATTGCCATCGATACCGACGTTGGATTGACGATTGACGCAGTCCTCGAGGTGGGCGAGACATTCGATGCGGTGACCGTGATTGACACCGGCGCTCATGCCGATACCTCCGACACACAGATGGGAGAAGTCATCGGCGGCGGCAAGATCGCGGCAGTGCCATTGAACGGCCGCAGCTACACAGATCTTCTGGCGCTCCAGCCGGGCGTGGTTCCGGCGACCTCTCTTACCGCAAACACGCAACAGGACGTCGGAGTGAGTGCGCTCACGCCCTCGGGCGGACTCAACCCGGGCACGATTTCAATCAACGGACAACGCGAATTTTCCAATGGATTCTCCGTCAACGGAAGTGACGCCGAAGAAGACGTGAACTCAGGAACCGCCATCATTCCAAATCTCGACGCGGTCGCTGAATTTCATATCCTCACCAGCAATTTCGATGCGGAATATGGCGGCCATAGCGGCGGCCAGATCAACGTCGTAACCAAGTCGGGCAGTAACAGCTTTCATGGCGACGCCTTTGAGTTTCTGCGCAATACAAGCCTCGATGCGCGTAACTATTTTTCTCGGACGCGCGGTGCATTTAACCAGAATCAATTCGGCGGAACATTTGGCGGCCCGGTTCGCAGGAACAAAACATTTTTCTTTGCCGATTATCAGGGGACGCGCTTGACCGAGGGCGTGGATACGGCCCAGATCCCGGTTCCGTCGCTGGCAGACCGCGGCGGCAATCTTCTTGACCAGGCAAACTTGTTGAGCGGAACGGTTACGGGACAATCCTGGGCGGATCTTCTATCACACGAACTCAAGTATTCTGTGTATCCGGGCGAATCCTACTACGCGCGGGGATGCACCATGGCAAACTGCGTTTTTCCCAACGGAGTGATTCCGCAAAGCATATGGTCGGGTCCGGCGACCAATCTCTTGCACTACATTCCTCCGCCGAATAATGCGAATGGCACATTCGCAACCTCGGCCTACGACGAAACTCTGCGCGACGATAAGGGAGCGTATCGACTGGACCACAACGGTCGCTGGGGAACGGTCTCCGCTTACTATTTTCTCGACGACTACACGCTCAACAACCCTTATCCGGTGGCGCAGAGTGGAGCCAGCGTGCCGGGTTTCAACTCGTTATATCTGGGCCGCGCGCAGTTACTAAGTCTGGGAGACACGAAGACGCTGGGAACGACGGCGGTGAATGAGGCGCATATCACTTACATGCGTGATCACAACGATCTCGGTAGACCTGTGGGCGGGGTAGGCGTCAGTCTGGCCTCCCAGGGATTTGCGCCCGGCGCACACGGCGGCATTGTGCCGCTGAATCCCGCCGGTGAAGGGGTCGAGAATATTGTCTTCAATGCATTCTCCATCGGGACTAATGCGAACGAACTCAAGCAAGTGAACAACACTTTTCAATGGACTGATAATTTCGCCAAGGTGATCGGCCGGCATACCGCGAAATTTGGATTGGAATTTCATTACGACCAGATCAATACCGATGCGATCGCGCAATTCAACGGCAATTTTTTGTTTACGGGAAGCGAGACGGGATCAGACTTTGCCGATTTCCTTCTGGGGATTCCGACACAGTACAACCAGAGCCAGTTGCAGCCCTTTTACGGGCGCAACCATTACTGGGGTTTATATGCGCAAGACAGCTGGCGGGTGCGTTCGAACCTGACTCTTAACTATGGCCTGCGCTGGGATCGCATCGAGCCCTGGTATGAAAAAAACAATGGCATTTCTACGTTCGAAGCGGGCAAACAATCGGTAGTCTTTCCCACCGCACCAGCCGGAGTTCTTTTTCCCACTGATCCCGGTGTTCCGCGAACGCTGGCGCCGCCGGGAAACCGCGACTTCGCGCCGCGCATCGGCCTGGCTTATTCGCCGGATGCGCCCGGCGACAGTTTGCTCGGCAAAATTTTGGGCAGTCCAGGCCGGAGCAGTGTGCGCGCCGGTTTCGGTATGTACTATACGGCGATCGAGGCGCTGACGTTAGGCATACTAGCGGGCAATGCTCCCTTTGGTATCACCTATTCGAGTCCAGCGCCGCCATTATTTGCCACGCCATTCGTGACGGCATCAACCGGACAATTCCCGGGGCAACCGTTTCCCGTTTCGCTGGTTATGCGGCAAGCGTCGAGCCGCTATCCTGACCCGAACGTAGATTGGCAGCAATTCGAGCCCATCAACGGCATTCCCGCCTATGCCGCGACTAACCGCATTCCGTATGTCGAAGAATATATGTTGTCGCTGGAGCGGCAACTTGGCGGGAACACAGTGCTCAGCGCCAGCTATGTGGGAACACAGTCGCACCGGTTGTTGGTGATGGTGGAAGCGAATCCGGGCGATCCCGCGCTGTGTTTGTTCTTGAACAATCCTGCCAACCTTCAATCGCAGAATCCGCCACAAACTCCGTGCGGTCCCTTTCAGGAGAGCAATCTATACACAACGGTTTCGGGCCAGACGATCTATGGGACGCGGGGACCGCTGGGATTCAATTTTGGCAGCGACACGAATCAGTCGACGATCGGGAAATCGAGCTATAACTCTCTCCAGGTCAGCCTGCGCCATACGGGCGGGTGGTTGGAGTTATCGGCAGGTTATACCTACAGTAAGTCGCTCGATGAAGCTTCCAATTTGGGTGAAGAAGTCAATCCCATCAACCCCGCGATGAGTTATGCGCTATCGTCTTTCGATATGACTCACAACTTTGTTGTGAGTTATAACTACAAGCTTCCATTAGAGAGCTTGTTACACACATCCAATTGTTGGAGCGGAGGATGGGAAGTCTCCGGGATCACGCATTTCAGCTCCGGTCTACCGGTGACCCTTGTCAACTATGGTGACAATTCTCTGCTCGGAGCCGAACCGAATGGCATCAATAACTATGGCATTGACGAGCCGGATTACTCGGGCGGCCCTCTCGACCTGAATCACAATCCCCGCAATGGCGCGTATTTCAACGCAGCTCCATTCAGCGACAACGCCCTCGGCACGCCCGGCACGGCCAAGCGTCGTTTTTTCCATGGACCAGGAATGGACGACTACGACATGGCCTTGCTCAAGAATCTGCGCCTCAACGAGAGCAAGTCGCTCCAATTCCGCGTCGAGGCCTTCAACATTTTCAATCACGCCCAATTTTTCGGGCCGCAAACCGTGGATGGCAATATCGCCGATCTCGGCACCACCTTTGGCAATGTAGTCAGCGCCAATCCGCCGCGCCTCGTGCAATTAGGCGTGAAGTTCCTCTTCTAGGATTTAGTCCCTGAAGCAGACTGCCGTTACTTTCAGGCGGCGTCGGCGGGCGGTTCGTGGAGCAAAGTCTTCATGGACGCTAGCAGATGGTTGATCCCCGCATCGGCTTTTGAAAGAACTTCCTTGATCCCGGCCGCTTCGGCTTCCTTCACCAATTGACCTGAGTACTGCGTGGTGAACATCAGCATTACCGGATGAGGCGATACGCTGGCGATACGCCGCGCCGCCTCCAGACCATTCATAACGGGCATGACCAAATCGAGCAGCACTAAGTCCGGCTGCAATTCGTGAGCCAGGCGAACCGCGACCTTGCCGTTCTCCGCTTCGCCGCACACCTTCCAGTCTGTCTTTTCCTCGATCCAACAGCGCACCATGCGGCGGAGGTCTGAACTGTCATCGACGATCAGAATCTGCTTGGGCACAATGCCTCCGTGATGCCAACTCACTGATCCGACTGTTCACGCAACACACGGGCTGACGCCCGATGGTTTGTAGCCCCGAGATGTTAAGCTCTGCCGAGACGAGTGGACAGGCAGTGGATGCTTGGGCGAGTGGTGGCCGAGTCGGTCGCTCGGAACAGAACAGCGGCGGCCGAGTGAAAGGCAATCTGAGTTTACGTCGAACGCAAGTTAAGTCTATCGGGTGAATACTGTACGCTAGCGCACATAACTTGTTCGATTGCGCACTCTGAATTTTTCCGCGTCGCGCATCACCAGAGCGCCCCCTTGAAAGCGATGCCTACTGCCGGTTGGATGAGCCGACGTCGCCTCGACCATACAGTTGCCCTTCTGTCCCAAGTGCAATCCCGGTTTGTTGACGGTGCGGCGGCGCGGCGGCGTGCAGAGAAACGGCAATTGCATCGGTTGAAAGTTTCGTCATCCCCGTACGCTTAGCGCCAAGGCTTTTCGCCAGCGGATTCTCCGACTGATTGCTCGACCGGTGAGCGTACCGCAGAATCGGCAAACAAATCCCCGCGAACAAATCCAAAAGCAAAACTTTTCTGCACCGAGAAATGAGCGCGGAGAGTCGCGTCCACCTGGCGGCTAAGGCGGTCGGGTTGAAAGGCGGAAATCACCCACACACGCCTGCAACCGACAATGATGTCATCGAGCGACCCAGAATCAAGGCGCGACGGTCGTCGCATCAATAACTCCGCATCCGTTTCATCGGGATATTTATGGATGGGAGCGGCGGTGGCGTGAAACCGCGACCGATACTCGTCGAACGCAAGCTGCTCTTCGCTATAAGTAAATACAACAGCGTCGCCCGCCTCCGCCTGCGACAAAACATAGCGAGTCGCATCTCTCCAGTCATCGGTGTACCGGTTGTCGATGCGGCCGCGAAAATAATAATCAACGCCGGTGAGCGAGAGCGCGAGGAGAATCATGAGAGCGGTGGCAAAAAAAATCCTCGAGCGGACTTGACTCAAACCATCAGCAACAAGCAACAGCAGCGGCGGAATGCAAACTATCAGGAAGCGTGGCTCAAACACCGGCCAGCGCAGGGAAATCATGAGAAGCAACACCGGCGGCAGAACCAGCCAAAGCAGCAGAAACCCATGTTTCCAAAGCTCCGATGATTTCGTTTGCGATCCGCGGTGCGGGACGGCAACGGCGACCGCCGCCAAAACCAGAGCCAGATAGGCCGCCAGGAGCATCGGACCGCCATTGCCCGTAAGGTCGAGACAGAACTTATACAAATCCTGCGCTGAGGGCCTAACGAGCCAAGCCAGTTGCGAGCGGTCGGAAACGAAAAGCAGGCAATAGGCGAGTGGAGCAATCAGAAAACACATCGCTGTGGCGCTAAACAGAAATCGCTTTCGATAAATTCGGCCTGGAATCTGGCCGGGAATCTCGCCGCGCCCGCGAAGTAATAGTAATGACGACCACTGCGCCAACAGCACCCATCCGCCGAACACCTGCGCATACACCATCAAGCTGCTGAGCGCGATGTACAGCGCCCAGTTCGCTCGCGAGGGCCGCTCCAGACTGCGTAGAAAAAACAGAGACGACAGCACAGCCAGCAACGTCAGCAGGCTGTAGGCGCGGGCCTCCTGCGAATACCGGATGTGAAAAGTGTGCACGCATAGCAAGAATGCCGCGACGCGGCCGGCCCTCGGCCCGAAGACCTCTTTGCCGAGTAAATACATCGCAGGAATCGCGGCCACGCCGAAAAGCACGGAAAGACTGCGCAAGGCAAACTCGCTGCTGCCCAGCCGTATCCATCCACGGAGGAGCAGGTAATAAAAGGCCATATTTGCCTGCCGGTGAATGACGGCGCTGACGAACGTGTGGCCGTCGATGCGCGCCAGCATGGCGCTGACCGCCTCGTCGAGCCAGAAACTCGTCACGCCTAACCGGAATAATCTGAGAGCTGCGCCCAGCCCAACCACGAAAGCCAACCAGACGGCGGCATTCGTCGTAAGAGACTTTTTTGCCGCGCTGTGTGTATCCGTCAGGGATGGCCACCCATTCATGATGCGTGAGCATAAACAATTATGTTGAGCGAGGCAAAGCTTCCGTGCCGATTGCCAACGGGCAACGAGCATAGACGCTGCGGTATCCTCTCTATATGCCTTTGCGGCGATTACCGGCGGGCGACACGAAGCTGATACAGATCGTCGATGCCGCCCTGACTGATGCAGCCCGACGCTCCGGCGCGTGGTTGGCGTGTCGTCCGGGATGCACGCAATGCTGCGTCGGCGTGTTCGCGATTCATCAACTGGATGCATTGCGGCTACAGCAAGGGATCGCGGAACTCGAAAAGCTAAATCCCGAAAGGGCGCAGCGGATTCGCACTCGCGCGCAAGATTCGATTGAGCGACTGTCAGCGCAATTTCCAGGCGATGTAAAAACGGGAGTGCTCGATGGGGCGGTGCTCGAGACAGGGTCGGATGCGGAACAACGCTTCGCCGAACTTGCCAATGATGAACCGTGTTCGGTGCTCGATCCCGCAACGGGACTGTGCGAACTCTATGATGCCCGACCGATGACTTGCCGAACGTTTGGTCCCCCGGTGCGCTCTGAGGGCGGCCTGGGAGTGTGCGAACTATGCTTTCGCGGTGCGACGGATGAGCAAATTGCCGCGTGTGAGATGGTCGCTGATCCCGATGACCTGGAGAGCAAACTGCTCGCTCGGCTGGAGAAGCAAGGCTCGCGCGGGCAAACGATTGTCGCGTTTGCCGTAAGGTAAGGGGCTGCGCGGCAAAAGTCGCCGAAGGCTTCGCTCAGCGCAGCTTCGCGCCACACTTCATTCAGCCCTCATTTATTAAAGGAATCTTAACTTTGAATTCGATACCATCGATACTTTCGCGCCCAGCCCCAAAGATGCTAGTTTCGTGCTGCGGTTAGACGACACGCTTATGCAGGCTCATGAATACGATCTGGTCGTGATTGGCAGCGGCCCGGCGGGCCAGAAGGGCGCGATTTGCGCCGCCAAGATGCGCAAGAAGGTGGCGATCATCGACCGGCGCCTCGCGATGGGAGGGGTGTGCGTCCACACCGGCACGATTCCGAGCAAGGTGCTGCGCGAAGCAGTGCTCTACCTGAGCGGCTTGCGACAGCGCTCGTTCTACGGACGGGGCTACGTGGTCAAGGACCGGATCATGATGTCGGACTTGGTACTGCGCGCCACGGCGGTGATGACGCGGGAAGTTGACGTGATCAAGTCGCAACTGCGCAGAAATTATGTGACCGCGCTGGAAGGCGACGCTCACTTTGCTGACCCGCATACGATCGAAATCCTCAACGAAGACGGAGTGCAACAGGTTCGCGGAGAGCACATTCTCATCGCCTGTGGCACTCGGCCCTCGCATATCGCGGGCATTCCAGTAGACGGCCAGCGCATTTTCGATTCGGATCAGGTGCACTGCCTCGAGGAGATACCGCGAGAGTTGATTGTGGTGGGCGCTGGAATCATCGGTCTGGAATATGCGTCGATGTTCGCCGCGCTCGGAGTAAAGGTGACGCTGCTCGACCAGCGTCCCACGCTGCTCGATTTTGTGGATCGGGAAATTATCGAAAGCCTGTGCTTCCAACTGCGTCAGTTGGGAACGATTTTCCGCCTCGGCGAGAAGGTTGTATCCGTCGGCTTCGACGAAGAGCGGGATAAAGTTTTCGCCGTCCTGGAGAGTGGGAAAAAAGTTCGCGGACAGGCGCTCCTCTATACCATCGGCCGGCAGGCGAACAGCGACAAGCTGAAAATCGAAGCCGCTGGCCTCGAAGCGGACGTTCGCGGCAAGCTGACGGTGAATGAAAATTTTCAGACCGGTGTGCCACATATCTACGCGGCAGGCGATGTGATCGGATTTCCCGCCCTGGCCAGCACTTCAATGGAGCAAGGCCGGCTCGCCGGTTGCCACATGTTCGGCAAGCCCAGCCGTATGCTGCCGAATCTAATTCCCTACGGCATTTACACCATCCCAGAAATTTCCATGGTCGGCGTGACCGAGGAAGAGTTGACGCGCAATAAAACGCCTTATGAAAGTGGGCTGGCGCGCTACTCCGAACTCGCCAAAGGCCAAATGCTCGGCGACGATCAGGGCCTGCTGAAGATTCTCTTTGATCCCGATTCGCTGAAGTTACTGGGCGTGCACATTATCGGTGATCGGGCCGCCGAGATCGTGCACATCGGACAAGCCGTGCTGACCATGGGCGCGACCATCGAATATTTTCGCGATACCGTATTCAACTACCCCACGCTGGCAGAGGCTTATAAAGTGGCCGCGCTCGACGGGCTGAATAAACTCTGAGCCGATTGCGCAGACGTAAACCTTGCGAGTTGCGGTGGTTTCGTCATTTCTGCGGTGAATCATCCTACTCATTCTTGCTTTGCTCGATTTGCGGTAACCTCGAAGTTTCTGTGCCGCTGACATTTCCCGGACAGAGCCTGCCTGAGCGAAGTCGAAGGGAGTGTCCGCGCCACACGAGACTTGGCCGCACCTGCTATTGGATCAATCTCTGGAAATTCGCGATGCCTCCCTGGGCGAAATTGCCTTGGTTTTCTTAAAGCTAGGGACGATTGCCTTCGGCGGCCCGGCGGCGCATCTGGCCATGATGGAAGAAGAATTCGTGCGCCGGCGCCGCTGGATTACCCAAGCCGAATTTCTCGATCGTCTGGCTACCGCAAATTTGATTCCGGGGCCGAGTTCCACCGAGGTCGCGATTTTTGTTGGCCAACTAAAACGCGGCTGGCGCGGCCTGATCGTCGCGGGATGTTGCTTCATCATTCCGGCGGCCGTGATGGTCTCGGTGATCGCCTGGGCCTATGTGCGCTTCGGTTCTCTGCCAAAGGTCGAAGGTGTGTTGTCGGCGATCAAACCCGCCGTGGTCGCAATTGTGATTCAGGCGCTGGGGAAGCTGGGGAAAACCGCCCTGCGAACGCCTCTCCTGGCCCTGATCGCGGGGCTTGCGGCGATGCTGAGCTTGATGGGAGTAAGTCTGGTGCTGGTGTTGCTATTGGCCGGCCTGATATCGGTTTCAACGTTGGCGCTCAAGAACCGGTTACTGTTGTCGGTCGAGCCGAAAGTTGTAGGGTTACCGAAATTGATTGGCGGCGCCTTTGCGGTTAGCGCCATCGGCGCGGCTGTCCCTGTGGCGCTAGGTCGGATCTTTCTATCGTTTTTAAAGATTGGGTCGGTGGTATTCGGCAGCGGATATGTTTTGCTGGCATTTCTGCAAACCGAATTTGTGCAGCGCCTGCATTGGCTGACCGACAAACAGCTGATTGACGCAGTCGCAGTGGGCCAGTTCACGCCCGGCCCAGTGTTCACGACCGCGACGTTTATCGGATACGTCGTGGCCGGATGGCGCGGCGCGACGGTGGCGACCATAGGAATTTTTCTGCCAGGATTCGTGCTGGTGGCGGCACTTGGCCCGCTGATTCCGCGGTTGCGCCGATCGGCAATGGCCTCGGCGGCACTCGAGGGAGTGGTCGCGGGCTCGCTCGCGTTGATGGCCGTGGTGACCTGGCAACTGGGGAAAGCGTCGATAGTCGACTGGAAAGCGGTGGCCGTTTTCGGCGTAAGCTTGCTGGCGCTGCTCCGCTTCCGCGTCAACTCGGCCTGGGTGATTGCGGCTGCGGCGATAGTTGGATGGGCTCTGCATTAAGCGTGGGATTGGACGTGTAGGGCAAAACTGCAGGATTTTGAAGTATTTTGGCGGTTGCCGCATCAGTAGCGCCGCCGTCCCGGCGGCTGTCCCTGGGGCGTCCCGCCCTCGGCTCGCCCGCGCTACCATCGCCGCGCACAGAATTAGCCCACTACCCCGTTCAGTTATTCTTCGTGGTTTGTGTAGGAGAGGTTAAAATAAAGGATTCGCCGGCTTGCTGGGGCGCTGCGATGCGAGACAGAATCTCGCATCTCGATCTTAAAAGCGAGTTCAGCCGATCGTAGTGGAACCTGTATTCGTGGAACCTGTAAGCCATCTCGAGACAGAGCGAGTCCGTGCGCCGCTTGACGCCAGCCCTCCGGCTGTCGGTGCCGCGTCGGCCCCTCGCCCCGTTTCGTCCTCTTCCGCCGGAGGTTGGACGGCCGGCCGTTCGCGGCCTTCCTCGCCCGTTTATTGGCGGGTTGAGGGAAGCCTGCTCGAACTGACCACGGTTCGTCCGATTGCGTTTTTTACCTGGAACAGCCAAACGTATATCGCCCGCGCCGTGCGTCGCAGCCTGGTGCTCGTGATGGCGCTCCTGCGGCCGTTTTTGTACCTGGCGAATCGCGTGGCTGCTACGCGAATCGTGCACGCTGTATTGCGAGGCGTAACGCGCGATCGGCTCGATTTGCTGGGCGAAGAGGAATTCGAATACAAGCTGAAGCCCTTGCTTAAAGAAGAAGGAGTGCGTCGGCTGAAGGCGTTGCAGGCCACGGGCGCTGATGTGGTATTGGTGAGCCAGGGCTTGGACCACGTAATGCGGCCGCTGGCGCGTCATCTGGGCGTGCGCTGGATTATTGCCAATCGACTTGATTTCCGCAATGGCGTAGCGACGGGGCGCCTCCTGAGTCCGGTGATCCGGCCGCGGGGATTGTTTGCGCGGCTTCGCGAAGCAGGACCGGAGGGGCAGCAGAGCGCCGCGCGGTGGGTGCGGGCGCTAGGATTGCGCGGCCCAAAGGCACTGGCGTCGGCGATTGTGCCGGCGGCGCGAGTCGAGGGGCCGCGCGTTCGTCCGATTGTCTATTTCGACGAAAAGCGGTATCCCGCCCGGTTTTCGGTGCGCCAGGCGCTAGTCGGCAAGCGCGTGATGCTGATCGGCGTCACCGGATTTATCGGCAAAGTCTGGCTGGCAAACACGCTGATGGATCTACCGGAAATTGGGAAGCTTTATTTGCTCATCCGGCGGCAGAAGTCGAGCCCAGCGCAGAAGCGCTTCGAGAGAATCATCGAGGGCTCGCCCGTCTTTGACTCTTTGTTTGAAAAGTATGGCGAGCGACTGGGCGCGTTCTTGGCCGAAAAAATTGAGGTAGTAGAAGGCGACGTATCGCAACCGGACCTCGGACTCGATTCAGAGACTGCCGAGCGGCTGCGCAAAGAGCTCGATCTCATCATCAACAGCTCGGGGCTGACGGATTTCAACCCCGATCTGCGCGACGCGCTCGCGGTGAATATCGATTCGACCCATCACTTGATTGAATTTATTCGCGCGTCAGATCATGCAGCGTTGCTGCATTTGTCGACTTGCTATGTGGCCGGTCAACGCGATGGCCGCGTGGGCGAGCAACAGCGTGTGAATTACACTCCGGCCGGTCTGGCGGATTTTGATGCAGAGAAAGAGTGGCACCGCCTCCATGAATTGGTGAAAGCGGCTGAGGTACGCGCGGAAGGCCCCGAAGTCGCAGAAGAATTAAGGAAGCAGGCGCTCGAGAAAGAGCACGCGGCCAAAGGCCTGAGCGGCCAGGCGCTCGATAATCAAATCCGCAAAAACCGCGTTCGCTGGTTGAGAAATTATCTGACCGAAGAAGCTACGCGCCGCGCGAATGAGTTGGGCTGGCCGAACACCTACACATTCACCAAGAGCCTGGCCGAGTCGCTCATCTCCAAACATATTTCTAAAGATGGCGCTGGGCTGCCGATTGCGATCGTTCGTCCCGCCATCGTCGAAACTTCCGTGGCAAAGCCGTTTCGCGGATGGAATGAAGGCATCAATACCTCTGCGTCTCTCTCCTATCTGCTGGGCACGGCGTTTCGCCAACTTCCGTCAAACGAGCGCAAGCGCCTTGACATTATTCCCGTGGATGCCGTTTGTTCAGGAATGACCTTAATTGGCGCAGCGCTGGTCGAGCGCCGTCACGATCCCCTCTATCAACTGGCAACGTCGGTTACGAATCCTTGCGACATGGGGCGCTCGATTGAACTGACTTCCCTAGGACATCGAAAGCACTATCGCGCGCAGGAGGGCCTTGAATACTGGCTGCGGCTGCGAATGGATGCGATTCCTGTATCCAAAGAGCGTTATCGGCGCATGTCCGCGCCAGCACAGAAAATGATTATCAAATCGATTCAGCGGGTGATGTCGCCGCTGCCATCAGCCATGACGAAGCCACTGGCTAAAACGGAGCGCAACCTCGAGCGCGTCGAAAAACTCGTGGGATTGTTCGAGCCGTTTATTCTGCACAACGAACATGATTTTGTTGCCGACAATGTCGAGAAGTTGTCGCAGGCGCTTTCGCCCGAAGAGCGTGAAATTTTCGGATACAACACGGCCGGACTCGATTGGTTTGAGTATTGGATCGACATCCATATTCCTGCCTTGCGGCGGTGGACGTATCCGCTGATTGAAGGGCGCCCGCTGGAGACGCGCGCGCCGCGATTGTTGCAGATGCCGCTCCGGCCAGCGCCGGCCACGGCAGGCACTGCCGCAACGATAACGAACGAAAATGGCGATGCCGTGAAGACGGGGACAAACGGAGCAACGTGGCGATATTCCTGACCGGCGGTACCGGCTATATAGGCGCGCATGTCGCCGCGAATCTGCTGGAACAACACGATGCAACTCTGAATCTGCTGGTGCGCGGCCGCGATCCGCGGGATGCCGAGTTGCGGCTTTGGCAGGCCATGCAGTTGCATCTGCAATTCCCGAAATTCTACGAATATCTTCAGGCAAAGATAAGGATTTTTCGCGGCGATCTTACCTCGCCGCGATTCGGCCTGGCGCCCGACGATTACGACCGGCTCGTGCACACGACCGATTCAGTGATTCACTGCGCGGCGTCGTTGAACCGCAAATCGGAAAAAAGTTGCTTGAACGTTAATCTGCGCGGCACGCTCGAAGTGGTCCAACTGGCGCGGCAATCCCAGTATTATCACGGCCTGCGCCGGTTCTCGAATGTCAGCACCGTGGCCGTCGCCGGAAAGCGGAGCAACGAAGTTGTCTTCGAAGACCCTTCGATGGACTGGGAGCGTTCGGATTACGATCCTTATGCGCGAACCAAGAAATTCTGTGAGCACATGGTGCGCGAGTTGTTGCCAGATGTGCCGCTCACAATTTTCCGCCCGAGCATCGTGCTGGGAGACAGCCGCTATCCGCAGACCACGCAGTTCGATATGGTGCGTTCGTTTGTCTTCCTGGCGGGATTGCCAGTGCTGCCATTTCGTCCGCAAGATAAGATCGACATCGTCAACGTAGACTTCGTGGCCGATGCGATTTCCACTTTACACATGAAGGCGAATCCCGCTCACGATACTTATCATCTGTCGTCGGGTAATTCTTCCCAGACCTTTAGAGAGTTGACCCGCGCGTTGGCATCGGAGCAGAACAAGCGCCCGCCGCTGTTTCTGCCGATCCTGGGAAAGCCATTCAGCTCGACGGTCGACGTTCTGGCGAATCGCCAAGGGCCTGTCGGCCACGGCGCGGCGCTGATGAAGGTCTTTCTACCGTATTTGACGTGGAATACGGTGTTCGATAACACACGAGTCACCGCCGAAATGGGTCGCAAGCCAGCGCCGTTTTCCCAGTACAGTTTTCCGTTGCTGCGATTCAGCCGCGAGCATAATTTTTCCTATCCTTATCGAGCCTGGCCCGAGAGCACGAAAGCCGGAGGGTCCGCCGCATGATGGACTTCGTACTGGAAGCCTGGGTGTCGGGCATTATCGAAGGCAAGAAAATTCAGTGGATGATGGGCAAGCGCGAGCCCTGGCAGCCCGGCGAGAAACTGAAACTGCTGTTTGCCGGCTACAACGGTGCGCGAAATACCGGCTCCGATGTGCGAGTGGAAGAAATGCTGCGCCAGATTCGGCGTATTCTTGGCCCGGAAAATGTTGATCTAAGCATGATGACCTTTAATTTTGACCGCTCGCGCGGATATTTCGAGGGCACGTCGCAGGTTCGCCTTCCCGACATTTTTCCGCCCTTTCTGGCGAATGAAGTTCCCAAGCATCATGGCGTCGTGGCGTGCGAAGGTTCGATGTTCAAATCGAAATTCGCGAATGCGCTGGCGACCATGATGATCGGGTCGCTAGGCATTGCGGCGGCCGAGAACAAGTTGTCGGTCGGCTACGGAGCCGAGGCGGGACACATGGATCCCCTCGTCGCGAAAATGTGCGGCCGCTATTGTAAGAACTCTCTCGTGATCACGCGCAATGACGAGTCGCGAAAAATTCTGCGTGAGCTTGGAGTGCCAACGGAATTAGGCACGGACACGGCGTGGACTTTCGAGCCGCTGAGCGCCGACTATGGGCAGAAGGCGCTGCGCGATGTCGGTTGGGATGGCAAGACTCCCGTGCTGGTGGTCTGTCCGATCAATCCGTTTGAGTGGCCGGTAAAAGCGTCGGTGGCAAAAGCCGCGCTGCACAGCCTGGCTGGCGCATACAAAGAAAGTCATTATCGCGGTCCCTACTTTCACAACTCGGGGCCAGAAGCCGATCGCGCCTACGAATATTATTTGACTTCGATCGCCAACGCCGTGGCGGCGTTCCGCCAGAAGAAAAATGTATTTGTAATCATGGCGGCAACCGAACGCATGGATGCGCGCCCTTGCCGGCGTATTTCCGAAAAGCTCGGCGGCGTTCCCGTGCTCACTTCGGACGATTACAACATGTATCAATTGGTCAGTATTCTGCGCGCGTGCCGCACGATGGTTTCATCGCGCTATCACGGGATTGTCACTTCGATGCCGGCACTGGTTGCGTCGGCGGGTATCACGATGGACGAGCGCATTCGCAATCTGATGAATGAACGTCGGCATCCCGAATTGCTGATGAATGTGGATGATCCGGATCTCGAGGCGCGGACGCTCGCGGCCCTCGAAATTCTGGATCGCGAAGGCGAGCGGATTGCCGACGGAATTGCGCGGACAGTCGTTCGAAATTTGAAACTCATGGCGCGGATGGGCGTCTATTTCGAAGAAGAAGTGCAGCGGCGGTATCCTGAGTTCCCGACGCGGCGCGGCGAGTGGAGCTGGGAGGATTATCTGCCGCCGATGAGCGAGGGGCTGAAGCAGTTGGCGGCGGCCTACGCGTAGGCGCTGATTTCCTTGGTGACCGTTCGTGTCCTTGTGTTTTCCACACTTTTTCTTAACCACGGGCACGAAGTTCGCGAAGGAAGTCTTTCGGTACCGGCGATGCGACGAACCCCATGTCTTTTCTCGAAAATATTTTCGCGAACCTAGAGCGGAGCGGTGACGCAATCGTGCTCCAGGAATTGCGCGACGGGCAGTTGGCTTCGCTTACCGGACGCCAGTTGCTCTCTCACGTGCAAGTGGCGCGTGCTTACCTCCGCCGCTTGCGTCTGAAAAACGGCGACCGCTGCGCGTTGCTGGCGTATAACTCGATGCAGTGGGTGGCGATGGATCTGGCCATCATGGCGGAAGGATTGACGGCTGTGCCGCTTTACGCGCGCCAGGCGCCGACCGAATTGGTTGCCATGATGAAAGATTGCTGGCCGTCGGTAATTGCTTGCGGCGAGCAATCGCTCGCCGACTCGATCGTGGAAGCCTGGCCGGAAGCCCCGCCGCACTTCTGTTTCGAAAATGTTTTCACGCCGACCCGCGGGCCGGTGGAGAATCCCTTGCTCGCCGTCAAAGATGAAGATGTAGTCGCTGTCATTTACACTTCGGGCACGTCGGGTGAGGCCAAAGGCGTGATGCTCAACGCGGCCAACGTCGGATACATGCTGGGCTGCACCTCGGGGCGACTGGATCAGTTGATGGGTGACGGCCCGAAGAAGACGCGTCCCGATCAAGATGCAGTCTTTCACTATCTGCCACTTTGTTTCGCGGGCTCGTGGATACTGATGCTGACCTGTCTCCTGCGCGGAAGCAAGCTTACCCTGAACACCGATCTGGCAAAGATTGCCGCCGACATGCGTCTGACGGCACCTGATTATTTTCTGAATGTTCCCGCCCTCCTCGAACGCATGCGCAAAGCTGTCGACGAGCAGCTTTGGAAGACCGGCGGATTCCCGCTGAAGGTCTACACCAAGGCAAAAGGAGCGTGGGTGCGTCGGCAGGACCGCAAAGCCCGCGCCGGAGACGCGGTTTGGCTGGGGTTGGCGAACCGGCTCGTATTTCCGACCATCAGAAAAAAAATGATTGGCCGCAATTTGCGCGCGCTGATTTGTGGTTCGGCGCCATTGAATGTCGAGACGCAACTTTTTTTTATGATGCTGGGCATCCCGGTTCTGCAGGTCTACGGATTGACGGAAACGACCGCGATTTGCACCATGGATGATCCCGATGGCCCGGTAATACCGGGTCGGGTAGGTCCGGCGATTTCGGGCGTGGAGATGAAGATTGGCAAAAACGACGAAATCGTGGTGCGCGGGCCGAATATTTTTGCGGGATATTGGCAACGCCCGGAGGAGTCGGCCAAGGTGCTGGCCGATGGTTGGTTTCACACCGGCGATCAAGGTGAAGTGGATGCGAGCGGAAATTGGAAGATCGTCGGGCGCATCAAGAATCTGATCATTCTTGGGTCGGGCCACAACATTGCGCCGGAGCCGATTGAAGATAAGATTCTTCGTGAACTTCCGGGCGCGATTCAGGTTGTGGTCGTGGGAAACGGGCGCGCATATCTGAGTGCCCTCGTCACAGGCAAAGTCAGCGCCGAGAAAATTCAAGCGGCACTCGACCTCGTGAATCCGGGGCTCCCGCACTACCGGCAGGTGCGAGCTTTTCATCTGGTCGAGGAAGCATTCACGATCGAGAGCGGATTGCTTACGGCGAATGGCAAGTTGAAACGCGATCTGATCGCCGAACGTTTTGGCAAGGAAATTTATGCGATGTATCAGGCCTCGAAAAACTCGGTGAAGACCACCGTATGATTGATTTCAAAGGCCAAACACTGTCGTGGCGGATCGTGAATGGGACGATCGAGCTGTCGCTCCATCACGAGGCGTGCAATGAAATTGGATTGCTCACGTTGGAGGAGTTGGAGAAATTTGCTGCGGCCTTGCCGCCACTGACGAATGATGCACACGCTTTGATCATCCACTCGACGTTGAAGGCTGGATTTTCGGCCGGCGCTGATTTGCGCGAATTGTTTCAGCGCTCGCAAGGAATGGATAAAGCCGCAGCCCTGCGCGGAGTGAGATCATTCCTGGAGCGCATTCACGCGGTGATGAACGCGCTCGACGCTTTGCCGTTGACTACAATCGCGGCGGTGCATGGCGTCACATTCGGCGGAGGTTTTGAGCTGGCACTGGTGTGCGACATTATTATTGCCGATCGTATGGCGCGATTTTGTTTTCCTGAACTACGGCTGGGCCTGATTCCAGGATTCGGCGGAATCCCCCGCCTGAAGCGAGATTTGGGCAACGCAGTGGTGCGTGATCTGCTTCTGACCGGACGCAGCTTCAATGTAATGAAGGCGCAACAGATTGGATTGGTCAGTCAGATTGCGGCCGAGGGCGAGGCGTTGCGCATAGCCCGCGCTACGGCCAGTCAGATCGGAAAATTTGATAAGCGAACGGCGGCAGCGGCTAAGAAGTTTGTGAAACCGATTCCATACGAAGAGTTGAAACGCGAGATCGACATTTTCTGCGATCTTTATTCGCGGCCCGCAGTCGAAGAAGGACTGCGCAAATTTGTCGAGAATGAAGGAGTGCAGCCGTACTTACCCTAAGGGATCTGTAATGGGCGATTTGTAATTGTAGTTATTTTAAGGATGCACATCTATGGCAGCGCCGACGATCGATCACACCCTTGACGAAATCTTGAATCTGGCCGCTTCACATTTCAATGTGCCGCGGGAAAAGCTTACGCCTGACGCCGACTTTTTTAAGACGCTTGGCATCGACAGTCTCCAGGTACTCGATTTGCTGACGCGCCTGGAGCAGCACTTCGGCATCGAGTTGCCGGATTACGAATTGCAAGGCGTGTCGGATTTCCGGACGCTGGCGAATCGGATCCAAGCGCGGCTGTAGGACTTCTTTTCATTAATTGTCATCCCGAGCAAAGCGAGGGATCTGCAGTTCGCGGCAAGACGCAGGTCCTTGCTTTGACCGGGATGACAAAGAAGTCTGGCGAACTGAGAAAGTTTAATGCTTGATCTCCAACAATATGCCAGCTTGGGTGCCGCGCTCAAAGACGCGCTGGAGCGGTGGCCCAATGAAACCTGCCTGATTGAAGCCGATCGCGACCGCGAGAAGGTCCGACTCACTTACTCCGACTTCAACGAAATGGCGCGTCCGCTTTGCCGCGCGCTTCAGGATGCCGATTTCAAGCCTGGCGATCGCGCGGCGATCATCATGACCAATCAGTCGAAGTGGCTGATTTCGGCTTACTCGATTTTGTTCTGCGGCGGAGTGCTGGTTCCGCTCGATTACAAGTTATCCGCAGCCGAGCATCTACAACTGCTGGCGCATTCGAAGGCGCGTTTCCTGGTCGTTGAATATTACTTGTGGCGCGCGATCGCCCAGGTGCCCGACTTCGCGAAACTCACGGCGCAAATCGCGCTGGTCACGGAAGCGTCGCCGGGCGCGGACTTGCGCGGCGCCTACCGCTGGGAGGAGTTTAAACGCAAGGGCGAGCCGCAATTCGTTGCGCGTCAGCGCGAAGACACGGCTTGCATTGTCTACTCGTCGGGCACCGGCGGGCGACCGAAGGGATGCGTGCTCACGCACGACAGTTATCTCGAGCAGTGCGCTTCGCTCACAGCGTGGTATCCGTTTTGGCCGGGCGTGCGCTACCTGAGCATTCTGCCCACGAATCATGCGATTGACTTCATGGTGGGATTTATCGGGCCGTTCGTCTGCGGAGCCTGCGTAGTGCACCTACGAACGCTGCGGCCTGAATTTGTGCGCGATGCATTTGTGCGCTATCGCATCACTTATGTGAGCCTCGTGCCGATGGTGCTGAAGAATCTGGAACGCGGCCTGCGCGCCAAGTTTGATGAGCTGAAGCCCGGCAAGCGCTGGATGCTCGATCGTCTAATCGGACTGAATAAAATGCTGACGCGCGGACGGCCGCATGTGGCGATCAGCCGGCGTCTGCTGCCCGACGTGCACAAAGCCTTTGGCGGAGAACTGCTCGCGCTGATTGTTGGCGGCGCGTTCACCGATCCTTCCACGCTACAGTTTTTCTACGACCTCGGAATTCCAGTGGCTTGCGGCTACGGGCTCACCGAAGCCTGCACGGCGGTGACACTCAACGATCTCAAACCGTTTCGCGCCGATACGGTCGGCAAGCCGCTGCCTGGCAGCGAGGTGCGGATCTTGAATCCCGACAGCGAGGGCATCGGGGAAGTGGCCGTGCGCAGCCGCGCGGTCATGTCGCATTATCTTGACGATCCCGAACTCACGGCGCGGTCGATCGTCGAAGGCTGGCTGCTGACGGGCGATCTGGGACGCTTTGATCGTAACGGCCGCGAGCACCTGCAGCTTTTCGGGCGCAAGAAAAATATGATTGTCACCGCCGGCGGGAAGAATATTTATCCCGAGGATATTGAGGGGGCGTTTGACGATCTGTCGGTAAAGGAATATTGCGTCTTCGCCGCCAATTATTTGTGGCCGCAGAAAACACTCGGGGACGAGACGTTGGTGCTAGTGGTGCGATTGGAGCAGAATCAGCATTTCGACGATAAACTGCGCGATGAGATCGTGGCGCGAAACCGGCGACTGGCAGACTTCAAGCGTGTGGGCGGCTACTTGGTGTGGGAGAAAGATTTTCCGCGAACCGCGTCATTGAAGATCAAGCGCGGAGAATTGGCGTCGGAGATTGGAGCGGGAGCCGCACGCGAATCCGCCGCGCCGATTTAGCTCTGGGTTTTCACAAGACCCGCGCCTGAGACCTGACTCGTGAACGAAACATTTCTTGCGATTATTAATCCGGCGGCCGGTGGCGGGCGGTGTGGCCAGCGTGTGGGCGCGGCGCTGGACCGCTTGCGAGCTGCGGGGATTGTAGTGGAAACAGCGGAGACTTCTTCGGCAGGTGATGCCACTCGGATTGCCCGCGGAGCGTATGCACAAGGGTATCGAGAATTTATAGCAGTCGGCGGCGATGGGACTTCGTATGAGATCGTCAACGGGCTTTTTCCGGAGAGCAGGTCTCACGAAGATAGGTCTCAGGTTTTAGATATCAGGTCTCAGGAAAAACCTCGGCAGCCGGACGAAATTCTGACTCTCGGATTTCTTCCCCTCGGTACCGGCAATTCTTTTCTGCGTGATTTCAGCGACCAGAATGCTAGCGATCATGGTTTAGAACACGCGATTCAAGCCCTATTGGCACGGCGTTCGCGATCCTGCGATGTTCTGAGACTCACGCACAAAGAGGGCGAGATTTATTACATCAACCTGTTGAGCGTCGGGTTTGCGGCTGACGTTGCGGCGTTGCGCCATCGGCGTTTTCAGGGTCTGGGCCAGTTCGGATATTTGCTGTCAATCTTTCTTTGTCTGGCGCGGCTCAATCGGCGCGCATTTCCCGTGCGCTTCGACGATCAGGCTGAGTTCGATTCACGGCGCTGCTTGTTTCTTAGTTTTAACAACAGCAAATTTACCGGCGGCACCATGATGATTGCGCCCGACGCAGTCACCGATGACGGATCGATCGAGTATGTGCGATGGGGGCCGATTGGGAGGCTAGGGCTGATTCGGAATTTGTCGACGCTCTATGATGGCACGCACACGCGCCATCCGCTTGCAGAAAGGCACGCGGTTCGACATGTGGAGTTTCAGCTAGACCAACCCGTCGATGTGATGGTGGATGGCGAGGCGCTGACGCTGCAGTGTCAGGCAATCGACGTGCTGCCGTCGGCGTTGCGCGTGGTGGTTTGATAAGCGCAACCTCGGTCTGAACGATATCGTGATATAAAAACTGCATGTCGCAAGAGCGTAGACAACGACAAAAAGCAAGACAGGGAATCAAAACATCAAACCGAAATTGGAGGCGCATTTCGCTCTATGCCGTGCTCATCGCCGCAGCTTTCGGATTAGCTTACTATCTCGGCAACCGCACTCAGCATAAGCACGATGCATTCGCGCGCTGCCTGAAAGATCGTGGGGTAAAAATGTATGGCGCATATTGGTGTCCGCATTGCCAAGAGCAAAAAGAAAAATTCGGCGCCTCGTTCGAATATGCTCCTTATACCGAGTGCGGCATCAAAGGCAACCTGCACGGGATCGCTCAGGTTTGCAAGGACGAAGGCATCAAGCACTATCCCACCTGGCAGTTTCCGCCCACCGGCGAGCGGGTGGAGCGAATCTTTAGTCTCGAAGAACTGAGCGACCGGACGGGGTGCCCATTGCCATGAGCGAGTTGACGCAGCGTCTAATGAGCGTGGTCGCGATTCTGGCGGTGTGCGGAATCGTCGTGTCGTCGACGTCGCTGCAACATCATTACGCGACCTCAAAGACGCCATACTGCGATATCGGAGAGACTTTCAATTGCGACATTGTGAATCGCAGCGAATATTCTGCGATTCTTGGCATACCGGTTGCGCTGGTTGGGATGATCGGTTACGCCGCACTAGCCGGGTTGGCGACGGTCTATCGCGATCGGCGCGAAACGCCGGCGATGCTCTTCGCCGGAGCCGCGGCCGGCTTGGCGTTCGCACTGTATCTGACCTACATCGAAGGCCACGTTCTGGGAGTCTGGTGCATCTTGTGTCTGAGTTCGCTGGCGTTGATTGCGACAGCGACGGTGTTGTCCGGCGTCATCTGGTGGAAAAGCAGTAGCCGATAGGCACTCCGCGTTCTCTTCATGCCCCGACCGCTGATTCGAAAAGCACAATTCAAAACGAAAGAGGCCGTCGCTGCGGCGCCGATTGCAGGCGGGCGACTCTATTTGCACGAACTGCGCAGTCAGGTCTTCGGGAACACGCGGCTGCTGCGGGTTTGGCAGCCTCCGGATTACGACGGCTCCGGCGCTGTTCGCTATCCAATTCTTTATTTGCATGATGGACAAAACTTATTCGAAGCGGCAACCGCCTTCGCTGGCATTCACTGGCAGGTAGGGGAAACCGCAGCGCGCTTGATCGGTGAACGAAAAATTCCGTCCCTCATCATCGTTGGTATCGACAACACAAAAAGACGCATCCAGGAATACATTCCTTACAAATCCAAAGATCCGAGGGTTGCAAATCCCAGGGGAAGATGCCATCCCGAGTTCTTTCAGCGTGAGGTGATGTCGCTGATCGAAGATCGCTACATGGTGCGAAAAGGGCCGGAAAATACCGGCCTCGGCGGTTCGTCTCTCGGTGGGCTGATTACGCTGTATACGCAATTTGCAATGCCCGGCGTGTTTGGACGATTGTTGGTCGAGAGTCCGTCGCTGTTTGTGGCCAACAAGAAAATCTTGGAAGAGGGCAGCCGATTTCGCGGTTGGCCGCAACGTATGTACGTGGGCATGGGGACTCGGGAAACGGGGAACGCGGAGAAGGACGCAAAGATCGTCGACGGCGCGCGCGAACTCGAATCCATTGTACGCGCGTGTGGGCTGGGCGAAGACCGCCTGAAGGTCCGCATCGATGAAGGCGCCAGCCACAACGAAGCGGCGTGGGCAGCTCGATTTCCCGAAGCGCTGGAATTTCTTTATTCCACTCACGATGACAATTCTTGAAGGTTGCAACCTTCGCTGATGGGTTATTATTGTCGGTCATCTTTTCAGAGAAGACCTTATTGGGGGCGTTCATGAAGATTCGCGGTTTGGTGGCGTGGTGTGTCCTGCTCTTGACGTTGGCGCTTTCGGCGGCGGCTCAGTCTTATAACGAAGCGCAATTCAAGGGATTGAAGTGGCGCGACATTGGCCCGTTTCGCGGCGGACGCGTCCTCGCGGTGACTGGAGTTTCCGGCAGTCCGTTCACATATTATTTCGGCAGCGTTGCGGGCGGCGTGTGGCGCACCACTGACGGCGGCGTCAGTTGGCAGCCGATTTCCGACAAAACCATGATCTCGTCGATCGGCGCGATTGCCGTGTCGGAATCCAATCCCTCTGTGATTTACGTGGGAACCGGCGAGTCCTGCCTGCGCGGAAATATATCGTATGGCGATGGAATGTATAAGACCACCGATGGCGGCAAGACCTGGCAGCATATTGGGTTGAAGGACACGCAGCATATTGCGCGAGTGTGGATCGATCCGCGCAACTCCGATCATGTGCTGGTTGCCGCACTGGGCCACGCTTACGGGCCGAATACGGATCGTGGCATTTATCGCACGACCGACGGCGGCAAGACCTGGGACAAAATTCTCTACAAAGACGACAAGTCCGGCGGAATCGATCTTGCGGTCGATCCTCATAATTCCAACGTCGTGTTCGCCGCGCTCTATCAGATTCAGCGCTCGCCGTGGGGCTTTGAAAGCGGCGGTCCGGGCAGCGGATTGTATCGCTCGATCGATGGCGGAAATACCTGGAAGCACTTGGAGGGCAAAGGTCTGGCCGATGGAATTCTGGGCCGCATCGGAGTGAGCATCTCAGGCGCCGATTCGAATCGCGTCTACGCGCTGATCGAAGCGAAAGACAGCGGGCTGTATCGCTCCGATGATGGCGGCGAAACCTGGTCTCGGGTCAACGACGATCAGCGGCTGACGCAACGCGCCTGGTACTTCACTCACATTTTTGCCGATCCGAAGAGCGCCGACACCGTCTACATGCTGAATACCGGTTTATTTCGTTCGACCGACGGCGGCAAGTCGCTGAATCTTCTCCCGGCGCCCCACGGCGATCATCACGGCTTCTGGCTCGATCCGCAAAATCCGAATCGCATGATCAACGGCAACGACGGCGGCGCGACAATTTCTGTCGACGGCGGAAAAAGCTGGTCGACACAATACAATCAGCCGACCGCCCAGTTCTATCACGTAGCCGCCGACAATGATTTTCTCTACAAAGTTTATGGCGCGCAGCAGGACAATTCGACCGTGGGCATCGCCACCCGAACCGACGACGGCTATATCGGCCGACAGCACTGGTTCGATGCGGGGGGAGGCGAAAGCGGTTACCTGGCCCCCGATCCGCGCGACTCCAACATTATTTATGCGGGCTCGGGCAGCGGCGTAGTCACTCGTCTCGATCGCCGCAGCAATCAGGAGCAGGACATCACAGTGTGGCCCGAAGATACCTCAGGGCACGGCGTGGGCGATCTGAAATATCGCCTGGGATGGACGCAGCCGATCGAAATCTCCCCGCACGATCCAAATGAGATCTACACCTCAGCCGAACTCGTCTTCAAGACGACCGACGAGGGCAAAAGTTGGGCGGCGATCAGTCCCGACCTCACGCGCAACGATAAGAGCAAACAGGTTTCCGCGGGCGGTCCTCTGACCAAGGACAACACGTCGGTGGAGTACTACGACACTGTGTTTACGATCGCGGAGTCGCCCGTGCAGAAAGATCTCATTTGGGCGGGCACCGATGATGGCTTGATTCACCTCACGCGTGATGGCGGAAAAAACTGGGCGAATGTCACGCCGAAAGGCATTCCGGAATGGAGCCTGGTCAGCCTGATTGACGCTTCGCCGCGCGATGCCGGGACGGCATATGCAGCGGTCGACACGCATAAACTCGATGACCTGAAACCGTACATCTTCAAGACTACGGATTTTGGCAAGACGTGGGCGAAGATCACCAATGGCATTCCAGACGGCGCTTACACGCACGTCGTGCGCGAAGATCCCGTGCGCAAGAACCTTTTGTACGCGGGCACGGAGACTGGCCTTTATGTTTCCTTCGACGGCGGTGCCAACTGGCAATCGTTACAGCTGAATCTGCCGAACACTCCAATTCACGACTTGATCGTGAAGAACGATGATCTAATTGTTGCGACGCATGGGCGCGCTTTCTGGATTCTCGACGACATCACACCGCTGCGGGCGGAAACGGCGCAAGCGGCGGCTGGCGTCGTCCTCTACACGCCGCGTGTGACGTATCGCATGCGCTGGCCAGATTTCTTCGAGCGGCGGCAGCCAGTTGGTGAGAATCCTCCAAACGGCGCGATTATTTATTACTACTTTCCGACTGTGCCCAAGGGAGTCGTAGCGCTCGAATTTCTCGATGCGTCGGGAAAAGTTATTCGGCGTTATTCGAACGAAGAAAAGAAGGAAGCCGAGACGCCGCCAGAGTGGCCTGATCTGACGCCTCCGGACGAGAAGATTCCGGCGGATGCGGGCGTGAATCGATTTGTGTGGGATTTGCGCTGGCAGGGCGCGACTCCACTCTCGGGCGAGCCGGGTGCGGAATTCCGCAATCGCGGACCGATGGTGCCGCCGGGCGCCTACCAGATCAGGCTGACGGCGGAGGGCAAATCGTATACGGCTCCGCTGGAATTGAAGGTCGATCCGCGCGTCAAAGTCTCGACCGACGATTTGGCAAAGCAGAACGAGTTGGCGCTCAAGATCGTCGCGCTCGTCTCCGAGATTCACCAGGCAGTCGGCACGATTCGCGAAGTGCGCGTCGAGACGCGCGGACTGAGCCGGCGTTTCGGTGATGATTCGCATTACGCTCCCGTCGTTGCGGCCATGAACGACTTCGACAAAAAGAGTCTCGATGTGGAGTCGCATTTGCTCCAGGTGAACGCGAAGAGTTCGGAATCGAACCTGAACTATCCAGTCCTCGCCGATGAGCGGTTGCACTCGTTGCTCTTCAGCGTTGACTCCGCCGATGTTACGCCCACTAAGCAGCAGTACGAGGTTTATGACAAGCTGGAAAAAGAGGCGCGCCCGCTGCTGGCGCGCTATCACGATCTGATGTCGCAAGACCTGGTGGCGCTGAACGGGATGGTAAATAAGGAGAGTGTGCCGGTGCTGTATGTGCCGGCGGTTAAATGAAAATAATCGGCGCGGATCCAACAGCGTGCGATGAAAGTTAATAAGTCGTTTGCGTATGGGTCTGGCGCAGAACGCGGGGCAATGGGACAATAGATAAATGCAAAGATCTCTGACTACAGCACTACTATTGGCCGTGGGGATGACGTTGGCCGGAACTGGCTATAGCCAGCAGACTCCGGCCAGCACTCCGTCGGCATCGACTCCAGCGGCTCCAGCAGCCACAACAACGACGAAGACTCCGGCCAAGAAAACAGGAACGGCGACGAAGAGCGCGGCCCCTGCTCCACTCACAACGCGAAAACAAAAATTCAGCTACGCGCTCGGCATGAACATCGGCATGAACATCGGCGGCAACCTGAAAAAGCAAGGCGTAGAGGTGGATTGGAGCCTTGTAGCTAAGGGATTGAAGGACGCCGTGGCCGGCGGCAAGACGCAATTGAGCGAGGAAGAAGCGCAGGCCGTGCTCAAGGAAGTTCAGACCGAAGTTCAAAAACAGCAACAGGAAAAAATGAAAGAAGCTGCGGATAAGAACAAATCGGAAGGTGAATCATTCCTGGCCGCCAACAAATCCAAAGAAGGCGTAGTCACGTTGCCTGACGGTTTGGAATACAAGATTCTCACCGCCGGCACCGGACCGAAGCCGGCACCAACTGATTCCGTAGTCTGCAACTATCGAGGCACGCTCATCAACGGCACGGAATTCGACAGCTCATACAAGCGCGGACAACCGGCGACATTTGGCGTAAGTCAAGTGATCAAAGGGTGGACCGAAGCGCTCCAACTAATGCCAGTAGGATCGAAGTGGCAGCTCTTCATTCCTTCAAACCTGGCTTACGGCCCACGTGGCGCGGGCGCGGAGATTGGACCCGATTCGACGCTGATCTTTGAAGTCGAACTGCTCTCCATTCAGGATAAGACGAAAAAAGACGAGAAGAGCAAAGATGACAAGGCCGACGACAAGGGCGACAAGAAAGACGACCAGAAGCAATAAGAACGTTTATATCGGATGATGAGCCGGGCGTCCCCGCCCGGCTGACTCTTGTTTTAGGTGGCACAGCTTTTGGGTGGCGCCGCGGTTCACCGCTGCGGCCACAGTCCTTCCCCGATCCCGACTTTAGCCACTGAGGGAAATCGCTTCCGCTATTCGTAGCGTAGCGCTTCGATGGGATCAAGGCGAGAGGCTCGAATGGCGGGGACCATGCCGCTGATCAACCCCACTCCCGTAAGAATAAGGATGGCAACGATCAGCGTGATGGGGTTGATCACCAGGCGTATGTCACCCGCTTCGGCGTGTTTCGCCATCGCGCTGTAGAGCGTGAGCCTGCCCACGCTGAGCGAGACCACATAAGCGAGGACGATGCCAAAGAGTCCGCCCAGAAAAGTAATCGTCAGAGCCTCGGCGAGAAACTGAAGAAAGATGTGTCGCCGCCGAGCCCCCAGCGCCTTTTCGATGCCGATTTCGCGCGTACGCTGCGTGACCGAGACGAGCATGATATTCATCAGGCCCACGCCGCCGATGCCCAAAGTGAGCGTGCCGATGAACCCCAGCAGAATCTTAAGCCCGATGGCGATCGTCTCGAAGTGCTTAACCTGCTCCATCAGATTAAAAACCAGCAGCGCGCGGCGATCGGCGGGATTGAATCTGTGCTGCTGCGCCATGATGTACCGAACCGATTGCTCGATGCGCTCATAATCGTTGGTCTCATAGTCGAACCAGATCGAGTCAAGATAGTGCGTATCCTTGAGATCGCCCATGGTGGTAAAAGGCACATAGATGACGCGATTGATATTATCGTCGCCGGCTTGCATTTTAGGGCCGAGAACGCCGATGACTTCAAAGCTCACGCCATCGACGCGTATGTACTCACCGACGGCATTGCGTCCGGAGAAAAGTTTATCTTTCGTATCGGAGCCGATGACCGCAACCCGCGCGCGCTGGATCTGATCCTCGGGATTGTAGAACCGGCCCTGCATCATGGAAAAAGCGCGGATGTGAAAAGAGTTGGGATATTCGCCGTTGACGTTGATGGTGTAAGAGCGCGTGTCGTATTGCACCGTGGAATTCTTGAAGCAATTGGGAGTGATATGCGTGATCTGCGGAATGTTGGCGGAGAGCAATTCGACGTCATCCAGCGTAAAGCGGAGCGGCACGCCGGCTTTCTGGCCACCAGCCTGCATGGTGGAGCGGCCGGGAACTACGATCATGAGCTTCGTCCCGAAATTCGCCATGATGTTGGTGATGGCGTTGCCGAAGCCGTCGCCGTAAGAGAGAAGCATGACTACCGTCGCGATGCCCCAGGCCATGCCCAGCATGGTGAGGGCCGTGCGGCGCCGGTTATGGCGCATCGCGTCGTAGGATTCACGGAGCAGGTCTTGCAGCATTTGTAATCTGTAATTTCTAATTTGCGATTTCAAGACTTCAACTTGATCTGCTGCAGTTGGAGTGGAACAAACTCGCACCGTGCGCCGGCTCTTCGCGCGGCGCGAAGGTTTCGAGGAAACTTGCGGCTGTGATCTGGTAAACCAGGCTCCCTCGGCCGCTTGCGTCGCGTCTCGATCCCACCCGAACTCCGCCGATTTTTTCGACAGCCTTTTGCGAGCGCAAATTCTGCGGCCCAATAAGAAAAACGACGCTATCGACGAATTTGAAGGCGTGTCGCAGCATGAGCTCTTTCATTTCGCGGTTGTAGACGCCGCCCCAGTGCGACCTCGCCAGAAACGTCCAGCCGATTTCGATCTCGTTTCTTTCTCGATCATATCCGTGAAATCGCGACGACCCGATCACCCGCCCATCCTGGGCATCAATCGCGATCAACGCTCCGCCCGATTCCAGGGCTTCCCCAAAAAAGTTCTTGAAAGCCTCCACCTGATAACGGTCGCTACTCGGATGCTGCTCCCAAATAAGCGGATCGCACGCTACAGCATAAAGCTCATGAAAATCCTCCGTCCGCAGCGGTCTGAGTTCGAGTAGCGCGCCCTTCAAAGTGGGCTGAAGATCAAAGGACATTATTCCTGCCTCAGCGCTTCCACCGGTTGCAGGCGAGCGGCCTTGCGAGCGGGATAGAGTCCGGCGGCAACTCCGGCGATGGTCAGGCTGGCAATCGCGAGAATAGCAGTCTTAGGAACAAGTCGCGGCGGATCGAAACCTCCAGGTCCGTTGGAATTCCCGAGCAGAGCCATAAGTCCGGCAGCCATCGCCATGCCAATCAGTCCGCTGACCAAAGTGAGCAAAACTCCTTCCGCAAAAAATTGCAGCAGGATGCTGCGATTAGTCGCGCCGAGCGCTTTGCGCAATCCGATTTCGCGCGTGCGCTCAGTGACCGCGATCAGCATGATGTTGATCACGCCAATCGCGCCGAGCGCGAGAGTAATGAGGCCGACGGTGCCGAGGAATTCGTTCATGGCGTCGAATATCGTCCCCATCATCTGCGCCTGCTGCACCGTATCCCAGCCTTCGAAGGCGTCTTCATCGTGATAATCGAAATGATGATTGCGGGCGATCACGCGGCGCGCCTCATCTTGCGCCAGCACATGTTCGTCGGCGACGCGAGGCTGATAGTAAATATACGAAATTGCGTCGAACGCCTCCTCGCCCTTGAGCGGGAAATCGCTGCGCATCACCTGAAAAGGAATATAGGCGCGCGTGTTGGTCATGTTGTCGTCGCCGCGTCCAACCCGCTTGAGCGTCCCGATCACTTCGAGGCGATAGCCGTTGAGCAGAATGAACGAGCCGATGGCGGGGCGTCCCGGAAAGAGGTGATGCGTCATTTCATCGCCGAGGACGACCACATTACGTTTTTGAGTTTCGTCGAGCTCGTTGAGCCAGCGCCCCTGCTTCAACGGCAGAAACCGAATCTGGCTGTACTGGGGCTCGACGCCGTCAATTTGCCCGCTGGCGCTGGCGAATTCGCTGACCGCATTCACGTTATCGGTAACCAGCACGGGCGTTACGGTTTTGATGTGCGGAGATTCCCTACGAACGTCAAGATAATCCTGATAGGTGAGCCGATATTGGCGGGCCGAGTTCATGCTGCCGGCCACGGCCGGCGCGCGCCCCGGAAACATCATGATGATGTTCTCGCCATACTCCGAAAGGTTGCGCTGGTTGCCCGCTCTGAAGCCTTCGCCCAGCCCCACCAGCAAAAGCAGCGATCCGACCCCCCACGCGATACCGAACATGGTGAGAAACGAACGCAGCTTATGCGCCCATAGGGTGCCGAAAATCTGCGCGAAAACATCAATCACCATCTGCATGGGTAGTGAATCCGGAACGGAGCGCTACGTCGCTGAATATGCTCTTCTGTCACTAGAATAGCAAGGGGAGGGATTGGGGTACACAGGCAAGTTTCGCGATCATTGAGGGCTTTGCGTCGGCGCCGCTAACGCCAAACTGTGAAAATCGTTGCTGCCTTAACTCAACGATTGACATAGCTATGTTAGATAGCTATTATATTGAGTGATGCGAGTCAGCGTTGCGGACGCCAAGAACAAACTTCCTGAGTTGATCAAAGCGGTCGAGGACGGCGAACCCGTGACTATCTGTCGCCGCGGTGTGCCCGTGGTGGATATAGTGCGCACCAAAAAAGCGCCTGGCAAAAAAAGGCCGCTAGGTACGCTGGCTGGCAAGATCGAAGTCCTCGACCCGAACTGGTGGAAGCCGATGACCGACGAAGAAGTAGAACCTTTCCTTGCGGGGAAGGATTGAGTGCGCGTCCTGCTGGACACGGCGGTTCTGATCTTCGCCGCGATATCGCCGGAGCGTCTTAGCAAACAGGCCACCGTAGTTTTAGAGAATGAGGCGAATGTCCTGGAGTTGAGCGCGGTATCTCTCTCCGAAATCGCGATCAAGACGGCGCTGGGAAAGTTGAGAATCTCAGCCGGCGTTGCGCGACAGACGGTCGAGGAACTCAGCATCCGCGTCCTACCCTATACGGCCGATCATGCCTTTCAGTTGTTTGACTTGCCGCTCCACCATGCTGATCCCTTCGATCGTCAGATCATCGCTCAGGCCTTGGCCGAGAAGATTCCGATTGTCACCTCCGATGAAAAATTCAGCCTCTACAAGGGCCTCAAGCTCATCTGGTGACGCTGGAAGTAGCGCCGCGCACGGAATCCGCACATGGAATCCGATTGACAACCGCCTTTCGACTGCTCTAGCATACAACCCATGAATCCGCTGATCCACCATCGCCATCAGCATCATCACTATGCGGCGAGCGTGTCGGCGGGGTACACCGGATAACCAGCACTCGTAGGAAATCCAAGCCCGCTGCCGCGGAACTCGCGCAGCGGGCTTTTCGTTTTGCGCGAGTCCAACCAAAACTCAGGAGGACGCTATGGAAATCGATTTCGACAAAATGCAGGGCCTGGCGCCCGCGGTCATTCAGGATGCGTCCGACGGGGAATTGCTGATGGTAGGCTTCATGAACCGGGCCGCGCTAGAGATGACGCTGCGCACCGGATTTGTGACCTTCTACAGCCGCACTCGCGAAAAACTTTGGACCAAAGGAGAGACGTCGGGTAATCGCCTAAAAGTCGTTGAGGCGCGGACCGACTGCGATCGCGACACAATGCTTTTTCGAGTGAATGTGCTCGGCGACGGCAAAGTCTGCCACAACGGAACGCGCTCTTGCTTCACGGAAAAACTCGCAAGCCCGCCCGAAACAACGCGCCCTGAGCAAGAAAAAACTCAAGCAGAGACGCTGAAGGGGACGGCGCGATGAAATTGCGGCTCGGCATCCCCAAAGGAAGCTTGCAGGAAGCGACGTTGAACCTGTTTGCGCGCGCTGGACTGCGCGTGTACACGAACGCACGCTCTTATTTCGCGCACACCGATGATCCAGAAATTGAATGCCTGCTGATTCGCGCGCAAGAAATGGCGCGCTACGTAGAACATGGCGCGCTCGATGCCGGCTTGACCGGCCTCGATTGGGTGCTCGAAAGCGGCCTCGATGTCGTCAAAGTCACCGACCTAGTCTATTCCAAGCAAAGCATGGGCAAAGTCAAATGGGTGTTGGCGGTCCCGGAAGATTCGAACTTCCAGAAACTCGAGGATCTCCGCGGTCGAATAATCGCAACCGAACTGGTCAGTTTCACGCGCAATTATTTTGCGAGTCGAAACGTTGACGTGCGAGTCGAGTTTTCATGGGGCGCGACGGAGATCAAGCCTCCCTTGCTCGCGGATGCGATTGTCGAGGTGACTGAAACCGGCAGTTCGCTGCGCGCCAATCATCTGCGAGTTCTCGAAACCATGCTTGAATCAAACACGCAACTGGTCGCAAACCATGCCGCGTGGGCCGATTCCGCCCGTCGGCAAAAAATCGACAACCTCGCTGTCATGCTGAGGGGAGCAATCGCCGCGCTAGGTCGTGTGGGTCTGATGCTGAACGTCCGTAAAGCCGACCTGGCAGCGGTTCTCGATCTTCTGCCCGCCCTGCAAAATCCGACGGTCGCGCCTCTCGCCGATGGCGAGTGGGTCGCAGTGAACACGGTGATAGAGGAGCAAGCCTCCTGGTCGCTCATTCCGAAACTAAAGCAAGCGCACGCCCAGGGCATCGTCGAATATCCGCTGAACAAGGTGATCATGTGATGCGGAAAAATGTGACGCGCAAAGCAGCGCGAAATAAAACAACGCGCAATGGAGCCATGCGTAATAAGTCGACGCGTAAAGATGTCATGCGCATCCTGGAAGGCGCCGAGCAGGCCGGTCTGGTAACGGCTCTCGCCAACCGCGGCGCAACCGATCTGGCGGGTGTCGAGCCGGCAGTCCGCCGTATCGTCGCTGACGTCCGGCGTAACGGTAATCGCGCCGTCCGCCGCTACGCGACGCGCTGGGACGGATTAGACAAGGGCGAACCTCTGCTTGTCCCAGAAGACGAACTGCATCAGGCTTGGGACCAAAGCAATCCAGAGTTGCAGCAAGCGATCGAGCACGCGGCGGGAAATATTCGCCGCTATGCGGAGTGGCAGCTTCCCGCCGAGTGGCGACGCGAAATTGAACCGGGCGTGACCGTCGGCCAATTGGTTCGCCCTCTCGAGTCGGTCGGATGCTATGTTCCCGGCGGCCGCTACCCATTGCCTTCGACCGTGCTGATGACGGTCGTTCCAGCGCAGGTCGCTGGTGTGCGCGAGATTCGAGTGGTCTCGCCGAAGCCGGCGCAGGCAACGCTGGCCGCCGCCGCATTTCTCGGCGTGCGCGAGTTCTATCGAGTCGGCGGCGCGCAGGCAATCGCCGCGCTAGCTTACGGAACCCAAGAAATTCCCCGCGTCGACAAGATCGTCGGCCCCGGCAACCGCTACGTGACCGCGGCCAAGAAACTCGTAGCGTTCGATTGCGCTATCGAATTTCTCGCTGGTCCGACCGAAGCTGTCGTCATCAGCGAAACTGGAGATCCATCTTGCATCGCATCCGACCTGGTGGCTCAAGCAGAACATGATCCGGACGCGCTGTGCATCTTCATAACCCCGTCGCGCAGTTTAGCGAAGAAAGTTCAAAGCGAAACACAAACGCGCACGCAGGCTAATCCGATTGCCGCCCAATCCCTCTCCCGTCGCGGCGCGATCCTTCGTGTCGATTCGCTCGAAAAGGCAGTAGAAGCGGCAAATCGCATCGCACCCGAGCATCTCACGCTTCCGGCAGCGTTGGCTCCGTTAGCGCAAAACGCGGGCGCGGTTTTCCTCGACGAGTTCACTCCTCAGGCCGCGGGCGACTATGTCTCCGGACCGAACCACGTCTTGCCCACCGCCGCAATGGCGCGTGTGCGCGGCGGTCTCAGCGTGTTTGACTTTGTCCGCGTCGTCGGTTGCCAACAAGTTTCTCGCGAAGGAATTAAAAGCATCGCTCCGCCCGGAATCACCCTCGCGACGGCCGAAGGCTTGAAAGGACACGCCGAGGCCCTCCGTGTGAGGTGCTCTCATGCTTGAAGCGCGCGATGCCGTAAAAAATCTCCGCGAGTATCATCCGCCTCTCGCCGGCCGCACCGGCCTGCGCCTCGATTTCAACGAGAGCACAGTGGGATGCTCACCGCGCGTGCTGGCCCGTTTGCGCGCGCTCGATGCCGATTTCCTGGCGCGCTATCCTGAACGCGAGCCGCTAGAAAAGGACGTCGCGCGCTTTCTTGACCTCGATCCAGCACAGGTTTTGCTCACCAACGGCGTCGACGAAGCGATTCATCTGCTTTGTTCAACCTATCTTGATTCCGGAGACGAAGCGCTCATCACCGTGCCCACCTTTGCCATGTACGCAGTCTTCGCGCAGGCCGAAGACGCGCGCGTCATTGAGGTGCTAGCTGGCGACAACTTTGCATTTCCGGCGCAGGAACTGCTCGCCAAAATCAGCCCGCGCACGCGGCTAATTGCCATCGCGAATCCTAACAACCCGACCGGCGCCGTCGTCGCCGAAAATGTTCTGGTGCGGATTGCGCACGCCGCGCCGCAGGCCGCAGTGCTCGTTGACGAAGCGTACTTCGAATTCCACGGCGAGACGCTGATGAACCAATTGCGCCGCACTGCGCCCGCCGATAATCTTTTCATCGCGCGAACTTTTTCCAAAGCCTACGGCCTAGCCGGTTTGCGAATCGGCATACTTGCTGGAGAGCCCCGCCAGATGGCGATGGTCCGCCGCGTCGCTTCGCCCTACAGCGTCAACGCCGCCGCCCTCGCCGTTTTGCCCGAGGCCCTCGAAGATCAGGAGTACGTTGCCCGCTACGTCGCCGAAGTGCGCAGCAATCGTGAGCGCTTGCAGCGAGAGCTAGGCGATCTCGGATTGCACTACTGGCCCAGCCACGCCAACTTTGTGCTCGTTCGCATTGGCTCGGCGCATGCGGAATTTGTAAGAGCGCTTCGCGATCGCGGAATCCTGGTGCGTGACCGAAGCTCCGATCACGGATGCGAAGGCTGCGTCCGCCTGACCGTCGGAACGGATGAACATACACAGAGCCTCATCGACGTACTGCGCGAAGTAGTCGAGCGGCTTGGATTGCGAACTCCTTCGGAGACTGTACGAAACGGGGCGCGCGCGTGAGAAAAGCCAAACTGCATCGCAAAACCGCGGAAACGGAAATTACAATTGCGCTCACCATCGAGGGCCGCGGCAAGTATGAAGTCTCGACGGGCATCCGATTTTTCGATCACATGCTGGAATTATTCACACGTCATGGCGGATTCGATTTGAAACTCACCGCTCTAGGAGATCTCGATGTCGATCAGCACCACACCGTCGAAGATGTCGGCATCAGCCTGGGCGAGGCGTTTGACCGCGCATTGGGCGACCGGCGCGGGATCGTACGGGCCGGCTATTTTCTGATGACCATGGACGAGACCCTCGGACTCGCGGCCGTCGACTTCGGCGGTCGCGCGGTCGCGGTAGTTCAGACCAAAGTCCGCGCGACGCGGGTCGGCGACCTACAGTCAGAACTGGTTGCCGATTTCTTTGAAGGCTTCGCCCGCGGAGCGCGTTCCAATGTTCATGTGCGCGTGATGTACGGACGGTCGAGCCATCACAAGATCGAGGCACTGTTCAAAGCCTTCGCCCGCGCTCTCCGCGTGGCCTGCTCGCGCGATCGTCGCTTAGGGCGAATCCTGCCAAGCACGAAAGGTCTCTTATGATTGCCATCGTCGATTACGGTGCGGGGAATCTGAAGTCGGTGGAGAAGGCATTTGACTATCTTGGCGCCAATGTCGTCGTGACCTCAGAGCCTGAAAAAGTTGCGGCAGCCGACAAGATCGTTCTCCCCGGTGTCGGCCATTTCTCCGCTCTCGGCGCTCTCGTCAACATGGGATTGCGAGAAGCCGTGCTGCATGGCGCGCGCGCCGGCAAGCCGCTCCTTGGCATCTGCCTGGGGATGCAGTGGCTATTCGAGGGCAGCGACGAGGCTCCGGAACTCGTGGGTGCGGGAATCTTCGGCGGTCGATGCCGCCCGTTTCCATCCTCCGTGAAATCGCCACACGTCGGCTGGAACTCGCTGACGATTCGCGGAGGCTCGCGTCTGTTGCGTAACGTCGCGTCCGAATCCTTTGTCTACTTCACGCATTCCTTTCAGGCGCCAATGGTCTCCGGCACAGCGGCGGCGACCGAATATGGGGTGCCGTTTTCCGCGGTGGTCGAAAAAGAAAATATTTTCGGAGTGCAGTTTCATCCCGAAAAGTCGTGGAATGTCGGCCTGCTCATGCTCAGGAACTTCTGTGAGCTCGATTCACGAGGCTGACTGATGGGACTCGATAAGTGCTGACCAAGCGCATCATCGCCTGTCTCGATATGGACGGAGGCCGAGTTGTGAAAGGCGTGCAGTTTGTCAACTTGCGCGATGCCGGCGATCCGGCGGAATGTGCCGCCGCTCACGCCCGCGATGGCGCGGATGAAATTGTCTTGCTCGATATCACGGCCACGAGCGACAAGCGCAAGACGATGCTCGACGTCGTCTCGCGCACGGCGCGCTCCTTGTTTGTACCGGTCACCGTCGGCGGAGGGATTCGCGAACTCTCCGACGCCGCCGATGTGTTCGAGGCTGGCGCGGATAAGATCGCCATCAATTCGGCCGCGGTGAAGGATCCGTCGTTGATTGAAAAAATCGCCGCCCGCTTTGGCTCGCAGGCGGTCGTAGTAGCGATCGATGCGCGGCGGGTAAACAACAGTTCGATAAAGGATGGCTTCGAGGTGTTTGTGGCGGGCGGCCGCACTCCCGCAGGCCGGGATGCGATCCAGTGGGCGCGCGAGGCAGCCGCTTGCGGTGCGGGAGAACTTCTCCTCACCTCGATGGATCGCGACGGCACGAAATCTGGTTTCGATTGTGAATTGACGCAGCGAGTGGCCGACGCCGTTTCTATTCCCGTGATTGCCTCGGGCGGCGCGGGAACGCCGCAACATTTTATCGATGTATTCCGCGACGGCCACGCCGACGCAGCTCTGGCCGCTTCCATCTTCCACTTCGGCCTCGAAAATATCGGACAGCTTAAGCTCCAACTTCGAGCCGCCAATGTGCCGGTGAGGTGGCCATGCTGATTCCGTCGATCGATCTCATGGGCGGAAAGATTGTGCAGCTAGTCCAGGGAGAAAGGAAGAAGTTGGAGTTCGACAACTTCGACTATTGGATCGAGCGCTTTTCGAAGTATCCCATGGTTCAGCTAATCGATCTCGACGCCGCACGCGGCACCGGCGACAATCGCGCGCTGGTAATGCAAATCGTCGCTCGCCTGCATTGCCAGGTCGGCGGTGGCATTCGCGACATTGAAACTGCGCGGGAGCTGCTCAACCTCGGTGCGCGTAAAGTAATCATCGGTTCTGCCTTATTAACCGAAGGCCGAATCAACTGCGATTATGCGCGCACATTGTCCGACGCGATCCCAAAGGCGTCGCTCATGTTTGCTCTGGACTCACGCGGAGGCCGCGTAGCGATCGACGGATGGCGCACCAACACAGCGATCACCGCTTTCGGCATGATTCGCGAGCTGCAACCGTTCTGCGAGACCTTCCTCTACACCCACATCGACACAGAAGGTTTGATGGGCGGAATTCCGATGGACACAGTTCTCGCAATCCGCCGTGCCACCACCCGCCATCTCGTCGTAGCTGGCGGCATCACCGAGCAGCGGGAGATCGAAACCCTCGACGCGCTTGGGATCGATGCCGTGGTAGGCATGGCGCTCTACAGCGGTAAAATTTCCGGCTGAAAAATAAACGCGTGTCAAACGGAAGTAGCTGTGAGCGGCAAGTCTCCCGTCCACAGCTCCGGCGAAACTAACGCGGCGAATACTCTTGTTTCCGGGGCATAGAATCTTCGTTGACAAAAGAAAAAAGGAGACCGTTTGCGGTCCCCTGGTCTCCCTCGCGCTCGGCCAGTCGGGCAGTTTCGCCCGCTGGCCGAGCGCATATCGATTCGCGTATCTAGCCGTTCGCGCTTACTTTCTCCCGAGCAGCTTGGTCTCTGACCAACCCGCGTCCGCCGTGAACTGAGCCCCCGCCGGAACCGCACCAGCGTAGCCTGCCCGCATCCCGTTCGAGTCCTTAGAAACGGCGAGATAGGTGCAACCCGGCTGCACAGTTTGAGAGTTTCCAGCCAGCGATCCGGCATCGTAATAGCCGCAATCGAGTGACTGAAGCTGCGTATTCGGAGTCAACGCCACCGGATACGCATCGCCTTCGCTGTTGGCAACCGGCGCATTCGATGTAGCCGCCGCGACATCACTGTGCGCGCCCACCACCGTCTGCACTCGCGTCAGAATCTGGCCGGCATCCACAACTTGCTGCGAAGTGCCTGCCTGATACTTCGGCCAATCGTAACGGAACGACTCCACCAAACCATCGTTAGTAAAGGTGATGATGACCTTGGAGCCATTGCCTACCACCGGAACTCCGTTTAGAGTGCGGCCGAAGACGATGCGATTGCCCGATACGGCATGAGTGATCTCACCAGTGGCGAGATCCTGGCCGCCTTCCGTGCGGTAATCTGCGCGAAGAGCAACCAGCTGTTCACCTGTTCCAAG
>DATBYM010000030.1:0-43470 GCA_036513715.1 Terriglobales bacterium
CCTCGCTGCGATACACTCGGTATCCCGGCCACCCCAAAATCTTTGTCCATTCGTTCTCGCTCATCCACAGAGCGTACGAAAATCTTGCTCTTTAGAAAAGCCCGTCAATCCATCACTTGTTCAGATTCCTGCTCAGAGCCAGAAAATCATGATGGAGCGCCTGCGCGGAAACGAATGAAAGGGTAGATTTGGCGCGGCTACTTGTGAAATGGCAATGTGTACAGACAGCAGGAGGCACTATGAAGCGAGGTAAATGCGAGCTTTGCCGTGCCGTCGCCGATCTGCACGATAGCCATTACTTGCCCAAGAGCGGGTACAAGAAGATGCGCGCGAACGAACTGAAGAATCCAAATCCGGTCGTCCTTTCAGGTGGTAAGGCTAAACAGAGCTCACTGCAGGTCCGAGACTACAAATTTTGCGATGTCTGCGAGGAGCGCTTCAATAAAGGCGGTGAGACGTGGATTCTGAACAAGATTCCACAGAACTATGGTGATCCGTTCTGGCTTCACACCTTATTGAATTCGAAGTCCCCGACAGTGAACGGCAATGATCTCTTGTTCCGCCAAGCGGGCATTCCAGAAGTAGACATGGCAAAGCTCGTCTATTTTGCGTTGAGCATCTTTTGGCATGGGACCCGGCGGAGCCCAGTCGAAGGGGGACAGACTCCGAAACTGTATCTTGGCCGGCAGGAGAAGGCGATCCGCGCCTTCTTGCTCGGGCGAGGCAAACTGCCAGAGGATGTCGTCATCACCGCGGCGGTGTGGCCGTACAAGAAGGTCTATCCGATGGCGATGATGCCCCGTGCCGATGCCGGGACCGGTTATCGGAGCTACTGGTTCTATTTCTTTGGCTTCATATTCCTGCTCGCGCTCGAGAGAAAGATTCCCGCGCAACAGCGGCGGACCTGTTCGTATCACTCTCCGGAGAAGTTCCTGACGCTGAGTCTCGGACTGGGAAGCCTAGTCAAAGAGGCCATCAGCACAGAACTCCTCTCGCTCGATCGTTCGAAGATCGAAAGCATGTTCAAGGAAATTCAGGCGATCCGTTCCAAGGTGACATCCAAGGAATAGGCGAATTGACATAACGTTCATAATAATGTACATTAACCATGTTAACGACCATTATTTTGGACACTAAATATGAGGACCAGCCGATCATCCGTCGCAATGCCACTCCCTGTAAGGCATGCCCTGCGCCAACTCGGCCGCGACATCCGAGACGCCCGGCGGCGGCGGCGCATCCCCGCGGCCATCGCGGCGCAGCGCGCCTCGATCAGCCGCACGACCCTCGTCAAGCTTGAAAAGGGCGATCCCGGCGTCGCGATCGGGATATACGCCACGGTCCTTTTTGTGCTGGGCATGGCGGACCGGCTGGGCGATCTCGCCGCGCCAAAGAACGATCCCGTGGGCCTGCAGCTCGAAGAAGAAAACCTGCCGCAGCGCATTCGCGTGGCGCGCAGCCCGAAACGCACGAAAGACAAGTGATGGACAGAGAGGCTCTCGTATACGTGGATCTCGACGGCGTCCCGCACCTGATGGGGCGTCTCTGGGCCCGCACGCGCAAGAACAAGGAAAGCGCTACCTTCGAATACGACAAAACATGGCTGGAAAATCCCGCGCGATTCTCTATGGAGCCAGCCTTGCAGGTTGGTCCCGGCCCGTTTCACACGCCGGTAGACACGCTCATGTTCGGCGCCATCGGCGACTCCGCGCCCGACCGTTGGGGGCGGGCGCTTATGCGCCGCATGGAACGCAGGCGCTCGGAGCGCGAGGGCGGCGCGCCGCGCACGCTCCAGGAAATCGACTTCCTGCTGCTGGTGGACGACGGGGCACGTCTGGGCGCGCTGCGCTTTGCGGAAAAAGAAGGTGGACCCTTCCTGCGGGAGGGGGGCGTCAAGCGCATCCCTCCGCTGATCGAGCTCCCGAAACTGCTCTCCGCGGCCGAACATGTGATGGAAGAAAAAGACACCGAGGAGGAACTGCGCATGCTGTTCGCGCCTGGCTCCTCTCTTGGCGGCGCGAGACCCAAGGCCTCCGTCAGGGAAAAGGACGGCCATCTCGCCCTCGCGAAATTCCCACGCAAGGACGATGAAATCAACACGGTGGTTTGGGAGGCGGTCGCGCTGTCCCTCGCAAAGAAATCTGGCATCCCCGTACCTCAATCGCGTGTCGAAAACATCGCCGGCAAGCCTGTGCTCCTCCTGCGACGCTTCGACCGCGACGGCGAACGGCGTATTCCGTTCCTCTCCGCGATGAGCATGCTCGGATCGAAAGACAGAGAAACCCGAAGCTATCTGGAAATTGTTGACGCGCTGCGCCAGCATGGCGCCGCGCCGCGAGCCGACATGGAGGCGCTGTGGCGGCGGCTGGTTTTCAACATACTGATCTCCAACACCGACGACCACCTGCGCAATCACGGGTTTCTGTACGAAGGCCAGGCGGGCTGGCGGCTGTCGCCCGCTTACGACCTCAACCCGGTGCCTACCGACATCAACCCGCGCATTCTCAGCACCGCGATCAACGAAGACGACAACGCGGCTTCGCTGGCGCTGGCGCTGGAGGTGGCGGGGTATTTCGATCTAGACGACGGCAAAGCGCGCGACATAGTAAAACAGGTCGGTAAGGCCGTCTCGAAGTGGCGCGACGAAGCCGCACGGTATGGTCTTGCCAAAGGCGAGATCGACCGCATGTCGTCGGCATTTGAGCACGATGATCTGAAAGCGGCTCTCGCAGCGCAGTAAGTAGAAAGAGCAGTAAGAATCTGACATCCTCCGGATGGCTGAATGATAAGCCGAGGCGCAAAGGTCAGTGTCAAGGCTCTTCGACCGCGAAGGCGGCGCGCGAAGCGCGGCCTTGACACTGGCCGGGCCTCGGCTATGCTCTGGCTATCCGGGGCATGTCATTCGTGAATCCTGCATCACAGACCTAGACCGAAACCCTGACCGATCTGCTTCGTGTGCGTGGTTTGTGGTTCTATCTTGTGCGACACTGGCTCTTGCTGAATCGCGGGGGAATGGGACACGTCGCGGCTGAGTTCCTGCCCCAGCGTCGCCGCGTTGTTTGTAAAAATCTGGGCGTCACAGCGTCCGCGCGACACAGAAACGTATGCCAAGCGGCTGTTGAGCAGAGCCTTAGCGCCCAACTCGATACCGGCATGCGGAACGAAAGAGAGCTTTACCGGATGCGCATCGAGAACCTGGATTGGGAAACCCGCGTGATCTTCGTGCCGGACAGCAAGACCGAAGAAGGAAGGAGACGCGTACCGATGAGCAATCGCGTCTTTGACGTTCTTAAACAACGGTGCGGAGAAAAACGCGAAGGATGGGTTTTCCCGTCGAAACGCGCCGAGTCAGCTCATCTCACCACAATGGCGAAGAGATTTCGCGAAGCCAGAGTCAAGGCTGGGCTTCCCGAAGATCTTGTCCTGTATTGTGGGCGACATGATTATGGCCCCCGGATTCTGAAGAGAACCGGAAACCTGGCTGCCGTCATGAGAACGATGGGACACAAGGGTGTGAAGACTGCGATCCAGTATCAGCATCCCGAGCTAGAGATCGTCCGCGCTGCGCTCGATCAAGACACAGCAGTAGAGAAACGGGCGTAGCCGGATTGAGTTACGGCACACTTCACGGCACACCCAAAACATCGACTCCGGTAAGTGCTTGAAAAGATGGTGAGCGCGGTAGGAATCGAACCTACAACCTACTGATTAAGAGTCAGTTGCTCTGCCAATTGAGCTACGCGCCCGCTGCGAACGGCGGAATGGGGACAAACTTTGATTGTATCATCCAGTTTGCGACGCTTGTTCTACGCCGGCGGCGCCCGCATTTAGAACGTGATCGTTTTTGCGTGGCGTGATGCATTTTTCGGTCTACGCTGAACTACGAGATCGGTTGCAGGAGGGATTCTTATGTCGTGGAAAAAGGCTTTGCTTTTCTCGCTGCTGTCCGGAGTGATTCTTTCGGCGATGGTTATCCAAAGCGCCAATGCGCAGGCTCCGAACGCCACTCCACCCTCGACGTCGCCAGGTTCCCAACCTCGGGTCGAACCCTGCTGGCAGGTCGCCGGAGTTTCCAAGACGGCGATGCAGCAACGGCGCGTCCTCGCACAACAAACGCGGCAGGAAGTGGAGGCGGTGTGCGCGAACTCGTCGCTTACCATCCCGCAGAAGCGGCACGAGATCCAGCAGATTCATCAGCGGGAGCGGCAGGAGATGGAAGCCATTGTCACGCCCGCTCAGCAAGAGGCGATGCGCTCTTGTCAGGAGGAGCGCAACAACGGTCGCACCGGAGGCGGCCATGCCGGAATCGCTGGCGGACCCTGCGGCGAAATGCCTTCGGGCCAAAAGCCCGCACCGCAACCGGAAGACGAGACGACTCCGAACGATACGGCGAAGCCAAATTGAATTGTCCGCGGTTGCATTTGGATCAGGTTGAATTTAGAGCGAACGATCGATCCGATCGTAGCGGAGATCGCGTGGCTGCCCACGCGATCTCAGGATCATGCCGAGGCGGCTTCGCGGCTTGGCTCCGCTGCAGCGGATTGCGCAGCCGAAGCCGGTTTACGAAAAGGCAGCACCTCGGCCTGAGCCGTCGCGCGCCGCTCGATTTTTCCGATAACCGGCCGATCGTGCGCGCCCACTATCGACACCGACACGAACCTGTTCTCGTTCAACAATCGATCGATCAAGCGGAGCTGCCACGGGCGCAGCACTTGCTGCGGCAGCGAGAAAAAATTTCGGAACGTCCAAATCAGATAAGCGCGTTGCACGAAATTCGGCTGTACGTATCGAGGACCGATGGGCGTGTCCAGTTCCAAAACGCCATCGGTAAGTTTTTCAATCCACATGTCCTACCCCACCTGGAAAAGGGCTACTAACCCCACAGTTTCAAAGTGGGACATTATTGCACCACGCACGGGGCATTGGGAAGCAATCTTTTTATCTTTGAGTACAAATTATTTGCGTTAACTGTTTCAAGTTGAGAAAATCGGAATACCGCGCCCCGCCTTAGACGCGTCTGCCACTCGTTAACTGATTTCAGGCAACAGGGCGATGCGGTCGAGGGTGGCGGCGATGCCCACGCTCTTACCCTCGGATTTCTCCACGCGAACGACCGAAGCCTGGCACAGCGTCCAGCCGCCGGGGCCGAGTCCCAAGGCAGGCGGGAGCATGATCACCAACTCCAGCTTCGATCCTGGCTTCATTGAAGACTCTGAATAAAGAAAAATTCCCGATGAACTCAGATCGCGGGTCAAGCCTTCGTGCTCTTGCCCGTCGAGACGAACCTTGACCGGCACGCGGACAGGCACGCGCTCACGCGAACGCCTTTCATTGGGCGCCAGGGACGTCGGCGATGCGAACTGAGTCGGCGTAGTCTTCTCCGTCATGATGTGTGAAAGTGTAACCCAAATCGCGGAGAACATGGGAGCAGCCAGACTCACCACGAGCTTAGTAACAGAGAAAAATGCTCCCCCTGCAAAATCCGCAGGAGGAGCCGGGGAAGAAACTTGTTCTATCTCTAAAACGTCGCACCTAGAAAGAGAAGCGCGCGGCTACCTGAATATCCCGCGGGCCGCCGCCGCCCAGAAACGGATTCTGCGCACCCACGTCGGGGGTAACAGTGAGCGGGAAGAAGCCAACGCCTTGGCCGGTATTCGGATTGATTCCGTTGTTGTTCCACAGCACATTGAAGCTGGGCAGAAGAGGATTGGCGAAATTGGGATGGTTAAAAAGATTAAAGAAATCGGCCCGCAGTTGCATGCTGACACGCTCGGTGAGCTTCGTATCCTTGTTCAACGAAAAATCTAAATTACGGTAGTGCGGCCCGTAGAATCCATTACGCGCCGAGGTGCCGAAGTGATAATTGCCAGAACATGCAAAGGTCGGAGGAGTGCCAACTGGCCCTCCAGTGCACGACGCCGCGAACGCGCTCAAGTTGAGGTAGTTCGCAGGGCCACTGCTACCCGCCCACGGATTCCCCACGAGATCAGGCCGTTCATAAAACTCGCCCGTGTTATTGAAATTGTCATAGTCGAGCACGCTGAACGGCATCCCGGTGACCAGCGAAACCACGCCGCTGATGCTCCATCCACCACTCACTAAGTGCATCGAATGCGCTTCGGGAATTCTGTAGTCCCAGAGCCAACTGAATCGCTGCCGCACGTCGAATCCGGAATTGCTGCGATCGCCGCGAGGGTTAAAGCTGTTTTGCGGTTGCGCCTGGAAAGGAGCGTAGTCCTGCCCGTCGCTGGCAGTATCGATCGAGTGGCTATAGGTGTAGTTCGCGGTTGAGGTCAACCCGTGAAAATCGCGCACGTTCAGCCGCATTTGAAGAGAGTTGTAATTGGAAATGGCCGACGATTGGAAATCGAGAACATAGCCGTAGGGCAGCCCTAAGTTGCTAAGTGGCCGGACGCCGGTCGTTGGGTTTCCCTGGTTGAGATCGATAAAGCGAAACAACTTGCGGCCGGATGATCCCACATAGGCAATCGAGACTGCGGTTTTCGAATTCACCTGCTGCTCAATATTCAGATTGTAGTTCTGCACGTAAGGCGTCCGCAGACCCTGGTCAACCGTGAACACATCGACTGGCCCGAATCCGCTGAAGATCGGCCCCGTGCACAGACTGCTGTTCGGCACGGGAATAGCACCGTAACCGCCGCACACCTCTGGCTGCAAGACATTGGCTGCGGCTGAACCGTAACTAATCGGGCTGGGCCCCGCGTCGTTAAACAACGGGCCCGCATTGGCAGAAACATACGGAATCTGGCCCGCGAAAAAATCCTGCGAGAAGGCGTCGTACGCGAACCCATAACCAAGTCGGAAAATTGTTTTCCCAGTTCCGAACGCGTCATATGCGATGCCGAGCCGCGGCGAGAAATTATGGTAGTCCTTCGGATAAAGGCTGCTCGGAGCGCCGCTCGTCCCAACCTCCACCAGGTTGTACGATGAGTTCAGGACGCTGAACAGATCGTTCTTCTCTCCGATGACGCCGTAGTAGTCCCAACGCAATCCGTAATTCAACGTGAATCGATGAGATACTCGGAAGTTGTCCTGAAGATAGAAAGCGAAACTGTTCTGATAAGTGTGACGGTGCGAGGAACCAGCGGTCTGGCTGCCGCTGCCAGTGATGTTGCCCATCAGGAAGTTTTCTAGTCCGCTAGTCACAATAGGCTGAGCCGGCAGCGGTGGGACTACCTCCGTGTCACTGAAATCCAAGATGCCACGATGATTCAAGTCAAAAAACTGATTGACCGTGGTGCGGCGAAACTCGTAGCCAAACTTCCAATTGTGCGAGCCTCGGTTGTAGGCAAAATTACTCAGGTAGTGCACGTTGCTGTCGACGCGCCCGCGAGGGTCCGACTTGCTCGAGCCCAAACCAGCAAAGGAATTATCCGTCGAGAAGCCATTGGGATTGCCTACGTTAATTACTGGCAGGCCGTTGTCGGCGCCGGTGAAATCTGCATTCGTAGTATTCAAGCCAAGGCTGACGGGGTTGAGGTTGCTGTCCTGCGCTGAAAATGATTCCGCAAAACGATTCCATCCGCCACGAATCTCCGACAATAGACGCGGCGTAATTACGTGCGTGTAAGACAGAGAAACAACCTGAACGCGTGTCGGGACAACCGTGTTGAATCCCGGAAGCACGTCGCCTCCGACAATTGCCAGCGGAGCGCTCTGGCTGCTGTTACCGAAATAATAACGACCCGTGAGCAGGTCGTTTTGGCCTATATGCTGGTCGATTTTGCTGATGAGGCTGTCGAGCCGGTTGGTCGCCGGCGCATTCACCTCTTCCGTGAACGAACCATCGGAATTATTTCCCGTGGCCGGAAGAACTCCCCACGGGTTCGTGTTCAGAATATTTTGAATAATCGGATTGATGCCGCCGACGGCCGCAGCCGCGGTGTTGATTTCTGCCTGCGACGGAATCGTCGCCGACGATGGAAAGCCCACGATTTCGCGCTGACCTTCATATGAGAAGAGGAAGAAAGTCTTATCTTTAACGATCGGGCCGCCGAGCGAACCGCCGAACTGATTGTTGTGGAATGCATTCTGCGGCGCGGGACTGGCGTTGAAGTAATTCCGCGCATCCAACGCATTATTGCGGAAGTATTCAAACACCGACCCATGCAGGCTATTAGTTCCCGACTTCGTCACGATGTTGACGATCGAGCCCGAGTTCCTTCCGTACTCGGCTTCGGTGTTATTTAGAATTGCCATTTCCTGAATCGCATCGACTGGCAGCAGCGTGGCAGGAATTCCGAATACGCCGCCTTCGTTGATGGCATTGTCATTGCGGAAACCGTCGTTCATGTCCGTGCCGTCGAGCAGAAAGTTGTTCGACCGGCCGCGATTGCCGTTCACCGAAAAGACTCCGAACGAACCAGGAGAATCGTTAACCGAACTGGGATCGGCATTCGCGCCTGGTATCGCCGTCAACATCTTCATGAAGTCGCGTCCATTGACTGGCAGATCCTTGAAATCTTCTGCCTGCAATGTGCCGCCAAGGGTGTTGCTGCTGGTTTCGACCAGCGGCACGTCCGCCTGCACCTGCACGGTTTCGTCGACTCGTCCCGGCGTCATCGTAAGGTTCGCGCGCTGCGGACCTTCAACCGCCACCACGATGTTGGTAGCGATCTCTGTGCGAAAACCTTCCTTAGTGGCGGTGATCGAGTAGTTGCCCAGTTGCAACTCGCTAAAACTATAGTTGCCGTCCGCGTCGGTGATGCTTTCGCGCACCAGTCCCGTCTCAGTATTGGTCGCCATAACTTTGGCCCCGGCTACGGAAGCGCCAGTGGAGTCGGAGATCGTTCCCAAAATTCCACCACGGAAGCTCTGCCCCAACGCAACCCCGGCCAACAGGAATATCACCGGCAACATCTTTCGCAGATTCATTGCTTCTTCTCCTTCAGCGCGTGTCGTCGCGGGCGAGCAAACCTTCGCGCTGCGACGACGAAAAAAGATTTCTGTAAGATCGCGGAATTATAAACGAGTACTCGCCAAAGATCAGTGGTCAACTTCACGGAAAGAAGTAAAAGAAGTAATGGAAAGGATCGGCAGGAAGAATCCGATTCGCGCGAACACTAAAAGCTGAAAGCCACGCCGCCGCGAGCCGAGCGCGCTGACTGCACCAGATAAAGCGTGCGGCCATCGCGGCCCATGACAGGAACATAGCCCTGCGCGAGAAGGTTGCGCAGGTCCATGAGAATCTCCAGGTGACCGGCAAAAAATCGGGCGGGAATCGGTTGCCGCAAGCAGACGTTCAGATAAGGATAGGCTTGGCCCGGCGATGTATCGAAGAGATCGACCGGCGTCAAAATTCGACCGCCAGTATAGCGATAAGAAGCGGTCCAGCGCGTCTTCGACTTGGGAATTGATCCGCTGAACTTAGCCGACACAGCCTGGCGACGCTCCGCGTGAATCCATTCGCGTGCGTCCTCGAGTTGAACATCGGGACGCGACAGGTCGAGCACGCTTCCATAGGAATACTCTAACGTTGCCGCCAGATCGGAGTAGACTTTCCGCTGCAGCACCGCGCGCATGCCGTTCGTCGCGAAGTCGTTGCCCTGATAGCTGAAGGTGCCGGAATAAACATCCGGCAGCACATCCCCCAATCCGGCGCTGCTTTCAGCGGCCATTTCGCCCACTCCGGTCAGCACCGGGTCAACAAGGTGATCCGAATACACGGCCACCTGCATGCTCGTGTTGCCGACGCGCTGCGAGAGCGATACTTCCTGATGATGGGCTTTCTCGACTGCGGGAGTAAAGCTGGTGATGCTCATACGCGGCGCAGTCTCGCTCAAATCCCCTGACGCCGACTCGATGCCATCGTCCAAATGATTCTCCACGCCCATATTTGGAACGGAACTGGCATATTGATATTCGACAACCGTGTTAGGCGTGAGATGCAAATCGGCGGAACCGAATGGCTTGAACGCGCGCACGCGGCCCATGAACTGTATGGTCTGCAATTCGCTTCCAAGCTTCATCTCCAGCCGATCGCCGAGGACGATCCTATCGGAACTGGTCACCGACAGCGCTTGCAGCGACTCGTCCAGCATGTCGTTGGCGTCCGGCGAATTCAGCCGCAGAGCCGTTATCGCCACCGAAGGCTCAAAGACGCCGTTGAAGCGATCGGTATATGTGGTTCGCAGAACCGCCGAGGGAATGCTCTGGCCGTCCGCGTCATAGCCGAGATTGCCATTAAGTTGCAGGGTGCCCGTGGATAGAAGCGACCGCTCGACGGCGAAGCCCGCCGTCATGTCAGAGGGGCTACCGAAACCCTGGCTTGGCGAACCGCCGAGAAGCGTGACTGCGCCTTTCAAACCGTGATGAGCATCGCCGCTCTGCTCGACCACCGTTGTGCCATCCGGAAGCACGCGCAGAATGGGGCGGTTGGCGACTGAGCGTAGCGTCCATTTCCAATCGTCATCGTCCACCGGACCGCGCAGCGGCACTAACTGGATGGCCTCGAAGAGCGTGGTTAAAGTGACGTTCACGATCAGCCTCGCGCCGGGGCGCACGCCAATTTCTTCGCGCAGAGTAGGCAGGAACGAAGGCGCGCTCACTTTGACGCTATAGGTTCCGGGAAGCAGGCTCGGAACCGAGTAGAAGCCGCGATCGTCGGTAAAAACCTTGCGGGTGAAGGCTTTCAGCGCCTGGGCGGTGGAACCGAGAATTTCCACTGCCGCGCCCATTTGCGGCGCCCCGCTGCCGTCGCGAACGTATCCGGATATCGCGCCCGAGACTGCGCCGAAGGCTGTGCCGGACCAGGCCGACAGAGCCGCGACCACAGTTACAACGGTGACGATGGCACGGAACCCGAACTTCTGAAACATCTCGCCCACCACCTCCGGGAACCACGCAGCCGTTTACTCGACAGCGAAGGTCGCCGTCGGATCCACTGTCTGCTTGGATAGCTTGTCGTTCACCTTAATCTCGATCTTGTACAAACCCGGCTGCAGATTCGCGGCGGAAAGTGTCTTTTGCAGCGTAACCTGGTCACCCACATTCCCCATTGTGTCGGTCGACTCCACCGTGTGGATGACTGCCTTGTTGCTGGCATCCGTGACATTGTACTCGATTGTGGCCGAAGGTTTGTGGGTCTTTTCGTCCACGCTGAGATTGTAAACCTGCATCCAGAAATTCAGTTTCTGATTGCGCTTGAATGAGATCGGCTTGCCGTCGGAAGAAGCCACGCGCGGCCGCACTTTTGTTGTCCCAATTACGAAGTTGCCGGTGCCCACGTTCTTCGTCGCGACCGGCTCCATCTGGTCGGCGATGATGAGAGTTGAGCTGCTCAACTTGTCTTCGCTGAAGTCCGGGATTACGATCGCCCGCTCCCAACTGCCGGTGCGGTCGCCGTTCACATCCTTCACTACAATGTCCAAACGGTAGCGATTCTGGCTCATGCGCAACGGCAAAGCCTTCCAGTACACCGAAGAGTTCTCGGCGGTCTTCGGCAGCAATTCCACCGGCACGTCGACCTGTACTGTGTCTTCAAAGGTCTGCACGATCTTGCCCGTAAGCGTCGTCACGCGCCCGAAGATGTTGACCGTTCCTCGCTCGATTCCTTCCTTGTTCTGGAAAGTAATGTCGCGATTCTTGATCTGAATCGTCACCGGAACCAGCACCGTATCGCCAGTAACCCTGACGAAGTCTGCGCGCACGTCAAAGGGCATCAGATTAACGCTGATCTTGTGGCTGACCACTTCCTCGAGATCTTTAAACTTGACTGCCGGAGCGGCCTGCAATTTGGCAAACTGCTCGAGGCGGTCGAACTGCTTCGACTGCAAATCCTGATTGAAAGGCCCGGCGCCGAGTTGCTCAAGACCCCCACTGGTGAAGCGGGCTGACTTGTTCGACATGCCCATTTGCTCATACAAAGTCAGGCCAGCGTTTGGCGTCATCTTCAAAGCGTCTTTTTCCGAACGGTCGAGCGTCATGTGATAGTCGCCGCACATGCAGGTGTCGACAAACTCGATCATCACTTCCTGCCCGATGCCCTCGATGTAGCGGTAGCGCCACGTTTCAAATGGAAAAGTGGAGGTCTCGCCACCGCCTTCTTCCATGGGCCGCTCATAGGAACCGCCGGATGGATGGGAGTCAATCTCATCCGCCGGTCCAAACACGATGTACATGCGTCCGCGATCCGTCTTCCAACCCGGCACCCCGGCGGCAAAATGCTCGTTGGCATAAGCAATGCGGCGATAGTGCTCTTCCTTGAACTCGTTTTCTTCGGTGTCGGGTGTGGGATCGCGGCGCTGCCAGAAGGCCTCAATGAACTGGTCGCGCTCTTCGTCGTTCGACAGCTGCATGAAAGCAGACTTTTCCTGATCGGTGATGATCCACCGTACGTCCTCGTCGAGCCATTTGCGATAAGTCTTGCTTAACTCGATCTTCAGCGCTTTGGCGTTGGCTTTTCTTTGTTTATCCGGGATCGGACGCTTGAGCGGATCGACCTGGCTGCCCTGGGCAGCACTATTATTACTGTTGTCCGAGTCTTTCGCATCCTTGTTCTGGTCCTGAGCTTGAGATGCCGCGGCAAAACCCAACGACATTGCACCCGCCAACACTACTACCGAGCAACGATTCCAGAAACCTGCAGAGAACATAGGAAGGCTAACCTCACGACAAATACGAGTCGCCTAATTCTATGTTCATTGGATACAACAAGGCAAGAAGAAGTGGCCTGCCAGAAAAAGATTTCTTGCGTCTTGGCTGGCTAGTAAATCCCTTAAGAATCCGCACCTTGCACCGAACGCACAGCGACCCTTGCTCGGGTCCGAGGCGCCGCGGGCGAAGGAAAATGCGGTAACCCGCCCGCCGAGCCAGCTAACGGCGGGGCACGATATAATGAATTGCGCCGCAGGTCTCCAGGAGTAAGCCGACCAAAGCAACTTGGGATATGCCTGTTTCGCAGAATCTGGGAACTTTCCTCCTCGTCTGAGCGTAACTACTGATGGGCAATCGTGGTGCGTTCTGGCCGTTCTATAAGCGGAGCACGAGACTAAAACCTAAGGAGATGAGGCTTCCCGGAAACCTAGAACGCTTCGATAAGAGAATTTAATCGTCATCATGAAGACCTGGAAGAAAGTGTTGATTGGCCTCGGCGCAGCCCTCGTGCTGATCGTCATCGTCTCCGTCACCGTCTACCAGAGCCGCAAGAATCTGGTGACGGTGCAGACCGGCAAAGTTCAAAAGCAGAATCTGGCCTCGATCGTGAGCGCTTCCGGTGAAATCAAGCCTAAGACTTACGTGAACATCGGAGCCAACGCTTTCGGCAAAATCATCAGGCTGCACGTCAAGGAAGGCGACCGCGTGAAGAAGGGGCAGTTGTTGGCACAACTCGAGAACGTGCAGTCCTCCGCCGACGTCACCGCTACGCGCGCCTCGGTGCAGGCAGCCGAGACCGATGCCGTCGCTGCCGCTGCCGCCCTGAACACCTCGCTCGCGGACTTGAACCGCGCAAAATCCGACGCCGTCCACGCGAAGCTTGATTGGGATCGCGCCCAGGGCCTCTTCAATGCCGCTCTGATCGCCAAGCAGGATTACGACATCAAAAAAGCTGCCTGGGAGACCGCCGAGGCCGGATTGGCTCAGGCCGAGGCCAAGATAGCGCAAGCCAGGGCGCAGAAAGATTCCGCCGATAAACATATCTCGCAGAATGAGGCGAACCTCACGCGCGTCTCCGACGTGCTGCAAAAGACCACATACGAAGCGCCTTTCGACGGCGTCATCACCAATCTCCCCGTGCGCGAAGGTGAGACGGTGGTCATTGGAATTCAGAATTCTCCGGGCAGCACGCTGATGACGCTCGCCGATATGTCCGTCATCACCTCCGAAGTCAAGGTGGACGAAACCGATATCGTCAACGTTCGTCTTGGTCAGCCCGCGGAGGTGACCATCGACGCCATCCCTCGCAAAGTTTTTCACGGCATCGTCAGCGAAATTGGCGACAACGCGATTGTGCGCTCGACCGGTGTCGCTACATCGCAGGCTACTTCGACCAGCGAAGAAGCAAAGGACTTCAAGGTCGTCGTTACGCTAAGCGATCCGCCGCCCGATCTGCGCCCCGGCCTCTCTTCAACCGCCAAAATTACGACCGCGGTTCGCAGCAGCGTGGTCAGCATTCCCATCCAGGCGCTGACCGTCCGCACGCAAGCGGATCTCGCGCCCAAGGATGCGAAAAGCAACAATAATGTGCAGGCCGCATCCAGCGCGCCCGTCGACGCCGCCAAGCAGAAGGAAGAAGTGCAGGGCGTGTTTGTGATCCGCAACAAGAAAGCCGAATTCGTTCCGGTCGAAACCGGCATCAGCGGCACCACGGATATCGAGGTTCTCAAAGGATTGCAAGAGGGTGACGAAGTGATTACTGGCAGCTATAAAGTTTTGCGCACGCTGAAGCCTGGAACGAGCGTCAAAATAGATAACTCGGCTCCGAAAAAAGAAGATGAGAGCAGTTAGAGAAAAGGTCTTTAGGCCTTAGTTCTTGGAAAGTATCAAGCTCAAAGACCTAAGACCTGAGACCTAACCTCTGCCAGGTTAGAACGTCCAAGATAGAACGGCTATAGGAGCGTGCGTGCCCGAGCCCGAAGCGCATAAGGAGAGCAAGATGGCGACCGCCGAAGTATACCCAATCGATAAGCCCGCGAATTGGACTGCGCCCAACTCCTACATGATCTCCACCGAGGATCTGTGGAAGACCTACGACATGGGCTCCGAGCAGGTCCACGCCCTGCGCGGCATCAACCTGCAAATCCAGCGCAACGAATACGTCGCCATCATGGGCCCGTCCGGCTCCGGCAAATCGACGCTGATGAATCTGATCGGCTGCCTCGACTCGCCCTCCAAAGGCCATTACTGGCTCAACGGCCAACTGGTCAGCGAACTCGACGACGACGAACTGGCCCGCATCCGCAACAAAGAAATCGGGTTCGTCTTCCAGACTTTCAATCTTCTCGCCCGCGCCACGTCGCTCCACAACGTAGAACTACCGCTCATCTATGCCGGAGTGCCCTCCGATGAGCGCGCCGAACGAGCCAAGGCCGCACTCACCTCGGTCGGTATGGAATCCCGCATGAACCACAAGCCCAACGAACTCTCCGGCGGACAGCGTCAGCGCGTCGCTATCGCGCGCGCCCTCGTCAACAAGCCCGCCATCATTCTCGCCGACGAGCCGACCGGCAATCTCGATTCGCAAACTGGCAACGAGATCATGGCGCTGTTCGACCGCCTGCACTCCGAAGGCAACACAATCGTCCTCGTCACCCACGAGCACGACATCGCCGAGTACGCCCACCGCATCATCTCTATCAGGGACGGTGTCGTTGCCAAGGATGAAGTGAAGCAGTAAGCATCGCGGCGACGCACGACCGTATACCGAAACCCGGACGCGAGTATAGTTTTCTTGAGTTCAGTTCGGAGGAAAACTTTGCGCACCGCCCTCGCGTTTCTCCTTTTCACGATCTCAGCCTACGCTCAGGATCCCGCCGCGATCTCTGCCGCTCAGGCTGCCTGTGGCCCCGGTGCTGTGAACTTCGATGTGAAAACCGACGACTCCCAGCACACCGTCGGGCAGCCCGAAGCGGGCAAAGCTCTGGTTTATGTAATCCAGGACATCGGGGTCGTGGCCTGCATGGGAGCCTGTATCACCACGAAGATCGGTCTCGACGGCGCGTGGGTCGGCGCCAATCATCACAATTCTTATTTCTTTTTAGCGGTCGAACCGGGCGACCACCATCTCTGCCAATTGGCAGTCTCATCTCGCGAGGCTATCCCGTGTAGTCGCTTTGGCCCATTTCAATGCTGAGGCTGGAAGGGTTTACTACTTCCGAACCAGAACGTTTGGCGATAGAACCCAGTTACTTTTTGATCTCGATCCAATCGACGGCGACATGGGGAAACTCTTCGTTGCCGATTACCCATTGAGCGTCTCGCATCCCAAGAAGTAAAGGAAGGTCGGCGGCAGACGTTAGTCACAGCCCAGCCGCGATGAGGACACCCTCGCGACGCCTGTCACTCATTACTTAGTACCACTTCGACCGCTTTCCCAGCGGGCGCCGAGAGATGTCCAGTCAAATTGCCTCTCCGCGCGTGTATCTCAACCATCTGCCCCTGGCCCGCGTGCGCCGGCAAAACGAAATTGCCTTTCGCGTTGGTCACGACCGCTTCCGGATAGTCGCCAACCGAGACTCTTGCACCAGCTACCTCGGCAAGGTTTTCATCCACCACAACTCCGCGAACCATCGCTGAGGTCTCGGCAACCATTTGAATCGTGGCGGTAGGGTAATAATCCTGCGCCAGGACGACCAAAGACTCGCCCTTCATAAACTCATCCTTCGCGATGGCGGACAGTCTCACTTTGTCGTCGGCCGGCCGCGCTTGCTGTGGAACGTCGAGTTCCCACCCGCCTGCGACCATCTTCAATTCCCCGCCGTTCGAAGATTTCACCTGCGCAATATCCACAACCGACTGATCCGGCCGCAGCAGAACAACCTGAACGTGATAAACGCCGCGCGATTGGAGAAACAAAGATGCGGCAAACGGTGTCACTGCTAGGACGACGATTCCAACAGCCGCGAAGCCGCCCACCACCGGCCTTTTTGCGCGAAGCGCAAGCGCGAAGACAGATGCCGCGATGACAAACGCAACCGCTGCCACCCTACCCGGATGTCCGATTTGGCCCACTATCCGCAAGAATTGACCTAGAGCCTGTTCATCCATAAGTCAGAGTAGAACTCGCCTGGCCTGAGAGCCGCAAGTTACGGAAAGGTGGCAGAATCACCCAATGGTCACCGGGGATTGGACGGGGTTTGCTGGAAGCTACCTCACAAATCGGTTTGGGTAGGGCACGGCTTCAGAGCTTGCTGAAAAACTCGACTTTGTCAGGAAGAGACTTTGACAGCCTCGGCGAGATTACTGCTGCGTGCTTGCGCTGCTAGCCTTCTGCACTGCTTCCGACGGAGCAATCCCCGACGCTCCCGCTACGAAGAAATTGTGATCGTAAAGATTGCGGTACATCCGCCCAGCGATCTCCGCAGCCTTAGGCCCGAACGTAGGACGTCCGCCCTGCAAAAAGACCACGGTGACGATGCGGCCAACTTCCGTGTTCGCGTAGGATGCGAACCATCCAAAGCGCGTGCCGGCGTGCGAACACGTGCCGGTCTTGCCGAGAATCAATTCCTCGTTAAAGTTCAAGCGCACACTGCGCGCCGTGCCGTAAGCAACCGCTCCCGCCATGCCATCGGAGAGTTCAGGAATCAACGGCTCGATCTCGAGATGCCGTTTAACCCGCGGCTGAAAATTCGCGACCGCCTCGGGGTCGGTGGGATGTTGCAAATAATAAAGTGTCCCGCCATTCGAAATCGCCGTGACCAGCGCGCCGAGTTGCAGAGGAGTCATCGAGATCCCCTCGCCAAACGAGCACATTTTGCTCACCCCGCCGAGCTTCGCCGGAATTTCTTCCTCTGGATAGGTTCCCAACTGCTCGTCTGGAATGTGATAGCCGGCGAGTTCGCCGAGTCCGAATTGATGAGCGTAGTACTGCACTTTCTCGAAACCAAGCTTGCGCCCGACGGCTTCGAAATAGGCGTTGTTCGAATGCGCCAGCGCCTCTGTAAGATTCATGCGGCTGCGCCCGCCGAGCGAAACTTCTGTTTGCTCGTCAACCACACCTTCGCTGAGAGCCGCGAGAGCGACAGAAAGCTTAATCGTCGAGCACGGTTGCGCGCCGCTTGAAAGCGCCAATCGCTGGTTGACCATGGCCAGAATGCGTCCGCTGGTCGGTTCGATTGCGACCACTGTGCCGTTCATGTTGCCCAGCGCGTCGATCGCAGCCTGCCGTACAACCGGATCTTCGCCCGCCGTCACATCACCATCGGTGATCTCGGAAGCAAACGAACTGGTGTGGAAGCGCTCATAATAATGATGGTGGCCCGATGCGCCCGAGCTCAACGAATGCGTGCCGATAGTCGCGGTCGCGGCAAAGTGCGAGCGTGGAGCGCGGCTCCGCGCCAGCGTTCGCATGCGCCGTTTCGCATGCTGATTTTCCGTGAGGTTGTGATTTTTTTTGTGCGGCGCGACCGTGCTGGGATTAACGCTGGCCGCGATGCTCGTCGCTTCCAGCAACATTGCCAATCCTAAGAAAATTGCGAGACGAAGAAAACAGGCGCTGTACTTCACTTCACCATCCCCGGTCGTAGCCGGCCAATCCCTTGCCTACTGTAACCAATCGGCATCTGTTGGCCTGGTCATTAAGATGCAAGAGTCTCGCCAAATCCCAAGGCTTAGCGTCATCCTCATGCAACTGTCCGATAGTAGGCGATTTGCGCGTTTTAGCGCAAGATCAAAGTATAGATTTACCTCGAACCGTACCTCACCGATAACCCTATGAGTAAATTGCCTTTAATCCATTTTCGCGAAAAGGACAAGCACCTTGGTAATCAGATCACCCGGTTACCTCGAGCGCGACGCAACTGCAAGAATTTGCACATGAGCACACGGAGGTAAGGTCAAACTCAGCAATCAGCATTCAGCCCATGCGACTGAATGCTGATTGCTCCCTCCTGCGATAGAATCCGTCACGACCGCTCAAGCTATTTTTGCGGATGATTCTGACGAGGCCTGACTTGCGAACATTTCCCGTAATTCTCTCTTTGGCTTTAGCTCTCTTCGCTCCACTCGCCCACGCCGCCGAACAAACTCTCGATGCCCGCCGCGCCGAACTCAATCGCCTGCTTGCCGATGAGTGGGAGTACACGCTGCGCACTCAGCCCGAGCTCGCCACACAGATAGGAGACGATCGCTACAACGATCGCCTTAGCGATTTCTCCGATAAGGCCATCGCCGACGATCTCGAACACACGCGTGTCGCGCTCGCAAGCTTCGAAGCCATCGACGTCACCGGCTTCCCCGAGCAGGAGCGCCTCAACCACGCGCTCATGCTGCGCAGCCTGCATGAGGCGCTCGACTCCGCGCAATTCAAAGACTGGGAAATGCCCGCGAGCCAGTTTGGCGGCATTCACCTCGGCTACGCATCGCTGCCTTACGATTCGCCATTCCGCAACGTCAAGGATTACCAGGATTACATATCTCGTCTGCACCAGATTCCGCGTGTGCTCGATCAGGCCATGGGACACATGCGCGATGGCCTGCGCGATCATCTCGTACCGCCGAAATTTCTGCTCGAGAAAGTCTCCGACCAGGCGCAGGGAATCGCCGACGATTCTCTCGACAAGAGTCCCTTCACCGAACCATTGCGCAAGTTCCCCGCCACTATTTCGGAAGATGCGCGCAAGCAACTCCGCGACCAGATCGCAACCGTCGTAACGACCGAAGTCGCGCCCGCCTACGCGAAATTCGCGAAATTCGTGCGCGAGGATTACGCCCCTCACGGCCGCCTCGATCCCGGCATCTGGGCCTTGCCTGATGGAGAAGCGCGCTATCGCTTCGCCGTCCGCCACCAGACCACCACCGATTTCCCTCCCGATCGGATTCACGACCTCGGCCTGAAGAGTGTCGCAGACATCGAAACCCAGATGCTCGTGATTGCTAAAGCGCAGGGATTCAGTGATCTGAAATCTTTCAACGACCACATCCAGCACGATCCCAACCTGCATGCGAAGTCAGGACAGCAGCTATTCGACCTCTACACACATTACCGGGACCAGATGTATGGCAAGCTGCCGCAGCTATTCGGACGGCTGCCGAAAAATAAACTCGACGTGGTGAAGATGGAAGAATTCCGCGCCGCCTCTGCTCCTCCCGCCGATTATTCCATCGGCGCCGGAGACGGCTCGCGCCCCGGCCGCATCAACGTCAACGAATACGCGCCCGAGAAACGGCTCCTGCTCAACGTCGAAGCCATCGCCTACCACGAAGGCGTCCCTGGACATCACCTGCAGTTTTCCATTGCGCAGGAACTCACCGGCCTGCCGCCCTTCCGCAAGTTCAATCTCGATCTGAATGCCTACACCGAAGGCTGGGCGTTTTACTCCGAGCGCCTGGGAAAAGAGGTCGGCTTTTATCAGGATCCCTACAGCGAGTACGGCCGACTGCAGAATGAAATATGGCGCGCCGTGCGCTGGGTAGTCGATACAGGAGTGCATTCCCGGCACTGGACGCGCCAGCAGATGGTCGACTACTTCCACGCACACACCGCCATGGACGACGAAAACATCAACACCGAAGTCGATCGCTACATTGCCTGGCCGGCGCAGGCGCTCTCCTACAAGATGGGACAGATGAAAATCCTAGAACTTCGCGAGCGCGCGCAAAAAGAATTAGGCCAGAAATTCGACATTCGCGCCTTCCACGACGCTGTCCTCGATCAAGGCCCGCTGCCGCTCAACCTGCTGGAGGCAAAGATCAACGAGTGGATTAGCGAGCAGAAGTGAGGCGGTGGGATTGCAAGGTCGCAAATTTCAAAAGAGTCGCTGCCGCGCCAACTTTGAAACCTTGAAACTGTGAAACCTGCCCCTATATCACTTCGCTGCGCTTCCGCAGAAACGCCGGAATGTCGAGATCCTCTGCCTGGTAGCTGGGAGCGGCGGTCCGCATCGCTTCGAGAGAAATCACCTCGGCATGTGCCGCACTGCCCGACGCCGATTCCTGAAACGCCACCGGCGCGGGACTTGGCTCGAAGCTCGCCTCCGGTACGAACACGGGTTCCGGATCAGCGACCGTGACCGGCTCATCGAAAGGATCGCGCTCCTGCGAAATCTGACGCGAACTCTGCCGCGACGCGTCTCGCGAAATAATTACCGGATCGTAATTTTCATGATGCCGCGCCCGTCGCATGTCCGACTCTTTAAATCCGGTCGCAATCACCGTGATCTTCACCGAGTCTTTCATTTTCTCGTCGAGCACCGCACCGAAAATAATATTGGCGTCTTCATGGGCCGCACCCTGAATAATGGTGCAAGCCTGCTGCACTTCGGCCAGCTTCAACGAATTCGATCCAGTGATGTTGATGAGAATGCCACGCGCTCCGTCAATCGCGCCCGCCTCGAGCAACGGAGACGCAATCGCGCGTTGCGCCGCCTCCACCGTGCGCCGTTCGCCGGAAGCAGTCGCCGTGCCCATCACCGCATAACCCATGCCCGCCATGATCGCCTTCACGTCGGCAAAGTCGCGGTTGATGATGCCCGGAATAGTGATGATGTCCGATATCCCTTGCACGCCCTGACGAAGAATATCGTCAGCGATGCGAAACGACTCGAAAAAGCCTGCGTTCTCCGCGACCGCCAGCAACTTTTCATTGGGGATAACAATGGTCGTGTCGACCGACTCCATCAGTTCGGCAATCCCCCGCTCCGCCTGCTGCATGCGCCGTTTGCCCTCAAACGCAAACGGCTTGGTGACCACGGCCACCGTGAGCGCACCCATCTCGCTGGCGAGCGACGCGATAATCGGGGCCGCGCCCGTCCCCGTGCCGCCGCCGAGTCCCGCCGTGACAAAAATCATGTCCGCACCTTCGAGCACTTCAATGATCTTGTCCGAGTCCTCAAGCGCCGCCTTCCGCCCAATCTCTGGATTCGCGCCCGCCCCGAGCCCATTCGTCAATTTCACGCCAAGCTGAATCTTGGTAGCTGCGCGCGACATGCGCAAAGCCTGCAGGTCGGTGTTGGCCACGATGAATTCAATGTGTTCCATCCCCGAGTCAATCATGCGATTGACCGCGTTGTTGCCACCGCCGCCGACCCCAATCACCTTGATGCGAGCGTCATTGCGCGCTTCTTCATGAAAGCAAATACGGAGTCCATTATCGTCAGTCATAATTCACCTCGTAAAATCCGTTATCCGCTTGCAGTTATCAAACAAAATTGTGATCCTGAGCAAAGCACAACTCTTCCCTCACGCACCCTTCCCCGCGAACAGCGCCTTCATGCGCGAACCAAAACTAGGCTCCTGCAAACCGCGAGCCAGCCGCGCGCGATGCCCGTAATACGCCATGCCCAAAACTGTCGCGAACTCCGGTTCCGCCAGGAACGACGGCATCTTCGGCATCGGCACGGGCCATGCCAGGCGCGCCGCCTTGCGCAGCACCGATTCCGCCACGTCGAGAATCCCCGGCAGCCGCGAGGCTCCGCCGCTCAGCACAAATCCAGCGATGCAGTGCTCTAGCACGCCAGCGTGGCGCAGGTTTTCGCGCAGCAATTCAAAAAGCTCGCGCGCACGCGGCTCTAGAATTTCGCCAGCCATGCGCTGCGGCATCATGCGGGACGGACGGTCGCCCACCGACGGCACTTCGACTTCATTGCCCTCGGGAATCAGCGTCGGCACCGCGTTGCCAAAATTTTTCTTCAGCGTCTCTGCCGCCGCGAGCCCCGTACACATACCGACCGAAAGATCGCTGGTAAAGTGATCGCCGCCAATCGGAATGACCGCCGTGTGCGCCACTGCCCCCTGCTGAAAAACAATCAGATCGCACGATCCCGCGCCGAGATCGACGAGGCAAACTCCCAGTTCGCGCTCATCCGATCGCAAGACAGAGTCCGCGCACGCCAGCGGCTCAAAGATCGTATCGTCAACGTGCACGCCCGCCCGGTTCACTGCCGTCACCATGTTCTGCGTGGCGCTCGACGACGCCGTCACAATGTGCACCCGTACCTCAAGCCGCGTCGCCATCATCCCCGTCGGATCCTGCACGCCCGGCTGATCGTCGAGAATGAATTCCTGCGGCAACAGATGCAGAATCTCGCGATCTGCGGGCAGAGGGACAGTGCGCGCCTTATCCACGGCCTGGCGAATTTCCTCGCGTGCAATTTCGCGTGACCGCGCCCCAAAAGTGATCCCGCCATGGCTGTTCATCCCGCGAATGTGCGCCCCCGCGATTCCGACCAGCGCATGCTCGATAGGAATGCCCGCCACATCTTCCGCATGCTCGACCGCTTTCTGAATGCTGCTCACCGCCTTGTCGAGCTCGGTGATCACGCCCTTGCGCAGCCCGCGCGATTCGCTGATGCCGTGGCCGCGATAACGCAATCCGTTTTCGCTCAGCTCCGCCACCAGCACGACAGTCTTGGCGCTGCCTACGTCGATGGCGGTAACAAAATTGGGTTCATGATTCGGCATAAATAAGGTTCGGATAATTAACGATCGCTAGTTTTGCGGGTTCTCCTTAGGAATTGCCGCGCTCGGTTTCTTTGCCGTACCAGCTCCAACCGGAGGAGGCGCTGGGTGCGGCACTGTCGTGTTGGTCGTAGTAGTGACCGCGATCGACGGCGTCTTTCCATTTGCCTTCGGCGCGGGATTCACGGGCGCAAGCCTGGCAGCCGCAGGCTTAGTCGCCCCCACTTTCGCAGGGCTTGATTTGGCGGCAACTAGTTTCGCTGGGACAGCCTTCGCCGGAGCACGATGAATCGTGGACTTCGCCACCACCTTCGCCTTCAGCTTCGCTTCCTTCTTCACCGAACCGGGCGGCGCAACCGGATGCGTTACGTAGTTTTCATAGTTCACGAGCGCCGCAGTCTTCACGCCCGCAGCCATGGCGGCTTTCGCTGCCGCCGGCGTCAGCGACGGCTGACGCGCCATCCCATTGAGATCGGGGTTAACGATGATCTGCCCGTCGTAGCGCAAATCGACCGATTCAAGCTTTTCAAACTGCTGCTGCCACTGCTGCACGTGCGTGACGTAGGTCCTGTAGCGTTGCAGATAATTTCCCGATCCCAGATGCACCAGCACTTCGCCGTTCGTGTCGGCGGCCAGCACCTTCACATCCTCCGGGTCGCTGAGATCCACCTCGCTCAGTTCCTGCGAATAATGCGCGCCACTCGAATCAAGCTCGCGCACCAACGCGTTGTAATTTTTCATGCGCGCCGCACGCGTAGAGAGCGGCTCGCCCGCGTTCATCCCCGCAATTACCGGGAACGAATACTTGCGCTTTCCGCCCGGAGCAAGCTCCATCAGCGTGCCACCGCCGTCGATCAACAAAATGCGCGATCCAATGCGGGCGAAAGCCACCGGCGTCCGTTCGTGGATCTCTATCCGCAGGCGATTCGGCACAAAGCGCATCACGCTCGCCGATTCCACCCACGGATTCTGTTCCAGTTGCTGTTGGCGCTGCCCGAGCGGCACGAAGAAAATGTTGCGCCCGATATCTCCGCCCGTCACTTCCATGATCTGCGCGTGGGTCACGTGCTCGGCGCCCGCCACCTCAATTTGATCGCTCGAATCAATGCGAAAACGCCAGGAGTGCTTGCCGTAGCGGTAGAGGCTCAGCCCCGCGAACCCGAGAATCGTCAGCGCTACCAGCGTCGCGCCGACCCACAGCAATCGATTGGCAGTCTTTTTAGGGAGTGATCCGCGGCGGACAGAAACGCGCTTTTGGCCGCGTAAGAATGGGGATTCCTGCTCCGCTTCCAGATCGACGAGCCGTGCGTCGTCGAAAGGCTCGCGCTCGAGAGCCTCGTGCTGCGAAACCTCGCGCGGAAGAGGATACAACTCTTCCTGGACTGCGCTGGAACTAGATTTCCGCGCCACTCTTTCGAGTCAGTTGTCGACAGAAAACCGCTGAGCAAAATTACTATAACTGGTTTCCCGGAATTGAGACAGTGCGAAGTTGGTTCAAATGTAAGTCTGGGAAAAATTCTCCCTGCGGCCGTCTCCGAAAGTCTTAGAAAGAGTCGCTGACTTCAATCTCCGGCGAATCATCGGAGAGGCCCCTCCGGCTAATCATGACTCTTGCCCCCGTCTTCGGACAAAACACTGTCATGCCCCGACCACCAGCGTCGACGAACTGAAACTGCGACCGAGCGCGCGATCGCACTTGCTCCATCTCCGCACGCCGTATTTCGGCTTGCGCCCGAATGACCTCGGCCCGCGCCCGAATCTGATCCCGCACGAATTCCGCCTGATCGCGGGCCTGCTCGCGCAGCAATTCACCCTGAAGACGCACGTCGTCCAATTGACTGACGGATGCCGATCGAGCCTCCGCCGCAAATCCCCATGTACTCGTCGCTCCCATCGCGGCCGCCAGCGTTCGTTCGGCCCGCCCGGAAATGCCGCACAGCGCGAGATCGGCGCGTTCGACAGCCTGATGCAGCGCGACAAAATTTCCGTGCCGATATTCGCTGTTCAATCCCAGCGCCAATACTCCAAGCGCGACCCAGTAAGCGACTTTGTTCGTATCCATCGGTGCTCCTCGCTTGCTATGGATTTGGACGAACGGCGTAAAAAAAGGTCAACAAGACAAATCTTCGAGACGGGACCAGCTCTGGCGGCCGCTTCTACACCTCCAGCGCATCTCGACTGACTACGGTCGCTAACTTCTCCAGAATCATCGGCCCCAGCTGCGAAACGCTACCCGCCCCCAGCGTCAGCACCATGTCACCCGGCTGCGCGAGTGCGGCAACAGCCGCGACAGCTTCCGCAGTCGAACGAGCATACGTGACGCTCCGTTTCCCCGCCCCGGCGATGCGCTTGGCGAGAGCATCGGCCGTAATACCCTCGATCGGCTTCTCGCTGGCCGGATAAATATCGAGCAGGCACAGCGTGTCGGCATCGCCAAAGGCGGTCACAAACTCATCCATCAGATCCCGCGTCCGCGTAAAGCGGTGCGGCTGAAAGATCACATGCACTCGCCGAAACCCGCATTGCCGAGCCGCCGCCAGCGTGGCCAGAATTTCCGTGGGATGATGCCCGTAATCATCAATCACGCTGACCCCCGCGACTTTGCCTTTCAGTTGAAACCGCCGATCCACCCCGCGAAAACCGTCAAGCGCCATGCGAATCTGTTCCACTGAAATATCAAGCGCGATTCCCACCGCAATCGCCGCCGTCGCGTTCAGCACGTTGTGCGCGCCCGGCACACGCAACGTGAAATCTCCCAGATCCTTATCCTTATAGTTCACCCGAAAGCGACTCAACGGGCTGTGCTCCTCAAAACTTGGCGAAGATTTACCTGGCGAGGCAATCGTGATCAGAAAATCCGAGCCAACGCTGCTGCCATAGGTTGTCACGCGCCGATGCACGCGCGGTAGCAACCGCCGCAGCACCCCATCATCATTGCAGCCGACAACGGTGCCATAAAACGGAACCCGCTCCATAAATTCTAGAAACGTTCGGCGTACGTCGCGCATGTCGCGATAGCAATCCATGTGTTCGCGGTCGATATTTGTGACCACGGAAATAATCGGCGACAGCTTGAGAAACGACCGGTCGCTTTCGTCGGCCTCGGCGACCAGATATTGCGACTTGCCTAGGCGCGCATTCGATCCCATCGCATCGACGCGCCCTCCGACAACGACCGTCGGATCGAGCCCACCAGCCGCCAGCACCGCCGCGACCATCGAAGTCGTAGTCGTCTTGCCATGCATGCCGGCAATGGCGATGCCGTATTTCAGCCGCATCAACTCCGCCAGCATCTCAGCCCGCTGAATCACCGGAACATGCACTCGCCGCGCTTCAGCGACTTCAGCATTGTCGACCGAGATTGCCGAACTGGTGACGACAACGTCCGCGCCGGCAATATTCGCGGCACTGTGTCCTTCAAAAATCGACGCACCCAAAGTGGCCAAGCGACCGGTGACCGTCGAGTGTTTCAAATCGGAGCCGGAAATCTGATAGCCGAGATTCAGCAGCACCTCGGCAATCCCACTCATGCCGATGCCGCCAATGCCCACGAAATGTATGCGCTGAATTTTGCCGAACATGAAAACAAGCTCGTAACTGACGCTGATGATAGAACATTTCACGGCCGAGACGCGGAGTCCTGTCGCATAAAATTCAATGATGTCATCTTGAGCGGGGCGAAAGACCTATGAATTTGATCGAGCCGTCAGAATACGGAGGTCCTTCGCTGCGCCCAGGATGACAATGTGATTGGTGCAATCGCTTTAATCACGGCGCGCGAGTTGCAGCACCATCTCCGCAATCTTCTCGACCGCCTTCGGATGCGCCAAAGATTTCGCCGCTGCCGACATGCTCCGCAATCGGCTGCCATCGCCGATCAAAGCCGCGATTGTCTCGACCAGGTAAGCCGCGCCCAGATTGCTCTCTTCGACCACCACCGCTGCGCCCGATCGTTCCAGCGCCCGCGCATTTACGTTCTGATGGTCATCAGCCGCCGCCGGAAACGGCACAAAGATGGCTGGCTTTCCCGCCGCTGCAATCTCAGCCACGGTGCTGGCGCCCGACCGGCAGACGAGCAAGTCGGCGCGCCCGAACGTCTCCGACATATCGTCGATGAACTTGTGGACCTCGCCTGAGATTCCTGATTGCTCATACGCCGCCAGCACGCGATCGAAGTCGCGCTGCCCGGTCTGATGAATGATGTGTATCCCCGGAACCTTCGCACGCAAGCCAGGTAGTGACTCAATCATCGCCTGATTGATGGCGCGCGCCCCCTGGCTGCCGCCAAAAACGAGCAGCGTCGGGGTGCCGCGAGCCTTCACCGGCATATCAAAAAAAGCCGCGCGCACCGGAACCCCGGTTACTTGGCAGTGCGGAAAATAGCGACAGGTTTCTTCAAAATGCACCGCTGCGGCCGAAACCCAGCGCGCGATCATTCTGTTAGCGAATCCCGGCACGACGTTCGGTTCAAAAGCCAGGGTAGGAAGCCGCCGCCGAATTGCAGCCACCATCGCCGGCCCAGAGGCATAGCCACCGACCCCAATCACCACCTCAGGATCGAACTCCGTCAGCATCCGAGAAGAGGCCGCAATCGCGCGCGGCAAATCGAACATTGTCTTTAGGCGCGTCATCAGGCTGACGTTTTTCAACGCGCCGACCTGAATCAGTTCCAGCGGAAAGCCCGCCTGGGGCACCAGCCGCGTCTCAATCCCGCGGGCAGTTCCAATGAAAAGAATCTCTGCGGCGAACTGTCTCTTTAGTTGTTGAGCTATGGCCAGGGCCGGGATGACGTGCCCGCCGGTGCCGCCGCCCGCGATGATGATGCGCATGAAGTTTGGTTCCTAAGTTCAGCGCGTCTCCTGAACCTGACCCGCCAACTCGCGCAGCGACTCCTCATACGGCGCGCGAGCGATGCCGCGCTCAGTAATGATGGCCGCCACATACCTAGCGGGCGTCACATCAAACGCCGGATTCTCAATCCCGACTCCATCCGGCGTCATCTGCCTGCCTCCGATGTGCGTGACTTCTCGCGCGTTGCGCTGCTCGATCGGAATCTTGCTGCCGTCGGGCGTATCGAGATCGACCGTCGAAATGGGCGCAGCCACATAAAACGGAATGCGGTGCTCTTTGGCCATAACGGCGACAGTGTAGGTGCCAACTTTATTGGCGACGTCTCCGTTGGCGGCGATGCGGTCGGCGCCAACTACGATGGCTCCGATCTTGCCTTGCTGCATCATGACTCCGGCCATGTTGTCGGAGATGACCGTCGTCGGAATGCCATCCTTCATCAGCTCCCACGCAGTAAGCCGCGAACCTTGCAGAAACGGCCGCGTCTCGTCGGCGTAGACATGAATCTTCTTCCCTGCTTCGATGGCCGCGCGAATTACGCCGAGCGCGGTGCCGTAGCCCGCAGTCGCGAGCGCTCCAGCATTGCAGTGAGTGAGCACGCCCCCGCTCGACGGCATAAGCGTAGCGCCGTGGCGTCCCATGGCCTGATTGGCGGCGATGTCCTCGGCGTGCATGCGCTGCGCCTCTTCGATCAGCGCCTGCTTGATTTGCGCGATGGGACGAATGCGGAGAACTTCAAATTTCTCCTGCATACGCCGGATCGCCCAAAATAAATTCACCGCAGTGGGGCGTGTCTGGCGAATGGTTTCACAAATCTGGCCAAACTCTGTCTTGAGATCGGCAACATCCTCTGCCTGTGAATTTTTCACGCCGAGCGCGATGCCCATGGCAGCAGCCACGCCGATAGCGGGCGCTCCGCGCACAATCATGTTGCGGATCGCATCAGCAACTTGCCCGTGCGTGCTACAGGTTACATACACTTCTTCAGTGGGTAGCTTAGTCTGATCGATGAAAACTACGCCGCGGGATGTCCATTCGAGAGTTTGAATCATGAGTTGGTCATTGATCTTTGATCTTTGGTCGTTGGTCTTTGGTCTTTGGTCTTTCGCTACGCGTCGTTCGCTGTTCGCGCTAAGTGCTAACTGCTAAGTGCTCCTTCCTCACATCAATCGCTGTAAATATGGAAATAAAATTCGCCGGCGCGGCAGCCTTTTCTACGTTGGGACGCCCGTGAGCATCCTGGCGTTCGACCAGGCACATCACGCCTACGATTTCGAAGCCGTATTCAAGCGCCGCTTCGATCGCTTGCACGGTCGACGATCCCGTGGTGCACACATCATCGACAATCACCACTCGCGCGCCCTTTTCCCGGAAGCCTTCAATGCGCTGGCCCGTACCGTGCTGCTTCTCCGACTTGCGCACCAGGAAGCCATGCATTTTCCCACTAGTAACAGCGACCGCGACGACGATCGGGTCGGCGCCCATCGTCAGTCCACCGATGGCGTCAGCCTCCCACCCTTGCTCGGCGATCTGATCCAGAAAAACTTGGCCGACCAGTTGCGCGCCGCGAGCATCAAGCGTCGTGGTCCGGCAATCAATGTAATAGTCGCTCGTGCCACCGGACGACAACTGAAAATCGCCCAGCCGAAATGATTTCTGCGCCAGCATTTCCAAGAGCTCTTGTCGTGCAGTAGACATAAATTTCTACGATAGCAGAAAAGCGATTCTCGCTTCCCAGCCGTCAGTCATCGGTTATCAGCATCAGTCGTGACGAATATCCAGTTGCCGCCTTGACTGAAAACTGACAGCTGATGACTGATGACTTCATTGATTAAGTTTTTCCAGATGTCTAAATCCATCGGTCGCCGCGAACATCGCCGCCGTAATCGTCCCGTTGTATGCCATGTGAATGAGAACGCCCGACGCCACAGAATTTGTTTTGGCCCTCACCAGCGTAAGAACCATGCCGACCAGAAAAATCACCAGCACCGGCCCCCACGAAAACATCAGTTGCATTCCGTGCAGCGCCGCGAAGCCGAGCGCCGTCAGAAAGACAGCAACCGGCAGCCCGAGACTGCGCGCGAGCACCGGATAGAGAAAGCCGCGAAAAAAAAGTTCTTCCATCAGCGGAGCCAACGTAATACTGAGAATGCTCAGCGCCCAGGCTTCGGCGGGCGTTTGAAAAAAGCTGTCGATCGGCAACTCTTTCGGAATGGGCAAGAAATGAGCGAGGATTTGCAATGCGACCGAGAGCACAGCTCCCCCGAGTAAGCAGGCGGCAAGCACACTGCGGGTCGGCCAGTTCCAATGAATGGCCGCAAGAAAATCGGGCCGGCGTCGCTCGCGCGTCACCAAAAAATACATATAGCCGAGGATCAGCAGGTAAGCCAGCGATTGTCCGGCAACGATGACCAGAGGGATGCGCGCGATTTCGCCCAGGCCCCGGTGCGGGTAGATCCCTACACGAGCGACGAGCAGCGCAGCAAACACACCGACGAAGAGAGCGGCGATGGTCAGACAAGTCAGGCGGAGAACGTCCCAGCCGTTCCACGCGGGATCCGGCGCGGGCAGGGCAGTTTCGACAGGTTGGATGTTGGCAAGATTGCCCCCTGCCAAAGAGACGCCTTCATCGCTATGATCGCCGGCAGTTCGCGCAACATGGACGGGCACTAACGCTCTTCCGTCGTCAAGCGCTTCACCGGACCGTGGCGCCGACGTTTGAGTTTCGAATTCTTCGTCGGGCGAAAGACTCACGCATGCTCTCCGGTGCCAGTGGGCGCGAGTTCGCTGTTTGCCGAAGCATTTCTTCCCGATTCAATCTTCTCTGACTCGTGACTCGCCAACCCGTTTCTTGACGAACTATTTTGCGCGGAGCCATTTTTTGCCGATCCATTCTTTGCCGATCCATTCTTTGTCGAACCATCGAAATAGGCAGTCAGCGCCTGGCCGGTATAGGATTTTTTGACGCGCGCAACTTGTTCGGGCGTGCCTTGCGCGACGATCCGTCCCCCTTCTTCTCCGCCCTCCGGGCCGAGATCGACGATCCAATCCGCGTTTCGAATCACGTCCAGATTATGCTCGATGATAATGACCGTGTTGCCGAGATCAGTAAGCCGGTGCAGAACGTCGAGCAACTTGCGCACATCGTCGAAATGCAATCCGGTGGTTGGCTCGTCCAGCAGATAAAGAGTTTTGCCGGTCTGCCGCTTGCTCAGTTCGCGTGCGAGTTTGATGCGCTGCGCTTCGCCTCCAGAAAGAGTAACGGCAGATTGACCGAGGTGAATGTATCCCAAGCCGACGTCGACCAGCGTTTGCAATTTTTGCCGCACCTGCGGAATGTTCTCAAGAATCGGAAGCACATCCGACACCGGCATCTCGAGCAGGTCGGCGATGGAATAGCCGTTGTAGCGCACCGCCAGCGTCTCGTGGTTGTAGCGGCGTCCGCCGCACCCCTCGCACTGCACGTAAACATCGGGCAGAAAGTTCATTTCGATACGGCGCTGGCCCTCGCCCTGACATGCCTCGCAGCGCCCGCCGGAAACGTTGAAAGAAAAGCGCCCCGGCTTGTATCCACGCTCGCGCGATTCAGGCAGCATGGCATAAAGGTCGCGAACCGCCGAAAAAATTCCAGTGTAAGTCGCCGGATTGGAGCGCGGAGTGCGGCCGATCGGAGATTGATCGATGCGAATCACCTTGTCGATCAACTCCCCTCCCGTGATGGCTTTGTGAGCGCCCGGCTCTTCGCGCGAACGATAAAGCTGCTGGGCGAGCGCGCGATACAGAATGTCATTGACCAGAGTCGATTTGCCCGAGCCGGAAACGCCCGTCACCACCGTCATCACGCCGAGCGGAAAGACTACGTCGAGATTCTTGAGGTTATTTTCGCGCGCGCCCATGACGGTAATCGCTTTTCCATTCGGACTGCGCCGCTCGGCAAGCATCGCAATCTGCTGGCGTCCGGCGATGTAGGCGCCAGTGAGTGAATCGGGCGAGTCCATGATTTCGGCGGGCGTACCGCTGGCGACCAGCGCGCCGCCGTGCCGTCCAGCGCCGGGGCCAAGGTCGATGACATAGTCCGCGCGGCGAATCGTTTCTTCATCGTGCTCAACCACGAGCACGGTATTGCCCAAGTCGCGCAGATTCTCCAGCGCGGCCAGCAGACGCCCATTGTCGCGGTGATGCAGCCCGATCGATGGCTCATCGAGCACATAGAGAACGCCTCGCAGCTTCGATCCGATTTGTGTTGCGAGGCGAATGCGCTGCCCTTCTCCACCAGAAAGCGTGGCGGCTGAGCGCCCCAACGAAAGGTAGCCGAGTCCGACATTGTGCAGAAATTCAAGCCGTTCGGTAATTTCATGCAAGATGCGGCCGGCAATGGTCAGTTCCCGACCGGTCAATTTGATCTTGCGCGCCGCGTCGAGCGCACGCGCAATCGGAAGACTGGTGAAATCGGCGATCGACATGCCATTCACCTTTACCGCCAGGCTTTCTGGACGCAGCCGCCTGCCGTGGCATACCGAACACTCCGTCGCCGACATGAAATCGAGCAGATAGTCGCGATAGGTATCAGAGGTCGAGGCTTCGAGATTCTGGCGGAGATAGCCGAGAATCCCGAGAAATCCTGTCTTTCGTTCACGCTGGCCACCGCGCTGCGGCTCGCCATTCAGCAAAAGATTCTGAATCTTGTCGGGAAATTTTTCGAATGGAGTCGCCAGCTCGAAACCGTAGGCCTGGACAACCAACTGGATGCTGCGAACCAGATTTTGCGAAGACGACCCCGGACCCAATCCTCCATCGAGCAGCGGCTTTGACCAATCGACAATCACCTTCGCAGGATCGAGATCGTAGCGGCTGCCCAACCCGTGGCACTCCGGACAAGCTCCATAAGAACTGTTAAAAGAAAACGAGCGCGGCTCCAGTTGCGGAACGCTGATGCCGCAGTCCGGGCAGGCGAGTCGCGCGGAATAAAGCGTTTCGTCGCCGTTGACTACGGCAACGAGCACAAGGCCGCCGCCAAGTTTCATGGCAAGGCCAACCGACTGTTCGAGGCGATGTTCAATCCCAGGCTTCACCAGCAGTCGATCGACCACGACCTCGATGGTGTGATTCTTACGCTTGTCGAGCGCAAGGTCATCTTCGAGATTTACCAGCTCGCCGTCGACGCGGGCGCGAGAAAAGCCATGCTGAATCAGCTTCTCCATCTCTTTCTTGAATTCGCCTTTGCGTCCGCGCACGATCGGAGCCATGATCATGACGCGATCGTCGGGAGTGAGGGACATAACGCGCTGCACAATCTGCTCAGCCGATTGCCGAGTAATCGGCTTGCCGCAGTTCGGGCAGTGCGGCACTCCGATCGACGAGTAGAGCAGCCGCAGGTAATCGTAGATCTCGGTGATCGTGCCAACCGTCGACCGCGGGCTGCGGCTGGTGGTCTTCTGCTCAATCGAAATCGATGGACTGAGGCCGTCGATCGAGTCGACGTCAGGCCGCTCCATCTGATCAAGAAACTGACGCGCATAGGCCGACAACGTTTCGACGTAACGGCGCTGGCCCTCCGCGTAAATCGTGTCGAACGCAAGCGAGGATTTCCCGGAGCCGCTCAGACCCGTAATAACCGTCAAAGTATTACGAGGAATCTCGACGTCAATATTCTTCAGGTTGTGCTGGCGCGCGCCGCGCACCGAAATCCGGGTGATGGCCATTTAGACAGTACTTTATGCACTTCCGTAACGTGGACGGGTCCTAAGAAATGTTGGAGAGTGGAGATACGCAGTCCGATTCCCGTATCTTATTTGTTAACACCAGCGGGGGTCAAATGCGGCTAGAGTTAAGACACTTGCAGCCGGGCTTCGCCGGCAAGGGCCATTATTGTGAACGAGATTTTTGTAGCTTTTATACTCAGCACCACTGCACTTTTAACCGTTCTTTTGGGTGTTTTTGGCGCGTATTGCGCGGTTTGCTGGATTTTAGCCGCAGTCAACCCTTCCCGCCCCTCCCCCGCTCTGTCAGGGTTAGTTCCTAATCGCGGCCACGCTAGCGGCGACTAAGCCACTCTGGCTAACTTCCATCAACCTGGTGTGATCTTTCTCGAAGTCCGTCCCCGCCTACTGCGGAGGCGGTTGCTGTGGAGCAGTAACCGGCCCACCCGGCGGCTGTTGCCGACGCAGCATTTCGAGAATCTGCTCTGGCGTCTTCGGACCGGCGTTCGGTTGGTTTGGATCGGTTGGTTGCGACTGATCCTGCGCGGCATTCGGATTCGCGCCCGCGCCGTTCGCATCCGGCGGCGCAGGCTGCGCCTGATCGTCCGAATCGTCCGCCGCATCCTGATCGTCATCCTTACTATCGTCTTCGGCTTGCGCCGCCTGACCGGGTTGCGCCGCGCCTGGTGCGCGATTGAAACCTGGACTCACAGGCATAGGTCTCCCCGGTGGCCAAGGATGCGAGGCGACCGGTTCGGGATTGCTCTGATACGGGACGACAGCGGCGGTTTGGGTCGCTTCACCTGTAGACGGCGATTTGTTGGTGAGGATCACGCTCGAAACAGCTGTTGGATCCGTACTCGAACCCAGCATCACATAATTAAATGAAGAGCCGTTGAGCAATCCAGCCAAGACATCCCGCGGAGCGCCCGGTCCGAGGCTGGTAACCACTCGCTCATTGGCGGCGCTGCCAGCAGGAATCTCAATCGCAGCGCCGGTCAACTGGCGCACGTCACGCAATATTTCGCCTAAAGTTGAATTCTCCGCTGAGATACTGAGCAAGCCGCCTTGAAAACTGACCTTCGCCGGCGCCGCCGGAATCTGATCCATCGGCAATTGACTCAAAGGACCGCCAGGCATCGGCGGCAGCACCAGCGGCTTCTGCTGCTTATGCGATTTGTGATGCGGAGCGGCAACCGGCGCAGCAGCGATCGGCGGAGCAGGCGCTGCGTTTTGGGCTAATAGCGCGGGTACAAACAATGCCGCGACTAGCAGCATGAGTCCTGCGGCCATCGTTTTCCGCATCGTTTTCCGCATAGCCGCCGTCAGAGGGTAGTCTCCACAGACACGCAGCCAGTTCGCAGCCGCCGTCCCATCGCCCAATTTTACCACTCGTTATAGAACGCGAAGAGACCATATTTCTTGCGCGCCCGTAACGAAAGGGTCATCCTAATTCACGGCCTGGGCAAGGGTTAGAATTACCCTGGGCCAGCGAGAGCGCGTAAAATGCCAGCGGAGGTTTTCCCCCTTGCGCAGAGCTTCGAAAACGATGACCCGGGATCGATGGCGTTCCTTACTACTGTGGGTGGGGCTCGTTTTATTGCTGTCCGCATCTTCCTCGGCCCAAACCTGTCAGAGCGCCGCCGACATGGATGCTGCGACGCGAACCGCCCTGGAAGCCACCGCCAAGCGCTATTTTGAAATGGCGGTTCACGGCGATACGGCAAGCCTCAAGCAGAACGCGATTCCAAGCCTGGCCGGCAGCTTTGCTGGCGTCGAGGCAGCGGTCAAAGATAACCAGGCCACACTTACCAGCGCGCAAGCCACCGTCAGACCACCTTTCCTGCTCAGCGCCGACGCCCCGCAACCCCTCCCGCACGCAGAATTTCTCTGCGGAGTATTTGGCCGCGACGGTCAGACCAAAGACAGCGCCGTCTTTGTCCTGAATAATCTGCCACCCGGCAAATACGCGGTCGCCGTCCTTGATGTAAGCGGCGGCGCATCCGCCCTGACGTTGACCCTCGTCCTTCAGCAAACGGGCGCGGATTGGAAACTGGGAGGTTTTTACGCCAAATCGTCGCAGACAGCTGGACACGACGCAGCGTGGTTCGTCCAGCGCGCCCGCGATTTCAAGGCCAAGTCGCAGCTCCACAATGCATCGTTGTATTACCTTCAGGCAATCGCTCTCTCCACACCCGTGGATTTTATGAGTACCCTTTCCACAGACAAACTCTACGATGAGGCCAAATCAGCCCAAACCCCCGACCTGCCCGCGAGTGGCAACGTCGTTGACCTCAGCGCCGGCGGCAAGACTTACCACATGACCGAAGTCTTTCCCCTCGCCGTCGGCAAGGATCTTGACGTGGTCGTAAAGTATCAGTCTCCCGACATATCGGATACTGCGCGCACATTTCAGGAAAACACCAGTCTCATCAAAGCGCTGGTAGCGAAGTTTTCAGAATTTCGCGAGGCCTTCGGGGGGGTGGTGGCGCGAGCCGTCGATCCTTCCGGACACGACTACGGCACCCTCCTGGCAATGAAAGACATCAAGTAGTCCCGTCCGTTTCTCGCCAAACCCCAGTACCTCCGTAATTTGAAGAGGAATTGCTTGACCCCTACAGTTAGACCATGCAGATTCTCTTGCGCCTGCGCCGCCATCATTGCCGCCGCGCGTTCTTGCCGCGGGCAGTCGTTGCCGCCGTCCTGCTCTGCTCGGCACCGCTCTACTCGGCATCCATGCCTGCGCTTGGACAGACCTCGCCATCATCCGCCAGCCCTGCGATCCATACCGACGATCGGCTCTCTATTACTACTAGTTCGCCCGAAGCCCAGCGCTTATTCGAAGAAGGATTGCACCTGAGGTACGACTATCACACCGACGCAGCTCTCGCGAAATGGCGCGAAGCAACCATGAAAGATCCCAATTTCGCCCAGGCCTGGACCTACATCGTGTGGTTCGGACTGAACCCCGCGGAAGTTAGGATGGCGGCGGAGAAAGCGCAAATTGCGTCCAGGAACGCCACGCCCGGCGAAAAGCTTCTCGTAAAGTGGGTGCTCCAGACGAACGATGGGCGTTTTCTTAGCGCCATCGCAGCGATGAATGATCTGCTGGCGATGTATCCCCGCGATGCGCATCTGAGCTACGAGGCTGGGCTGTGGTTGCAATCGCAGGGCGATTACGAAGCCGCTGCCAAATTCACCAAACGCGCGCTCGAGATCGACACAAATTTTGCCGGCGCTTTGAATACGCTGGCCTACGACCTCGCCTTCATGCACCAATATGACGCAGCCATCCCTTACCTGAAGCGCTACGCCGAGGTCGAACCGACCGATCCCAACCCTCGGGATTCCCTCGCCGAAATTCTGCAGCAGGCGGGACGACTCGACGAGTCGCTCGCCGAATATCGCGAAGCTCTAAAACTCGACCCCAGGTTCTACCATTCGCAGGAGGGTCTTGGTGACGTTTACTCCCTGCTCGGGAACCAGGACCGCGCCCGCCAGGAATATGCCAAAGCTCTTCCCATGGCGCAGGCTCCCACTGAAAAGCTTGACTGTCAGATTCAATTCGCCATCAGCTACGCTCGCGAAGGAAATGTAAAGCAAGCGCGCGCACAATTAGAGTCGGTGCTGGCGCAGGCGACGAAATTGAAACTTAACGCCTACCAAAGTTCCATTCATCAATACCTTGCTCTCTTGGCCGAGTCCCGCGCTGCGGCCTTCGAACATCTCGACCAGTCCGAAGCAGCCTTAAAGATGCCCGCCCACATGTCCGGAAAAGCCCGCGACCGGCAACTGGCGCGCACTTTGGAGATGCGGGCGCAATTGGCGGCAGAAGCTGGAAATCTGGCAATGGCACAAGCTGCCGTCGACCACTTACGGAGAATGGTCCAAGCCAGCCGCAGTAACGTGGTCGAGCGCGCGTTTCACGGAGCGAACGGGGCGCTGCTGGCTGCGCAAGCGAAACCCAGCGCGGCCCTCGAAGAGTTGAAGCAGGACCCCGACAACGCTTCCTCCATGGCAAAATTGGCGGAGTTGCAGGGGGCGGCCGCGAATGCTTTGGATGCGGCCGAAACCAGAACCCGCTTGAGAGCCGATTATGGCACTACCTTGGAAGACTGGCTCGTTGTCCGCGAGTTCAGGCAATGATTCCGGCAACGATAAAGATAAAGTTAATGATAACGATAATGATAACGACGAGACTGAAACACCGGGCGCTTCGGAAACTACTCAGCGCTGTCTTGCTTTTAGTCTGTATCGCCGTCTCCGCCGAGACCGCCGCCGCACGCGATGTCGCCGTCGTCACCATCAAAAACAGCCACGTTCAGGTAATGAAAGCGGTCGAACTAGCAAAAATCATCAGGACCACTCACAAAGGCTTCGACACGCAGGATTTGACGATAGTCATCACCGACCCGTCTTCGCCTGAGATGCGCATCGTCGCTGAGAAGCTCTTGTCGCTGTCGAGCGAAGATTTCCGCAAATTGATCGAAACCACAAACAAGACCAGGCCAACCTTCCTCGTGGTGTCGAGCGATGACGAGGTACTAAAGACGGTGCAATCGAATCCCTCCGCGATCGGTCTGGTGAATGTCTACTCCATCAACAGCGGCGTCGATGTGTTGAAAATCGACGGCAAGCTTCCCCTCGAGTCCGGCTATCTTCTCCACGGCCAGTAGAGTCGCAATCACGCAAATCGCCCTTCACGAGTCTTCGCTGTCGGTTACTTCAAAGTAGCCTAATGTTGCAGGCCGCCTTCAGTTGCCATCCCTCTCCGCCAGGACTACTATTTTTCAGGGTCATTTCGCCGCAACCAACTTCTTACTCGATCTCGTGCCAAGGAGGCTCTATGGGAATCGCAATTTCCCCGATCCAGATTGATTCTCGTGTCAGCGACTTCATCGCGAAGCCGCGCAAAATGCTGATCGACGGCAAGTGGGTGAATGCCGCGTCGGGCAAGACTTTCGCTACCTACAACCCCGCCACCGGAGAAATTCTGGCACAAGTCGCCGAGGGCGATCGCGCCGATATCGATGCGGCAGTGCAGGCTGCAAGGCGCGCGTTCGATAAGGGTCCGTGGACTCGCATGACCGCCTCTGAGCGCGGCCGGCTGGTTTGGAAACTGGCCGACCTGCTGGAAGAACACCTCGAAGAATTCGCAACTTTAGAAACATTGGACAACGGCAAGCCGCTCACCGTAGCCCGCGGCGCCGACGTTCCACTGGCTGTCGAGATGTTCCGTTACATGGCGGGATGGGCTACGAAGCTCGAAGGCACAACCATTCCGCTCTCTGTCGGCTATACGCCTGGCGCAAACTATCACGCCTACACGCTGCGTGAACCGGTCGGCGTAGTCGGCCAGATTATTCCCTGGAACTTCCCGCTGCTGATGGCCGCGTGGAAACTAGCTCCAGCGCTGGCCTGCGGCTGCACCGTAGTGTTGAAGCCGGCCGAGCAGACTCCGCTCTCCGCGCTGCGTTTGGGCGAGCTGATTACCGAAGCCGGATTCCCCGACGGCGTCGTCAACATCGTTCCGGGATATGGCGAAACGGCGGGCGCGGCTCTGGCGGCGCACGACCTGGTCGATAAAGTTGCCTTCACCGGATCGACCGAAGTCGGCAAGTTGATTGTTCACGCCGCCACCGGCAATCTGAAGAAGGTTTCGCTCGAACTCGGCGGCAAGTCACCCAACGTTGTCTTCAAGGATGCGGACCTGGACGCAGCCATCGCCGATTCGGCGGGCGCCATCTTCTTCAACCAGGGACAATGTTGCTGCGCCGGCTCGCGTTTGTTCGTCGAGCGCTCCGTGTTCGATCAAGTAGTCGAAGGCGTAGCGGCAAAAGCTAAGAAAATTAAAGTTGGATCGGGCATGGAGCCCAGCACGTCAATGGGTCCGCTAGTCTCCGAAGAGCAGTTGCAGCGCGTCTGCAACTACCTAGACATCGGCATGTCGGAGGGCGCGACTGCGGTAACCGGCGGAAAGAAACTCGGCGACAAAGGATATTTCGTCGAGCCGACCGTGCTGATCAATACCAAAGACGACATGCGTGTGGTGCAGGAAGAAATCTTCGGACCGGTCGTCGCGGCAACGCCCTTCGACGATCCGGAGGAACTCACACCACGTGCCAATGACACCGTCTACGGCCTCGCGGCTGGCATCTGGACCAAGGATATTTCCAAGGCCCATCGCCTGGCCGCCGCTCTGCGAGCCGGCACCGTCTGGATCAACTGCTACAACATCTTCGACGCAGCGCTGCCCTTTGGTGGCTACAAACAATCCGGCTGGGGCCGAGAGATGGGCAAAGACGTTCTAAGTCTTTACACGCAGACCAAAGCAGTGTGCGCGCGAGTCTAGGCAACAACTGATAAGCATTGAAAGGCGGCCCTCGCGGGCCGCCTTTGTTATTTCGCGAGCATTTCTAAAAGCAAAATTTCAGGGAACTTGAAACGTATTTACTGCTCCAGTTGTGCCGTACCGTTCTTACTCGCGTCATCAAGCAGTTGCTTCATTTGCCGCGAAGCCTGCTTCGACAGTTCGCCCTGCTGACGGCCCAGTTCGCCTTGTTGCTCGCCAAGCTTTCCTTGCTGCTCGCCGAGAGCGCTCATCTGCTCGCCGAGCTTCGATTGCTGTTCGCCAGCTTGCGACTGGACACCACCGATTCTGCTTTGCAACTCACCGATCTCCGACTGGATGTGCCCCACCTGTTCCACCGTGGCACCCGAACTCATCTGTTTCAATTCGGCTTGCAGTTTCTCCAGCTCTCGCGTCATGTCCGGAACTTTCACCTGCACCTGTTCCATCTTTTTGCCGAGCTCTTCCTGTTGTTTTCCGAGCGCCTCCTGCTGCTTGCCGAGCGCTTCCTGTTTCTTGCCTAGTTCCTCTTGCGGGGCCCAGAACGCCCGCGCGCGATCGATCGTGCCCTGGTCGCGAATGATGTAGGATTTTTCGTCGCGCCGGAACCAGATAAAATCTCCCGGAATTTTCTTTCTAAGTTCCTCGACATGTTCTGCATCTTCCCGCGTGCCTGACATGGTCAGCGAATCGCTTTTGCCGGAGGCAATTACAAAGCTCTGCTCCTCGTCGTTGCCGTAAGAATAGAAATTATGATTCGACGAACTATGATTCGACGAACTATGATTCGACGAACTATGGTTCGACGAAATGTAGGTCGACGAACGATGACTCGACGAGCCATTCGACACCTCGCTCGGCGCTGGCGAAACCTGCGAATCCGTCGGCAGAGGAGTCGCCATCTGGACCTGCGCCAACTCTGCCCCCATCAGACCGGAAGTGGGACCATCCACGCTGCCAACCGCCGGGTGCGCCGAAGCAGTGACATAAACGACGGGCACCGCGAGCGCAACCACCATAACTGCAATTGATTTCTTGAGACTCATAGCAACAGATCCCTTCCAACTGAGAATTCTTTCTACTCTTTCTTCGGCTTGACGTTCCGCGCGACCCGCAGTCGCCATCGATACGCCCTGCCACCAAACTCGCCTCGGAGCGACTTGCAGCGCTTCGAAAAAACCGAGCAACGTCGTAGCGTAAGCTTTGCGATCCGTACCGCCAGCCAATGCAGCTTCGTCGCTCGCCCGCTCCATGAGATCGGCCAGTTGCCGATTCAGCCACCAGGCAAGCGGGCTAAACCAGAAAATCGCGCAATGCAGAAGCGCCAGACGCTGCGTGAGAGTATCGCGCCGTGCAACGTGCGACACCTCGTGTGCGATGACGGCGTCAAGCTTCGCGTCGTCCCAATCGCGCCAATTGGCGGGAAGCAAAATAACCGGACGCAATACGCCCATCGTGACCGGCACAGAAATAAATTCCGATTCGGCAGCCTGTGGAGTGAATGAAAGCCCGGTGGCGCGCGTGCGAGAAGCAAACCTGGCAATGATGCGAGTTTCGCAAATGATCCGCGATGCGCGGCGCAACCGGCGCCCCAGCCAGAATCCGACCAAGATCCGAACTAGAAGAAAGAAAGCTATCGCCAGATAAATTTCAACCGCAACAACATTCCACCGCATTGCGCGCCACCCAAATCCTGCGGAGACCACAGGGCGAACCGAAGTCGAGGCCGCCGCGTTGCGCAGTATTGAATTAACCTCAATCGAGCCCCCATCGATCGGCCGCAGCGTGCTCTCATCGACGGCACGCTGCCCCGCTCCATATTCATCTTGCAGAAACGCCGGCGTCGAAACCGTCAGCGACGGCAGCACCCGCTCCAGCAAAGGCATTGCGAGCGCCGCATAGAGTACAGCGGTCCAGGTGAACAGACGCACAGAAGTAGTCTTCACCCGAAGCGCGGCCAGCACCAGCCCCGCGACGCCGCCCGCCGCAAGAGCGCGCACAGCCGAAGTTGCGAGCGCCACGAGAAGGCTCGTCGACAGTGGTTCAGTAGTGACCGGCGTCATGGCTTCTCCTTTTTTTTTTCGGTCCCCTTTTCGGCGATCTTGCGCGCCAGCCGCTCCAGTTGTTTCCGGTTGAGCACCGCATTGTCCACCATCCCTAGCACAAGCAACTCCGCCGATCCCCCGCAAAAGCGGTCGATAATTCCCTTCACCGCGCGAACGGCCACATTTTGTCGCGCATCGCGAGCCCTATAAATAAATGTGCGGCCCTCAACTGCGTGCGTCAGATAGCCCTTCTCTTCCAGGCGGCGCAGAACCGTACGGATCGTCGAATCCTTCATCGGACGCGACGACGCCAGCCCCTCACGGCACTCCTCCGAGGTAGACGGCCCATGGCTCCAAACGTAATCCATAACCAGTTGCTCGACTTCCCCAAGATTCTTCAGGCGGCTTTTCGATATGTTATTCATTGTAGCGTTACAATGTGTAACATACCAAAGAACACGTCGTCAAGAACAAATTTCGGCGCTTTCTGAGGCGCAGCGGAACGCAGTCGGATAAAAAGAATTCAGAACGCTAAGAAAAGGTTGGAGGCGCGGGTGAGAATCGTATCGGTTTTGTCCTAGTAGAATCTATAAGTTGAAGATACTACGATTAAACTAATTTAAGGAATGAAAGGAAAGTAAACAGTTTGTGTACGCCCTGTGCACACGATTTAAGCGGAAAAATAATCCATCGGCTTTTTGTAAATCTCCACAAACAGAAGCAATTCGATGAAGTCCACTCTGCGTTCCCCAGACTCACATTTCGAGACGAACGATTGCGGTTTTCGCAACCGGCGCGCCACATCTCCCTGTCGCAAACCTGCATCCTCACGCGCCTGCTTTAGCTTGCGTCGAAACTCTCGGTATCTGCGACTATAGTCTGCGTTTTTCAGGGACCACTCTCAGCAGTCCCTGACTTGATACAACCTATTTCAGAATATCCCAAAACAGGATACCATAATGCTTCGGATGTTGGTCGAAGAGCAACACTACCGGGTGAAGGATATTGCGAGGATGCTCTCTGTCTGCGGGCCCACCGCAAGGGAGTTGTTTCGTAACGAGCCGGGTGTTTTGAAAATAAAAAAGAGCCGCTCTCGGTTTGGTCCGGTCAAGCGATCCTACGAAACGTTGCTAATCCCGGCGCATGTGTTCGTTCGCGTCAAGAAACGTCTCGTCGGGGAGTCCTTCTAACCCCCGAAATTGTCCGCCAGCAAGGAGGCCGCTGCGGCTGCGTCGCGCCAGAAACCGAAGTAGACTGGCCGACCTCGGAGTTGCGTACTTAGAGGATGACCGAGGGTCAATGAGTGCTAACGCCTGTGGGTGTTGAAAAAGTCACTGCGATTAGCGGATGAATAGCGACAAAAGCGTGGTAATAAAGAGGAGAAAGTTCCTGGCCATGCTTTTCTTAATCGTCATTCTCGGAGGCCTGCTGATCATGATGGGACAACACTCCCGTT
>DATBYM010000031.1:0-55848 GCA_036513715.1 Terriglobales bacterium
CCTCGCTGCGATACACTCGGTATCCCGGCCACCCCAAAATCTTTGTCCATTCGTTCTCGCTCATCCACAGAGCGTACGAAAATCTTGCTCTTTAGAAAAGCCCGTCAATCCATCACTTGTTCAGATTCCTGCTCAGAGCCAATGATTCGATACTTCCATTGACCGATGCGGTACCTCGGCCGGGCACGCCCCAAGCGTGGTCTATAATCCCAATCAGGGGTTTTCCCTAAACCGATGCACCTTTCTTCCGTCCTGCTGTTGTTCGTCGGCGGCGAAATCGTTGATCTCGTCCTTCAGACCGGTCCGGTCGCCAAAACCGTTCTCTTCATTCTCATCGCCTTCAGCGTGCTTTCATGGGCGGTGATTCTTTCCAAGTGGCGGCTGGTCAGCCGCGCGCGCACGCAGAGCGGCCGCTTCGTTCGTGCGTTTCGCAAAGCGCAGCGGTTGCAGGATATCGCCCCGGTTGCCGAGCAGTTCCGTCCCAGTCCCCTGGTCCGAGTCTTTGAAGGCGCGGTCGTCGAGTTCAAGCGGCAGATGGGCGCGACCGGCGGCGTTCACAATCCCGTCGCCATCCAGCGCGCGATGCAGATCGCCTCATCCGAGGAGATCACGCGCCTCGAGCGCAATCTTCCATGGCTCGCGATTACGGGCGTGGTCACTCCGTTCATCGGACTGTTTGGAACTGTCTGGGGCATCATCGACGCCTTCCACGGATTGGGCACAGCCGGCGCAGCCACCTTGCGCGCCGTCGCGCCGGGAATTTCCGAAGCTCTCGTCACCACCGCCGCTGGACTGGCCGCCGCCATCCCCGCCGTGATCGCCTATAACCTCATCATCGGCTCCATCCGCGAAATGGCCTCGCGCAACGACGACTTTGCGCTCGAAATGCTTAATATGGTGGAGCGCCAGACACAGCCGGCAGAACGGCAAATACCTGTTGGCGAGGCGCGTCGCTGATGGCCTTCACCTCTGCCAACGGACGCACCCAGACCGCGCTGGCCGACATCAACATCACGCCGCTCGTCGATGTCGTTCTCGTTCTCCTCATTATTTTCATGGTGACCGCGCCCGTGCTTCAATCCGGCATCGAAGTCAACGTTCCGCACACGCGCACCGTCAAAGAGATCACCGAAGAGCGGTTGGTGATCAGTATCAATAAATCGCAAAAAGTATTTCTCGGCAACGATCCCATCAACATCAACCAGATCGGAGCGACCCTGAAGAAGAAGATTCGCGATCCGCAGCATCAGTCCATTTATTTGCGCTCCGACGAAGATGTGCCGTTTGGCGCCTTCGCGACCGTCATGGACGCCATCAAACAAGCGGGCATCAGCAATGTGAGCATCGTCACGCAGCCCATGGATACGCATGGCGGCCAGCACTGATACCGGTATTGGAATGTACGACGCAGACATTTATTCGGAACACGCGCAGTTGCGTCGGCCGCTGGCTTGGTCGTTCGGACTGCATGTGGCCTTCGCGGCGTTCGTTGTGCTCTACGCGACGTACATCCAAGGCTTTCGCGGCTCCGGCTGGGGCAGCGGTGGCACCGGCGACGCCATGGGAGCCACGCTCGTGAGCTCGGTCCCCTTGCCCGCCAACCCCGAGCCGACAACGAATGTTCTGGCTACGGAATCCAAAGGCCTCTCGAAGTCGCAGCCTGCGGTAGAGGAAAAGGAGCCGGATGCGATTCCGATTCCCGACAAGAACACCAAGGTCAAGCCGAAACCTGTGATCAGCGCAACCAAAAGGAAAGCGGAACCTGAACCACCCGAAACGAATCAAATTCCTTATGGTGAAGGCGGACCGGTCAGTGGCCCCTACACCATGACCGCAGGCGGCGCCAAAGGCGGCTTCGGCTTCACCGGAAGCGGCGGCGATTTCGGCAGTCGCTATGCGTGGTACGTCGAAGCGGTGCAGCGCAAGGTCACTGAGAACTGGCTCAAGTATGAGGTCGACCCAGGGATCAGGGAGGCGAGCCGCGTTTATCTGACGTTCGACATCGGACGCGACGGGCATCCCTCGAATATCCAGATGGAGCAGCCAAGCAACGTCCCGTCGCTTAACCAGTCGGCGTTGCGGGCGCTGCAACGCATCGATACATTCGGCCCGCTGCCGTCGGATTATTCAGGCAGCAAAGTGTCGGTGGAATTTTGGTTCGATTACAAAAGGTAGTGTAGGGAGCGCAAAATTGAGCAACTCGGCTCGCCTTGTTCGTTGTCACTTTCTGATGGTCGTCGCATTGCTCGCAGTCTTCACGGCGATCTCCTCGGCTCAGGACTGGATTCGCACCGGTACTGGCCTCGGGGTGGAGCGGGTTCGCCTGGCCGCAGCCGACTTCAAGGCCTCGAATTCCGACCCCAACAACGTCAACCTGCTCAAGACCTTCAATGACGTGTTGTGGAACGATCTGGATAACGCAGGAATCTTCGATCTCGTTTCGAAAAGCTTTTACCCGCTGCAAGAACCTGGGCAGCCCTCCGAGATAAATTTCTCGGCGTGGAACTCCCCGCCGCCGAACACTTCGATGCTCGCCTTCGGCAACCTCGGCGTAGCCGGAGGAAAGGTCACGGTGCAGGGCTGGCTCTACGACGTCAAGAACGAAAAGTCGCCACAAGTCCTCGGTAAGCAGTACAGCGACAATGCGACGAGCGATGCCGTGCGCGTCATCGCCCACCGCTTTGCCGACGAAATCATCTTTCGCCTCGGCGGCGGCGTAAACGGAATCGCCGAAACCAAAATTTATTTTGTTAGCGAGCGCACCGGCCACAAAGAAATTTGGATGATGGATTACGACGGCGCCAACCAACAGCAGGTCACGCACCTCGGCAGCATTTCGCTGTCGCCGCGCATCTCGCCCGACGGCTCGCGCCTCGCTTTCAGTGCGATCAATAAAGGCGGTTGGGAGATCATGATGTACTCCTTCGATCTCAACCGCATCGTGGCTTTCCCGCGCTTTGGCGGCATGAATCTTTCCCCCTCGTGGTCTCCCGACGGCAAGATTGCGTTCTCATCCTCGCGCAATGGCTACCCGAATATTTTCGTGGTTGATCCATCTGGAGGGAACTCGCACCGCCTCACCGAAGGTAAAGGCCCCGACGTTTCTCCCAGCTGGAATCGCAAGACCGGTTCGCAGATCGCCTTCGTCAGCGGGCGGACCGGCTTGCCGCAGATCTACACCATGGAATCGGACGGCACCAACTTGCAGCGCCTCACCGATCAAGGCTACGCCGTGTCGCCTAATTGGTCGCCGAACGGGCAATTTCTGACCTTGTCCTGGATGCGCAAGTATGGCGGCGGAGAGCCGGGTTCGAACGATCTTTATCTGATGGATATTGCCAGTAAGCAGTGGGTGCAACTGACGCACGACGCCGGACGCAACGACTTTCCCTGCTGGTCGCCCGACGGCCGTCACATCGTGTTTCAATCGCACCGCACGGGCAGCGACCAGATTTTTAGCATGCTCGCGGACGGCACCAATGTGAAGCAATTGACTTTTAAGGGTGCCAACACACAGCCCAACTGGAGTTGGAAGTAGACTGGCTTTGTATCGGGGCACGATGTAGTCATACCGTCGTTGATTACGTATCGCAGTTAGTTTCGTTTCGCCGTTAGTTTCATACCGTGGTTAATTTCGTATCAGGGCACGCCTTCAGGCGCGCCGCGGGAGCTAGAGGATGGGCGCCTTGAGGCGCTGAGGAACGATTCGAGTTTCAGTAAAAGCACGATTCTTGCGGCTGGCGAAAGTGCGCCCTGTCGTCAAGCTGCGAATCGTCGAACCGCAAATTGCATGCCACTACGAGGGCGCACAGAAAAGAGGAACCAGTGAAGCACGCTAACCCAACCACCGTAACGATAACCCGAGGCGCTGCCCTCGTAATCGCTCTGGCCATGATCGTTTTCCTGGCCGCCTGCGCCAAGAAAGTCGCACCCCCGCCGCCCCCACCGCCACCCGCTCCGAACGCTCCCACCGCCTCGCTGTCGGCGAATCCGAATACGGTCGACGCCGGTCAACCGACCACATTAACTTGGCAGACTACGAACGCGACTGACGTCAGCATTGATGGCGTCGGCCCCGTGGACTTGAACGGCTCGCGTCAGGTGACTCCGGTCGATTCGACCACCTATCATCTCGTCGCTAAAGGCACCGGCGGAACTCAGGATGCAACCGCACGCGTAACCGTGAACCGCGCGCCCGCTCCACCGCCAGCGGCGACCAATGTCACCGAAGAGGAACTATTCGCGCAAAATGTGAAGGACATCTTCTTCGACTACGACAAGTACGATGTACGCGCTTCCGAGCAAGGCTCGCTGCAGGCCGACGCGCAGTTCCTGCAACAGCATCCCGATATCCACATCACGATTGAGGGACACTGCGACGAACGCGGGTCGACCGAATACAACCTCGCCCTCGGCACCAATCGCGCCGACGCCGTGAAGAATGCGCTCATCCAGGCGGGAGTCAGCGGCGATCGCATCAAGACCATCACCATGGGCAAGGAAAAACCGTTCTGCACCGAGTCCAACGAAAGTTGCTGGCAGCAAAATCGCCGCGGCCACTTCGTCTACGAAAAATAAACGAAAAGGGACGGGCATCTCGTCCGCCCCTTTTTTATTTTAAGTTTTTGTTTTGAAGGGCGCGGCTTTAGCGATGCCAGGCGTCAAGGACGGCGGCTTCAGCCGCTGCGGATGCCCGACCCGCTAACGTTCAGCGGCTTTTCGACATCCAATAGGATAACTATGAAACCCAATCGCGTCGCGCTCATCACCACACTGTTCCTCGCCCTCGGCATCTCTCCCGCTTACGGCGTCAACAAAGACATGGTCGAACTGCAAACCCAGGTCCAACAATTGCAGCAGCAGATGACCGCGATGAAGCAATCGTTCGACGAGCGCATGGGCGTTATGAAAAATCTGCTCGAGCAGAATACCGACGTGGCCAACAAAGTCACCGCCGCCATCAACGGTCTCGAAGCGTCGATCAACAAGCAGCAGCAGGATCGCGGCGCGCAGGTCGATCAGATCTCCGGCCAGATTCAGGCGCTGACCGATACCATGGACGAGCTCAAAGTTCGGCTCACCAAGCTCAGCAAGCAACTCGAGGACTTGCAGGCGGCTCAGCAGTCCATGGCGGCACAACAGACGCAGGCGCAGCAACAGCAGCAGGCGATCGCGCAAGCGCCCGCCCCTGACGTGCTCTACAACAATGCCCTGCGCGATTACAACGGCGGCAACAACGATCTCGCGACCCAGGAATTCAACGACTACATCAAGTTCTATCCGAACACCGACTTGGCGGGGAACGCCTATTTTTACCTGGCGGAAATTCAATACAAGGCCGGAGACTATCCGAAAGCAGTTGCGAATTACGACCTGGTCCTACAGAATTTTCCCAGCGGAAACAAAGCCGCTTCCGCACAGTTGAAAAAGGGATTCGCGCTCATTGAACTCGGCAAAACAGACGAGGGCGCGCAGGAATTAAAACACGTCATCCAGCGCTATCCCCGCACCAACGAGGCACTGCAAGCGCGAGAGAGATTAAGAAAGCTCACGCCGTCCTCCCCAAAAGCCCACCCCTGAGGTTGGATGGCGGAAGCTAAGACGTAGGCAAGAGCGCTTCGCGCCAGAGATTTAACTTCTGCAATCTAACCCCCTATAATTCCTCACCGCCTTCAGCGTACCGGCCGTGTACCGCGTTTTTGAATGTTCGAAATCCGTTCGATGGGGTACTATAGTCCGTTTTCCGAAAGCAAAAAGAAACCGGGTCCCGCAAGCCGCCCTGGAAGCCACATCTTAACCAAGAGGAGACCTGATGCAGCTGCGCCTGGAAAGCCGACCCGTCGGCGAGGTTCTGATCATTCAGTGTCACGGGCGAATCGTCGCGGGAAACGAAGTCTATGCGTTGCATGCCTTCGTGGGCGATTGTTTCGTCAAATATGGTGACGTCGTGCTGCAACTCGATCAAGTTGAATTCGTCGACAGCAGCGGACTCGGCGCGCTGGTGCGACTCATGCAAGCCGCGCGCTCTAAGGGCGGCGACCTCAAGCTGAGCGGCGTCACTCCCAAAGTCCGCAAGACCTTGGAAATGACCAATCTGATCAAGCAATTTGAAACCTACGACTCCGTCGAAGAGGCGATCACCGCCGCGTATTTAGGTTCGCGCTATTCGCGCGGAAAGTCCGGCGACGCCCGCCCGCGCATGCTCTGTGTATGCGAATCGACCGATGTCGGAACGTTCCTGCGCGAGGTGCTGTGCAGCGCCGGTTACAACGCCTTGACCACAGCGACAGTGGACGACGCCCGCATCCTGCTCAAGGCCACGAAAGCAAAACTAGTGGTGCTATCCGCGCGCTCGCAAAATGTCCACGGCCGACCGGCGCGTAAAGCGCTGGAAGAAATCGATCCCGCCGTTGCTCTTCTCATTCTGGACGAGAACTTCGCCACGCAGGATCCCGGCGAAGCCGCGGAGAAACTTCTCAGCTGCGTGGGCAATTGTCTGCCAGCGCCGGACGCGGCGTCCAACTAATTCGCCTCCACGATCATCGCGGGCGGTTCGGCCGACGCGCCGCTCGGCCGCAGCGTAACCCAATCGGTCTGCACCCGATCCCATCCCTGAATCAGGAAACCGTACAAATCAAACAGCTGTCGAATCTGCGTCCGCTGCCAACCCGCAATGTCTTCGAGAATCGGAATCAGTGTAGCCAGAGCATTGTCGCTCAGCACGCTCCGTTTCGCGATCTGCGCTACCAGCTTCGATTCCGACACCGCGATCGTGAAACCGTCGCGCCGGTTCACGTGCAGCATGACGTGAATATCCGAACTGCCATCGCCCACGTAGACGACGTGATCCGCCGGAATGTCTAGCTCTTTTTCCAGTTGCTCCAGCCGCGTGACTTTTCCGTAACCAGCGGTAGCGCGCACCAGGCTTTCGATTTCGCCCGAGGCGTTATATTTGAATTCCGTGCCGAAGATGTGATCCTGCGGCACGATTCCCTCCAGCGCCGACTGGATGACCTCTACCGGCGCTGCCGAGAGCACGTAAAAATCAAAATGGAAGCCGTCGATTCTCCGGTCGAGAATCTCGTAAATCTGCTTGATGTTTTCCTTGAGGCGGATACGCTTGCCCACCTCAATCAGGTCATCGCGCCGGACGCGCGAATGGAATTCCGGATCATGCAGCAGCAGATAAGAAAGTTCGGCGCCCTGCTGCACCAGGTTCAGCTTGGCCATGCCTTTGGCCTTACGCTCGAATTCCGCAACAGAAATGCCCAACAACTCAGCCAATACGTAGCCCGAATCATTAAAGGTCAACGTCTGATCAAAGTCGCTGGCGAATAAATAACGCTTAAGATATTTACTGGTCATATCCTATTTTAGATTCGAGATAAGGTTAATGGACTATCAATTTTTCTTATCCTAACCATTGCAACAACATATGCAACATATGCGGCCTTACGTTGCTCGCCGCGAATTTTCAGAGTAACCTACATTCTGAATTCATAACTCGTCGTCTGCACTTACGGAAAGGCAACCAATGCCGGGAAAAAGTGTTAGCGACCATCTCCGCAATGACGCCGATCGCGGGAAAGGTTCGAAAGAGCCGGACGAACGCGACCAGAGCGGCAACAACTCCATGCAAGACCAGCTCGGCCATCGCAATCCCGAGCCCATGCAAGACGGCGCCGACAGCGATTTCCCCGAGCCCGGTCCCAGCCCCGAGCATTCCTTCGAAGGCGAGTTCAAGAAGACCAGCTAGTCGCGGTCTGGTCCTGCTAACCACCGTTAAGGCCGATTCACTTCGATAGCGTCAGCACGGAGTACGCTCTACGAAGATCTCCGCAGGTGCCCGCCGCACGCCACGCTGACCTATGTGCTATAGAGTACACGAGCTAGCATCGATGCCAGAAGTGGCAACTAAGGCCACAGTTGCCTAATGTGCTATAGAGATCTATACTCCGCTGGTCCGTAATTACGGACGACAGGATACCCCCCATGAAGCACACCTTCTCGCAGAAAATGTGGCAGGCTTTGTCCACCGGATTGTTTATCACCGTGCTCCTCGCCTATGGCACGCCCAACCTGGCTCGCGCTCAAGCGCAGGACCGCGATCGCGATCAGCAAAAAATCCTTGCCGGCTATTTCGAGGAGTGGAGCATTTACGCCGCGAACTACAACGTGGCCAATCTCCAAGCCAATGGTGTCGCCAATAACATCTCGCATCTTCTCTACGCCTTTGGCAATGTGGCCCCTACCAGCGGCGCGCCCGACGCACAATGCCAGATTGCCGACACCTGGGCCGATTACCAGGATCCGTATCTACCGAGCGTCAATGGCCAACCCTATGCCGGACCGTTGTATGGCAACTTCGCCGCGCTTCTCCAGCTCAAGCAGCTCCACCCCAATCTGAAAATCATGATTTCGCTCGGAGGCTCTTCGAGCACGAACGCAGCAGGTTTCTCCTATGCCGCCAGCACTCCGGCATTGCGCTCGCAGCTTGCCGCTTCCTGTATCGACCTCTTCATCAATGGCAATATCGCTGCCGGCATATCTGCCGCGGGCTTGTTTGATGGCATTGATATCGACTGGGAATTTCCGAGCGCGGCCGACGAGGCGAACTTCACCCTGCTGCTAAAGGAGTTTCGTGCTCAACTCGACGCGCTTGGCACAATGAATCACACTCACTATCTCTTAAGTATCTTTGCGCCCGCTGGCTCACAAAACTATTCCAACATCGATCTTCCAGCCGTCGCCGCCCAAACCGATTTCTTTAATCTGCAGGGTTATGACTTGAACGGCACGTGGGAAACCGTGACCAACCATGCCGCCTCGCTTTTCGACTCGCGGCAGGATCCCAACTTTGGCCAGGGCCTGTTCGTCGAAGCCGTGGTCAGTGCGTATCTGAACGCTGGTGTGCCGGGCCGCCAGTTGGTGCTGGGCGTGCCCCTCTATGGCTATGGCTGGATCGGCGTTCCTGACGCGAATCACGGCTTGTACCAGAGTTCGACCGGGCCGGCTCCTTCACCCGCGGGTGACAGCCTCGAAACTCCCGGAGTGGCCACGTTCCTGACGCTCGGAGCTTTGCCGGGATTCGGGCATTACTACGATGGGAAAAGAATCGCGCAGTGGATCTACGACCCCGCAACCTTGACCTTTTGGACGTTTGACGATCCCTTCATCGCCTGGGAGAAAGCGTTCTATGTCGATTTCCGCGTGCGCGGGGGACTTGGCGGGGCGGTTGTCTGGGCCTTCAAAGACGACGACGCCGACGGCACCATGGTGAAGACTCTGGCATCGGGTCTAGGGCGCCGGTAAAACTATGACTGCGTAATAAGTCATACGCGTTATGAGTCAAGCAATGGAGCGACGGGCGCCTCGCCCGTCAGCGACGCCCGTCTCTCCATCGTAAGACTCGATTCATGAACCGAGAAGCCTGCGTCCTTCCCGCCTCCTGGCACATCTCATAATTTTAGCTTCCGTATTTCGGTCAGCATTTCCAGCGAAACTCATGAGGAAGATCTATGTCCACACCGAAGATGAAGGCAGTGCAAGTAAGCAAGCCCGGCGGCAATTTCGAAGTCGTCGAGAGAAACATTCCCGAGCCCGCCAGGAATCAAGTTCGCATTAAGGTCGAAGCCTGCGGCATCTGCCACAGCGACGCGCTCGTGAAAGAAGGCTATTGGCCCGGCATTCAGTATCCCCGCGTTCCGGGGCACGAAATCGCGGGCCGCATCGACGCCGTCGGCGCCGATGTCACCAACTGGAAGCCTGGCCAACGCGTCGGCGTCGGATGGCACGGCGGTCATGACTTTACCTGCAACCCTTGCCGACGCGGAGATTTCATTAACTGTCAAAACGAAAAGATTACGGCCCTCAGCTTTGACGGAGGTTACCAGGAATATATGGTTGCTCCCGCCGAAGCGGTCGCTGCCATCCCCGACGATCTGGCTGCGGCCGACGCTGCGCCACTTCTCTGCGCCGGCATTACGGTTTACAACTCGCTGCGGCATTCCGGCGCGAGCGCAGGCGATCTGGTCGCCGTGCAAGGCATCGGCGGCCTCGGTCATCTCGGAATCCAATACGCGCGCCAGATGGGCTTCCGCACGTTTGCCATCGGCCGCGGCCTGGACAAAGAAGCGTTGGCGCGAAAACTCGGCGCCGCGCACTACATCGACTCTGGCGCCGGTGATCCTTCGAAAGAACTTCAGAAATTCGGCGGCGCCAAAGTGATTCTCGCCACCGCGCCCGATTCGAAATCCATCTCTTCGGTCATCGATGGACTGACCCCCAACGGCAGACTGCTCGTAGTCGGGGCCAGCGGTGAGTCGCTCTCGGTCACGCCCATTCAACTCATTCGCGGTCGCAGTGCTCTCCAGGGATGGGCCTCCGGAATCGCCCCCGATTCCGAAGACACCATGCAATTCAGCGCGCTCTCCGGCGTACGCCCAATGATCGAAAAGTATCCACTCGAAAAAGCGGCAGAAGCCTACGATCAGATGATCAGCGGCCGCGCCCGCTTTCGCGTAGTCCTGACCATGTAACGGCCCGGCCGGGACGGGCGTGCCGGGCCCGTTCGCTGCCTCCGCAATTCTCCCAAGAACGCCGAAACAAGACTCTTCGTTCTGCCGAGTATCGGGCGAACCATGATTTTCTGACTGGCATTCACAATCGCCACGGCATCATGGAATTGCTGCATCGGGAAGCTGTGCGTTGGCAAACGCACCGAGCAACCAATGGGATTGCTCATCGTAGACATCGATCACTGCAAGAGGATCAACGATACCTGCGGGCACCGGGTAGGCGACGAGGTGCTCAAAAACCTGGCGGTCAAAATGACTGCCGCATTGCGCCTCTACGATCCGGTTGGCCGCTGGGGCGGAGAAGAATTTCTGGCGCTTCTTCCCAGTTGCACGCTCAACGAAGCCGCAGCAGTCGCCGAAAGGCTGCGGCTCCATGTGGCTGTGGAGAAACTAGCACTTGGCCAGTTGGCAGTCGCCGTCACGGTGCGTGTTGGTGTCTACACCATTCAATGGCCGACGGTGGACGCCGACGTCGCTTTGCAGGCGGTCGATAGGGCGCTCTATGAAGCACGGCACAAGGGACGAAACCGGGTCGAGATTTATGATCCGGCGAGCGTGGCCGATCCCCCAAGCGCGTGATGGCAATCGCCGCACGCTATTGCAGCTCTTCCATGCACTTCGCCAACACTTCCCGGCTGGGCCGCGTCACCGATTCCGGCAAAGTCGCCAGCGGCTGGTCTGTAATATTCAACAGGTCGACAAAGCTCGGCGCGTGAGCGTTGATATAAAACACACCGGTCAGCACTTCGCCTTTTTCATGGGACTCCATCAATCTCTTCATTGCTTCAATCTTGCTCGTCGGGTCGTAATCCTCCTCCAGCTTCTTCAGACGAAGATGCGATCCGTCATGCATCGTGACCTCCAGCGTCGTTCCCGGATCATAGTCAACGTCGATCTCTTCAAACGAAGGCACAAAGCTCGCTTCGTTCAGAACCTCTTCGTGCGCCTGCACGTATTTATAAGACTTCGTCGAACCCTCATGATCGTTGAACGTAACGCACGGCGAAACCACATCCAGCATGACGGTGCCGCGATGAGCAATCGCCGCCTTAAGCATGGTATGAAGCTGTCGCTTGTCACCAGAAAACGACCTGGCCACAAACGTCGCTCCCAACTGAATCGCCAGCGTGCAGGTATCCACAGGAGGCAGATCGTTGGCGATGCCGCTCTTCAGCGTCGATCCCAGGTCGGCCGTCGCCGAGAACTGGCCTTTCGTCAAACCGTAACAACCGTTGTCTTCGATGACATAAATGATCGGCAGATTACGCCGCATCAGATGAATAAACTGCCCCGCGCCAATCGAGACCGTGTCGCCGTCGCCCGTCACGCCGAGCGCCATCAGGTTCTTATTCGCCAGTACAGCTCCGGTCGCCACCGATGGCATGCGCCCGTGCACTGAGTTGAAGCTGTGCGAGCGGTTCATGAAATACGCCGGGCTCTTCGAGGCGCAGCCAATCCCACTGAACTTGGCCACGCGTTCCGGCTGCACGCCCATCTCATACATCGCGTCGATAATGCGTTCGGAAACCGCATTGTGCCCGCAGCCCGCGCAGAGCGTAGTCCTCCCGCCGCGATAGTCGACCACCTGCAATCCAATGCGATTTGTTTTCGGAGCCGGAGGTGGTGCCGGCGGATTCGTCGTCGTGGTCCCCATGTTACTTGCCCTCCATCATCATCAACTCGTCGGTTACAGAGCGAGCATCGATCGGCAATCCGTGAACATGACAAATCGACCGCAAACGCGGAGTCAACTCTGCTTTGATATCGAGCTTGAGCAGGCTGGCCATCTGGCCATCGCGATTTTGCTCGACCACATAGACGCGCTCATGCCGCTCAATAAATTCATGCACCTCGCGCGTAAACGGATACGACCGCAAGCGCAGATAGTCCGTCTCCAGCCCGTGTTCATTGGCCAACTGATCGCGCGACTCGATGATCGCCCAGTGCGAAGTGCCGAATGCAATAATGCCGACTTTCGCGTCGCCGCTTCCCGCCAACTCCGGCCGCGGAACAAACGATCGCGCCGTCTGAAACTTCTTGTTGATGCGCTCCATGTTGCGTTCGAAATCATCCGGACGCTCGCTGTATTGCGCCTTTTCATTGTGCCCGCTGCCGCGCGCGAACCACGCCGCAGCCGGATGATTCGTCCCCGGCAAAGTGCGATAGCCGATACCGTCGCCGTCGACATCCTTGTAGCGCGCAAATCCACCCGCCTTCACCAGCTCTTCCTTGCTCAGCACTTTTCCGCGATCCATCGGCTTCTCCGGATAAGGAAAAGGGTCCGACATCCAGTTATTCATGCCGAGATCCAGGTCCGACATGACAAACACCGGCGTCTGAAAATGTTCGGCCAGATCAAACGCATCCTGCGCCATCGTGAAACACTCACTCACCGAGCATGGAAACAGCATGATGTGTTTCGTGTCGCCGTGGCTGAGAAACGCGGTCGAAAGTATGTCGCCCTGCGAGGTACGCGTAGGCAAGCCCGTCGACGGCCCGACGCGCTGAATGTCCCAAATCACCGCCGGAATTTCCACGTAATACGCCAGCCCCGTAAACTCCGCCATCAGCGAAATCCCCGGACCAGCAGTGGCCGTCATCGAACGCGCGCCCGCCCACGCCGCGCCAATCACCATGCCGACCGCCGCCAATTCGTCTTCGGCCTGCACGATGGCAAACGTCGCCTTGCCATCCGGCCCGACGCGATGCTCTTTCATATACTCGATCATGGTCTCGACCAGCGACGACGACGGTGTGATCGGATACCACGTGACCACCGTGCAACCGGCAAACATGCACCCCATGGCCGCCGCCGAATTGCCGTCAACGATGATCTTCCCCGCCGTCTTGTCCATGCGCTCAATGTAAAACGGATCGCGCTTGGTAAGATTCGCCACGGCATAATCGTGACCCGCCTTGGCCGCCGACAGGTTCAGGTTCGCAGCTTTGAGCTTGGTGGCGAACTGCTTGCGGATCGCCTTCTCGACCTCGGCATAATCAATCTCCAAGAGTTGCGCTGCAACTCCCACGTAGATCATGTTCTTGATCAGCTTGCGCAGTTTGGCATCCGCGCCCACCGTCGCCGCCAGTTTGTCGAAGGGCACGGAGTAATAAATCAAATCGCCGCGCACCTTATCGAGCGCCAGCGGTTCGTCATAGAGCACTGCCGAGCCCGCGCTCAACGTCTTCACATCGTCCTGCGCCGTCTCCGCATTCATCGCGATGAGCAGGTCGATTTCCTTCTTGCGTGCGATGTAGCCATCTTGATTGGCGCGGATCGTGAACCAGGTCGGCAGCCCCGCAATATTCGAAGGAAACAGGTTCTTCCCCGAAATGGGCACGCCCATCTGAAAAATACTGCGCAACAAAACTGTGTTGGAACTCTGCGACCCTGAGCCATTCACCGTCGCAACCTGAATGCTCATGTCATTGACAATGCGCCTTTGCCCCAATTGACCGTGCGCTTCACGGGGCACGATATCAGTGGTAGCCATCCCTGCGCCTTTCTGCTGTTAACCCGACAAACTACTAACCGGACAAACTCCGGAGGCCCGAGGTCAGCGGAGTGGAGAGTGAAAACTCCTCAGTATACGCCTGATTATACGCGTCCGCTGGGCTCGACAGACGGAAGCAGCAACCCAGATGCGGTGTCGTTTGCGCTCCGGCAGGTAAATAATTTGACAGACTCTTGACGCATCCATGACAAGACGCGCGCCCAAGCAACCTACCTTCATCTTGCGGTGATTCCACACCAGCTAACAGCGTCACCGACAATCATGTCTGAAAAGACTGGAGTCAAGATCATGTCTAGAGATAAGCTCCTCCCTCCTGTGTCATCTGAAACAAGCGATTCTCCATCTCAGCCTCAAAAGAAAGGCGTTCAGCGCCGCTCCTTCCTCAAGGGTATGGGCGTCGCAGGAGCCGCTCTCACCGGCGGTTCTTTGCTGGCCGCTGCTTCTGCGGTCGGCCAGACAAAAGGCATCATCACCTCGGGTGACGTCGCCCTGTTGCGGTTTGTGGCTGCGGCTGAGCTTATTGAAGCCGACTTGTGGCAGCAGTATGCAGAGTTGGGTGGTCTCACCCCTGGCCAAGCGCCCGTGGAGACCGCACCATTCACCCCGATGAACAACTATCAGGCCGCCTTCATGAACCTCGATTCCGACGGCCCGCAGTACATCACCAGCAACACCGGTGACGAGCAAAGCCATGCCGACTTTCTGAATGCTTATCTGATCTCGATCGGCGCCGAACCCGTTGATCTGGACGCCTTCCGAACTTTACCGAGCAGCCAGGCAACCGGCGCCCAGAACATTGGGCGGCTCACCAACCTGATGAACCTCACCGTTGACACAAGCTGGTACACACGCTATCGCAGTGCCAAGAATCCCGACTTCGGTGCTACTTTCCCCCAAGCCCTCGACCTGGTCAACGTAACCGCCATCCCCCGAACCAATGCCGATTTCAAACCGAAGCACCACGTTCAGGCGATTGCCAACACCGCCGCTTTCCACTTTGGAACGATCGAGCAAGGCGGCAGCACTCTCTACTCCGCCTTTGCACAAAAGGCCACCAACTTGGAAGTTCTGCGAATTCTGGTCAGCATAGGGGGCGATGAGGTAGCCCACTTCCTCGAGTGGGTGGATTTCGCCGGCAACGGTGTGCAGCCGCCCATTGCTCCGTTTACCGATCCGGTCTCTGGGCTGACGTTCCCGAACTTCGACAAAACTTGGATCCCGGCCATCCAAACCAACCTGATCTTTCCCGTTCCTTGCGAATTCATTAGCCCAAATCTGCCGGTTTGCGCGGTGATTCGTCCCACCGATCCAACCGGAATTGCCGGCGGAGTGGTCGACTTCTTAACGGCGATGAACCTTTTCGACGGTCAATCTCCGGAGTTCTTCAAGACTCTTTCCACTTTGGCCAAGCAAGCGGACGCGGCTCAACGCGGCGTCTAGAATCCGCAACCGTGGGTGAGGGACCTTCGGGGCGGCTTCTTTCCGTCTTGCGACAGACGGGCGCTGTGACGTTCAATCGCAGCGCCCACTTTCCAAAATGTCGCTGCTACTACGCAATGGAATTGTCAGTCTGCGTTTTGATTTGTGTTTAAGGAGCATTTATGTTCGAAGGACTATTTCAACCCATGCATCTGCTAATAATTTTCGGCATCGCTTTACTCGTGTTCGGACCGAAAAAACTTCCCGAACTCGGGAAAGGAATCGGAGACGGCATCCGCGGCTTCAAAACCGCGATGAAAGGCTCGGACGAGCCGCCCGCAAAACCAACACTACCTTAAGGACTCCTTTCCATCCGTCGTCTGATTCGCGCGCGGGCCCATTGTTAGCGGTGCGGTTTGAATTCAAACTACGGCACTGCCATCCCGTTGCCTGGCCGGACGCCGCTTCGGCGATAATAGAACGATGGGGCAAACCTGTAACGTGGCTCTGCTCGGCTTCGGCACCGTCGGCAGCTCTGTCGCGAAAATTCTCTGTGAGCGGTCGAACACTCACCTGCGCCTGACTCACATCCTCAACCGCAACGTGGAGCGAAAAAAAGTCGACGGGATTCCCTCCACCGTGCGCTGGACAGAGAACATCGACGACGTTCTATCCTCCGACGTGGAGATCGTCGTCGAACTCATGGGTGGGACGCAACCTGCTGAAGATTGGATCCGGCGCGCGCTCGGCGCTGGCAAATCTATCGTCACGGCCAACAAGCAGTTGATCGCACGCTGCGGCCCGGAGTTGATCAATCTCGCCCGCCAAATGCAACAACAGATCGAGTTCGGCGCGTCGGTAGCCGGAGGCGTGCCGGTGATCTCCGGGCTGCATGAGGGATTAGCCGGCGATGAACTTTTTAAAATCCGCGGCATTCTCAACGGCACGTGCAACTACATCCTCAGCCAGATCGAGGGGAACGGAATCCCCTTCGCTACGGCTCTGAGCGACGCCCAGAAACTAGGTTTCGCCGAAGCCGATCCCACCGAAGATATCGACGGACTCGATGCCCGCGCCAAACTCGCCATCCTGGCGCGGATCGGCCTCCACTGCAACGTCAAAGTCGAAAGCATCGTGGCCCGATCGATTTCCGCGATTGACGCTGTCGACTTCGAATACGCGAAGCAGCTCGGCTGCACGATTCGCCAGATCTCATGGGCGGAATTAAAAGATGGGCAGCTTTTTGCGGCTGTCCAGCCCGCGCTGGTCGAACTTTCATCCCCGTTGGCGCGCGTAGAAGGCAGCCAAAATTTGGTGGTAGCAACCGGCAAATACGGTGGAGAAACTGTCTTTGGCGGCCACGGCGCCGGCGGCCATCCCACCGCGGTCGCGGTTGTATCTGACATTCTAGCGATCGCTTCTTTCAAACAATGCGCAACAATAACGGCAAAAGCAGCAACTCTTCCAGCCCCAGCGGTTGAGACGACGCCCGCGGTCACCGCCGATTTCGTCGCCAAACACTATCTCCGCTTTCTAGTGAAGGACCGCCCCGGCATTATCGCAGCGCTCGCCACCATTCTCTCCGAATGTCACATCAATATCGACGCCGTCCTGCAAAAACCAGGCTGCCCTAAATCCCATCTGCCCTTTCTAATTACGCTCGAAGAATGCAAAGCATCGCTGGTGGAGAAGGCATTGCAGCAGATCAACCCACTCGATTTCCTGGTGCAACCCTGTTTGCACCTCCCGATCCTGTAAATAACTTAGGGGAGCTGTCATCCCGAGCGCAGCGAGGGATCTGGAGTTTGTCGAACGTCCAGGGCGCCGAGGGTCAGATCGTCCAAGGATTGAGCAAAGGGATCGCCGTATCTTCGAAATGCGCAACATTGCGGGTCGCTAGGGTGGCGTGTCGCGCGAGCGCAATCCCAGCGATCATTGTGTCCCGGAGATCACCAGGCCGGCCTCTGCTGTGCCGAGCCGCCATTAGATCGCTCGCTTGCTCGGCAGCCGCAGTGTCAAAAATCGCAACCCGGTGACCCATTTTTACGAGAAGTTCATCGAACGCCTCAGTCAGCGCCGTTCGCCGACGGCCCGCAGCGAGAATCTGTAGCCCGAATCGGACTTCAAGAATCGTCACTGACGTTGTCCACACTGACGTGCGGGGTTGCTGGTCGAGCCAATCGAGAACGCTCTGGTCAGGAACCTGGCGCATGAGCGCAGAAAGCACATTTGTATCCAGAATGGTCACGACTTAAGATCGAACGGCTTGATCGTGTATCCGCGCAACTCGGGGATATCGGCGTCGAGTCCAACCTTGTCGAATAAACTCGCGATTTCTTTCCCAAGTCCTGCTGCCGCCCCATGCTCTTCCACCACGGCACTGCGCAGAATATCCCGTATTTCCTCTTCCATGCTGCGCCCGTTCCGCCGGGCCCGGCGCTGCAGGCGATCTTTGACTGTGTTCTCTATATTGCGGACGACAAGTTGGGCCATCGCATCCTCCCGCATGTAATTGATATCATGATATCATACACATGAATTCGATGCCAATACAGGAATTCCAGGAGTCCCCAAACCGGGTACGTATGCGAGTACTCAAAGTATCTGAGGGCCAATGGAATGCAGCGTCCCAGGCTGTTTTGGGGCGCATCTTTCCCTCGGCTGAACAAATTGGGTAGATGGTAGACGAAATTGAGCCAGCAGCGGAATGCCAATCCCAGAAATCCACCAGCAACACGTACGTACCCAAGTTCTGATCCAGGCACATGGTAGCTGATCGCAAACCCTACCGCGACCACTAGCCAAGCGGACCACCCGGGCGGGTCTGTCCAAGGGGTCGGCCTCCGCCTTTCGGCGAACAGCCCAGACCGACAGCCATAGGCAGGCTATGTTCGTTGAAAAGCTCCCCTAGAACGATAAAACATTTCCGGCCATCATGGGCTGTCTACTGGGCCCGAAAGCGAACGGGCCCTACGGTTCCACCTGAAAGAACTGCGCCATATTGCGGAATTTCTGATAGCGAGTTTCGAGCAATTCGCCAACCGGCAGTCGCCTTACCGCCGCTAAATTCTGCTGTAGCGCTTGGTCCAGCAATTCCGCCGCCTGCGCGTGGTCCCTGTGAGCGCCCCCGGCGGGTTCGGGGATGATGCCATCGATGCAGCCAAGTTCGCTGAGATCTTTCGCGGTGATCTTCATCGCCTCCGCCGCCAGGCTTTTTTTACTGGCGTCGCGCCACATGATCGACGCGCAGCCCTCCGGCGAAATCACCGAATAGACCGCATTTTCCATCATCAACACGCGATCCGCCACGGCAATCGCCAGCGCCCCGCCGCTGCCGCCGACGCCGATCACGGTCGCAACGATCGGCACCTCCAGCCGCGCCATCTCCAGCAGGTTGCGCGCGATGGCTTCTCCCTGCCCACGCTCCTCAGCGTGCAACCCCGGATAGGCACCGTCTGTATCAACAAACGTGAAAATCGGCCGCTTGAATTTCTCCGCAATCTTCATCACCCGCAGCGCCTTCCGATATCCCTCCGGATGCGGCATGCCAAAATTGCGATAGACGCGCTGCTTCGCGTCGCGCGCCTTCTGCTGCCCGACCAAAATTACTTCCTCGCCGTGAAAGCGCGCCATCCCGCAAACGATAGCCGGATCGTCGCGGAAACCGCGGTCCCCGTGAATCTCGCTCCAGTCGGTAAAAATGCGCTCGACATAATCCAACGTGTAGGGCCGCTGCGGATGTCGCGCCAGTTCCGTCCGATCCCACGCGCTCTCCTGCGAAGAAATCTCCCGACGCAGGTCATCGACGCGGTCATGTAATTGCTGAATCTGCCGCAGCGTATCCGGTTTCTGCCCCTCTACCGCTTGCAGCCGGATGATCTGGGCCTCGATTTTTTCCAGTTCCTGTTGCGCCTTCAGTCCAGAATCCATTTTGATGACGTTCCCATTCTTGCGCGTGTGATGCGCTTCGACCATCGAAAGCATGAAATCCGCACCGGCGAGGGAAGGATTCTCCTCGCTCCTGACCGCGGCACGGTCGAAGTCTTCTGCCCGTCTTGTTTTCGTTCGCCTCATCGGCCGCATTTGTAGCCTGGCGCGATCAACTGATGACGCGCACGCTGCCGCGCCCGCACAACTCCTCCACGCGGCCAAGAAAATTGCGATCCGGCATCACATTATAGCCTTCGGCTTCCATCACTACCATGAAATCGCCTTCGCGCTCCACGTCAAATAACACCTTCGCCTCGCCCTTGCGCTCGCGGCAGAGCGCATACAGCGCATCGACCGTGCCATCCGTCGCGCTGCCCAGCGGAATCCGTATCCGCAGCGCCTTCGGCAAAGGCACGCGCGCTTCGTCGAGCGGAATAATCTCGTTGGCCGTCACCTTCGGATTCGCGCCTTCTTCAATACGCACGCCTCCACGAATCAGCACCGGCACCTCAAGTTTCACCTTTTCCGCCAGCTTTCTGTAGGCCTCGGGAAATACCAGCAGTTCGACTTTCCCGGTCATATCTTCGAGCGAAGCCTGCGCCCACAGTTCGCCGCGCCGTGACTTCGCCACCCGCAGCCCCGAAATCAATCCCGCTGTCGTGATGTTCTCATCCTTGCCCGTAGATTTTTTCATTGCCGCAATGTCTTCCGTAGAGAGTGCATTCAAGTCGGCCAGCTTTTCTTTGTATTTCTCCATCGGATGCCCGGTAATAAAAAACCCGAGAATTTCCTTCTCTGCCGCCAGCCGCATATGTTCGTCCCAGTCGGGCACGTTGGGAAGCGCGTCATTCGCCTGCTCAGCCGTCTCCTCCGCAAACACGCCAAACAGCCCGTGCTGCCCTGACTCCGCATCTCTCTGCGCTTTTTGCGCGTGCTCGATCGCCGTATCCAGAGCCTTCATCAGCTGCGCTCGCCGTCCGAAGCAATCCATCGCCCCGCTCTTGATCAGCGACTCCAGCACGCGCTTGTTCAACAGCCGCAGGTCGACTTCTTCGCAGAATTCAAAAAACGATTTGAAATTCCGGCCCAGCTTTTTCCGCGCCGCGACAATCGACTCAATCGCATTGCCGCCAACATTCTTCACCGCGGCCAGACCAAACCGTATCGCCTGTCCGTGCGGCGTAAAGTTCGCGTCGCTGACATTTATGTCCGGAGGCTCTACCGCTATCCCCATCTCGCGGCATTCGTTGATGTACTTGACGACACTGTCGGTATCGCCCGTGATCGAAGTCAGTAGCGCCGCCATGAAATCCAGCGGATGATGCGTCTTCAAATACGCCGTGTGATACGCCAGCAGCGCGTAAGCCGCCGAGTGCGATTTATTAAATCCGTATCCGGCGAACTGGGCCATCAGATCGAAAATCTTCTCGATCTTTTTCGGCGGGAGGCCATTTTTCGTCGCGCCCTGCACAAAACGTTCCCGCTGTGCCGCCATTTCCTCGGGCTTTTTCTTTCCCATCGCGCGGCGTAGCAAATCGGCTTCTCCCAGGGAATAGCCCGCGAGCTTGTTGGCCGCCTGCATCACCTGTTCCTGATAGACGAAGACACCGAGCGTTTCCTGCAGGATCTCTTTCAATTCAGGCAACTCATATTCGATTTTGCGGCGCCCATGCTTGCGCTCGATGAAATCATCGATCATCGCCATCGGGCCGGGACGATAGAGCGCATTCAGCGCGGTCAGGTGTTCGATGGAGTTGGGCTGGTAACGCCGCAGTACATCGCGCATGCCATGCGATTCAAACTGAAAAATACCCGATGTCAATCCGCGGTGGAACACTTTCTGATATGTTTCTTCGTCCTCCAGCGGGATGTCGTCGAGTGTGAGTTGCTGGCCTCTTTGCGCAATCAGCTTCAGCGTGTCGTCAAGAATGGTGAGCGTTGTGAGCCCGAGAAAATCCATCTTCAGTAGACCCATCTTTTCGATGGCTACCATGTCAAAGGCGGTAACAATTTCGTCGTTCTTCGTCTTGTGTAGCGGCACCAACTCAATCAGCGGCCGCGGCGAAATCACCACGCCAGCGGCGTGTACGCCGGAATTCCGCACCAGCCCTTCCAGCTTCAGCGCCGTGTCCAGCAACTGCCGCACCTGCGGATCTTTCTGATACGCCTCCTGTAATGCCGCCGACTCCGTCAGCGCATCGTTCAACTTGATATTCAGCGTGGTCGGCACCATCTTGGCGATGCGATCGACGTCGCTGTACGGGATATCCATGGCGCGGCCGACGTCCTTGATCGCGGCCTTCGCGGCCATCGTGCCAAACGTAATAATCTGCGCGACGTTCTCCCGCCCATATTTATGGGTAACGTATTCGATCACCTCGCCGCGCCGGTTCATACAGAAATCGATATCGATATCAGGCATCGAAATGCGCTCGGGATTGAGAAAACGCTCGAACAGAAGCTCATGCTGCAGCGGATCGATGTTTGTGATCCCCAGCGAATACGCCACGACCGCGCCCGCCGCCGAGCCGCGCCCCGGCCCAACGGGAATGCCGCGCTCGCGCGCGTAACGAATGAAATCCCAGACGATCAGAAAATATCCGGAAAATTTCATCTGTTGAATAATCGCGATCTCGCGCGCCAGCCGCTGCTCGTACTCCGCAAGCGAGTGTTTCAAACGGCCGCTAGTCGCCGCAGCGCTCAGATTCTCCATCCGCCGCGCGAATCCCTGACGCGTCACATGCTCAAAATAACTATCGAGAGTAAATCCATCCGGAACATCAAAGTGCGGAAACGGGCTGGGAACCTTCTCCAGCCGAAGGTTGCAACGCTCGGCAATATCCAGCGTGCGCGAGAGAACTGCCGGAGAATCCCTGAACACGCGCAGCATCTCGTCGCCGTTCTTGACGTAGAACTGCGTGCCCTCGAACTTCATCCGGTTGGTTTCCTGGATGGACTTTCCCGTCTGAATGCACAGCATCACATCCTGAGCGTGCGCATCATCCTCGCAAAGATAGTGGCTGTCGTTGGTCGCAACCATCGGCAGCCCGATCTCCTTTTCCAGCCGGAACAAGTCCGAGTGGATACGGTGCTCCATCTCCAGTCCCTGGTCCTGAATCTCAAGAAAGAAATTTTCTTTGCCAAAAAGATCGCGATAAAATCCGGCTGCCTCCCGCGCCGCGTCGTAGTTCCCTTCCGTCAAGCGCTCGGCCACTTCGCCCTTCAGGCAGCCCGAAAGCCCAATCAGGCCACGCGAGTGCTCCGCGAGAAACTTCTTGCTCACGCGCGGCTTGTAGTAGAAGCCATGCAGCGACGCTTCCGACGTGATCTTCACCAGGTTGCGATAGCCTTCCTCATTTTCGGCCAGCACCAGCAAGTGGTTATACGTGTCGCCGTCGGGAGGAGTCCGCGTGATGACGTGATCGTCTTTCTTGCAGATGTAGAGCTCGCATCCGACGATCGGCTTGACGCCTACCTTGTGCGCCGCATTCACAAAATGCACCGCGCCAAAAATGTTGCCGTGGTCAGTCATGGCTACGGCCGGCATGCCTAGCTCGTGAACGCGCTCGACCAGCTTCTCGACGTCGCAGGCACCGTCGAGCAAAGAATAATCACTATGCAGATGCAGATGAACGAATTGATTTTGGTTCATGAGGGCAGCACTTAGCCATTAGCTCTTGGCTTTTAGCTCGCAGCGAATCAAATTTATTCTACCGGCTGGAAGGATTCACGCAACGACTGAAAGTGGTGTAATTCGGTTGAGCGCGCCGATCAGCGCACGATCTGGATCGAAAGCGATGGTTCCGGCACCTGAAAATCCACGCCGCGCTCGTCATTCTTCTTGATCGTGGCATCGAGATCAAGCTGCGCCAGCGGAATCTTCTTCGAGGCCTGGTCGTTGAACACCCAGAGAGTTCCTCCGGCGATCGCGTAGTTATGCACTTCTTCAACATGCTGATCGCGGAAGACCAGCGCCGTCGCCGGCTCCTGATCTGATTTCGGATGATTGCGCGCCTCGATATCGGTTTGTAGCCGATCGATCTTCCCGTTCAGCGTCTGTACATCGCGCTGCAGTCCGCTATTCGCAGCGTACGGACCGGGATATGCCGGAGCCTGATAAAAGCCGGCGTAAGAATCCTGATCATTGTTTGTATCCTGGGCGCTGTCCTGCGAATCGTAGGCGAGCGAATCATCCCACCAATCGCAATATCCATACGGATAGCATCCCGCGTATCCATAATAGGGATACAGGCCGCGCCGTCCGTAGACGCCTCGATAGTTGTTGTAGTAGCGATTTCCTATTCGGACGCGATCGCCCGATCCATGAGCAAAGCCACTGCCATGAAAAGCGCGGGAAGATGATGCAGAAGAAAATGAACGGGAAACAGACCCAGTGTGCGAGGCGAAGTGACCACCACCACCACCACCCCCACCGTGCCGTTGCGCCAATGCAGGCAACGAAATCAAGATGAGGCTAAACGCCGCTATGGACAACCAGCGCCGCATACCCACATTATAGCGCGGATTTAACTCGGCGAGCGCCTAAGAAGAACTCCGAACGGCACTCCGGTGCCGCGGGGCAGGGGCATCTTCGGTCATCTCGCGGAATGCATGGGCCTTTCGCTTCGCCCAAGATGACAACGTCGGAGGGAGCCCGCAAGCCGCGTTCCCTTATTTTCCCTTTTTCTTGCCCTTCGGCTTCGGTTTGCTGGCAGCTTTTGCCTTGGGTTTAGCCGCTGCTTTCGCGGGTTTGGCCGGTTTCGCAGCCTTTTTCACGGTTAGAGCCTGCGCCGCCTTGTTATCAGGGAGAGCGACCGCTGCCTTTGCAGGCGCTGCTGGTTTTTCTGCGGGAGAGACTTTCGCGGGAGCCGCGGCCTTGCCTCCAGGAGCGGCTACCGCCTGCGCCGGAGCAGTCGCCCCAGCCGCAGCCGCCGCCGCTTTTCCCTTCCCCTTCTTGCCCGCCTTACCTGCTTCAACTGGCGGAACTGCCGCTGCTGCAGCCGCCTTAGCTCCGCGCCCGCGCTTCGCTGGCGGCGGAGGTGGCGGAGGTGGCGGAGGCGGCGCCAGCGGCTTCAAATATTTCAGCGTTTCCGTGCGCGACCGCAACCTGCCATCCAACAGGAGCAAGAACACATCGTTCGCAATCTTTGGATACTCCGGCATCTCCGGAGTGATGCGCAGCTCGGTCATCTCCGGCAACGGAATCTTCTGCTTCACTTGCCGCCACTTCGTGAAGAAATTCTTGATCTTCTGCGCCACCGCCTGCTGCCGCGCTGTGATCGCCAAAAACAGAATCATCTCCGGACGCGCCGACGACAACAATTGCCAAGTCCGCGCGGGCGTGGCGGCTTCTTTACCCGTCAAACGCTTAGCCAGGCTGTGCGCGTTTGCGTCCAGATCCTTCCACGCCTCCACCAAATCCTTTCGCGGAATGGCCCGCCGCAAATCCGAAATATCCTTATCGCCCAGCCGCTCGGTAAGAAAATGCATTACCGCCGGAGCAACCTCCGGCGTATAGCCCAGCTCATTCATCTGCTGCCGTGTCTTCATCAACGCGCCCAGACCGGCCGTGTCCGCCTTGGCCGTGCTCCAGTGCGAATTCAATACCTTGAGCCAACCCTCTTTTTCGTAGGCCTTCAGAACCGCGAGTGCGTCATCCTCATAGGCCAACTGCTCGATCTCATGTCCAATACTCGAGCTGCGTATGTATTCGATGTAATTATTTTCTTTGCCCGATTCGTAGCGCGCCTGCGTCCGCTCTTCGAGCGGCCAATGGAAGCGCGTAGTAAAGCGGGTAGCGCGGATCATCCGCGATGGATCTTCGAGAAACGCGTAGTTGTGCAATACGCGTATGACCTTCGCTTCAATGTCGGCCACACCGTTAAAAGGATCCATCAACAGCCCGCGCGATCCTTCATTCAGCGATAGGGCCATTGCGTTTACGGTGAAATCGCGGCGCCGCAAGTCGTCGATGATCGTTGCCGGAGCCAACTGCGGAGCTTTCCCCGGCTTGTCGTAATGCTCCGAGCGCGCCATGGCGACCTCCGAGCGCACTCCGCCCGGCAGCGTCAGCAGCAGGCTCCGCGTTTCGGAGTCGGCGGCGCCCACCACCGCGCCCGCGCGCTCCAGATCTTTTTGCAGCTTGAGCGCGTTTCCCTGCACCGTGAAATCCAGATCGCGGATCGGGAAGCCCGTGATGATGTCGCGGATGGCACCACCGGTGAGATACAGATTCATCCCCGCCGCCTTGGCGGCGTCTAGGACAAGCGCGACAGACTTTTGTTGGTCCGGTGAGAGCCGGGTCTCCAATGTGTATATGTAATCGGCCATGCCTTCCTAGTCGCCTCGCGGGGGCCCATCCTGGGGCCTGATTGGGGCGTTTTGCACAGGTTTTGCACAGGGAGGCAGCCCACCCCCTGGCGAGCAGCCTGTTTGGCTCAATCTAACTCTCTCTAGCCATTAGACTTATATCGCACTCTTGCAATTCAGTAAACAACAGAAAATAACACAAGGTTTACCGTTTGGCTACTGTCAAGCACAAACTGCCCGAATTCCGCCGGAAAGTGCGAGAATCCAATTGCAGTTGTGGGGCGCGGGCGCCCTCGCCCGCGTAACTCTAACCTTGCCTAGCGGACAGCGCTTTATCGCGCTGTTGTTATCTGGAATATTTTAAAAACGAATGCCCTCAACTCACAAGAAAGTAATCGTGCGCAAACACGACCGCGACTCGATCAGCGGCTATGTCGCTCCCGCCAAGTTTGTGGTCGATGGCAAGCTCGAGCTGCTCAATACCTCCGGCCAAGTCGTAGCCATTGATCTGCGCGACATCAAAGCCGTTTACTTCGTCCGCGAATTTTCCGACACCGACCTGATGCTGCGCAAAACCTTCACCACTCGTCCCAGAACCGAGGGCCTTTGGGTGCGCATGAAATTCAAAGACAGCGAAGTGCTCGAAGGCATCCTGCCCAACGATCTGACGCAAAATCCCGCCGAAGGCTTTCTGATGAATCCGCCCGACCTTCGTTCCAACACGCAAAGGGTATTCGTCCCGAGAGAAGCCCTAGCGTCACTCGCCGTCTTGGCCGTAATTGGGGCCGGCAATCGCCGGCGAAAAGGCGGCGCACCGGACACCCGTCAGGTCACGTTGTTCGAGCAATAGGTGAGGCTCGCATAGAGGCAGGCGCGGTTTGCCTTAGGAGCACGTGCCCTCGCCGCTCGCAGCTTAGCAACTGTCGGCGGTCCGCCCACCTGTGGCATCGCTAACAACTGACCTCTGCATCTCGAGGTTGCGAATGCGTGAACGACACTCAGCCATCCGCAAAGCCGCATCGATCGATTCCGCTGGAATCCTGGAATGTCTGCGCGCAGCCTTTGAACCCTACCGCGGCAGCTATACCCCCACGGCCTTTGTCGACACCGTATTAACACCCCAGACGATTGAAGAGCGCTTCCGAAGCATGTGCCTATTCGTGGCCGTGAGCGAGTCCGGCGAGATCGTGGGCACCATCGGTTGCCAGGTTGTCACTTCAGAAGTCGGTCGAGCAAAAGAAGGTCACATTCGGGGAATGGCAGTTCTCCCAGGGTGGCAAGGTTCCGGCGTAGCTACGCAGTTGCTGAAGGCCGTCGAGTCAGAGCTGCGCGATCAAGGATGCTCCCGGATCAGCCTGGACACGACGCAGCTTCTGCAACAGGCCATGCGTTTTTACGAGAAAAACAGCTTCGAGCGGTCGGGAAGAGTAACCAGTTTTTTCGGCATGCCTCTATTCGAGTACGTTAAGCGGCTCGAAGACTGAAATTGGGTCGCTCCTGCTTTTCCTGGCCATGAGACCCAAGACCTAACACCCTCCTGCTCGATTACAATTCCCCAGACCGCCATGAAACTATCCGACATAGCAGCCGCCTTAAACGCCCGCCTCGAAAACGCCCCACCCGGAACCGAGATCACTGCCGTAGCCGCCATAGAACAAGCCCTACCCGGACAGCTAACTTTCGTCTCCAATCCCAAATACAACACTGCCGCAAAAACGACGCAGGCCTCAGCCGTGATCGTATCCGAGGCCTTCCCCGCCATTAGCACCGGAATGCTGCGCAGCCAGAACCCGTACTTAGCCTGGGCGAAGGCAATCGAACTGTTCTACCACCCGCCCGCCTACGCGCCCGGAATCCATCCCACTGCCGTGGTGAGCCCCAAAGCGAAGCTGGGCAAGAACGCCCACATCGGCCCCTACGTAGTGATCGACGACGATGTGGTCATAGGAGACAATGCCGTCCTCCTCGCCCACGCCGTCATTTATCGCGGAGTAACCATAGGCCGCAATTTCTTCGCCCACGCTCACGCTGTAGTCAGAGAATTCTGCCAGCTAGGCGATAACGTCCTCCTGCAAAACGGAGTAGTAATCGGCTGCGACGGTTTCGGATTCGCCAAAGACGACGCTGGTCACTGGCACAAGATCGTCCAGTCCGGCAACGTAGTAATCGAGGGCGACGCCGAGCTCCAGGCCAACACCTGCATCGACCGGGCCAGCATAGGCGAGACGCGCATAGGCCGGGGAGCAAAAATCGATAACTTAGTCCACGTAGGCCACAGCTGCACCGTCGGACACGACACGCTGCTCTGCGCCCAGGTAGGCCTCGCCGGCACGACCGACGTAGGCAACAATGTGATCCTAGCCGGCCAGGTAGGCGTAAGCGGCCACGTCAAAATAGGCAATGGAGCTATCGCCATCGCGCAAAGCGGTATCCCTCACGACGTAGCCCCCGGAGCGATGGTCAGCGGCGCCCCCGCTATCGACCACCGCCTATGGCTAAAGTGCTGTGCCGCTTACGCCAAGCTGCCCGAGATTGCCAAGGCCGTCAGAAAGTTGGCCGAAAGAGGATGATGTACCGCGCCGGCATGAGAAATTGCGCATCGCTATTTGTTTCGTATGTTGTTTCGTCTTGACAGCTGGAGCTGCACCGAAATAAAACGGCCGAAAGAAATTGAGGCGCTCATTCAGCAGCGGCTACGTAGCACACCAAGACTTACTCCCGCAGCTCCACCGGAAGCCCGCTATTGATCGCCGCTCGCACTCTGGCGATCAGATAGTCCCGTTCTCCGAAATCTCGAGGCTCGATGGGATCGTGAAATTGGACGGTCACGGTTCCCGGCCGAATCGCAAACTGGGCTTTAGGCATAACGGCTTCGGTTCCCGAAATAGTGATCGGAACGATGGGAACGCTGCACTCCTCCGCCAGATAAAACGGACCTTTCTTGAAGGGCAGCAGCTTGCCGTCGAAGGAGCGCTTCCCTTCCACATATATGGTCATGTTGAGCCCTTGTTCAATGGCTTTGACGGCGTCGCGGAGGGCCGTGATGCCGGAGTCGCGATTTCCACGGTCAACAGGAACCAGCGATCCGATGCGCATGATGTGGCTCAGAATTGGAACTTTGAACAATCCCTTCTTCACCATCACCGAGGTGCGGCGCGGAATCAGCGGCAGTGTGACGGGCGGATCGAGATTAGAAATGTGATTGGACAAGAACATGTAGTTGCGCTCAGGGCTGATTTTTTCCAGACCGATGGTGCGGACTTTCACTCCGGCGATTTGGACTCCTTTGAAAGCCGCCCACATGCATGTGTTGTAGAGGAAGCTGATGTCTTTCGTGATATAGGTCCACGGAATTCCGAACACCGCGGCGAAGGGGAGCGCGGCGGCCCAGAACAGTAGCATCAGGATGGTGCGAAACACTGATTAGTCCGTCATCACAGTTGAATTTCAAAACCCAGCGCCTAATGGCGCATTGATAGTAGTGGAGTGTAGGCACGCCTCAAGGAGTGTCCTGCATACGAATCCTAATTTTATCCGACGGCGGTTATGCTTTCGCCGTAAGCTGGCGCAAGCGTTGGGGTAGCTTCTCATAGATTCCGCCGAATCCGCCATTGGAGAGAATCGCAACCACATCGCGAGGGCGCAGCTCGGGGGCGATCGCGTCGACAATGGCATCGGCATCGGCGAGAATGCGCGCCTGCTTCCCGTTCTGCTGAATTTGGGCGACAACGCGATTCAGGTCGAGGCGCTCGTTTTCCGGGATCGCCTCCGACTTGAAGATGGCGGCAACGACCACCTGATCGGCTTGCGCGAGGCTCTGCGCGAGAACTTCCTGAAGCACGTTGCGGCGTAGTGTGTTGGAGCGCGGCTCGAGGAGTACCCAAAGGCGCGATTGCGGATAGCGCGAGCGTAGCGCCCGGATCGTCTGCTCGATGGCCGTCGGATGATGTGCGAAGTCGTCGATAATCGTGATGCCGTTGATTTCGGCCTTCACTTCGAGCCGACGCTTGACGCTGCGAAAAGTTTTTAGCGCCTGCGCGATCGCATTTTGTGGGATTCCGTAATTGGCGGCCAACGCAGCCGCTGCGGTCGCGTTCCAGACGTTGTATTCGCCGCCTAAGGCGAATTCGAACTCGGCCCACGCTTTGTCACCGCGCGCGACCGACCACGTGGTTTGGTGCTCGTCGAGTCTTAAATCGGTGATTTTCCAGTTCGCGCGGGCCGATGCGCCGTACCGTTCTACGGGACAAAACGCTTTCTGCAGGCAGCGATCGATGCTGGCATCGCCCGTTCCGCCGGCCTCGAAGCCGATGATGCGTCCGCGGCGCGGAACCAGGTTAACCAGGCGCTTGAACGCGGTTTCGATCGCGTCGAGATCTTTGTAGATATCGGCGTGATCGAACTCCACCGAAGTGAGAATTACAGAATCAGGAAAGTAGTGGAGAAACTTCGGACCCTTATCAAAAAAGGCCGTGTCATATTCATCGCCTTCGATAATGAAATGCTGGCCCTCGCCGATCCCGAAGCTGCGACCGAAATTTTCGGCGATACCACCGATGAGGAATGAGGGGCGAAGTCCCGCGCTCTCAAAAATCCATGCCAGCATCGAAGTCGTAGTCGTTTTGCCGTGCGTGCCCGCGACGACCAGCACTTCTTTGCCCACTAGAAACTCATCGTGCAGCAGTTGCGGCAGCGAGCAGAATGGGATGCGCTGGTCGAGGACGAACTCGAGCTCCAGGTTGCCACGCGAGAGCACGTTGCCTACGACCACCAGATCAGGGCGGGGATTGAGATTCGCTTCGGCGAAGGGCTGTGCTACAGGAATGCCCAGCGACTCAAGGAACGTTGACATGGGCGGATAGGCAGCCGCATCGGAACCGGTGACACGAAAGCCGCGCTCTTGCAACATGCCCGCAAGCGAAGCCATGGCGGTTCCGCAGATGCCTACGAGGTGGATGTGTTTGGGCTGGGTCATTCGAAATTACTCATTACCGTGATCACTTCGCCGTCGCGGACTCAAGAATCGTTAGGTTCACTTCGCCGCCCACTTCGAGACGGGCTCTTACGCCGAAGGGCAGCGTGATGTTGGCGCGCGAGACATGGCCCGAGCGCAATCCAAATGCCACAGGGATGCCGAGATCACCGACCACTCTCAGCACAACTTCTTCGAGGGTGTAATCCTGCGTAGGGCTTTGGCGGCAATCCAGCATTTCGCCAAAGATAATGCCACGCACTTCTGTTAACTTGCCCGCGAGCTTTAACTGCATCAGCATGCGATCGATTTGGAAGGGCTTGGCGGCTATGTCTTCGAGAAAAAGAATCGTCCCCTCAGTGCGGATGTCATTGGCGGTGCCGAGCGCCGCTACCAGAATCGAAAGGCACCCGCCATAAAGCGTCCCCTCGGCTTCTCCCGCCACTAGCGGTTTTGCGGCTGAGTCGTCGCCAATCTTCCATTCTGCGGAGCCCGTCACTGCATTCTGCCAAGAAGCAAAATCGACACCGTCGGCGAGCGCGAAATCTTTGGCGACCATGGGTCCGTGAAAGGTTACGAAGTTAGCGGTGTCTGTAAACGTCGTCAGAAGAGTGGTGAGGTCGCTGTAGCCGACGAAAATCTTGGGATGGGCTGCAATTGTTTTTAGGTCGACCCTCGGCAAGACGTAGTTCGAGCCATATCCGCCGCGCGCGCAAATAATCGCGCGGATGTCATCGCGCGCGAACATGTCTTCGAGCTCTCGCGCCCGGCGCTCTGCCGAACCGGCGAAGTAGAGATCGCGTTCGAGGATCGACTCGAAATAAAACGGCTCGTAACCGGCTCGGCGCAAGCCATCACACCCGGCCTCCAAGGTTTCGCGTTGTACGTTCGATGCGGGCGCTGCGATTCCCACCTTATCGCCGGGGCGGAGGGCGCGCGGCATAACTCGCGAAGGTTGGGGAGCCGATGACATCTGGACTTGATCTTAAACGAAGAATTCTCCGCGGCAGATTAAGGTTGCCGGACCTCGCAAATACACCTGATTTTCCCAGCGCACGGTCTGCGGACCTCCGGGAGCGATCACCCTGACTGGCGAAGTAACACGGCCGCTGGCAATTGCGGCCACGGCCGACGCGCAGGATCCCGTGCCGGACGATTGCGTCTCGCCTGCTCCCCGTTCAAATATTCGGAACTCGAGTTCATTCGGGCTACGCACCACCACATATTCGACGTTCGTGCCCTCGGGAAACTGCGGCTGCGCGCCGAGCAGCGCCGCGTGTTCTTGCCATCCATTCTGAAATGCTTCGACAAAGATCACGAAGTGCGGATTTCCCATAGAAATTCTCGTGCCCTTCGCGCGCACGGAACCGGTATCAATGGCTAATTCATCGCCAACTTCGGGCTGGCCCATATCGGCCTCGAACTCAAATGTGGGACCTTGCCGGTTGTCTTTCTGTCCCATAAAATGACAGGCCTTCAATCCGGCGCCGGTGCGAACCATGATTTTCGCTTTGCCGGTTCGCGAATAAATATCCGCCGCCACGCAGCGCGTTCCGTTGCCCGAGATTTCCGCCTCCGATCCATCTGCGTTAATGAGGCGCGCGTTTACGTCAGCGTCCGCGTCCGGAAACAGCCATTCGACGCCATCAGCGCCCAGTCCGTAATGACGGTCGCACATGCGGCGGGTGAGCACGGCGAGGTCGCCGGTCGCGTGCGCTCCATCGACCAACAGAAAATCGTTGCCGCACGCGGATGCTTTGGTGAAAGCGATTCTCGTGACCTCGTTGTTCAAAGGCGCTGTCATGTGTTGGCACTCATCTTAGCAATTCGGGCGGGCACTCATGCGTCGCGCGTCATTCGTGTTCGGTGGATCCGAGCGTTGACACCGTGGCGAAGGCCGCCGATTCGTGCAAGCGGATCGAGAACAAGTTTTGCTGGTCGCGCTCACCGTCCACGGAGAACACCAGCCGGAAATCGGGATCGGCATTGGCGACGTTTATGCTGTGCATGGTGAGCTGCTCGGAGTCGAGGATGCGATTTACCTCGCGCAACATGCCGTCGACGTTGCGGCCCGTGACTTCGTAACTGGTGGCGAACATCTTCAGTGAGAACACGGCTTCCGCTCGGCCGAGCATAACGAGCGCGAACAAAATCAGGATGGTTGCGAAGACGGCCGTCAAGTAAAGGCCCCCACCGGCAGCCATTCCGACCGAGGCCACAACAAATAATGTTGCCGCCGTGGTCAGACCGGTGACGGAAGTTTTCGCGTGCAGAATGGAACCGGCGCCGATGAAACCGATGCCCGGGATGATCTGCGCAGTGATCCTCGCGCTGTCCGATGGCACACCCGCCAGTTCCTTTGACAGCACGGTAAACATCGCCGCGCCAAAACAGATGAACATATTGGTGCGGAGGCCGGCCGGCTTGTGGCGGAGTTGCCGCTCCAGACCAATCACGCCGCCGAGTGTTGCCGCCAGAAGCAGCCGCGCCAGGGTGGCACTGAGCACCACGCCTAATTCGTTGTGCAGCAGTCGAGCAACCTCATGGAATAAATTCATAGCGGCGCGAAGCTTCGAGCGGATTCTATCACCGGCGTCCACCGCTTTTTACGCGGCATTTTACTAGGGGTTAACGCGATTGATTCGGGGCGAGGCGGGTCGCATAGATGTGGGCGTGCGCTTGTCCAGTTGCGTGAATTTCCGTCAGCTCGGTGAGGTTGGTTTTGTTCACGCCTTGATCCACGGCATCGCCGTCGAAAGCAATCACAAAATCGACATGGCGTGTGGGGTCAGCAAGAGCGCGCTCCCACAAGCCTTCGGGGTCGGACGGATGCTTCCACGGCCGGTGATTGTCCTGGTTTACAACTTGACGCAGCGGAACGTCAGCCTGCTCCATGACGCCGACGTGCTCGCCGAGATCCATCAAATACATTGAATTTCTCGGCAAATGGGTAACCACCCGCTCGACCGCGGAGTTCAACGGGTTGCGGATCCGCCAGTTTTTCTGGGCCTCTTGCAGACATTGAGGCCCGGATTTCCATACCAACGCGTAGCTGACCACGACCATGACGAGTAGGACTGATACAAGTTTCCAGCCGTGTTGTGCGCCCGCGCTGCTGGATTCGCTCGTTTCGCGTGTAAGGAGAACATAGATGGAGCCAGTCAGCAATCCCATCGACGCCGCGAACATCGGCAGCAACTGCAGGCCGTAACGCTGATTGAAAGTGGCGAAGGGCCACCATGTCGAGACATGCAGCGGAACTGAACCGTAGGCGATGGAAAGCGCGTAGAACGGTAGCGGCGACCACAGCAAGAGCAGTGGTGGCAATTGAGCCCGCAGTTTCCAGGCGGCAAAGACCAGCGCTACAAAGGCCCCGGCCAGCCAAAACCGTCCCCAGTTTCCGTCGGCCAGATTCAACTGCGCCGCTTTCAGGAAATAAACAGCCGCGACAGGCGGACTGTGTAGCGCCGGATTCGGCGCGCCGACGCGCTGCTCAATGGCTCTCGCAGAGTAGGGGCCAGTAGCAAAGTCGAGCGCGCTACCGTAGATCACGCGGTTGTAGGCGAGCCAGAGCGCGGGAGCGACGGCGATAATTAGCAAGAACTTGATTGCAACTCGCCGCAACGCGCGATTTTCCCACCGCCGCAGCGCGATGATGACGATCGCCGATCCCATTACCGACGCGAGAAACCATCCGTCGTAGCGAGTAAGTTCGGCGGCAGCCAGGCAACACGCGCAACGAAAGAGCGCTTTGCGCATTGACCGTGTTCGTCCACTGTCAACTTTTTCGGAAGCAGTCTCTTTCATCGAACGAACGAATTCCGCGAAGTACGCGACCGACCAGATAAAGAGCGCTAGATAGAGCGATTCGGTCATCGCGGTGGATTGCATATAAATCAGATTGGGATTGGCTCCGTAGGCGATCGCGGCAGCGGCCGCGCCTATAACAGCCCCAGGCTTTGTGCGTGGATCGGAATCAAGCGCACCGCGCAGCAAGCTGAATATTCCTACAACGCCGAACCCGTAGGCGATCATTGATGAGATCGAGCCGCCCGATCCGTTCTGCCACATTGCGTTCGAGAAAATAAACGGGATCATCAGCACATGCGGCAGCGGAAGCCATACCGTTCCCAGTTGCAGCGGACCGGGAGTCAGCGAATCGAAAACTCTGCGCGCGATATTGATGTGCGCGACGGCATCCCCATAGAGCAGAAGATCGCCACGCTGCAGGTAATGAAGGAACGAGAAAAAAGAAACGAGGAAGGAGATTCCGGCCACGCGGGCCGCGCTGCGGTCGAGAGGGGCGGCGGTGGTTTTTGCAGTCACTCTATGCCTTTTCCGGGATCATCCTGAGCCTCAAACACGCAGGTCCTTCGCTTCGCTCAAGATGACAAACTCGGCGTTTATTCCCCCGAACTCGAGGGACGCTGCATCAGGTCTTAATCCAGATGTGTTAGTTCGCGGAAAATCTGGAAGCGTTCATCAATTTCTTCGCGGCTAAGATTCTGCAAGCGCTCCGTCCCGAAGCGCTCGACGGCGAATGATCCCATGACGCCGCCATAAAAAAGAGCGCGCTTCAGCACCTCGCGATTGATCTCGTCTTGCGACGCGATGTAGCCCATGAATCCGCCGGCGAAAGAATCGCCGGCTCCGGTCGGATCTTTCACTTCGTCGATCGGCAGAGCAGGCGCGCGGAAAGGATGCGAGCCAATGCCGAACGCTCCTTCGCGAAAAAAGATAGTCGCTCCGTATTCGCCGTGCTTCACGACCAGCGCGTTCGGCCCCATGGCGATGACTTTGTTGGCGGCGCGCAGAAGATTTTTCTCGTTGGCCAGCATCTTCGTTTCAGTGTCATTAATGAGCAGAACGTTGACCAGCTTCAGCGTTTCCGCCAACTCCTTGGGCGTGCCTTTGATCCAGAAATTCATGGTGTCGCCGCCGGTCATGCGCACGCCATCCATTTCGAGCCGCACTGCCTTTTGCAGCGCGGGGTGAATATTGGCGAGGAAAAGGAATTTCGTGTCCGCATATTCCTTGGGGATGCGCGGCTGAAACTTCTCGAATACGTTCAGTTCGGTGAAGTCCGTCTTGGCTTCGTTAAGATTGTCGAGATATTGGCCGCCCCAGCGAAAAGTCTTGCCCTGGGTGCGCTCGATGCCGCGCGTATCGACTCCGCGCTTTTTGAGCACGGCTTCGTTCTCGGGCGTGAAGTCTTCGCCTACGACCGCAACCATGCGCACTTCGGTGAAGTAACTCGCGGCCAGCGCGAAGTAAGTCGCGGCGCCTCCAAGGATGTCTTTCACCTGGCCAGACGGTGTGGCGATGGTGTCGAAGGCCACCGAACCTACTACGAGAATACTCATGAGTCTCCGTGGAGCAGTTCTTAGTTGATGGTCGTTCGGCGTTGGCGAGCAAGCCGTTAACAATGCACGTTTCTGTTCGCTAACCACCAGCGACTATCGACCAGCGACGATCGAAACAACGACTAGCTTTTCAAATACTTCCCCACTATCAGCTGCAACTTCTCTCTCGTTGCCGTGGGAATTTTCGCGGGGTCGGTCAAAATGGCGTGCGCCAGAGCCGATCCGCATTTGCAGGCGCGCGTCTTTGGCATCGCGGACACTGCCTCCTTCACGACCTTCGCGGCGTTCTCGGCGTTCTTCACCAGCACGGAAACAATCTGCTCGACGGTCACCGCATCGTGATGCGGATGCCAGCAATCGTAGTCCGTGACCATGGCCACGGTTACATAGCAGATTTCCGCTTCGCGTGCGAGCTTCGCTTCCTGAAGGTTGGTCATGCCGATCACATCCGCTCCCCAGCTGCGATAAACGTGCGACTCGGCCTTGGTCGAGAACTGCGGGCCCTCCATGCAGATGTACGTCCCACCCCGCTTTCCAGTCACGCCCGCGCGCTTGCAGGCGTCTTCGACGACCTTGGTCATCTCACCACACACCGGATCGCCGAATCCGACATGGGCAACGATGCCATCGCCGAAGAAAGTATCGACGCGGTGACGCGTGCGGTCGAAAAATTGATCAGGGATCACGAAGTCGAGCGGCTTATGTTCTTCTTTCAGCGAGCCGACGGCGGAGACGGAGATAATGCGCACGACTCCGAGCTGCTTGAAGCCGTAAATGTTGGCCCGGAAATTCAATTCGCTCGGCAGAATCTTGTGGCCGCGTGCGTGACGTGCAAGAAATGCTACCTTGCGTCCGGCGAGCGTCCCGAGGATGTACGCATCCGACGGATCGCCAAACGGAGTCTGCTGTGCGGCCTCGTGCACATCCTGAAAACCTGGCATGTGGTACAGACCGCTGCCGCCGATAATGCCAATTTCTGCCTGTTGCAATTGCGCTCCTGAAAGGCCCGGCCGTTTATGGAATGACTGCGGAACCTGTGATTATACAAGACGAAATTTCAGTGCGGCTGAGGCGAGGATTTTTCTTGCGGTTTTTCGTGCGACCAAAAATCGTCCTCGACGGTTTTCGTTGTCGCGTCGTCCAAACTTTCGCTGATCAGCACTGTGTCGCCGCGAACATCGATCACGACAGCTCCCTCTTCGGTCAGCCAGGCGTGATTACCGCGCAAAGTCCGCCATGAATCGGCCGGCGGCGCGTCGCTCGAAACTTTGCCATCCGTCCCTAACGCTTGCCGCTTCTGATAGCGCTGCGCTAGCGATTTTGCGTAGATTGCGGCGAACTCCGCCGCCTTCGCCGGGCTCGACCAGCGGGAAACGTAGAACAAGCCGATGGGCGCCGATTTATTTCCCTTTGGCCGCCCGGCATAATAATACCCGCCCCGCCACTCGGGGTAGATCGCCGTGGCCACGTCGCGGCCGGCATACTGCTCGACCAGAATGTCTACGTCGAACTCGCCCATGGCGCCGATATCGAATGGATCATAGCCCTTGAAGTCTTTGTCGATGTCGATGATCTTTATCGGCTCGAGCTTTTCATGCGTCAGGTAAGTCTGCGGCTCCATGATTTCGCGCGTTGTCTTCGGCGGATCTTTGAAGGCGCCGGCAAAAGCAAGTTGCTTTCCGCCGGCGTCGAGCAGCGCGGCCGTGAAGTCGAGTCCGAAGCGATAGGGGAAGGTCAGTTCCTCTTTTAGAAAAATCGGAGCGCTGCTAAACGCGGGAGCGTCGGGCGTGCCCACCAACATGCCTTGCTTAAGCGCTTCAACAACTTGCGGCGAATCGAGCAGAGTCTTCCCCGTCGGCGCCAGCGAATAATCGAGCAACACGACCATTGCTTGTCCTTCGACCACCGCCTGGCGGGCCGAACTTTCTTCATCGTTTTCTATATCGGACGGACTGGGGTCGCTGGTTTCTTTTTTGTCGCCCGAATCGCCGTTTGATCCCTGCATCCATTTTTCGATCCCAAAGGACTGATCCTGGAGAGCGTGCGTCAGTTCGTGTGCCAGCACAGGTTTTTGCTGCTCGATGTCGACCCAGTTGAGCAGATTTACGGTTTTCGTTTTGACGTCGTAATATCCCGCAACTTGCTCGCGCAGCATCGTCACCAGAAATTTGGGCAGGTCGAAGTTCCTCGGCAGCAGGCCGAACTTTTTCAGCACAGCCGATGAGCGCTCGAGCCGCTTCGCGTCCTTATCTTCCTTCATGCTCTTCTGGATGTAATGTTGGACTTCGCTGCGCTTGGTCAGCCTCCGCTTCACTTCGTTCTTGATCGGCAGGCCGGTATCGTGGCTGGCGAACTGCAGAATATCGTCGACCGAGCGAAAAAGTTCCTTCGCCTCCTTGGGGGAGATCGTGCTTTCCGGCGTAGCCTGTGCGGCTCGGGTGCCCTCGCCCGCGGAAGGCTGGTTCTGTGGTGCTGGATCCTGCGACAGGGAGGCGCAGAGCGTACCGACGAACAGCACGAGGGGGGCGAGCTCGCAGAGCCGCCTCACAAGCTTTTGAGAAACAGCAATGAAATTAAGCATTGAAAACGAGTTTATACTTATTTCCCGGTTGGAAGGTTCCCTGTCAGCCCGGAAAGCGTAAGACTTCGTAGAATTTCAGGAGTTCACTCGCAGCGCCACCCACTCGCCCGCCTCGAGAGTTCCTAAGGTGCCGCCAATGTCGCTGGTCGTTTTCTTTTGCCGCACCGCTTCGAGCACAGCCGCTTCAATTTTCTGCGCCTCGTCGGCCATCCCCAGATGCCGCACCATCATGGCCGCCGTCAAGATCGCCCCAAAGGGATTAGCAATATTTTTCCCCGCAATCGGCGGCGCTGAGCCATGTACGGGTTCAAACATCGCAGTCTTTCCCGGATGCAGATTAGCGCTCGCAGCCATGCCCAGCCCGCCCTGCAGTCCCGCCGCGAGATCGGTGATGATGTCGCCAAACATATTGTTGGTCACGATCACATCGAAGATCTGCGGATCGCGCACCATTTGCAGACAGAGGGCATCGACGTACATGTGCTGGGTTTCAAATTGCGGATATTCCACCGAGACTTCTTTGAACACGCGCTGCCACAGACCGCCGGCATGCGTCATCGCATTTGATTTGTCGCACATCAAAACGCGGCGTCGCGGCGAGCCGTCAACCTTCTTATTCGTCGCGCAATAATCAAACGCGTAGCGGACGATGCGCTCAACGCCTTTGCGAGTGTTGACATCTTCCTGAATGGCAATTTCTTCGGGCGTGCCGCGCTTGAAAACTCCTCCGAGATCGCCATAGACACCCTCAGTATTCTCCCGAATCACAACGAAGTCGACATCTTCGAGCTCAACGCCTTTGAGCGGACAGAGCGACGCGTCCATCAGACGCACAGGCCGGACGTTGGCGTAGAGATCCATCTGCGAGCGCATGCCGAGGAGAATTTCTTTAGCGTGAATGTTGGAAGAAACTCGCGGATCGCCAAAAGCACCAACCAGGATGGCATCGAAATCACGCGCCAGCATGGCAAAGCCATCGGGCGGAACGGTCACCTTGTCGGCGAGGTAGCGGTCGGCTCCCCAATCGAATGAAGTCAATTCGACGGCGGCACCAACGGCCTGCACGACCTTCACGGCCTGAGGAATGACTTCTTTTCCAATTCCGTCACCGGCGATTACCGCGATGCGCTTCTTCGAGCCCACGCTCGGAACGTTAGCACAGGGGCGCACTCCTAATAAACCATTCACAAACTCGGCCCACAAAAACGAGGAGTTGGCGGCAAGCGAATCCGCGGCGATAATGACGTTGATGCCAGAAGATCGAGCCGCATTCAGTTCCGGATCGATGCGTCGCGAAAAGCGAGCGGTCGCGGGGAATTCCGTGCTCGCGGCTCTGGTGGTTACCAGCCTGAAAGTTGTCGTCGGAATCGCAACCGGCTCCCTGGGAATTTTGTCGGAGGCGGCGCATTCAGGATTGGATCTGATCGCGGCGACGGTTACATTTTTCTCGGTGCGCGTCTCCGATAAGCCAGCCGATGCGGATCATCAGTACGGTCATGGCAAGATAGAAAATTTTTCCGCCTTCATCGAAACCGGTCTCCTGTTGCTGACCTGCCTGTGGATCGTCTATGAGGCAGTCAAGCGGCTGTTTTTTCACAGCGTAGAGATTGAGCCGAGCGTGCCGGCATTCCTGGTGATGTTCCTGTCAATTGCGGTCGACGCGTGGCGCTCGCGCGCCTTGGGACGCATTGCGGCGAAATATGACAGTCAAGCGCTCGAGGCGGATGCGCTGCATTTTTCAACCGATATATGGTCGAGTAGCGTAGTGATCGTGGGGCTGGCGCTAGTGTGGATAGGACGAAATTATCGCGTGGAATGGCTGCGGCAGGCCGATCCGATTGCCGCGCTGTTTGTGGCGGGCGTGGTGGTCTCGGTAAGTTGGCGACTGGCGCGCAGAACCATCGATGGGTTGCTCGATGCGGCGCCAGTCGGCGTGCGCAACCAGATTCTCGACCGGATCAGAACCGTCGACGGCGTGCTGGAAGTGGAGCGGGTTCGCTTCCGCAAAGCCGGAAATCGCTTTTTCGCCGATGTCTCGGTGGGGCTGGAACGCAATCTTACTTTTCAGAGGTCGGAGCAGGTGGCGGACGCGGTGACCTCGCGCGTGCGCGAGATTTTGCCCGAGGCCGACGTTATGGTGCACTCCGTGCCACGGGCAGGCCGCACGGAAAATATTTTTGATCGCATCCGCGCCGTGGCGACGCGCCACAACTTCAACGTGCACGACGTTAGCGTGCAAGACTTGAACGGCCAATTGCACGTGGAGCAGCATCTGGAACTCGACGAGCAACTCAGCATGAAGCAGGCGCACGATGAGGTAACGCGCCTGGAAACAGAGATGCGGGGTGAGATTCCAGAGATCGCGACCATCCTCACGCACATCGAAAGCGAGCCGGCGACGATTGAGCGGGGAGAGGAAATTGTTCGCGAGCCAGAACTGGAACAGCGGCTCAAGAATATCGTGAAGGAATTTCCCGAGGTCATGGACGTGCACGAATTTCAATTCAAGAAAGTGCGCGCGCGGCTGTATGTTTCCTGCCATTGCACCCTGCCCGACGATATGCCGCTGGCGCGCGTGCATGACGTGCAGACATCGCTCGAAATTCGCTTCAAGCACGATGCGCCGGAATTATTCCGTGTACTCATTCATCCCGAGCCAGTAACGGATAATCGACGGTAACGGAAATCTCCGCGAGCAGCGAATCGCGCAACTGCGAGAGGAAAAGATGATTGAAGCTTCAATTCATTGGACCGACCACGAACGATACGTTGGAGCGGCGACTTCGCGGCACTCGATCGTCATGGATACGGCTACCGAAAAAACGGCCAACAGCCCGATGGAGTTGGTGCTGATTGCCCTGTGCGGCTGCACCGCATCAGACGTCGTGGGCATCCTGCGTAAGAAACGCGAACCTTTCACTGGCCTGGAAGTGCGCGCGGCCGGCGAAAGAGCGGACGGTTATCCCGCCGTCTATACATCGATTCACCTGACCTATGTTGTGCGCGGTGAGGTCTCGAAAAAATCGATGGAAGATGCAGTGCGACTGTCCAAAGAAAAGTACTGCTCGGTATCTGCCATGCTGGAGAAGACGGCAAAGATCACGTATACGATTGAGCATGTGCCGTGACGAGCGCTCGCGAGCGCGCGGAGCATCGGCCTGAGGCCCATCCGCTGCGAGGTTATTTCTATATCGGCGGCGCGGCTTTTCTCTGGGGAATTTCCGCGACGCTCGGTCGGTCGGCCTTCACAGGCCATTCGCTGCTCGGAATGTCACCAGGCGATTCCCTCAAGAATATTGACCCGCTGATCCTGTCGCAAAGCCGTGCCACGCTATCGTTAGCGGTACTCTTGCCGGTTCTGCTGGTGCGCAGAGGAGCGTCCGCTCTGCGCGTTCCGGGGCGCGATCTGGTGCGCTTTTTTCTGCTCGGCGTTCTTGGAGTCGCGGTCTCGAACTATTTCTATTACTTGGCGATCCAACGGACCAACGTGGCGACCGCCATCATTTTGCAATACACGGCCCCGGTCTGGGTGCTGATCTATACCGCGGTGCGCGCAGCGCAGCGCCCGTCATGGCAGAGAATTGCGGCGGTAGGCCTGGCGGTAGTCGGATGCGCTCTGGCCGTGGGTTTCGTCGGAGCGGGCGGCTTCCGCATGGACGCAATCGGAGTGATCGCCGCCCTGCTGGCAGCATTTTCCTTTGCGTTTTATAACGTTGGCGGACACAAAGTGCTCGCTCGTTACGACCGCTGGAAAGTGTTGCTCTGGGTTTTGGTGGGCACTTCCACATTCTGGATCTTCGTGAATCCTCCGTGGAAAATTGCGGCTGCGCACTACGGCCGCGAACAGTGGGCATTCATGCTCATGTTTTCGCTGATATCAGTTCTCGGGCCCTTTTCCTGCTACTTCGCCGGATTGCAGCACCTGGAGCCGACTCGCGCCATCGTCGCCAGTTGCCTCGAGCCGGTATTCAGTATCTTGATCGCTGCCCTCGTGTTAGGTGAGTTACTGCGTCCATTGCAGACGGCAGGAATTGTGTTGGTGTTAGTCGCAATTATCCTGATTCAATGGCCGGAACGCGCGGTGCGCAGCGCGGAATTGGTCGTCGAGCCAATGGAGTGAGAGGTTGCCAGTCGTTAGTAAGCCGCATCGCGAACGACAAACGACCATCGACTAACGACGTTTATTCCAGCTTTTTCCCTTTCGTCTCCGGCAGTTGCGTAGCGGTCACCGCCGCGAGGAAAAACGCGGCGGCGCACAGATAGAACGCCCAATCCAATCCTTTGGCCTGTCCGACCCGCCCGATCACGTAGGGAGCGATAGAACTCAGCGCGCGCGCCCCGTTGTAGGTGAAGCCGAGAGCGCGCGCCCGCAAACTGGTCGGGAAAATCTCGCTGCCGATGAGACCTGAGCCGGAGAAGAATCCCGTTCCAAAGAACGCGACGATTGCGCCGAGCACGAGCAACACCAACTGCGAGCGCGCCATCGCATAAAAAGGAACCAGCAGCGCCGCGGCAAAGAGGTAGAGCATAAAAGAACTTCGGCGGCCAAGGTGATCCGCGACCCAGCCGAAGCTGAGATAGCCGGGAAACATGCCGAGCAGGTTAAGCACAAGCAGCAGCGTGGTGGTGCGCATGATGCCAAAACCGCGCCCGCCTTGCGCGATCGGGAGCGAAAGATACGGAGGAATCCACGTAAAGAGTCCCCACCAGGCAAATAGTCCAAAGAAATTAAGCAGAAGGAGCGCGACCGTACTCTTGCCGTAAGGGGCACGAAAGATGAGCAGAAACGAATCGCTGTGTGGAGCGGGCGCCCCCGCCCGCGAACTGCTCGCGTCATCGTATGGTCGAGTCGGATGCTCAGGAACTGCGAAGCCATTTGCCGCGCGTTGATCCATCCACATCTGCGACTCCGGAACTCCTTTGCGAATCCAAAGCGTGACCATAGCCGGCAGAATTCCAATGAAAAATACATAACGCCAGTTGGCATACCGCAGAACGATACCCGCCGCCAGCGCGGCCAGCGCGTAGCCTATGGCCCAGGAGCTTTGCACAACTGCAATCGCCTTCGCGCGCAATTCGGTGGGCCAGGTTTCGGCAACGAGGGTTGCGCCGGTATTCCACTCACCTCCCATGCCGAGTCCGAGGATAAAGCGAAACACCGCCAGCATGAGCACGGTGGTAGACAGTCCGGAGGCGAACGAGCAGACGGAGTAAGTCAGAACGCTGAACATCAGGGCGCGCTTGCGTCCGATGCGGTCGGCAAGGAAGCCGAAAAACACTCCACCGATGCCCGAGGCAAGCAGCGTAAGGGTGTAGAGAAATCCGGAGGTTGCCTTCGACATCCCAAGATCGCGCATCACGTAGGCGAGAACGAGCGCGTAAAGCATGGCGTCGAAGGCATCGAGCATCCATCCGAGGGAGGCCGCCAGAAGAGTGCGGCGCTGGGCTTGATTGGCTTGCTTCAGAAGTTGAACGGGACTGATCGCCATGCGGGAGGGATTGTAGCAGCGAGATAGGTTAATTACAGGCCGTCAGCCCTTGGCGACAACCATGTGGAAAACATCTGCCTCAGCTCGGCGCGGGCTTCGTCGTCGCGCACGATGACATCGCCGCCACCATCGTATGGATGATACGCACAATTCTGCTCTAGACCTATCACCAGGACGTCTCCAATTTTGTCGGTTGCAACTTGAGCGAGCACTTCGTCTAAGCAACCACGTTGCCAGTTCATCCTAGCAATGAAGAAGTGCCAATAAGGGGAACCTGTGTCTGAAGCCACGGTAAAGGCGAAGCTACTCGAACCCCTGAGACTCGTATCAGTGCGGAGGAGCTTCGGCAGCGCCGGAGATGGGTCATCAGAATAGCCGGTTGTCAGGAGTAGGAAATCAGTATGTGGTCCGAGCAAAGCATCAATAACAGTATGGTGTCTGTGCAGGATCTCTTGCGCTTCGGCATCGTTTTCGGGATACCTTTTACTTCCCGGAAGTGAATGTATGCGGAGCCATCTGTCCCGATATTTGTCCCGGAGGAGAAACCCAATCGGCGGGCTGTCCGGATACTCGCCCACCCAATAACTCTGAAACTCGCCCGGTTGCAACGCGTGCGTCATCACTGAGTTGTCTCCACCTACCCCAGCCGCCGCAAATACTTCTGCGCCTTCCGCACATCCCGCCCAATCTGCTCTTTCAGCGCCTCGACCGATGGAAACTTGATCTCATCGCGCAGGCGGTCGAGAAAATGAATCTCTACTTCTGTCTCCGCCGAAAGTTCGAGCGGATGGAAATTCAACAAATGCGTTTCGATGGCAAACGAATCGGCGCCGAACGTCGGCCGGTTGCCGACATTCGTGACCGAGTCAAAACACTCCTGCCCGATCCGCGTGCGCGTAATGTAAACGCCATCTTTGGGCACGAGTTCTTCATAGTGCGCCAGATTGATTGTCGGCACGGTATATTTCGACCCATACCCGCGCCCGCGGCCGGCGGTCGACAGAATGCTAAATGGACGCGCCAGCAAGTGGCGCGCTCGGCTCACTCGTCCTTCGGAAAGCAATTTGCGGATGTGGCTACTCGAAACATTTTCTCCGCGCAGGCACATCTCGGGATAGTCGTGAACTTCAAATCCCATCTCGCGCCCTAGCTCACGTAACACTTGAATATTTCCCGCTGCCTTGTGGCCGAAGTGGAAGTTATAGCCTTCGTGAACTTCACGAGCGTGCAGCCGCTGTTTCAGAATTTCATGAGCGAACCGGTGCGGCGTCATCAGCGAAAGATCGCGCGAGAAAGGTAGCAACAGAACTACGCCAACGTCGGTCAATTCGAGCAACCGCAGCTTTTCCGGAAGCGGAGTCAGCAACTTGAAATTGTGATCGGGACGCAGGATGCGGGAGGGGTGCGGATCGAAAGTGACGACTACAGCCTGGGCCTTCCCGGCCTTCGCGCGGCGGACGATCTCGTCGATCACGTGCCGATGTGCGCGGTGCACGCCGTCGAAGTTGCCGACGCTAACAATCGCGGCACCGAAGTCGCCGGGGATGTCGTCGAGTTGGTGAAAAACCTTCATGTGCGTTTAACCGCAGAGGAAGCCGAGTGCGCAGAGAAATAAATGTTTAAAAACCCTTAGTTTCCCGATTCCTCTGCGTGCTCTGCGATCTCCGCGGCTCAATTCTCGGGAAACTCAAATTTCAAACTCCAGCTTCATCCCATCAAACGCCAGCCGCACTCCCGGCGGCAACGCCGCATCGGTTGCCTCGTGCGGCAGGTCGTGGCAGATGTGGGTGAAAAATGTGCGCTTCGGTTTTACCGCTTCCACTATCTTCAGCGACTGCTCAACGGTTGAATGCGTGGGATGCGGCTTATAGCGCAGCGCGTCGAGAAACAAGATATCCAAACCTTGCAATTTCTCCAGCGTTTCCCCAGGGACCTGGCTGTGATCGGTGAGATAAGCGCCCGATCCGAAACGGAAGCCGAGGATTGGCGTCTCGCCGTGAATCACCGTCAACGGCTCAAAACGCGCGCCGAACAGTGTCACCGGCCCCTCAATCGGATGCAGATCGACCTGCGGCAGTCCACCAAATTTATAGGTCGCTTCAAAAATGTAGCCAAACATATTGCGCAGAAATTCGCAGTTCCGCGGCGTGGCATAAAGCGGCATCTTGCCGGGCCTGTGGTGATACGTCAGCGGGCGCAAGTCATCGATGCCGAGAATGTGATCGGCATGGGTGTGCGTGTAGAGGACGGCATCGAGTCGCGTGATGTGTTCGCGCAGCGCCTGCTCGCGAAAGTCAGGCGTCGTGTCGATCATCACGTTGCGGGCATTGTCGTGCGGATCGCGGTAACTGATCATCACCGAGGGGCGAGTGCGGCGATCGCGCGGATCGGACGAGCGACAGACGGCGCAGTCGCAACCAATGGTCGGAACCCCCATCGATGTGCCACTGCCTAATACCGTCAGCGTCGCCTGCATCAGCCGTTGGTTCCTGTGTGTGGGCCGGGCGCCTGCGGAGGACGCGCCAACGTATTCGTCACTTCAACGTAGGCCATGCGTAGTTCGTAAAGGCAATTCTGCAGGAATCCCTGCTCTTTCGGCGTGAGATTGCCCTTGGTTTTTTCGGCAATCATGCCGAGAGTGTCGATGGTTTGGCGCGCTCCGATGATGTCGACTCCGGGCTGGCCGCCCTGCTCGTGCATCAGACCAAGCTGCATCATGGCAGTCATATAGAGTGAGGCCATGAAACGCTCGAAACTCATCTCGAGTTCTTTGGCGGAATGACCGCTCAGTTCGACCTTCGCGTCCAGATCGCGCGACGATTTCTTATAGGCATCGTGCTGCTCCTGCTGCTCGGTCGGCGAAGGCGGCTCGGGAATGTCAGACTCAGGAGCGGGCGGCGCCGGTGCAGCCTCGGAGATTGTCGACACGTTTGCTGGAGCAGGCGGCATTGGTGGGGCTGCAGCCTGAGTGGCGGGTACGGCTCCGACTGCCGCGGTTACTTGTTCCTCGTCGGCATCGGATCGAAGTTGCCCGTCGGCCGTAAACAAGCGGCGGTCGCTTACTTTGAATTCGCTCTCTTCTTTTCTTTTTTGCGCCATATAGTTTTACCCGGGTTCTTTTCAGAGTTCCAACTTAATTTCCGGAGTTCACGCCAGCGGAGTTGATGCCGGCTTCAGCTTCGCCGTCCCCGCGCGCAGATCTTTTCCCGCGGCCTCGTGCCGAAGATAACCGAGGGCCACCGCGCGATCCCCGCCGAGCGGCGGCAGAATTACCGCGCTCGTAATTTCGCCAACTTCCTTTTCGTCCGCAATAATTTTTGCGCCCGGTTCCGGCATCTCGCCCGCAACGGCAAACGCCGTAAACTGGCGATGTACAGCGCCCCGCGAGCGTATCCGTTCCACGATCTCCTGCCCGAGATAGCAACCTTTGGTGAAATTCAGCGCGCGTGTCTGCCCCGTCTCCTGCGGCAGATCGCGGTCGCGAATGTCGACGCCAAATTGCGGAATGCCACGCGAAATGCGAAACAGATTCAGGGCAGTCGCGCCTACCGGCCGCGCCCCTTCCGTAATCAGCCAACCTCGCAATATGCTCAGCTGCTCCGGTGAAGTCCAAACTTGCCAGGACTCGCGCGCCTCCTCGCCCGAGCGCAGAAGTGTCACCGTCGTTCGCCGGCCGGCATGCTCCCAGGTGACCTCGGCGAACTGCAAGTAGGCTAGCTCGGGAACAACAATCCCCACGCGTTCAAGCATTTCGCGCGACTGTGGCCCAGTGAGGCCGAGCGCGGCGATCCTGTCGCTAACATCGGCGATCTCAACGTCATCGGCAATGATGTAACGATCGAACAGCTGCAACACTTTCTCGCGCTGCGCAATCTCCGTATCTACGAGTAACGATTCGCCGCGCTGAAAAACATAGAGGTCGGCCTGAATACGTCCCTGCGCATTAAGCATGAAAGCATAGACGCCATGGCCAAGCGCCAGATCGCGGACATTATTTGAAACCATCCCGTTCATCCAGCGCACGCGATCGCCTCCAGTCACAGCGATCTTGGCGCGCCAACTCAGATCATAAAGGCCGCAGCCGGAGAGCAACGCGTGAAACTCGGCGCGAACGTCGCCGAAGTCGGATGGCAGCGTAGCGCCCGAGTGCTGGCCGGGCTTTGCCTCGGGAAGTGCAGTTGAATTCATACTCGTCGCCGTCATTCTCTCAACCTTTGATTATAACCAATGGGCGCGGACTCATCGGCGAACGCTACCCCCTTGCCCCGCCCATAGCGGTACATGCTAGGATGAACGTTCGTCGCAATATTCCCTCAGGAGGATTTTGATTCATGCGTGTAAAGTGCCTCGTGTGTCTCCTTCTCGTCAGCTTGACCTACGGACAAGCTCCAACTCCCATGACCCCCGCCGCGGGCGCCAAGCCGGAGCAAAACGCTCCTGCCGCGCCAGCCCCCGCGGTGGCGGCTCCGGCGCCCGAAGCCAAGGCGCCTGAAATTGGTCCGAACGACACCGTGATTACCATTAAAGGTTTCTGCCCCGGCTCTTCGGAGCAGGGCGACGCCTGCAAAACCGTGATCACCCGCGCGCAACTCGACAAGCTGGCCGATGCCCTGCAGCCGAATATGTCGCCCGCCATTCGCCGCCAACTTGCGACTCGCTATTCGTGGGCGCTTAGAATGTCCGCCGAGGCCGAGAAACGCGGCCTCGACAAGCAGCCCTCGTTTGAAGAAAAGATGCAGTGGGCCCGCCTGCAGATTCTTTCGCAGGAGCTCAGCGCCGCGCTCCAGGCCGATTCTGCCAAAGTTACGGACGCCGACGTCGAAGACTATTACAAGAAAAATGAAGCTACCTACGAGCAAGCAACGCTGACGCGAATTTTTATTCCCAAGACCAAGCAAATCACGCCCGCAGCAACTCCGAAGACGGCTGCTAAGACCGGCACAGCCGCAGGCACTAAGACGGGGACGACAAGCGGCACGAAAGCCGGCACCGCCGCCACGGCGAAGGCTCCGGCTCAGCCGACCGAGGCACAGAAAAAAGCTGGCGAAGAGGCCATGAAAAAGCTCGCCAGCTCTCTGCGCGAGCGCGCTGTCCAAGGCGAAGATCCCGACAAGCTTCAAAAAGCCGCTTACACAGCCGCTGGCCTCCCCGGCGTTCCTAGCACCAAGCTAGAGAAGCAACGCCGCGCCAATCTGCCTCCTGCCCATCAAGCGGTTATGGATCTCAAGCCCGGCGAAGTCTCCGAAGTGATCACCGATCCGAATAGCGGCTACTACATCTACAAAATGGTCAGCAAAGAAACGCTCTCTCTCGAGGCCGCTACTCCCGAGATCCGCAAACTTCTTTCCAGCCAACACTACCGCGATGCCATGCAGTCTTATCAGAGCAATGTTGATCTGAATGACGCTTACTTCGGACCCGCCCGCGCTCCGGGCATGCCAATGCCTCCGCGTGGACCGATGCCGCCTCCTCAACACGCTCCTGACAAGGACAACGACTAAGACCACGAAGCGGCTGACTAAGAAGCTGCGCACTTAATGGATACGGCAAAGCCCACCATCATCGTCACCGGTGTTTCCGGCAATCTTGGGCAGCGGCTTCTACCGCAGCTCGCAGATTACAAAGTGGTGGGCATCGACGTCGTGCCGCCCGCACACTCGCAGGTCGACCAGTTCGTCGAGCTTGACCTCAGCCTCGAAGAATCGACGCGCGAGCTGCTCCTGCTGCTGCGCGAGCTCAAGCCCGTGTCAGTCGTCCATCTCGCCTTTGTCATCGATCCACAGCGCTCGGAAGTCTTGGATGTTGACCGCATGTGGCGCATCAACGTCGCCGGCACGGCCCGTGTGATGGAGGCGATTGCCGAAGCCAACCGCACCGCGGGAATCACCATTCGGCAGTTCATTTTCACCAGCAGCGTCTCCGCCTACGGCTCTGATCTGCCCGAGCCGGTCGCGGAAGACGCGCCGTTGGCCGCTCACACGTTGCCCTATGCAATCCACAAAAGAGAGGCCGATCTCGTGGTGCAGCAGCGCGCCCCGTCACTGCGCGGCTGCGGAATCTTCATTCTGCGTCCGCACATTCTGGCTGGCGCAACCGTCGAAAATTATCTGATGGGAGCATTTCGCGGAACGCCCAACGGCAAAGGCTCGCGCGCCGCGAAAATGCGCGCCGCGTCAAAACGCCTGCCCTGCATGTTGCCCTACGGCCAGAAGTATCTCGACAATAAAATCCAATTCGTCCACGTCGACGACATGGCCCGCTTGATCGCCTGGATTCTAAAGCGCGAACCCGAAGCGCAGCGCCTGACCATCCTAAACGTAGCCGGCCGCGGCGACCCCCTGACCTTCGCGCAATGCATCGAGAAGGCCAATGCCGAGCTTCTGCGCGTCCCTGGACAGTGGGCGATGCGCCGCGTTCTCCAATTCCTGTGGAACTGGAAGATCTCCGCCATTCCCCCCGATGCCGTTCCCTATATGACCGGCCAATACATCATGAACACCGACCGCCTGCAAAACTTTCTAGGCAGCGACTACGAGCGCGTGATCGAGAAAACCAACGCCGAAGCCTACGCCGACGCGTTCCAGAAAACCTAAGAAGCCAATCGAACCGAAGAGGGTGGCCCGTCGTTGTCGCGTTTTTTGCGACAAGGCGAGGCTTCTGACTCTCGCCTCCTTATGGTAGAATGGAATAACTAGAAGGTAGATATCTACCATATGGGCCTGAACATCAAAAACAAGGACGCACACAAACTCGCCCAGCGCCTGGCCAGACTCACCGGAGAGAGCATGACGGAAGCCGTCACCGAGGCGGTCCGCGAACGGCTGAAAAAGTTGCAGAACAAAGACAAGCGTGCTCCCAAGCTCTCTGATCGATTGCTCGAAATCGGCCGCGACTGCGCCCCGCGGCTGAAGGAACCGTTTCGCTCCGCCGGTCATGGCGACCTTCTCTATGACGAGAAAGGGCTGCCCAAATGATTCTCGACACTTCGGCCCTGATCGCCGTCCTTCGTTTCGAAGCGGAGGCCCCCGAGTTCGCCAGAATCATCGAGCGCGCAGTGGAAAGTGGCGCCCAGCGCCGCATTTCGGCCGTAAGTTATGTCGAAGCCGGAGCCGTAATCGATGGCAGCAAAGATCCGGTTGCCAGCCGCCGTTTTGACGAATTGATCGAGCAGGCGCAAATCGCCATCGAACCAGTCACCGAGGCGCAGGCCCGCATAGCCCGCCAGGCCTATCGTGACTTCGGCAAACCCAGCGGCCATCCCGCCAAACTGAATTTTGGAGATTGCTTCTCCTATGCACTGGCAAAATCCAAAGGCGAGGCACTTCTGTTCAAAGGTCAAGACTTCTCGCGCACAGATGTGAAGTCGGCGCGGCCGTAAATTATCGCTCTTGCGCAGGTCGACCAATATCAGTAAAATGGCATATACATATGTATATGCCAAAGACATCGTCTGGAGGCCGCATGCAACGCAAAGCAAAAGTCTTCATGAACAATCGCAGTCAGGCTGTGCGCTTGCCTAAGGAGTTTCAATTCACCACGCAGGAAGTGTTCATACGCAAAGAAGGCAGCGAAGTAGTCCTCTCTCCGCGGCCGTTTGACTGGACTTCCTACCTCGCCGAGGGCCCGGTTGCCTCGCCGAATTTCATGGAAAATGTCGAAGATCTTCCCGTGCAGGAACGCGACCTGTAATGCCGCGCTACATGCTCGATACAGACATCTGTTCCTACATCATGAAGCGCTCGAATGACTCTGTGCTAAAGCGCCTGAGCACCGTTCCCGTCAGCGATGTGTGCATCTCTGTGATCACGAAGTCGGAACTCTTACACGGAGTCGAGGTCTCTCCCCGGCGCCGGCAGGATGCAGCCGCGCTGAGCGCCTTTCTGAACTACATCCAGATTCTGGACTTTCCCGACGCAGCATCTCCGCACTATGCCCGCATACGCGCGGACCTAAGACGACTTGGCACGATGATCGGAGCGAACGACCTGTTCATCGCCGCCCACGCCCGCAGCCTCGGCTTGACACTGGTGACCAACAACACGCGAGAGTTTGGGCGGGTCTCGAGGTTGGTCATCGAGAATTGGACGCTTGGGTCTTAATAAATGGCTGAACAGAAAATGCGGACGCGGACGGGACGTTTCCTTGCTCCCGGGGTACCCTCAACGACTGTTTGACAGGCCTCATCAGCCTTTCTAGACCGTGACCATGGAAGTCCGACTTCAACCCGCAAAGGAAGCGCAGTTCGCGGAAATCGCGGCGAAGCGAGGGCTGAAACCCCACGAACTGGCGCAGCAGGTGCTAAGCCGTTATCTGGAGGACGACAGCCGCTTCTTTGAGGCGGTGAACCTTGGCTTGGCGGCTGCCGATCGCGGCGACTTTGTGGAGCACGACGAAGTGGGGGCCAAGATTCAACAGATCCTCCGGCCGTAATGCGCGTGGGCTGGACTACTCCCGCCTCCACCCAAGACCTCTACGACACTATCCGCCACATTCAACTTGGTGTTCCCGGGCTTACATTGCGGTCTATCGCATTCAAGATCAGAACCTGGAGATCGTACGTATATACCATGGAGCGCAAGACTGGCCGTGAACCTCCATTTGCAGAGAAAGAGCCGACGGGGATAGGCCTATCTGCTCGCGTAGCTCTCAGCCCCAAGAAAGTGCAGCGACACATAAGGCTCGTCGCCCACTACCCAGCTATCGTGGCCAGGAGGTCCGGGCGGAATATAAAAGAGCATGCCGGCGCGAAGTTCGTGAACGATGCCGTCCTCCATCGCCGCCGTAGCGCAGCCGGAGAGCACCATCCCAACGTGCTCAACGTTGCAGCGCGAGGCGCCCACGCTCGGCCCAACGTGAAGCGACCACTTCCATCCCGGCTGGTAAGTAGCGCGGCCAATGGTCATGCCTCCGATGTGAACCACTTCGAATTTTCCTTTTTCGAAGATTCGTACTTCGTCCGGCTCTTCAAAGCGTTTTAAGACTGTGTCAAGCATCGATGCGTTGTTGCTTCCTCGGAGCGCAAGTGTGGCAAGACCGCAGGTTCAAGATAGCGTCCTTTTTAGATTCCTAACCGGTTTCCGTATAAATATAAATAGGAACGGACCCATTGGATTTTTTCAATCGCCCATAGAACCCCTTGCCCGTGGAAATGTGGCCATGTTTCTGGTTGCCCTTCGCTTCCAAAACGGCAGTTACACTCTCGCCGCCGGAGCCCTCATGTCGAGAATTGTCATGCATGTAAGGGCGCTTACACTCGATACGATTGGCGGTCACCGTCTTTACCTCGCAGCCCACGCTCTCCATCGCGGGCTTCAACGCGGCCATGACTTTGTCCATTTCGAAGGGAATTACTTCGTCTACGGTTTCCGCAGTCGAATCGAGCGGACACGGAACATACACCTCCGGCGAACTCGCGATGTGCCGCATCCGCGGATGGCTTTTCCTGAGGTTTATCGTCAAACACCCAGAAAGGCCAGGCTCCGCGCCCCACAAAGCGGAACGCACCATCTTGATAAACGAACGTATCTTCCCACGCCTCAAACTTGTAGTCTCCGCCGAATATCGTCGGTTTCTTTCCCGTCAAGGTAACCCCAAAATCAGCGTTAAAACAAACGATCTCCTTTGCCGGTTTCAGCGACGAGAGTTTGTCGTGAGTGGGCTGCTCTTGCGTGCCGGGTTTCAGACTCATCTTCAATTGTCGGCCCTTGGTGCGCGCAATTTCGTCCAATTCCTTCTGCATACGGTTCACGTAATTTTCGAATAGTCGATCGTAGCGTTTGGCTAGGGCTTCGCTTTGTTCCGCTGAAAATCGCTCTGCAAACCACTCGCTAGAGCGAGGCAGACGGAGTTGCTCCAGTTGCTGTCGTCCAGCAAAGGTATCGCCCTTTTGAAAGGCCTGAAAGGCGGCCGAAATCTGGTCGGCGAACCCATCTTGGGTTTGCGGATAGACAGGAGCGGCTTGTTGCGGCGCGTCCTGAGTCGGCCCGGGAGCAGGAAGAACCGACGATTGCATATCCAGGTTCAGTCCGAGCCCTAACGAACTTGACCCGGCGTGGATGAGCACACCGCTCGGAAACGCGAGAATCAGCACGCCGAACATCCCAGCTAGAATCGCAGACGGTTTTTCGGTTCCTGACATGGCCACTCCTCGTTTCCTGGTGACCTGCAAAGGTAGGTGGGATTATCGGACAACTGCCAGATCAATGTCCACACGCTGAAATGAAGGAAAAGCAAGGCTTTTCCTCCTCTTAATCATGAGCTCTTCACGCCGCGATACAGTCCCGCAATGCCGAACGAGTAAGGCGTCCAGGAAACCTCGCGAAAACCCGCTTGATGCATGCGATTCATCATTTCGTCCGGAGCGGGAAAACGCTCGACCGACGCGGGCAGATACGCATAGGGACCTTTCACTCCCGAGATCACCGTGCCAATCGCGGGAAGAACTTTCTTGAAGTAGACGCGATAGAGGCTGCCGAGCGCGCCGCCAGGCTCTCCAAAATCGAGAATGCCGAATTCTCCGCCGGGAGCAAGCACACGAGCAATCTCGCGCAGCCCCGCATCGTAGTCGGCAAGATTTCGAAATCCAAATGCCGAGGTCACCAGATCGAAATGGCTGTCCGAAAAGGGCAGGCGCAAAGCATCCGCTTCGATCCAGCGCAGCGTCTTGCCTCTTCCCTTCTCCGCAGTCTTCGCAGAAGCCCGCTGCAGCATGGCGTGAGAAAAATCAGCGCCCAGAATCTGCGGAGTTTGCGCACCGGCGCGCCGGCTCAAAGCGAAAGTCATGTCGCCCGTGCCGCAGCAAAGATCAAGCACCCGCGCCTGAGGACGCCGCAAAATTGCATCGAACTTGCGCGCGGTGCGCCACCACCACAACTTGTCAATATTGCACGACAGAACGTGATTCAGCAGATCGTAGCGCGGCGCAATCGAGGTGAACATCTCGCGAACGGCCAACGCCGCCGAATCTCGGTCGCGCGCACCTGCAGGAGCAGCGCCGACGATCCTCTGATTTATTTCTTGAGCCATATTGCGTTGCTAGTCGAGAGCCCTCAGGAGCTAAAACCCGCGTTTTTGCTGGCCTTCACGCACGGCTGAAGTCGTGCCCTGCCCAGAACCGTTTATCAGACAACTTTAATTCCGCGCCAACTTTCGTATTTCGTCGACTGCCGGGCGCACAATCGCTTCCGGCACATCGCTCGTGATTTCAACCTTGCCAATCTCTCGCGGCAGAATAAAGTGCACGATTCCCTGCTTGGTTTTCTTGTCAGAACGCAACCGTTTCACAATATTCGCCGTCTGCCACTTCATGCGCGGCAGTTTGCCAAACCCCAGCACCGCATTCGAGATGCGTCCCGCCGTAACGCTATCCAATTTGCCGGTCGAGAGCGCGATGTGCGTCGCGGCGATCATGCCCCATGCGACAGCCTCACCGTGCAGTAACTGCGTATAGCGTGTCTCAGCTTCGAGCGCGTGCCCGATCGTATGCCCAAGGTTGAGCACCTGCCGCAGTCCGCCTTCGCGCTCGTCAGCGCTCACCACCGAAGCCTTGAGGCGCACGGAATCGCCAATCACTTTCTCTAAGACCACCGGATCGCGATCGAGAATCTCGCGGCGCTTGTCTTCGAAGAGGCGAAACAGACCCGGATCTCCAATGATGCCGCACTTCAACGACTCGTAGAGCCCTGCGCAATATT
>DATBYM010000032.1:0-2363 GCA_036513715.1 Terriglobales bacterium
CAGTCCCCAGTTGACGTCCAGGTCCGGTTCCCAAACGTCCGGGCGTCCGCCGGCAAATCCGAAAGTCTTGAAGCCCATCGTTTCCAGCGCGACGTTGCCCGCCAGGATCATCAGATCGGCCCAGGAAATTTTCTTGCCATACTTCTGTTTGATTGGCCACAGCAGGCGGCGCGCTCGATCCAGATTCACGTTGTCCGGCCAGCTATTCAGTGGCGCGAAACGCTGCTGACCTCGGCCGCCGCCTCCACGGCCGTCACCTATGCGGTACGTTCCGGCGCTGTGCCACGCCATGCGAATAAACAGCGGTCCGTAGTGGCCGAAGTCGGCAGGCCACCAGTCCTGCGAATCCGTCATCAACTCGGCGAGGTCTTTCTTCAGGCCCTTGTAGTCAAGGCTCTTGAATTCTTCCGCGTAATCAAAATTCTTGCCCATCGGATCGGACAGCGAGGAGTGCTGAGCCAGAAGATTCAAATTCAACTGGTTCGGCCACCAGTCACGGTTCGTTGGATTTGCGCTGCTGCTGTGATGGAACGGGCATTTCGCTTCAGAAGCCATGCGTATTCTCCTTCAGACATTTAAATTCATTCGAATCAGTTCGTCGAAATCCGTACAGCGATTTCTAGGGAGTTAAGTTACCATCCAAATGGGAGATAGTTCCAATATCAAACTCCCATTTTAGGTATAGGCATACCCTATGGAATTTCATCAGCTCCGATACGTTTGCGCCATCGCGGACACCGGCAACTTCAGCCGCGCCGCCGAGCGCTGCCAGATTGCCCAGCCCTCGCTCTCGCAGCAAGTGTTAAAACTCGAACAAGAGCTGGGCACCAAGCTCTTCGACCGCCTCGGTCGCAGCATTCGCCTGACTGAGGCGGGCCGCGCTTTCATTCCTCGCGCGCGCACGATTTTGGAACAGATGGAGGCAGCGCGATCTACCGCGGCCGATCAGAATACAGATTTTCGCGGCAGTGTCGCGGTCGGCGTTATTCCCACTGTCGCGCCCTATCTGATGCCGACTTACACCGCTCGTTTCGCCAAGAAGTACCCCGACGCGAAACTGCGCATCGTTGAAGAAACCACATCGGTCCTGGTCGAAGGCTTGCGCGATCTCTCGATCGATGTCGCGATTCTGGCACTCCCGCTACGCCACAAGGATCTCGAGTTGTTCCCGCTTCGCACCGAGCCGCTTTTTGCCGCATTGAGCCGAAAGCATCCGCGCGCCTCCGCAAAATCGCTCGCCCTCAAAGACCTTCGTGGGGAGTCGTTCGTCCTGTTGCGCGACGGCCACTGTTTCCGCGATCTCAGTATTGACACCTGCACACGCGCGCGCATCACTCCCCACATCGCGTTTGAAAGCGGACAGTTCAGCAGCCTGCTGGGAATGGTCGCGGCCGGCGTCGGCGTTTCGCTCGTCCCTGAAATGGCTATCGACCGCAACGTCGCCTGCCGCTATGTGCGCCTCAGTGATCCTCAAGCCAGGCGAACGATCGTCACCGCTGTCCTGCGCGGACGCAGTTTCAACCGCGTTCAGCAAGCCTTCCTGTCCGGTATCAGAGCCACAGCCGCGCCAGCCGCTCGAGCCTAAAGTATTCTTGCGCCTGTTCTCGCCGCAACTACGCTTCCGATCGGCTAAAACGCGCTGACCCATCCTCCGCGCAAAAAATCAATATCTGCAAGTGGCCTAAAATCCGGCAGTTAGAGACGAAGCCGGGCGCACCCGCCGCCACCACCGCCACGTCATATGAATTGGGCGAGAAATGCGGTTACACGGCAGGCGAGCGAGATCAATGCCGCCGCAACTGCAAAGCCAGCTGAAACTCTCGGATTCTGAGAGAAGGGATGAAACGAATGCGAAATCCAAATAGGTTCCGCTTGATAAAAAAACACTCCATAACCATGGCAGCAATGCTTGCTCTACTTCTGGGCGGTATCTTCCGACCAGCACCTGCGCCAGTCTCCGCTCAGCAGGGTCAGCCAGCAGACGTCCCCGTGCACATGGTGGTAACAGTCAAACCACACCATGGCACACAAGTTCCCGCGCTGGCTCCAGATGACGTGAAGGTGTATCAGAAGGGCCACCTTGACACAGTCGCAAGTTGGGTCCCGCTGCAAGGAGACCGCGCCGGTCTGCAGCTCTACATTCTGATCGACGACACTTCCAGGTCCACCCTCGCCCTGCAATACAAAAGCATCGGCAAGTTCATCGACGAGCAGCCGTCCACTACTGCTATCGCCGTCGGTTATATGCGTAACGGCACCGTCTTCACGGCCCAAAATTTGACGACCGACCATACCTTGGCCGAAAAATCCCTGCGCTTGCCGCTCGGCTCGGGCACGGGATACACCAGCCCTTATCTGGCGCT
>DATBYM010000033.1:0-113455 GCA_036513715.1 Terriglobales bacterium
TCCAAGAACGATCTGCGAAGCCAAGGTAGAGGCAATGAAAGCGCGCCCTTTCTGCTCGAGTTCGCCAGCCGGCAGCGCTTGCGACAACGGCTTGGCCAGCGCGTGCGCCCGCGCTTCGACGGCCTGATCGTGATACTCGGCCGCCGAGCCGTCGCTCGCAACTTCAAGCGACCACTCCTTGCCGGCCAAGCGCAGCTTGCTTCCATCCTTAGTGGCCTGATAAGCATTGCCTTTTTGCAGTTGTTCGACCAGCGCAGCTCCTACCTTGTTTTGATCCAGCGCGGCTGCCCGCTGCAATACCGTCAGTGATGACTCACTAAAACCTTGCCTAACTGAAAACTGTTGGTGGGCTTTCGTTTGCGGAAGGTCTTCCGCGCTTGCGATGCTTCCGGCCATCACTACGCTTGCCGCTAACATCGCGCTTGCTACCAAACTTAGATTCTTGCTTTTCATGGCGATTCTCCTCGTATGAGTTATGAATTGTTTATTAATAGTGTTAGGAGTTAGTTCCAGTTGGTCCAGCAGTAGTATCCGATGGCGCCGTCGCGCAGCACATTCTCCGACATCAGGTTGCCCAGCGTGACGCCCTGCCGGTTCCAGCAATCAGTCGAGTTCGCGCCCGTGTTGGCAACCGTCGGATTGTTGCTGTTATTGGCATAGTAAACCGCGTTCAGCCACGAGCTGCCGATCGAAACATTCTCGACCAGATATGTGGCAAAGTTGGTTCCGGCCTGCGTATCGTTAGCGGTATAAAGCAGATCATGTCCGCCCACGCCCACCTTGAGCCCTCCCTTGAACGCGGATCCCCAACGATTCCAGAACAAGCCGTCGGAGTTCTCAAAGGTATCGCAAGAGAAAGTAGCCAGCGCCTTCGCCTGTTTTCCTGAACTGCCGATGCGCATGCTGGGTGTCTGAGCGATGCAACCGCCCCATCCCGCATCCCCTGGGCAACTCGCGTCCCACATCGCATACACCGCCTGATCGCCGCTGACGCCGCCATGGGTTGACATGTAGAAAAAGTCCACGCTATCAACGCCGCCGCAGGCATTGCAGGTTTCCCCCGGCTGACCGTAGTAGAAGTCCAGTTGCGCGCCCTGCAAATTAAAATAGAAATCAACCGGCTGAATCGTCTCTATCTCCGAGATAAAGTTGTCGCATTCGCCGTAGACATCGATGTTAGGAGCCCAATTGTTCTGGAAAGTGTCCTCACAGCGCACGCCAAAATGAATTGTCGCTGCCGATGCAGAAGAGCTGAAAATGGTTAGCATGGCGATTCCCGCCATAAGTAATAGTGCGTTCCGAACCGCACCGCTTAAAGACGATAAGAATGTTCCTTTCATATATCCTCCGTGTTCAATTGCTCCTTGCGGAGCTGACCATCTACCGGGCCTCCGAATCAGTCACCGTGAAAGCCCTTCACTTGATGTAGCGGGAACCCAGGGATGAAAGGGTCATGCCGGAGGAAAAAAGGTCGATTCGATGTCGCGCACAAAAAGGGAAGGTTTTGCCAAGCGTTAGGTCTTCTCCGTGCCTCCGCGTCTCCATGCTGAAAAAAGGCGATGAGAGCCTTGCCGCAAGGGGTTACGGCTGGCGCGGCTTGGAGCAATGTGATAATTTTCCCCTACGCCGTTTTCGCCTCTACGCAATCGCAATAAATAAAGAAGAGCCGAGGCTATGCCGGATTTTTCTGACGCTCCATCCAAAGTCGAAGTCACTCAACTTCTCAAAGCGTGGGGCACTGGAGACGACAAGGCGCTCGATCGCCTAACGCCCGTCGTCCAGCAGGAGCTTCATCGCCTCGCCCACCGCTGCATGTCGAGAGAGAGGCCCGGTCACACCCTGCAAACGACCGCCCTGGTCAACGAGGTCTACCTTCGCCTGGTCGACGTCAACGCGGTGGAATGGCAGGATCGCGCTCATTTTTTCGCCATTTCCGCGCGCATGATGCGGCGCATCCTCACCGATTTCGCGCGCTCGCGAAATTATCAGAAGCGCGGCGCTGGAGCCGTGCAAGTTTCCTTCGATGAAGCGCTCGTCGTGACCCCAGAAAAAGATGGCGACATCATGGCGCTCGACGAGGCGCTGACCGAGTTTGCCGTGCTTTATCCGCGGCAGAGCCAGGTTGTCGAGCTGCGTTTTTTCGGCGGACTCGAAGTCAAAGAAACGGCCGAGGCTCTCAAAATATCGCCCGAGACCGTCAAGCGTGACTGGAGATTCGCCAAAGCCTGGCTCCGCCGCGCGCTTTCCGATGAAACCATTGGCAATGCGAATGAAGACGCAACCGAAGACACGAACGACGACGACAGCGACGAACCCAGGAAAGAATCCGCCTGAGAACCAGCGGAGCGACGAACGATGGACGAGAGGGATGCTGAGAGAGAGCTCGAACGCGCGCGCCGGCTGGAGCAGCTCTATCACTCCGCCCTGGAGCATCCCGAGGCCGAGCGCACCACGTTCGTGGCCGCCGAGTGTGGCGCCGATTCCGCCCTCCGCCAGGAACTGGAATCGCTCCTCGCCCACGATAAAGCCGACAGTTTTATCGAAGAGCCAGCCCTCGAAGTGGCCGCCCGTATGGTCGCTCAGCAACGCCGCCGCTCGGGCGACGATAGCGGCGGCGTAGTTCTAGGTCAGACCGTCTCCCACTATCGCATTCTCGAAAAATTAGGCGGCGGTGGAATGGGCGTCGTCTACAAGGCGCGCGATACCCGCCTCGGCCGCCTTGTCGCTTTAAAGTTTCTCCCGGAAGATTTTGCCGCCGATCCCACCGCCATCGTCAGATTCCAGCGTGAGGCGCGCGCCGCCAGCTCTCTCAACCATCGCAATATTTGCACGATCTATGACATCGGCGAGGAGGCTGGCCGAGCCTTCATCGCCATGGAATACCTCGACGGCCAGACTCTGAAGCATCTCATCGAATCCGGCCCGCTCCCCACCGGCCGCCTTCTGCCTCTGGCAATCCAAATCACCGAGGCCCTGGAAGCAGCCCACGCCCAAGGCATCATCCATCGCGATGTGAAGCCCGCCAACATTTTCGTCACCGCACGCGGCCAGGTCAAAGTCCTCGACTTCGGCCTGGCCAAGGTTTCGCCTCACCGCCAAATCGTAGCCACCGGCCCGACCGGTCCGAGATTTTCAGATGCTGGCTCACGCGAGCAGTTAACCAGCCCCGGCATGGCCCTCGGCACCGTCGCTTACATGTCGCCCGAGCAGGCCCGTGGCGAAGAGCTCGACATCCGCACCGATCTGTTCAGCCTGGGCGCAGTCTTCTACGAGATGGCCACTGGCCATCGCGCCTTCGATGGAAACACCGCCGCCATTGTTTTTGACGCCATCCTTAATCGCGATCCGCTCTCCATATCGAACCTCGATCCCAATTTGCCTGAAGGCCTGGCTCACATCATGGCCAAGGCCCTCGAGAAAGATCGCAAGGATCGCTATCAAAGCGCAACCGAGATTCTAGACGACTTGAAAGCCATCGCCGCGGGCAGGCGTGCTCGCGTCGCCCGCGCCCTTTCCAATCGAAAGCTGTGGCTCGCAGCCATCGCGACACTCGCGATTCTGGCGGTGGTCGCCGTGGCCTTCAGCATCCACCAACGCCGGCTGCACCAACTGAGCGAGCAAGACACCTTGGTGCTGGCCGACTTCAGCAACAGCACCGGCGATCCCGTTTTCGACGACACGTTAAAGCAGGCGATCTCGGTGCAATTGGCACAATCGCCGTTTCTAAATATTCTCTCCGATGCCAAGACCCGGGCCACCTTGCGCCTGATGGCCAAGCCGCCCGGCACCAAGCTGACCCCCGATCTCGCGCGCGATGTCTGCCAACGCGCCGCCGCCAAGGCCTACATTTCCGGTTCCATCGCCAGCCTGGGCAGCGAATACGTGATCGGCGTCGATGCCATCAATTGCGAGACCGGCGATGCTCTCGCACAAGAGCAAGTCACGGCGGCCAACAAAGAGCAAGTCCTGAAAGCTCTGGGAGGAGCAACCACCAAGCTCCGCTCGCGGCTCGGCGAATCGCTCGCCAGTATTCAGAAGTTCGATACTCCCCTCGGTGAAGACACAACTTCCTCGCTCGAAGCCGTCAAATTTCTTTCCCTGGGCAGAAAGGCGCAACAGGAAAAAGGAGGCGATGCCGCAGTTCCATATTTCAAACATGCCATAGCGCTCGATCCAAATTTCGCTGCCGCCTACGCCGCCTTGGGAACCACTTATTTCAATCTTCGCGAGCCCGCCCTCGCCAATGAAAACCTGAAGAAAGCCTTCGAACTGCGCGACCGTGTGAGTGATCGCGAGCGCTATTGGTTCTCCGCCTACTACTACCATCTCGTGATCGGAGACTTAGATAAAGCCGTCGAAACCTATCAGCTATGGGCCGAAGATTATCCGCATGACAATGTTCCGCGCGGCAACCTCGGACAGATTTACGGTTTCCTCGGCCAATACGACACTGGCGTCACCGAACTGCTCGAAGACCTCCGCCTTAACCCGGACACGGTGGCTGGCTACAACAATCTCATGAGCCACTACACCGCTCTAAATCGTCTGGAGGAAGCCAAGGCCGCCTATCAGCGGGCAAAGGCGCGCAACCTTGACGCTCCTTTCTTGCACTGGAATTTATACGGAATCGCCTTCCTGCAAAAAGATGCCGCGGAAATGCAGCGGCAGGCGACGTGGGCGGCAGGGAAGCCGCAAGGAGAAAACATGCTGCTCTCCGCCCAGTCTGACACCGAGGCATATGCCGGGCATCTCGACCGGGCGCGCGAACTGACGCGGCAGGCCATGCAATCCGCCGCACAAAACGACCAACAAGAAACCGTCGGCCAATGGCAGATGAACGCAGCCTTGCGCGAAGCGGAGTTTGGCAACACAACCCGGGCGCGCCAGCAGATCGAAGAAGTGCTCGCCAAGTCGCCGAACCGCGACATGCAGATTCTAGGCGCACTGGCCCTGGCGCGAATCGGAGACTCCGCCCGCGCCGAGCAGATGGCGGACGACCTGGCCAAACAATTCCCGCAGGATACCGTTGTCAACCGTTATTGGCTGCCGACAATTCGAGCCGCCAACGAGATCAATCGCAAAAATCCCGCGAAGGCGATCGATGCCCTCGCCATCTCCGTCCCCTACGAGCTCGGGAATCCTTCGCCGCAGGCCGAAATCGGAGCCTACCTTTATCCCGCCTACATTCGCGGCCAGTCTTACTTACTCTTGCAGGACGGCGAGAAAGCCGAGGGCGAGTTCCAGAAATTTCTGACCCATCCTGGCATTACTGTCAATTGTCCGCTCGGCGCCCTCGCCCATCTTCAACTTGGCCGCGCTTATACCCTGATGCACGATCCCGCCAAAGCGCGCGCCGCCTACGACGACTTCTTCGGCTTGTGGAAAGATGCCGATGCCGACGTACCCGCCTTGAAGCAGGCCAAAGCCGAGTACGCTGAGCTGCAATAGTGCTGCTCGGCCTCGCCGCCTGGCCCATCCCATCGCTTGTGATGGTTCCCAAATCCATACTGTTTGACACAGATTCTCCCTTTGCATAGAGTCTGGAAGTTCAGAAGCAGTGCCGAGAGCGCATCAATCGCGGCTCTACGACAATCAAGTCAAGCACCAGAACAACAAGGATTGGAACGAAGGACCAGAACAATGAAACGGGTTGCACCTTACCGCGCGCCTCATCCCGGAACTCAACCGAATCTTCTGCATCCCCCATATGTCTCGTCGATCAAGCGCGCGCCCACCAAACCGCTCGTGGCGATTCCCTACACTTTGTCCGAAGTCACCGGGCCGTCTTTCGACCCCGGAATCGTCACGCCCAAGGCCAGCGACCTGACGCGTGCGCACTCCGGCGCACCGCTCGGCGAGCGGATCATCGTCAGCGGCCGCGTGCTCGACGAAAACAGCCGTCCTATCCCAAACACAGTAATCGAAATCTGGCAGGCGAATGCCGCCGGCCGATATCGCCACGACATCGATCAACATAATGCTCCGCTCGATCCAAACTTCACCGGCTCCGGACAAGCCGTGACCGACGCCGCTGGCCGCTATCGCTTTGTCACCATTCGCCCCGGCGAATATCCGTGGCGCAATCACTACAACGCTTGGCGCGCGGCCCACATTCACTTTTCCATCTTCGGCCCCGCCTTCTCCACCCGCCTGGTAACACAAATGTATTTTCCCGGCGATCCTCTGATGCCTTTCGATCCCATCTTCAACTGCACTGCCGACGAGAAAACGCGCAACCGCTTGATCTCCACTTTCGACTGGGAAACTACCATGCCGGAACACGCGCTGGGCTACCGTTTCGACCTCATCCTGCGCGGACGCGATGCCACGCCCATGGAGGGCAAATGAGTTTGCAGCCGACTACTTCGCAGACGGTAGGCCCATTTTTCAAGATCGGTTTCGAGTGGCTCTACCGTGACAACCTCATCGGTGAGGCCGTCTCCGGCGAGCACGTCACCATTCAGGGGCGAGTCTTCGATGGCGACGGCGCTCCGGTGCCGGATGCGATTCTAGAAATCTGGCAAGCCAACGCGCACGGCAAATATGACCATCCAGAAGACACGCAGAATAAGCCGCTGGAAGCGGGCTTCAAAGGATACGGCCGCGTTCCCACCAGCGCCGATGGTGTGTTTCGCTTCGTGACGATCAAGCCCGGCCCCGTACCCGGCCCCAATGGAAAGGAGCAGGCGCCGCATCTCGCCATCTCCGTTTTCATGCGTGGTCTCTTGAAGCGATTAGTCACACGCGTGTATTTCCCCGACGACTCGCGCAACGCCAGTGATCCGATTCTCAACCTGGTGGACCCGGGCCGCCGCGCAACCTTGATAGCGAAGAAGACCGCCGCTACTCCCGGTACGCTCGAATGGAATGTGGTTTTGCAAGGACCGGAGGAAACGGTATTCTTCGACCTGGGTTTATGACCACCGAGTAATTAACAACGTTTTTCTAACAACGTGTTCTTACCAAACGGCATGGCCTTGCTAGATTCACTGTTCGGCTCCGCGGCAATGGGCGAAGTTTTCTCTGACGCCGCGCGCCTCCAACGCATGCTCGACTTCGAGGCCGCTCTGGCACGAGCCGAAGCTCGTTGTGGCGTGATCCCGACCGCTGCCGCTCCAGCCATCGCGTCGAAGTGCAAGGTTGAACTGATTGACGCCGCCGCGCTAGCTACTGCGACCGCCGCTTCGCTCAACCCCGCAATTCCGCTGATCAAGCAACTCACCGCGCTCGTCGCGAAAGATGACGTCGAGGCAGCCCGCTTCGTCCACTGGGGCGCGACCAGCCAGGACGCGAACGATACCGGCCTCGTTCTACAGATGCGCCAGGCGTTCGACATACTCGACGCCGACCTCGCCGCGCTTTGCCAAGGGTCGGCCCAGTTGGCCGAGAAACATCGTTCCACTCCGATCGCTGGCCGCACGCTCATGCAGCACGCTCTGCCGACAACCTTTGGCGTCAAGGTTGCCGCATGGCTCGACGCGATGAATCGCCATCGTGACCGCTTCGCGGAAACTCGCGCCCGCGTCCTGGTCCTGCAATTCGGAGGCGCCGTAGGAACGCTGGCGGCCCTGCAAAATAAAGGGCAAGCGATAGCAGAAGCGTTGGCCTCTGAACTCCATCTCAAACTGCCCACTATGCCGTGGCATACCCAGCGCGACCGCGTGGCCGAAGCGGCCACCACACTCGCGCTTTGCACCGGCAGCCTCGGAAAGATTGCGCGCGACATTTCTCTGCACATGCAAACCGAGATCGCCGAAGTTTTCGAACCGGCAGGCGAAGGCCGCGGCGGTTCCTCGACCATGCCACACAAGCGCAACCCAGTTGGTGCAGGAAGCGTGTTGGCCGCCGCAATCCGCGTCCCCGGCCTGGTCGGCACCATGCTCAGCGCCATGGTCCAAGAGGATGAGCGCGGCCTCGGCAATTGGCACGCCGAGTGGGAGACGCTTCCCGAAATCTTCCGCCTAACCGCCGGAGCGCTTCATCAAATAACGACGATCGTCCCTAATCTCGAAATCGACGCATCTCGCATGAGACAAAATCTCGACGCGACCCGCGGCCTCATCTACGCCGAAGCCGTAAGCATGGCCTTGGCCAGTCGCATCGGCAAGCCGGCCGCTCATTCATTGGTGGAGGCAGCGAGCCGTAAAACCCTAGAATCGGGGAAACATTTCCGCGAAGTGTTAGCGCAAGATAAAGCCGTAACCGAGCGTTTAACTTCAGCAGAACTCGATCGTCTGTTCGCTCCAGAAAATTATTTAGGTATCGCCGAAGAGTTGGTTGATCGTGTCGTCAAGGCCAATCGTAAGCATTGATTGTTATGGCCGATGAGGTGTTCTGGGAAGTATGCGACCTAGGTTTGGCTTGTCATCCTGAGCGAAGCGAAGGACCTACGTATTTGCTCGAAGCCTTCGAATGCAAATTTCGCTCGCGATGATGGCGCGACCTCAGTCGAGAAACGGGGGAAGGCCGAAAGGTCAAGTCATGCCATTTATAGAAACTGGAGAACTACGCACGCACTACTCGCTCACTGGCGACAAAGAGCCCGTGCTGCTGTTTTCCAATTCTCTGGGCACCGATTTTTCCATGTGGGATCCGCAGATGCCCGAACTTCAGCCACGCTCTCGCATCCTTCGCTACGATACTCGCGGCCACGGCCAGTCCTCAGTCACACCTGGCGACTACACCATCGACCAATTAGGCCGCGATGTTATCAGTCTGCTCGATGCGCTTCGCCTCGACCGAGTAGATTTCTGCGGCCTCTCGATGGGCGGCATGACCGGTATGTGGCTCGGAATTTACGCGCCCGGCCGTGTCCATCGCCTCGTGCTGTGCAATACCGCTGCTTGCATCGGCACGAAAGAGATATGGAATGCCCGTATCGCAACCACGCACAAAGACAATGGCATGAAGTCCATTGCGGCGGCGGTGATCGAGCGCTGGTTTACGCCAGAATTTCGCGCGTCTTCCCCCGAAAAAGTTGCCCGCGCGCAGCAGATGCTCGAGAACTCGCCGCCCTATGGCTACGCCGCTTGCTGCGCAGCCATTCGCGATATGGATCAGCGAGAATCGGTCGCCCAGATCAAAACTCCGACCCTCGTGATCTACGGTGCAAAAGATCCGGTTACACCGGCGGCCGACGCTCATTTCCTCGCGGGCCAAATCCGCGGCGCCGCAGAAGTCGAACTCGACGCTGCGCATCTTTCGAACGTCGAGCAGTCCGCCGCCTTCACCGAGGCAGTGAGCAACTTTCTTTCTGAGTGACACGATGAACGACTTGACTTCACATTTATGACCTCAGGTTTATGACGCCTATGGATGACGCCAAACGTTACGAGCAAGGCATGAAAATTCGGCGAACCGTTCTCGGTGCTGAGTACGTAGACCGAGCCGTCGCCGCGACCACCGACTTCACCCGCGATTTCCAGCACTTCATCACCCGCAACGCCTGGGGAGAAGTTTGGACGCGCCCCGGTCTCCCTCGCCATACGCGCAGTCTGCTGACGCTCGCCATGATGGTCGCATTAAATCGCGGCGACGAATTTCGAATGCACGTGAGAGCCGCTTTCAACAATGGCGTCACTCGCGACGAGATCAAAGAAGTGTTGCTGCAGTCCGCCATCTATTGCGGCGTGCCCGCGGCGAACGCCGCCTTCCATATAGCCGCCGACGTCTTCAAAGAGATAGACGCCGCCGCAACTAATCTCAAGATGGAGCCCAAGATAAAACTTGAGAAAAATTCCGCGAAGAAGAGGAAACGCCCATGACGACCACAGAAGTCCAGCTTCTCATCGGAGACAGTGACGCCGCCGCCGCGAGCGCGGCAACCTTCGTCCGGCAAAATCCGATCTCAGGCGAGGTGGCCACGCGCGCCGCCGCCGCTGGTGCCGACGACGCGATCGCCGCTGCGGAGGCCGCCGCCGAGGCCTTCCCCGCGTGGGCCGCGCTCGGTCCGCACGAGCGGCGTAAACGCCTTCTGCACGCCGCCGATTTGCTCGAAGCCCGCACCGCCGATTTTATTTCTGCCATGATGAACGAAATCGGCGCGACCGCCGGATGGGCCGGATTCAATGTTTACCTCGCCGCCCAAATGCTTCGCGAAGCTGCATCGATGACCACGCAAGTCTCCGGCGAAACCATTCCCTCCGAAATTCCCGGCAGTCTCGCATTCTCGATCCGCCAACCGGTGGGCGTCGTGCTCGGAATCGCCCCCTGGAATGCTCCCGTCATTCTCGGCGTGCGCGCGATCGCCATGCCCCTCGCCTGCGGAAACACCGTCGTGCTAAAAGCCTCGGAAGTCTGCCCCGCCACTCATCGCCTGATCGGAACCGTGCTCCGCGAGGCTGGTCTCGGCCATGGAGTGGTCAACGTTCTCACTCACGACGCCGCCAGGGCGTCGACCATTGTCGAAACCCTCATCGCTCACCCCGCAGTGCGCCGCATCAACTTTACCGGTTCCACGCGCGTAGGAAAGATTCTTGCCGTCGCCGCCGCGAAGCACCTGAAGCCGATTCTTCTCGAACTCGGCGGCAAAGCTCCGCTCATCATCCTCGACGACGCCGATCTCGATGCCGCCGTCGATGCGGCCGCCTTCGGAGCATTCATGAATCAGGGCCAGATTTGCATGTCGACCGAACGCATCATCATCGATGAAAAAGTGGCCGATGCGTTCGCCCAGAAATTTGTCGCCAAAGTAAAGACGCTGCCCTGCGGCGATCCACGAAAAGGCGAAGTCGTATTCGGCGCTGTCGTCGGCATGCCCACGGTCGATCGAGTACGCGCACTAATGAAAGATGCGGAGTCCCGGGGCGCCAAAGTTCTTCTGAGCGGCGACCCGCAAGGCACCATCATGCCCGCCGTGATTGTCGATCACGTCACGCCCGAGATGCGCATGTTTCGCGAAGAATCCTTCGGCCCATCCGTTTCCATCACGCGATTCAAAACGGTAGAAGAAGCGATCACCTTGGCCAACGACACCGAGTACGGACTCTCGGCCGCGGTCTTTGGCCGCGATATCGCCCGCGCCGTCGAAGTCGCGAAGCGCATCGAATCCGGAATGTGTCACGTGAATGGTCCGACCGTCCACGACGAAGCGCAGATGCCTTTCGGCGGCGTAAAGGCCAGCGGATACGGCCGTTTTGGAGGCAAGGCCGCGGTGAACGAATTCACCGAGTTGCGCTGGATCACCATCCAGACCACGCCTCGGCATTACCCATTCTAACTTTCCGTCTGTCCCTGGCGTCAGTGCACTTCGCGATCCGCCGTGGCCCAATACTGCTTGCGCATCGCTTTGCGGTCAAATTTACCCGCCGGCGTTTTCGGGATCTCCGTCACAAATTCCACCGACTTGGGCGACTTCACGCCGCCTAATTTCACTTTGCAGTGCGCGATCACATCGCCCTCGCTGACCGATCCCTCTCTTTTCAAAACCACGATCGCCTTGACCGCTTCCCCCCATTTCTCGTCAGGCACGCCAATAACGGCGCACTCCTGCACTTCCGGCATGGCCATAACGCCGGCCTCGACCTCCGCGCAATAGACATTAAAACCGCCGCTGATGAGCATGTCCTTTTTCCGGTCCACGATATAGACATATCCATCCTCGTCGATGTACCCAACATCGCCGGTGTGATGCCAGCCATGGGCTCGGATTTCTGCAGTGGCTTCCGGCAGGTTGTGATAGCCCGCCGTAACCAGCGACCCGCGCGCCACGATTTCTCCTGGTTGATTTGAAGCAAGAATCCGGCCAGCATCATCCATGATCGCGACACGAACCGACGCCGTGGGCCGGCCGCAACTGCTTAGGCGCTCCGGATGATCGCCCGCCGCGGCTCTCGCGATCGTATCCGCATCGAGAAACGTCAGCAGCATCGGCGCTTCCGTTTGGCCATAAGATTGGCACATACACGCACCAAAAATTCCCACGCCCTGCTTGAGTTTGTCAGGCGACACCGGCGATCCCGCCAGAAGAAAGACGCGGAGGCTGGAATAATCGACCTTTCTGACCTCCGGATGCGCCAGCAGCGCATAAAAAGCCGTTGGGGGAAGAAAGAGATGTGTTACGCGATATTGCTCAATCGCGCTTAAGACTTGTGCCGCGTCGAACCCGGGCAAGACTACATTTGTCCCTCCCAGGGCAAACATTGTGAAAGCGACGACTCCCGCGGCATGCGAGAGCGGGGCAGTGCACAGACAAACCGGATGGGCAGCATCTCCACGCCAGTAGTGAATGGCCATCTCCGTCATCGTGCCCCAGGCAAGATTCGTAACGCGCACACCCCGCGCCGGGCCGGTCGTTCCGCCGGTGGGAACGAGGCCCATGATCTGATGGAGATTTCCGTGAGCATCGTTTTCGGCCGAGTCAATCGAAGCGGCCTCTCCGCCGCCGATCTCCGCGCTTCCCAGTTCCATGAAAGTTTCGAGCGATCGATTTTCGCCGTCCGTGCCGTCGATACAAATCAGATGTTTCAGTGAAGGAACTTGCTTGCGAATTTCCTCGACCTGTTCGCGAAAGCGGCTGTGATAAAAAAGCCACGCCGTCTCGGAATAATTCAGGAATTCAATATTAGCCTCGGCGGCATTGCGAAAATTAATCGGCACCCACGCCGCGCCCGCGCGCAACATCCCCAGCATGCAGAAAAGCACAGCCGCGTGATTGTGCGAGAAAATGGCCGCGCGCTGTTCCCGCTCCACACCGCCGGCAAGCATCCCGCGCGCGATGCGCTCGCTAAAAGCGCGCGTTTCAGCGTAAGAATAACGCGCGTCGCCATCAACGATTGCAATCCGCTCGGCATGTAGCTCCGCGCTCTTGTCGAAATAGTCGATCGCTCGCATCGTTTTCCCGCTTGCTGGCGCTTGACGCCGCCTCGCCCGCCCTTCAACGAATGCCCTACGACGTCATCTTCGCCTTAGAGAGACCGGTCGTCTGCAAAACTCCAAGAATCTCTCGATGACCAAACGCTTGCGCCGCTGAAGCAAAACCAACGTTCCGCGGCGCACCGTGCGCCAGATGGTGCGCTGCGAACGCCTGAATCAGCGCCGTTTGCCGATAGCAGCACGTGCCAAACACCACACACTGAACCGAGTCGGTACTTCCTCGTCCGACAATCACATCAATCGTCCGGTGCTCGCGCGGATTTTCCCGCGGCGGTGTCGCGCTCGTCACCGCATTCGCCATCTCACCGAGACGCTTTTCCTGTTCCGCCGCAGGCAGTGGGCGAATCTGCTCCTCAAACAATTTCTCCGTCGCCGCCACCCCTTCCATAATCTGCCGATCGAGCAACCCTCCAAACGATCGCACGTTGGCGATCTGCGGATGGTCCCTGTACCACACGGGATGCGGAAAGCCGCCCCACGCCAGCGCGAGCTGCGTTTGGATGCTGCCCGGTACAACCACATCGTACCGCGTAGCCCGCGGCCACGGTTTATACGCATTCTGCTCCAGATAAAAAGCGTCAGTCTGAATCACCGCGAAAATCGTCTGCGTCGAGCCGAATGTCGGATTCCCCTTGAACATGGTTAGCACTTCCAGCGTGTCAATCCCGCGGTTGTTCTCGAGACACATACGAATCGCCGAATCGCTCACCGCCGACATGAAGGCGGTAGCGGGCGCGGAGAGCAATCCGCGCTCACCAAACTTGGCTCCCCATTTCTCCGCCACGGTGCGAATCCACGCCTGCTCGCCGCCTATATCGAGATAGTGGCAACCCGCATTCAGCGCGGCTTCAATCACGCTCGGGCCGTTGTAGATAAAAGGCCCGGCTGTATTGCACACCACTTTCGCACCGGCAAAAAGTCGAGTAAGTTCCTCGACCGAGCCTCGAGTCTCGGCAATTTCATAATTGGCAGTTTCAATCCCGGGCACGTGTTTGAGAACTTCTTCCAGCCGCTGGCGGCTCCGGCCGGCTGCAATAAATGGCACATTATATTCCCGAAGAAATTCGGCGATCAGCCGGCCTGAAAAACCGTTGGCGCCGTAAATTACCACGGGTTTTTTATCGCTCATCTCTGTCCTCGCATCGCATTGCTCCGGCCTCGCCACCATTTCTACTTACGTCCTGGCAATCACCTTGTCCCACAATCGAAATTCTCCCGCTTCCAACTAATCGCCCAATCGAGTATCCTTTCGAGACCGAGGGCTAATTCTAGGCAAAAGTAACTTTTTTGCTAGTAGGCACGTTTCGGTAACCTGATACCCGGTTGGGGGCTATCCAATGGATCACTCCACTTGTCCGGTAAAGCTGACGGCTTCCATCATTGGCGGAAAATGGAAGCCATCACTGCTCTTCCATCTCGAAGGCCGCACCCGCCGCTTCTGCGAACTGCAACGGCTCATCCCGCGGCTCACCAAAAAGATGTTGACCCAGCATCTGCGCGAGTTGGAGCGCGACGGTATCGTCCATCGCAAAGTTTTTGCCGAAGTGCCGCCGCGCGTGGAATATTCGCTCACCCGACACGGTGAAAGTTTGAAGCCGATTCTGAAACTGATGTCGGCGTGGGGAACCCGGCACCGTGCCCGCTACGGTGTGCCTGCCGCTAGACAACAAAAGCGCGAAATGTCCGGCGACAATTTACAGATCGCGTTACACGGAACGCCGGCAACGCCGCTCCACACGAACCTTCCGCCACGCCTGGTCATCGCGGGCGAGACCACACGCGAGAGTAAAGCATCGCTATGAACTCCCGCGGCAAAGCCCTCCTTTCGCAATACGACAATGTATTTCTGCTCGACGGCGTCCGTACTCCCTTCGTCGATTACAACACCGCTCTCGGTCTTATCTCTCCGACCGACCTCGGAATCAAGGCCGCCCGCGCCATCTTCGAGCGCGCCCGCGTGCCTTCTGCCGACATCGACATCGTGGTCGCCGGCAACATGGCGCAGGCCTCTTTCGATGCGTATGTGCTGCCGCGCCACATCGCGCTCTACTCCGGCGTCCCGCTTGAGGTGCCTGCCCATCTGGTGCAACGCGTTTGCGGCACCGGAGTCGAAGCTATTCTCCAAGCCGCTGACAACATCAAATTGCAGCGGGCCAACCTGGCGCTGGTTGTCGGAACCGAATCAATGTCGCGCAATCCCATCGCCGCCTACACCCATCGCGGCGGATTCCGTATGGGTGAAGTCGAGTTCAAAGATTTTCTCTGGGAGGCTTTGCTCGATCCCTGTCCCAATGAAACCATGGGGGGCACCGCCGAGAATTTAGCGAAACAATATGCGATCACTCGCGCAGATGTAGACGAATTTGCGGCCGAAAGTTTCGCGCGCGCCATTGCCGCGCAAAAAGCTTGTTTCCTGAGCGGCGAAATCGCCCCGTTGACCAGCGAAGTTTTCGAGCTAGCCGGCTACTCGTCGCGCGGAATCAAGCTGCCCCGCGGCATCGAGGCCTTAACCGCCGACACTCATATTCGTCCGTCGCCCCGTGAAGTTTTATCAAAACTCAAGCCGGCCTTTGGCGGAGTGCAGACCGGCGGCAACAGTTCGGGCATCGTAGATGGCGCCGCCGCCGCGCTGGTGGCGTCGAGCGCATACGTGAAGCAGCACAACAAACAACCGCTGGCGCGCGTAGTTGCCGGGGCCGTAGTCGGTGTCCGTCCCGAGATCATGGGCATCGCCCCGGTCCCGGCGATTGAAGCTTTGCTGGAATCGGCCGGCTTGACCCTGCACCAAATCGATCGCTTCGAAATCAACGAAGCTTTTGGCGCACAGGTGCTCGCCTGCCAGCGTGAACTCGGCATCGATCGCAACAAGCTCAACGTCAACGGAGGCGCGATCGCCATCGGCCATCCGCTCGGCGCAACAGGTGTGCGGCTCGCCATTACTGTCGCCCGCGAGTTGAAGCGCTCGAACCTGCGCCACGGTGTTGCCTCCGCCTGCATCGGTGGTGGACAAGGCATCGCCTTGCTCGTTGAGAATATTTCAACCGTCAACTAGGCCGGAGATTATGGCTCAGAAAGGAGCCGGCGTAGCATAAATCCCGCCCAGAAATACGTTGCCGATTTCCTGCGCCAGAACCTTCGCGTCGCCATCTACGTGCGGGTTATACCAGGTGTAAATCCAGTTCATCATTCCGAATAGCGACAGCACTGCCACGCGCGAGTTGAAATGCAGGCCCTTCGCGGTTTTCAGCCCGTCGACCAGATCGGCGCCGCAACGATAATACTGCCGCTTCAGTTTGGCAATGTCCGCGCCCAGTTCATCCTTGAGCACATCGTCTTCATGCGACAGCACCTTCATCGATTTCGGATTGGCGAGAAAATACTCAAGATGCGTCAGAATAAAAAGGCGTACCCGCTGCTCGGGATCGCTCTCGTCTTTCAGTCGTTCGCGCACCAGGTCCATCACTTCCAGAAAAAGCTGCCGTTGGATGACATGCAGCAATTTCTCCTTGGACTCGAAGTAGTAGTAAAGTCCCGCCAAAGACATGCCGCTGGCTCGCGACAGGTCGCGGATCGAGGCGCCCTCGTAACCTTTTTCGTAGAAAATCGCCGTGGCATGTTCTAGGATTCTGGCCAGTTGTCGGTCGTAGCGGCTATCGGAACTGGCAGCGGTGGAGTCGGGCATCGGCGACGTAAGGGTCATTGTTTCTCAAATGAATCGAGCGAACGTTCGTTATAGCGCGCTTCATCTTACACATCCTCGCTATTTAATGGCAACTATGATTCTGACAGCCATGACTCCCGAAGGAGCCGCATGATTGGAACCATGATGGACTGTCCGCTGACGCTCTCCCATATCCTCGAGCGCGCGGGCAAATTTTTCCCGTCGGCCGAAATCGTGTCGCGCCGCCCCGATCATGCGCTCCATCGCCGCACTTACGCCGACCTTTACCGCCGCGCCCGCGCCTTAGCCGAAGCTCTGCAGAACGCCGGCCTAAATCGCGGCGATCGCGTGGCAACTTTGATGTGGAACCACCACGCGCATCTCGAAGCCTACTTTGGCATTCCCATCGCCGGCGGTGTCCTGCACACGCTGAACCTGCGCCTCGCGCCCTCAGAGATCGCCTACATCGCAAACCACGCGCAAGACCGTTTTCTCATTGTCGATGATGTTTTGCTCCCGCTCTACGAGAAGATTCGAGACTCGGTCAAATTCGAGCGCGTCATCGTCGTAGGCTGGGCTGGCCGCGCCGCCGCTCCCGGGCTGGAGGATTACGAAAATTTTCTGAGCGCCGCTTCCGGCAATTTCCATTATCCGGATCTCAACGAAAATGAAGCTGCCTGCATGTGTTACACCTCCGGTACCACCGGAGTTCCGAAAGGTGTCGTCTACACGCACCGCTCGCTCGTGCTGCACACGTTTCTTCTCACTACCGTCGACAACTTTGGAATCTGCAACGCCGACACCGTGTTGCCAATTGTCTCCATGTTTCACGTCAACGGCTGGGGACTGTCCTACGCCGCAACCATGGTCGGAGCGAAACAGGTTCTCCCCGGTCCGCACCTCAAGGCGGAAAGCCTCTTAGACCTTTGCGACCATGAAAGAGTCACCGTCGCCGCGGGCGTGCCCACGGTCTGGCACAGCATTCTCGAATGTCTCGACCATAATCCGAATCGCTGGAAGCTGCCGCCCATGCGGGTTTTGATCGGCGGCGCCGCGCCGTCACTCACGCTCATTCAACGACTAAGGCAGCATGGCTGGAACATGGTGCAAGGCTGGGGCTTGACCGAGAGCAGTCCGCAAGCGACGACAAATCAACTGAAAGCGCACATGAACGACTGGCCAGACGAAAAGAAACACGAGCTTAGAGCGCAGGCTGGAATTCCCGTCCCCTTTGTCGAGCGAAGAGTGGTCAACGAGCGAGGCGAAGTTCCATGGGACGGCGAAACCATGGGCGAGGTGCAGTTGCGCGGCCCATGGGTCGCCGCCAGCTATTACAACCTCTCGTCCGAAACCGACAAATGGACCGATGACGGCTGGTTCCGGACGAGCGATGTCGGCACGGTAAACGCCGAAGGCTACCTAAGAATCGTCGACCGCACCAAAGATCTGATCAAGTCCGGCGGCGAGTGGATCAGCTCCGTCGACCTGGAGAACGCTCTGGTGGCGCATCCTGCCATTCGCGAAGCGGCCGTCATCGCCGTGGCCCATCCTAAATGGCAGGAGCGTCCCGTGGCGTTGATCGTGGCGCACGACGGCGCTACACCGTCTCCAGATGCGCTCCGTGAATTTCTTTCGCCCACATTCGCCAAGTGGCAACTGCCCGACGCATTTGTTTTTGTCGACGAGTTGCCGCACACCTCGACCGGAAAACTCCTGAAATCCGAACTACGCCGCCGCTTTCAAGATTGGAAGTGGGAGACCTAATCCAGGGAAATGGGGCGATCGGGCCGTCGAGTGATCGGGCGATCTGAGGACAACCCGCCCTGGGATGACCCGATCACCCGACATTTACGCCAGCCGCCCAGGAGTGCGCAACCAGCGTGGCCGATTGCCCCCTCTTAAAATGAAAACTTCAACGAGAACTGCAACTGTCGCGGATTGAAAACAGTTCGTGGCTTGCCAAAAGTCGGATTCGGAGAATTGGGAATCCCGACCGGCAAGAGCCCGTCATCGATCCACAAACCCGGACCTGGCGCTGAGCTGATTACGTTTTGCTGCGTGGCACATGACACCGACGGCGCGCCCTGCTGGATCGCCAATGTCGTGGCATCGTTGTAGTGCCGCGGTATCGACGGTGTGGCGCCGCAGAAAGCTGGAGAGCCATAGACCGAGCTCACTTCATCGATGTTCGGATGATTGAGCAGGTTGAAAGCGTCAACACTGAAATTGAGAAGCTTGCCCTCGTTAAACTTGAAATTGCGCGACAGCCGCAGGTCCAGCGACCGCAGGCCATCGCCGCTATACGTATTTCTGCTGACCGTGGTCGAGCACGCCGAAACCGAAGGACAATTGCTGCTCACCGGAGCGCCGCCGACGCGATCCGTGCTAAGGCCGGCCACGTCGCCAAAAGTATTTTCCCCGACGAACAGAGTGAACGGCCGCGACGACTGTATCGAGATAATGCTGCTCAATTCGAAGTCGCGCGCAAAACTGTGCTCCGGCGTGGTCACGGTAAAGTTGGTCACCAGATTGTGTCGAAGATCCTGATTAGAATTTGCGCGCTCGTTCGTGTAATCGAACTGGTTGATGGGCAGGTTAATAAACGTCGTGAAATTTCCGTTGTCGATGGTGTGCGAATAAGTGTAATTGGCGGTCAGCCGGAAATATTGCACCCGCTCCATCGCCGTCACCGTGAGGCCGTGATAGACCGCGTTGGCCACGTCATTGTTGTAGTCAAGCAATCCGCCGCTTAGCGTTGGCGCCGGCAACACCGTACTCGGAACGCCAAACTCCAACCCGCTGGGATTGTAGGGAAGCAGCGGGTTCGCCGGATTGTTCAGATACGCGAAGAATGGCCCCAACCCAAAAGGCCCCATCGTCGGCGTTCCCTGGCAGGGAGTGAGGCTGCCGCTCGGATCAAGCAATCCTTGCGCCGTGTAAGGATTATTCGGCTTACTCGTGCCCGCGGGGCAGGGAATGTTGATGTTATTTCCTCGGACCAATTTGTGCGCTCCCACGAACAGATATCCGAGTTCAACCGTGAGTCCCTTGCCGAACTGGCGATCGATCTGCAAGCTCGCCTGCTCCGCATACGGAAGACGAGCATTGCGCTGTATGCCTCCAGAGCCCACGCCGCAAGCCCCTGTCGGCGCGCCTCCCGGCCCCAGCGTGCATGGCCCGGTTAGCGTTACAGGCGGGTAAGCATTCGGTCCGGCGCCAAGAATGCTCAGTGCTTGCAATGCCGCGATGCTGAGTGTGCCGCCCGGAGCGCTGGCGCACACCGCCGGCGGTATCCCCAAAATCGAACACGGCAGCGAAGGCGTTCCGGGGTATCCCGGATCGGCAGACAATTGCCAGCCGCCGCTCGCCGCCTGCTTTTGAATCATCGGCACGTTCACGCCTTGCGTAATCCCGTTCGCCGCGCAATTCGGGTCCGCGCTTGGCGGATTGCAGAAATAACCCGAGATCGCCTTTTGATTTCCAGTGGTGAAGAAGAACGTCAGATTGTTGCGATCGAAGAATGTCCCAAAGCCTCCGCGGATCACCGTCTTCGGATCAGGCGAGAAGGCAAATCCCACTCGCGGCTGAAACCCGCGATAATCGGGATTAATCGTATTGCTGAGGCCGGTTTCAAAATCCCAGCGCAAGCCGTAATTCAGCGTCAGCCGCGGGTTTACTCGCCATTGATCCTGCCCAAAAAACCCCCAGTACTGGTGATTGATCGTGTAGGCGAAGTTGGCATACTCGTTGGTTGGAAAAGCACTCGGCCAGCCACTACCAAATCCCCCGCCCGTCGGCGGCAAGGGAACATAACCATTCGTGAAGCCAGTTCGCGGCAGCGCCACTCCCCAATACAAGAACGCAACGCCGTCCGCGGGAGGCGGCAACGGGCAAGGCTGCGAAGGCTGCGAAGCCGTTCCGTACGCGCCGGTCGTCAACAGGCTCACCGTATCCGCGAACTGATACATACAATCGAGGTTCGGAAACAGTCCCCGCTCCGGCATGAATCCCGGATAGTTGTTGTAACTCCAAACATAATTTCCATCGAATCCAAATTTAGTAACGTGATTGCCTTTCACCCACGACACCGAGTCAGAATATTGTGCCCGGCTCTCATAGATCGCATCATAAGTGCCGAAGTTGTGTCCAAATTCCAGGTCATTAACCACGCTCAAATCAGGCTCGCCCGTCGCTCCCGGGAAATTGTAGTGGCGTCTCGAATACTGCCCGAGCACCGTATTGACGAGGTTCGGTCGCAGCACCGTATTCAACGTGCCGACCAGCGACTGATCGCGAATGAAGAGATTGCGCGCACCGCTCGGAGTGCCAATGCCGCCGCCGTCTTCCGTGTTGCCGATCAGTTCGCCCAGATCGCGCGCATCTTCAATGACGTAGCGCAACGCGAAGCGATTATTGTTGTTGATCTGATGATCGATCTTCGCAAACCCATAATCGTTGTCCACCGTTTTCAAAACGCCTTGCAGATACGAGAACGGCGAGGCCGTGCAATCCGCCGGCTTCTGGTCGCAGCCTTCCGGCGAAAGCCCGAGATAGCCCTTGGCCTGATCAATCTCGGCGATGTTGTTATACAGGTCGGGGGCATACGTGGGAGACGCGCCGCGCCGATGCCCTTCGTAGTTCAGAAAGTAAAACGTCTTGTCCTTGACGACCGGGCCGCCCAGGGTGGCGCCAAACTGATTCTCGCGCAACGCGTGCGGCAACGGCGCCGGTTGCAGCAGCGACCGCGCGTCCGTGGCGCTGTTCTGCAAATAGTCGTAGACCGAACCGTGCATTTGGTTCGAGCCGGAGCGCGTCACAATGTTGACGATGCCGCCAAGCGCGCGCCCGTACTCCGCTCCGAAGCTGTTATTGACCACGCGAAATTCCTGCACCGAATCCTGCGGCGGCGTAGCCCTCTGCACCCCCGTAATTGTGTTGACGAAATCAGCGCCATCGACCGTGATCTCATTGCTGAACGAACGCTGCCCGCCGAAAGAAATTTGCGTGACCTCGAACTCCGTGAACGTCGTGCCCAGAGCCGTGCGGCTGGTAGCGACGCTCGGCGCCAGCAAAGCAAAATCAGTGAAAAGCCGTCCGCTGATCGGCAGGTCGTTGATCTGCTTGGTATCGATCACTTGGCTCACTTCCGATCGCGTCGTCTCCACCGTCGGAGCCTCCGTGCTCACGACAACTTCTTCCCTCACCGCGGCCACCTTCATCGTCACATTCACATTGGCCGCCTGCCCGACCGTCAACTCCATACCGGTGCGCGTGTATTTTCCAAAGCCCGCCGAACTCACCGTGAGCTCATAGCGTCCCGGCGGCAGGTTGGGCAGGGCATAGAAGCCGGCCTCGCTCGACACTGCAGTGAAGGCTTGGTTAGTGTCGAGAGAGCGCATCGTGATCGCTGCATGGGCAATCGTCCGGCCCGACTCATCGGTCACCGTTCCATTCAGCAGCGCGAAGCTGATCGTGGCTTGCGGCGAGGCGAACTCGGTTAATGCCAAAGCGATGAAGAGACCACCCAAGCAGGCAGACAGCCGACGTGATTTCATAGATCTCCTGTCATTCGACCGAATCGTTTCAAGCGCGTTGTTCGAGCGAACGTACGTTCGAGTGGCGCGGCAAAAACCCTGCAATCAGTTTCAGTTACCTTCGCTAACTCAATCTTTCTTCAGCTTCTGCGCTCAATCGACACCGACTTGCCCCACACTTCTTTTGCCGTTTCGGCCACCAGTCGCAGCTTCGCTTCCTGATCCTTCACCGTGATGGCGTTGCCTTCGATCGTCGACGCGAACCCGCACTGCGGACTAAGCGCAAGTCGCTCCATCGGAATAAAAGCCGACGCCGCCTCAATGCGGCGCTTCAATTCGTCCTTGCTTTCCAAAGCGGGCTTCTTCGAACTCACCAGGCCGAGTACAACCGTCCGGTCAGCCGGTACCTGGCGCAGCGGTTCGAAACCGCCCGAACGTTCGTCGTCATACTCCAGCAAAAATCTCTGGAACTTGGTATTGCGAAATACTTTCGTGATCGGCCCGTAGTCGCCCGAAGCATAGAACTTGCTCTGATTGTTTCCGCGGCACAGATGCAGGCCAAACGTGATCTCCGGATGATCTCCAATCACCGCGTTGTCCATTTCTATAGACAAGTCGAGCAACCGGTCAGGATCGTTTCCGCGCTGCCGATATCCCTCGCGAAGATCCGGGTCGAGAAGCGCCGTGTATTGCGGCGAGTCGATCTGAATGTAGGTGCACCCCAGCCGAATTAGCTCGGCCACTTCATCGCGCAAAATATCGACTAAGTCGGCGAGATAGGCATCGACGGTTGCGTAAGCGCCAGCCGACTTCTTGCTGTCGTAATAAGCCGCGGCCTGTTGCGCGCTGATCATCGTCGTCTTGGCTGGGTGCGTGGTGCGCGCGCGTACGTACGTAAATTCTTCAGCGCAAAGCGGCCGCTTGCGCCGCAGTTTCGCAACCACCACCGGCCGCGGCAAAACCAACTCTTCGCCCTTTTCGTTGCGGAATGGAATCGCCCAGCCGCCGTATTTGTCGAAGCCTTCGACGGCGTCAATCAAGTGGCCATAAAACGCGTAGCGGCGCACTTCGCCGTCAGTGATTACCCCCATCCCGGCAAGAGTTTGCAGGTCTATGCATTCGTCGACGGCGCGATCTTCAGTTTTTTTGAATTCGGCGTCCGCAAGTTTCCCGGCGGCGAAACGATCGCGCGCTTCTTTCAGATAGGCGGGACGCAACAGACTTCCAACTACATCACTGCGATACACGAAGACCTCCACGGAGAAGCCCAGCCTCGAAGCAACCTGGTTCGACGCAACTTAGTTCGAAGCACCGGATTCAAAGCCATTCAGTTGGTTTGCCTCAAGGCCTCAGCGCGAACCCGAGAGCAACGAAGCGGGCATCACTGTAATCCAACTACGCGACTTACTACAAGTGGAAATTATTGTTCTTGCGAGTGGTATGTTGCGCGATAGCTGGTTACTTTTACGTGCCCTTATTCGGTTACTTTGAAGTGCCTTTTAGAAACGGCTGCTCCGCCGGAGTATCATGACGCTCCAACCGGCGGCTGCCCAGCAACCCAGGAGTCGACATGAATCCGACTATCAAAACGACCGTGGTGGGAAGCTATCCGGTGCCGTCGTGGCTCGTCGGCAACACATCGCGGCTCGTGCTTCGCGATGCCGTGATGGCCGTCCTGAAGACGCAGGAACTCGCCGGCCTCGACCTCGTCACCGACGGCGAACTGATGCGCTTCAATCCCAGCCATCCCGAGACCAACGGGATGGTGGATTATTTCGTCTCGCAAATGGAAGGAATCCGCAGCCATTTTGCGCTCTCCGATTTCGACCGCTTCCACTCCGATCGCGCCTCGGTCGCGCGCTTGCTGACCGCGGGCATGGTGGTCGGCAAAATCGGCGAGGGCCGGCTCAATCTGCCGCGCGACTACGAGTTCGTGGCGCCCCTAACAAAAGTGCCGCTGAAGTTTACCTGCACCGGTCCGCACATGCTCTCGCGCATGGTGACCAATTGTTATTACAAGAACACCCCCGATCTCGCCATGGATCTGGCCGTCATGCTGCGCCGTCAGGTGGAGTCGATCGAGGCCAACACCGTGCAGCTCGATGAAGCATGCATCGCCGGTTACCCGCAGGATTCATCATGGGCCGCGGAAGCGATCAACCACGTTCTCGATGGCATGTTGAACGAACGCGCCGTCCACATCTGTTTTGGCAACTACGGCGGACAGCCCGTTCTGCGCGGCTTCTGGCGCGATCTCGTGCCCTTCCTCAATGCGCTGCATGCCGACCATCTCGTTCTCGAATTCGCTCGCCGTGGCTATGACGAGATCGATGTCTTCGCCGATCTCGATCCGAAAATCGTGCTCGGCATCGGCTTGATCGACATAAAAGACAACGAAGTGGAATCGCCCGACCTCGTCGCTTCGCGCATTGAGAGGATCGTGAAAACCTTGGGCCCTGATCGTCTGCGCTACGTGCATCCCGACTGCGGATTCTGGATGCTGCAACGAAGCGTCGCCGATCGCAAGATGCGAGCCTTGGTCGAAGGAAGAAATCTCTTCGAGGGCAGAGCCTAGCGCGATAGGCACGGGAGAAGCGATGAAGGGCGAAACGATTTCAATCACGGCGACAGGTATCAGTGCATGCCTTCAGGCATGCAAGCCGAGTGAAACAGCGGCTCCTATGGAGCGCTGAAAATGGAGGGCTAGAAAACTCGGCTGGTTTTTTGCGTTGGGTGGCGCAGCGGTTCACCGCTGCGATAACAGGATAGCCTTCACCGCCGGCTTTAGAAGCCGCTGAGGGGACCGCGGCGCGCGAGTGCTTCAGCGAACTGTTTGGGCGCTGCGAAAGTCATAAGCGGGATTGAATCAATGCCAACCTCTCAAATCGGCGAAGATGAAAAAGCGCAAGTTCGCGCTGTCGTCTTTGGCCATCTCGCCGGAATCGTTGTCGCTCCCACCGTCAAAGCTTTATGGGACAGGCGCGTGTTTGATCTCTTCGGTGTCGCCAACGAGTGGGTCGACTTCGACCGCATCGCGCGCGAAACCCGCGCCAATCGCGGCTACCTGCGGGTTGCCTTACGCCTGCTGGCCGCCTGCGGTTGGCTGAAACAGCGAGTCGACAACGGCGCCGCGCCGCGCTACGCCATGACCCTCGAGGGAAGAATCGCTCTGAACACAGCGCCGCTTCTCTACGGCGAGGTGCTCTCCTTCGTCGCCAAGGCGGTTTTCCTGGAAGATTTTCTCTTCGGCGCATCCGATCGCCCCGTGCTTCCATCGCTGCAAGAATTGGTTCGCCGCTCGAAAGAGCGCTGGGGACTCGAACCCGATGCCGACCCCGTCGTGAACCGCATACGAAACCAAATTCGCGAGCACCTCGACGGCATGATCATCGGCCCCAGCATGGTCGCCCTCGCCCGCGCGGATATTCTGTCTCAACTCGAGCGGCCAGTCGACATCGATGCCGTCGCCGCGAATCGCGCCAGCCTGAACTGCATTCTGGACCTGCTCGCCGCTCAAGGCTGGGTGGCTCTCGAATCGAACGCACGCGACAAGAATCTCGTCACCCTGACCGCGTGCGGCCGCTACGCCGCCCAAATCGCGACTTCCTATGGCGTCACCGTTTCCTATCTGCCACTTTTCGACAACGTAAGCACTCTTCTGTTCGGCAATTCCCGCATTCCGCGCATGGACGAAAGCGGAGTTGAGCTGCTTGTCAATCGCGGCATGAACGTGTGGGGCAGCGGCGGCGCACACCGCACCTATTTCAAAAAAGTTGACGAGATCATTGTCGAAATATTCAACCGCCCACTAAATTTGCAGCCCCGCGGCATTTGCGATATGGGTTGCGGCGACGGCAGTTTTCTCGAACATCTCTACTTCGCGGTAAAGAACAAGACCGAGCGGGGCAAGGTGCTCGATCGGCATCCTCTCATCATCGTCGGCGCCGATTTCAACAAAGTTGCGCGCCGTGTCGCCAAACAAACGCTGCGCAAAGCCGGCATCCCCATCTATCACGTGATCCCGGGTGACATTAACCGGCCGGCGCAACTCGCCAGCGACCTCGAGGAACTCAACCTCGACGTTCACGATCTGCTCCACGTGCGCTCCTTCCTCGACCACAACCGCCCGTATATTCCACCGGCGAGCTGGGCTGGAGCCACGCGCACGGGAAAATCCACCGGTGCGTTCGCGCATCTCGGCGAAGAGATTTCATGTGATGTTCTGGAAGAAAATCTGACGCGCCACTTGCGCCGCTGGGCGCCCTATGTAGGGCGATTCGGATTGCTCGCCCTCGAACTCCACACCCTGCCTCCCGAGGTCACAGCCGCAAACTTATCCCGCACACCCGCTGTGGCTTACGACGGCACCCACGGTTTCTCCGATCAATATCTTGTCGAGTTACCCGTCTTTCTCGAGGCCGCCAAAGAAGCCGGACTGAAAGCCGACCCGCGCTGCCAGGCAAAATTTCCCCCGTCGGAATTAGCGACAGTGAGCATCAACTTTTTCACCGCCGCCAGCGATGCAATCGATGCCGCGCCCTGAGGATGTCGTTGGTCTGCCTTCTCCTAATGGCCGTTCGTCAGTGCAGTCGCACTCCCCAATGGCTGGCTACGCTCCGTTAATCCGTCATGCTCGTGCTCTCTCGCGCGCTTCGGAATATTCACGCCCATCACGAGGAGCCATAGCATCAGTGACGCTTCGGCGATGAAGCCGATGATCTTAAGGTAGGTAAGGAGATGGCTTGCGAGCGGTGACAGAAAGATCAGCCAACCCAGCCCGGCAAGCGCCATCAGCACGCCCAGAATTCGAGGCAGGAATGTCGATCGGAAAATGAGGTAGCCGATCAGCAGGCAAAAAGGCCCGAAAAATACCAGGCTGTTTATTTTGTAAGGGGCGAGATGAAGGAGTTTAAGTACTTCATTGCCGCATCCCGCAAGGCTGAAAAGCGCCGCGAGCAAAGAGACGCTCCGGTTCACCGGCTTAAACATGTAATAGAAGAGCAGCGTCACAGCCATGTAGAACGCGTCCGCGATGAGGGTGACCGTGTCGTAAGCGATTGGCCGACTCCGGCCAACGAACACCTCAGCGGATACTGCCGTTAGAAAGTAGAGCAAATAAACAACACCGGTAATTCTGGCCTTGTAACGCGGCGAAGCTGCTGCAACCTGTCGCATCATAGAACAACCTCCACCCGGGGGCGATTCGCTCTCCGCCACTGCGACTCCCAGGATTTGTCCCCATGCATGGCGAGGGAAATGGTTTCTCCGGTTTGGAGGTTCCTACAAATATTTGTGCATTGTCACTCGCTTGCTGTCTGGTCAATAAGGCTCACATCGGAAAATCGATCCGCAAACCAACTATGGATCCGCGCGCGCAGGCATTTTTTAAATGATTCCCCCACCGGGGACTCGGGGGAATCCGTTTCTCCCCGATTTCGAAGGCTTACTTCTCAGGGCCAGCCTTTTGTGAGGATTTTGTTGCGGCAGTCTTCGCCTCATTCGCAGTTTCATTCGCCCGAAAGATCACATAGTCACGAGCATCCGCCGCATCCTGCTGCGACACTTCCTTTCCAAACGCCACCATGCCCATTGATTGATATGCCCCGTCGCGAACAATCTTGAACCAGCGTTCATCCGCCAGAGTACTGGAGTAGCGAAGATCGGGCAGCACGCCTCCGCTCACCGCGACATCGCCGTGGCATCCCGAGCAGAAGCGCTGATAGACGGCCTCCCCGTGATGAATCTGCGCCGCGTTCGCGGTCGACGGCGGCGGATTCAACACCCGTTCTTCCAGCGGCGCCAGCGGCGGAAGACCCGCCCTCCCATCGAGTTTGAACGCCAGCATTCGGCTGACATTGCGCACTCGTCCTGATTTAAATGAAACCTCGCCCGTCACCAACGGAAACACTCCGCCCCAACCCGCGAGCACCGCAACATATTGCTCGCCTTTCACGGTGTAGCTTACTGGCCCGGCCATCACTCCGGTTTGCGCGTCGAACGACCAGACTTTCTCGCCGGTGTCAGCGCGATAAGCCTCGAAGCGCCCAGCGGCCGTGCCTTCGAAAACCAGATTTCCCGCCGTAGCCAGAGTGCCGCCATTCCAAGGTCCGGGCCGCTCGATTGCCCACGCTTGTTTCTGCTGCACCGGATCCCACGCCACCAGCTTGCCCTTTACGCTATCGAGAATCGCCTGCTTGATTTTCGGATCCTGCGGCATTCCCGCAGCCACCAGGTCGATCCCGAAATTTAACGCCGAGCTCTTAAATTCAAAATCCTCCTCCGATTTGTAATTGAATCCCGTTTCATTAACCGGAATGTAAGTCAGTCCGGTCAGCGGACTATAAGACATAGGCTGCCAGCTGTGCGCCCCCAACGGGCCAGGCACAATTGGTGGCGAGTCGACGCCCGGGTAGCGCGCGTTGGCGCTTTCAATCGGCCGGCCAGTCTTCATATCGAACCCGCGGGCCCAATTGATAAGAGTAAAAGGCTTCGCCGAAATCAGCGCGCCGCTCTCGCGATCGATGACATAGAAGAAGCCATTCTTCGGCGCGTGAAGCAATACTTTTCGCTGTTTGCCGTCGATGGAAATATCAGCGAGAATGATCTGCTCCGCCGAATCGTAATCCCAATCGTCGTCCGCATTCTCCTGATAGTGCCAAACGTATTCTCCCGTATCAGGCTTAAGCGCGACGATCGAGCAAGTAAAAAGATTCTCGCCACCCATCGGGCTCCGATACTTCTCATTCCACGGTCCGCCGTTGCCCACGCCGATATAAAGCAGATCAAGCTCAGGGTCGTAAACAATCGCATCCCACACCGTGCCGCCGCCGCCAATCTTCCACCACTCGCCCGTCCATGTCTTCGCGGCCTTGGCGAGAATCGGCTGCTCAAACGCTTTCGCCGGGTCGCCGGGCACCGTATAAAACCGCCACGCCAGCTTGCCCGTCTGCGCGTCATACGCAGAGACATAGCCGCGCACGCCAAACTCCGCGCCGCCGTTGCCGATAATTACCTTGCCCTGCACAATCCGCGGCGCACCCGTGATGGTATAGCGCCACTGCCGATCGATCGTCAGTCGTTCCCACACCGGTTTGCCGGTGGCTGCATCGAGCGCGATGAGACGGCCGTCAAGAGTGCCGATATAAATTTTGTTTTGCCAAATCGCGACGCCGCGATTCACCACATCGCAGCAAGCGTTCGCTCCCCACTGCTTCGGCACTTGCGGATCGTAAGACCACAACCGCGCGCCAGTCGCCGCATTCAACGCGAACACTTTGCTCCACGCGGTAGAAAAATACATCACCCCATCCACCACAATGGGCGTAGCTTCCTGCCCGCGATGCGTATCAAGATCGAAAGACCACGCTAATCCAAGCCGCGCAGCATTATGATCTTCGATCTGCTTCAGCGGACTGAAACGCTGCTCGTTGTAGGTTCGCCCGTAAGTCAGCCAGTTCCCGCTCTGGCTGTCCGCCTTCATCAGTTGCGCGTCGGTGATGCTCACAGCCCTATCTGCTTGCGACTTCGCCTCTCTCGCCGGCGACAGATTGCAGGCGTAGAAAATCAAAGCGCCCAGAACGATCACAGCAACCGGAATCCTGCAATTGCCCATGTCTCAACCCTTGCGCCCGCGTCCTGCGCGCTTCTTCGCAACCGAAAGTTTTCGAATTACTTCACTCGGCAAAGGCACGCTCTTCAATCGATGAGCTTCCGTCGGGTGCGCCGCCGCCCACACATGCGTCTCTGATCCCTCCATCGCCAGCACGCCATCGCGCAAAAATCTGTGGCTGATTACAAAACTGCTCTTCTTCCATTCGATGACCGAGGATTCCGCCACCAGTTCATCGCCATACCTTGAGGGAGTGATAAATCGTGCCCGCGCTTCCACCAGCGGAATGCCAACCACCCCATGAGCTTGGAACAGTTCGCCCAGAGGAAGGCCCGCCGCCCGAAACAGCGCCGATGTGCACTGATCGAACCAGCGGAAATAGTTCGCATAGAAAACAATGTTCGCGGGATCGCAATCTCCGAACTCGACCCGTATGCGAATACGGTTGATGAACATAATCAGTTTCGCCCCCCACTCGAAAGCGATCCAGGTACTCGTCCGATCTCCTGAGCCGCGCGCGGCGCAGCGGTATGTCCGAGGAACGCGAGAGATTCTATCGAACGTCCGTTCCATTCAGCAAGGCTATTCCTGCGCCTCTCGCATCCCCTCGTCCACAACACTCTCAGGTTGTGGCAATCCTGAGCCTCAATCCTTGAGCTCAATAATAAGGATGCTGATCTCAAGCGGTCCCAGGTTTTCGACCGTGTGAGGAGGAAGCGGTTGCATCCGCTGCGCGCACGGAACCTCGGGCATCGCGCCGGCCCCGCGGCTATCAAACACAACGTCACCCTTCTCATCCCGCCGTATGAAATGACAGAAGCTCTCGACATAAGCGATCCCGCCCCATCGATGCGTGTGCAGCGGCACCACCTCTCCGGCGGCGATGCGAGTACGGATGACCCGCACCCGCTCATCCTCCAGCAACAGTTGATGGTGGGCCGGCGCCGCGGTGAGCGCGTCGAGAGCATCGGGCCAAGGCCATTTTTTCGGATTCGGAATCACGGAATTCTGGCTCACGCGTATCTCAACCGAGCCATTCTACAAAAACTGTGGCCTCGCCGCCTGAAAGGCCAGCCGAGCGAAACCACGCTCCAGCACGGAGGATCGACTCCGCCGCAAAAAAACTGACCGAAACCGCCAGGCGGTCTCGGTCAGCAAGATTCAATTCTCGCAGCGGACGCGGATTGACTTATTTGTTGTCTGCTCTTGCTTCGGCAACGTGAGCCTGGTGACCCGCTTCGGACACAGCCGTTACAAACGCTTCTCCGCTTCGCGGCGTTGAGGCGTGCCCCGAAAGAATGTTGCGGAACATCATGTGGTGGCCATAGATGGCGCGAGTCGAGTCGTTGTCCTGCTCGATAACGGCGCCTTCCAACGTCAAGCCTGCGAATATGCCCTTCGAGCGTGAGTAAGTCAAAACTTCAGTGTTCAGCAGTATGTCGGTTCCGGCAGAAGTGTGACGGCCTACTGGCCCCGCCGCCACTGAACCCTCACCGGTAAGTTCAAACTTGGTGGAAAGCAGATGCTGCAATCCACGGTCATTCATCACCAGCATGACCAGGTCCACGCCTTCGACTCCGATCTGCAATCCCCAGCTTCCGCCGCCAACCGAGACGAATGCGGGAGCGCTCCAGCCATCAGGTGTGCGGCACGAGGCGACTCCGCGTCCGTGCTTGGCACCGAAGATGAAGCCACCCTTGATCATGTTTGGCACGATCACGATGCACTTCGCACCGTTCAATACTTCCTCAGGAATCCCCTTGTCAGGCGTTGACATGATCGACTGGAGAACGTCCACAGATTTTTGCATGCGCTCGACGGTATCTTCACGATCCGAGCCTGCGAACGCGAAGGTTCCGGCCAAGCCGATCAAACTCATTAACAACAGCGACATTATCTTTTTCATGTTTCATTCCTTTTTGAAATCTGCGGAGCTAAGAGGGGAGGGCTTCAGATGGGCTGACTTAGTTCAGATGACCTGAAAGAGCGACAAGAAGTACTCGTCTCAGGAACTATCGTCGCACAGCGGCGTGAGGGAGATCTGGTCTGCATTGCTCACTATTCGGCCGGCCCGTTGCTTATTTCATTGTGAGCAATCTTGCACAGAATGAATGGCCAGAAGATGTCATTGTCAGGCTGGCAATAGGGAAAGACCGTAAGGTGAATCGCTAATGGAACGCGTTCTTGGCCAATTGCGCGATCGTTTTCGCAGACGGCTCGCCTCAACCTGGGCAGCCGTCTCGAATCTGTTCGCTGCCGTGACCCCGCCAGTTCGGGGTTTCGCGTCGCAAAGAATGTGCCCGTTTTGCGGATTAATCACGCCCCGCGCCAAGACTTCCTGCCTCGAATGCGGCAAGTCGCTGGCGCCGGCAACAAGATAGTCAATTTTCATAGTCAAGTTTCGAGGACAGCTCATTTTCAGTGACCCTCAAATGCGAGTAGGAGATCAATAATGCTTTGGACAATTTTCGTCGTGCTTCTAGTTTTGTGGCTGCTTGGTTTTAGCCTCCATATAGCCGGAGGTCTGATCCACCTGCTGCTGGTGGTTGCAGTCGTCGTACTTGTCATTAACCTGGTGAGCGGCCGGCGCACTGCGTAAGGCCGTTTCAATACTGAACGGGAACGCGCTCTCCAGAGCTGAAGGCGTGTCAAAGGCGAAGCGGCGCTTCATCACCCCCGCGAACGCGCGCCACCTATGCTCAGCGCGATCCCGCCTGCGATCAACACCACGCTGATGATCGGTGAAACTCGCTCACTGTGACTGGTCTGAACGCCCAGGCTCGCGCCGCCAACCTTAATTCCCTCGGTCTGAGTGTGGGGTAGAGGCACGACCAAAGAAGCGACGCCGAGCACAATCAAGATCAGGCCGACAAAGAGCAAAACTTTCATATCACGTCCTCGTTAGCCAAAGGGATTTACTACCCGCAGAACGGCACCGCGCGAGAACAATTAGTCGCGCAGAACCACACCTAGTCGTGCAGAACCACACCGAGCAGCGAGCTGTGCACCTGCAACCCGCCCTCCGGGCCGCCGGAATAATCGACAAAGCCCAGCTTTCTGAACCGGTTCATAAAAAAACTTACGCGCGAACGCGTCGTTCCCACCATCTCTGCCAGACTCTCCTGGCTGATCTTCGCGATCACCGTCTCGGGCACGCCCTCCTTGCCAAAATGAGCCAGCAGCAGAAGGATTCGCGCCAATCGCTTCTCGCTGGAGTTAAATAACTGGTCGACCAGATCCTCTTCGTAACGGACATTTCGCGCCAGCAAATACGCCACAAACATCTCGGAAAGCGCGGGCTCGCGATGCAGCGCGTCAATCATCACCTTCTTGTCGATGCGCTGAATTTCACAATCCGTAAGGGCCGCCGCCGATCCCATCCGCAGCGCTTGCCCAGCCAGCGCTCCTTCGCCAAAAAAATTCCCGTCGCCGAGCATGCCGATCGTCGCTTCTCGCCCCGTCTTCGAGACGACCGTAAGCTTCACTTTCCCCTTTTGGATAAAAAAGACCGAGTCCGCCTTGTCACCCTGCGCAAAAATTCCATCCTTCTTGACAAAGTTGAGGTTCTTCCGGCCGTCGCCGATGGTGGCCAGAAAAATGCCCGGATCGAACCCGCGGATTTTCCGCTTGGCTAGGGGGGAGGCGCCCATTAACCTGCATTCTACCGCCAATAGGCTGTTTTTACGCAAGAATTGTCGTCGTTTCAGGCGTAAAAACGGAACTGACGAGAGTTGTCGCGAACTCATGTTATGCCATCATTTCGGCGAGTTGGCGCCGTGCCCCGCCATCGCCAAAGAGCCGCTGCCTAGAAACTTATCTCTCCGTCACGTATGCGTTGCCACACCGCTCGCGAAAAGGGAGCATCCTTCTCAGTTGCCGGAGCCCTAAGCATTGCCTCGCGGCGCTGATCCGGCTTCACATTCAGCACGAAGTGAACCATCGCCCATAGGAAGTGATCTCCGTCAGATTTGGCCACCAGCGCATCCACGGACTTTAACCCAAAGGATGGCATTTCGAGATGGTCGACCAGCATAACAATCGGCATCTCGGGCCGCGCCCGCTTGATCTCATCGGCGATGGCGGTCCCATCCACCTGGGATAGGTGATGTTCGAGGACAACTGCATCCACCGGCCTCGACCTGAAAAGGCGCAGACCGTCGGAACCGTTCGTCGCGGTTGCCAGTTCGTATCCGTTTTCCTTCAACACCCTTAGTTGAACCGGATCCCTGTGTATGCACAGTAAAGTGCTGTCGGTGCCCATGAGGCTAATCTACGAAGGAGGCGCATCGGATACTGTTCACAATTGCACAGAGTGCCCCGACTGTGCGAAGGACCCGCGGGGAGCCCTGGCTAGGCGGTCCCGGACCGTATCGCCGACCCCGGAGAATCATCATCGCAGATCTGGGAAATGACAGGCAGCAATCGGCTCGACGCTTCGCCCTTCGGAATAAAGGCATCCACGACCTTCAATGCCCTTTCTGAAATCTCGTCGTCACTGGAAACCATGACAATGGGAATCTCTGGCCGGTGACGCTTGATTTCGATCGCTACCTCATCCCCATTCATCTCCGGCATGTGGTAATCGACGATCACCGCGGCGACCGCACAGGCGAGAGCGATCTGTATTCCTTGTCGGCCAGAGCTGGCAGTAAGAACGGTAAATCCGCGCCGTTCGAGCAGCGCCCGTTGGTACCCCAGCATGCTTTTATCATCGTCGATGCAGAGAATCGTTTGGCGGCTTGCATAGTTAGACATAAGCCAGCCTCCCACACCACAATGATCAGCGATGTGTCCCGGCCATTGCTGTTCAAATTTGAACACTATTGCGAGGTACCGTTACTCAAGAACATCCTCTGAATTGGCCGGTCATATAACCTGCCGCCACTTCCTTTTCTCAAGAATGTGCAATTTTGAACAGACGGCCGCCCGTGGCAGCGTTATAGGCTGTGACGATGGGTCGCTGAGGTCACGGATGCGAAGAAGCGATACGGACCCTTCCCCGGGCCGTATTGTTCTTCTCTGGTGGCGCGGCAGCAGCAAGCTGCGCCACATCTTTCCAACTCTTCATCTTTCTAACTGTTTGTAATTGCAAAACGCGAGACGCGGTGAAGCGCAGAAATAAAAGTGACGATCGCTGTCCTCAAGGCCTCTTATAAACCACTCCACCCTTCATCACAAACTCCACCTTCTCCATCACAGAAACATCCGCCAGCGGGTCTCCCGGCACCGCCACAATATCCGCGAGTTTCCCCGCCTCAACCGTTCCCAACTCTTTTTGCGTCCCCAGCAATTCCGCGGCGCTTGACGTAGCCGCGCGAATCGCCTGCGCCGGAGTCATCCCAAACTTCACCATCGACGAAAATTCCTTTGCCGGATTGATCTTCCAATCGAATCCTCCCGCATCGGTTCCAAAAGCAATTTTCACCCCAGCCCGCATCGCGCGGCGAAATGTGTCTTCATGAATCGCGATCATCTTCAACCACACCGGAGAGCCCGTCGCCGCTCGACCCTGCGCCACGTATTCACCAACGTAAATTGTCGGCACATAAAAAATTCCCCGCGCCGCCATCGTCTTCAAATCCGCGTCGGTAATGTAGTTCCCATGCTCGATCGAATCGACTCCCGCCTCGACCGAGTTATGCACTCCATTCAACGCCATGGCGTGCGACGCCACCTTGTGCCGCTCGCGATGCGCCTCATCCACAATCGCCCGCAATTCATCCATCGTGAACGTCGGAATATCATCGAGCACGCCATCGTCCCGCACCCAGTACGACCGATCGCTATAGACTTTGATCCAGTCCGCGCCGTGACTGATCTGCTCGCGCACCGCCAGCCGGGCATTGTCCGCCCCATCCACCAACTGCACTCCATGCGGCACCGCAACATTCGGCGCATATCCTTGCAGCGGGTACGCCCCCGTAACATCCATCGCCCGCGTCGCCACCTGCATCCGCGGACCAGGAATAATTCCGTTGTTGATCGCTTTCTTGAGATCGGCATCGGCATAGCCCGCGCCTTCGGTCTCCAGGTCGCGGATCGAAGTGAACCCATACTCCAGCGCCCGCCGCGCATTCACCGTCGCCAGAATCGTTCGATACTCCGGCGACTGCTTCAACAATTGCTCATCATAGTCCGCAGCCGTGATGTCGCCCTGAAGCAGCACATGAGTATGCGTATCCATCAGCCCCGGCAAGCACGTAGACCGCGATAAATCGATCAAGTCCACTCCCGCAGGAGCGCTCGCCCCAACCTCCTTGATCATTCCATCCTCCACCGCGATCACCACATTTTTTCGCAGCGAATCACCTCGCCCGTCGAAAAGATTTCCGCACTTCAACGCCACCGTCTTCGACACCGGTGTCGCGTTCGATGGCTGAGCCAGGCAGCACCCGGCCGTCGCAGCGACCAAACAAAGCACCGCAATTCTTCGCGTCATCATTCCTCCACATAAGTAGCGCCGGCATCTTGCCGGCTGTCGCGAGAGCCCGCCCTGAGCTTGCCGCAGGGGCGTCCTCGCCGTCGCCCCAGGGCGACCCACGCCGGGAAGCCGTTTTGGACCGCCGGCGCTACAATCGTCGCGCGGACAATCAGAACACGCCTACTTATTTTCCTTCTCCCTACTCTTATCGTGCGCCGGCGCCACCGCTCCGGGCATCACCTTCAGCGGAGCCGACCGCTGCTCCTCCAGTTCCGGATGCGGCAATGGTTTACGCGGCAGCATCTGATCGCGCATCGCCGTGTTGTACACAAAGATTGCCTCCACCGTCGCCGCTTGTGCCAGGTCTGCCGGCTGCAACCGTTCATAGGTGTCCATGTTGGAATGATGTGTCCGCGATCCATAGTCCAGTCGATCCTGTATGAACTGGAAGCCCGGAATTCCCACCGCATCGAACGATTCGTGATCCGTCCCGCCCGTGCGGCGCATCGTGATCGTTGTGACCCCGAGATCCTTCAGGGGTTCCATCCATTGCGCAAAAATCGGAGCCTCCGCCGAATTCTCCTGTAGATAAATCCCCAGAATCTTCCCTGTCCCATTATCGACATTAAAGTATCCGGAAATTTTCGTCTGCTCAGGTTTGACTACAACCGGCCCCTCCGGCTTACGCATGAACTCAGGCTTCTCCAGTTCCTCAGGCGCAGTCGAAAGCGGCACATATCCGAAATGCTGCTTCACATAACCGGCGGAACCAAATAGTCCCTGCTCCTCGCCCGTCCACAGGCCAATGCGGATCGTCCGTCGCGGCTTCACTTGCAACGCGTTCAGAATCCGCATCACCTCCATAGCCACCACCGTGCCCGCGCCATTGTCGGTCGCGCCCGTCCCCGCAATCCACGAATCGAGATGCCCTCCCACCATCACCAGTTGGTCCTTCAACGCGGGATCGGTGCCCGGAATTTCCGCGACCGTATCGAACCCATGCTCATGGTCGCCAAGAAACTTGGCGTCAATATTCATCTCAATGCTTACCGGCACATTGGCTTTGAGCAGGCGATACACCCGTCCATAATTTTCGATGGCCGTCACCGCCACCGGAACCGGATCGGCGTCATCGCGCAGGTAAGAGGTCTTGGTCAAAAACGAGCCGTTATCGTCGAAGATCGTCCCGCCCGAACCGCCGCTGTCCCGCCCGTCGCGGCTCGGAAGAATCACCGCCAGTGCGTGCTCCAAAGCCAGAAACTTCGCCGTCTTCTCCCGCAGCTCCCGGCGCTTTACATAATCTGGAACTCTCTCCGCAAATGACTTGGGCTTCTCCAGCGGAAAATCTTCGACCTTCGCCAGATCCTTCTCATCCATGCGCGTAAACAGCGGCTTGTCGACCGGATTCACATCCCGCATCTCTCCCAGCAGCACAATTTTCCCCGCCAGCTTGCCCTTGTATTCGTCGAGATCTTTCTCTTCCTTAATGTCCACCCAGATCGCTGGCCCGCTCACTGCGCCATTCGTAGAAGGCGACCACGGCGCGGCTTGTGCGATAAAAACAGCCGTGTCGGGCGACGTCATCCTCACCCATGTATTGAGCTGCTGCCACCCCATGCCAAACTCGCCCCAATCCTCAAGATGCGCATTGCTGCAACCCATCGCCGTCAATTGATCGCGCGTCCATTCATTGGCCTTCTTGAGGTTGGGCGAACCGGTCAGCCGCGGCCCAATGCCGTCGGCCAACGCCGATGCATATTCCATCACGTGCGAATGCGTGATCCCTTCGTCGCGTATGCGCTGGTACATCGTGTAATCAATAATTTCTTTGGCAGGCTGCGGTTGTTCATACGACGGTTTGTCCGCGTCAGCGGATGCCGCCATCTTTTTATTCTTGTCCGCAGCCGAAATGGATAGCGGCAAAACAAAACACAGCAGCAAGGCAAATCTGATCTTGAAGGTGGTCTGAAATCGCATGGATTCGGTTTCCCCCCAGGGAAAAAGTTCCCCAGAAGAGTAGCAGAAATACGATTTTTGGTTATGGTCCAGCGTGGGCGAGATGACGTGTCGGCCGTCAAACCGACAAGAAAAGGCAAGCAGGTTGGCTTTGGTCGGCTAGATGAAATATCTCACTGTTGCTGCTGCTGAGCTTCCATAAACGCGGCTTGTTGCGTCTCGTCCAGAAATTGCGACCACTCCTCGTCCGCCGCAAACTCCTCATCGGGAGGAAGCACCGCTTGCGACGGCGTCACTCGCACACGCACTTGCAGCTGCGTCTCAGCCCTTCCCTTCATTACGCCCATGGTGGGTGGAACGTCAGCATAGTCGCGCCCGATGGCGGTGCGGATATGCTGCGCGCCCGCCAGACGATTAATGGTCGGATCAAATCCCGTCCAGCCCAACCCCGGCAACAGAGCCTCGACCCACGCGTGCGTCGCGCCATCCCCCGCCGAATTTGCGCTTTCGCCTTCGTGGTAAAGATACCCACTCACGTAGCGGCAGGGAATTCTCGCATTTCGCAGCAGCGCAAGCATGATGTGCGCAAAATCCTGACACACTCCCTGCCGTGATTTCAGCGCGTGATCAATCGGAGAATTTACCGCCGTGCTCTTCTTTACATAACTAAAACTGCCGTAAATACCGGAGTTAATATCCTGGAGAAACGCCAAAGGACTTCGTCCATTTCGTTTATCCGCACCAATCTCTTTTGCTAACTCCTCAAGTTCAGGCGACGAGCGCGCATAATGGCTCGGCATCAGCATGTCCCAATAGTCATTGTTTTCGACGAGATCCTCCAGTTCCTGCCATGCTTCGTACGCCATGACCTCCGGAATCGATGGCTGAGCGTCAATATTTACCAGCGCATCGGAAATGATCGTGAGCTGGCCATGCCGCGAAGGCAAATCGAAATGATGCACCAGATTGCTATACGAGTCTGTATAGCCGAAAATCCGCGCCTGCGGATTTACCGACAGCCGAAAAACAAAACAGCGCTGGTTGCCCTCGCTCCGCGGATGCATGCGCACTTCCATCATGCTCTGCCAGATCAATTGGCTGTAGCGATATCTCGTGAAATGTCGAATGGCGTAAAACATCAGTTTTCGAAAGCAACTTCAATTGGATAGTCGATATAAACTTCATGAACTGCCGAATGAAGCTCGCGGCATTGCTCGATAATTCGCGTCAGGTATTGATGCAATGCCATAATGATTTCGCCGACCTGCACATAGGCGACCATCGATCGCAAACGCCCGATCAGTCTTTCGACCTTCTCCGTCCGGCGACTCAACGAAAGATTACTGATCGAGGTCAAAGCCTCGTGCATCCGGTCCAGCGAATAACGCACCGAGTATGGGAACTCGGGCTTCAGCAAAAGAAAATTCGCGATGCGGTCCGGCTTCAGTTCGGCTGTACACGCCTTGCAATACGCTTCAAACGCCGCGCAACTGCTCAACAAACCCACCCAATCCAGATCGTCAGCGTGTTTATCGACGGCGAAATAAGCGTCCAGCAAAACGCAAAGATTGCAGGCTCGCTCGATATATTTTCCGAGCTGAATAAAATGCCAGGCCTCATCATGATTCATCGTCGCGCTGGTGATTCCGCTGAACCGGTACGAACCTTCGCGAACCAGGGTCACCACGCGCATCGCACCCGCGTCATCGTCCGGTTGAAGCTCAAAACCAGTAACCTCGTGGAAGAGCCGATTCAGGTGCTCCCACATATCCGAACTGATCGCCTCGCGCACCTGCCGCGCATTTTCGCGAGCTCCGCCGATACACTTCACGATAGAAAAAGCTCCTTCTGGATCGGCGACCAAAAGAAACAGAGCGCGCTGCGGATCGACATTCCCCGCGGCCGCATCCGGGGCCAGCGATGAAACGGCGCGAAACCAACGCTCTTCCGTGGAAAACTTTGCCGGATTCAAAATCAGGCCGTAAGTCGCCTTCAGCACGCGCGAGGCGTTGTCCGCCCGTTCAAAATAGCGGCTCATCCAATAAAGACTGTCGGCTACGCGCGAAAGCATGAAACTACGCACCCGCTCCTTCTAAATTGTCGATTCCAAATGTTTGAGAATCAATTACTTCTACGAGAATCAATTCTGCAAAACCCAAGTGTCTTTCGATCCGCCGCCCTGCGACGAATTCACTACCAGCGAGCCTTTTCGCAGCGCCACCCGCGTCAGCCCTCCCGGCACAATCGTGATTTGCTCGCCGTAGAGAACATACGGCCGCAGATCGACGTGGCGGGGTTCGATGCCCCCGTCAACAAAACACGGCGCCGTCGAAAGATTGATAGTCGGTTGTGCTATGTAATTTCGCGGCTGCGCCAGAATCTTTTCCCGAAATCCGGCTCGTTCCTGCGCCGTGCTATGCGGCCCGATCAACATGCCATACCCACCCGACTCGCCCACCGCCTTCACCACGTATTCATCGAGCCTCTGGCAAACATGATCGCGTTGCCCCGGGTCGGACATCAGCAGAGTTTCGACGTTGTCCAGAATCGGATCCTGATCGAGATAGTAGCGAATAATTTTCGGCACATAAGCGTAGATCGCCTTGTCGTCGGCGACACCCGTTCCCAGCGCGTTGGCGAAAGCCACATTTCCCGCGCGATAAGCATTAAACAACCCCACAGCCCCCAGCGCCGAGCCATGCTCGAAAACCAGCGGATCGAGATAGTCATCGTCAATCCTGCGATAGATCACATCCACCCGTTGGAGCCCGAACGTAGTTCGCATGTAGACGATATTGTCGTGCACCACCAAATCGCGTCCCTCAACCAACTCGATCCCCATCTGCCGCGCCAGATAAGTATGTTCAAAGTAAGCAGAGTTGTAAGATCCCGGCGTGAGTAAAACGACCGTCGGCTCCGAACGTCCCTCCGGAGCCAGCGATCGCAGCGTCGACAAGAGCGCCTGACTGTAGTGCTCTATCGGCCGCACCCGGCATTTCTGAAACAGACTAGGGAAGATCTGCTTCATCACTCTGCGGCTGGTGAGCATGTAAGAAACGCCGCTGGGGACGCGCAGATTGTCCTCCAGCACCACAAAGTTTCCATCGGGAGTCCGAATCAGGTCGCTGCCCACAACCGTGATGTAAACATCACGCGGAACCTTGATGCCGCGCATCTCACGTCGGTAGTGTTTGCAGGTATAGATGATGCTTCCCGGCACCACGCCATCCGCAATGATTTTGGCCTCGTGGTAAACATCTTTGAGAAAGAGATTCAGCGCGGTGATCCGCTGCGTCAGTCCGCGCTCTATTTTCTCCCACTCCGCCGCTGTGATGATTCTCGGCAGCAGATCGTGAGGAAATATCCTCTCCGTGCCCTTGTCGTTTCCATAAACTGTGAAAGTGATTCCCTGGTGGAAGAACGACTGGTCAGCCTCTTGTTTGCTGCGCCTCAACTCGTCCGGGCCAAGGTTCTGAAGCAGGTTGTGAAGCGGGCGATATTGCTTTCGCGGATGGTTCACGGCGGAAAACATCTCGTCGTAAGCGCCGCTGAGTTCGTACGGCTGTACGATCTCCGCACTGCCGCGATCGGAAGTATCCGCTTCAATAATCATGATAGCTGTGCACAACCTCGGTAGCAGCGAAGTTTCCGAAGGTAGCGAGACCTTGAACCACGAGGGATGTCAGGTACCACGAAGATGTTCGGTCTCAGGCATTTCCTTCGTGCGCCTTCGTGACTTTTGTGGTTAACGGTTTCGCAAATTGCTCCACTACCGCAACCTCCGCCAGCATAGTCCAGCGGGCGGGGTAGTGGTAATGGGAAAAACCGATTCGCGTAATCGAAGAAACAGCGCCAACCGACCCCCAAGGATCGATCCGCCCCTGGGGGGCGAACCGCCCGGATGATCGACCCGCCTATCCCCTGGATCGCGCGACTTCTACGGTGCGTTCGGAGGGAATTTCGTTGCCTGAAGGCTCGAATTCAATGTCAGGCAACTGTTCTACCGCGCGTCGAAGTGATTGCTCCCAGCTCGAATGGATCAGGTTGAGGTCTCTGTCCCCGGCACAAATTCGCCGGTAGCGCGTAATTTGCAGGCTATCTTTCTTATATAGCAACAGATCAAAGGGCGGCCCCACCGTCACATTTGACCGCATCGTGGCATCGAGCGAAAGCAGCGCATATTTCGCCGCAACCTCCAGCGAGGTCGTGGGCTGAATCCCCCGGTCCAGAATCGGACGCCCATACTTGCACTCCCCCAGTTGCAGGTACAACGAATCCTCCGTAGCCGCCAGCGGATTCCCCTGCGGATAAATGAGATAAAGATTCGGCTCCTGCCCGCGCACCTGCCCGCCGAGCAGCAGATGCACATTAAAACTAAACGAATCCCGTTCCAGCGAAGCGCGGTCAATATCCGATACCCGCCGCACAACGTCACCAACGATTCGGGCCGCGTCGTACAGCGAATTGGCCTGGGCAAGCCCTCGCCCCGAGTCGAAATCATCACCCAGCAAAGTAATAACCGACTGGCTGATCGACAGGCTCCCGCTGGTCAAGATTACAAATACTCTTTCTCCCGGCTGCACGAATCGAAACATCTTGCGGCAGACATTAACCTGATCAAAACCGGCGTTGGTCCTCGAATCCGAGGCCAGTACTAACCCTTCCTGCGTGGCAATCCCCAAACAATAGGTCACTTTTCCCCTCTGAAATAAACCTACCGAATCATACACCGCTTGCCTATATCAAATTTGTAATGCAGCCCAGTAAGAAATAAGGTGGCAGATCAAACGGTCGTCATGCTATTTTCTGCATCTCATCTGCGCCGCCGGAAAACTCTGCGCTCCTATGCTGATTCGCCTGGGCTACGATATTCAATTCGAAACCGTCGGGCAGGTACCGATCGTAACCCTGCTCAACGTCCACCCCTCCCGAAAGAAAGACCTGCGCGAGCCCGATGAACTCCATACCGATCCGCTGGTGAAAGTTGAAGATTACGAGGACACCTTTGGCAATCACAGTTGCCGCCTCCTGGCGCCTCACGGCAAGATTCGCTTCCAGAATTCCACGCTCATCGAAGACTCGGGCCAACTCGATCCCGAGGACCTCGACGCCGCCGAAGTTCCCATCGATCAACTTCCCGCAAATGTCATGCCCTTCCTTATGAATAGCCGCTATTGCGAAGTCGATCTCCTGTCCAACACTGCCGCCGAATTATTTTGGAATGCTCCTCGAGGATGGGCCCGCGTGAAGGCCGTCTGCGCTTGGGTGCACAGCAAAGTCACTTTCGGATACGAGTTCTCCAACCCCGTTCGCACCGCCCTAGGCGTTTACACCGAGCGCGTCGGCGTCTGCCGAGACTTCCAGCATCTGGCCATCACCTTCTGCCGCGCCCTCAACATTCCCGCCCGCTACGCCACCGGATACCTCGGCGACATCGGCGTGATCGTCGCCCCCAGCCCAATGGACTTCAGCGCCTGGTTTGAAGTTTATCTCGGCGACCGCTGGTGGACCTTCGACGCCCGCCACGACGCCCGCCGCATCGGGCGCGTATTAATGGCAACCGGCCGCGACGCAACCGACTGCGCTATGACCACCTCTTTTGGAAGAGCGAAGCTGATCAGTTTTCAAGTCACTACTGACGAGGTGGTTGCGTTGTCTAATAATTCTGCCCGCTGATCAGATCTAAATCGACTGCAAGAACAATGTCCCGCACTTATCTTTCCAGCACCTTCCGATCCCAATTTCCAAGATTTGCCCCAGCCTCGTATGTGCTTTGGCAAAACTCCAGCAGCGCCGCAGTAGGCGTAGGAGCGCTGCGCACGTCTTCATACATCAGTAGAAATTCTCCAAGCGATTTGTCATAGTGAGCCGCGCTCGGCCGCACCGCCTCCTCTTTAAATCCCTGCGGTTCCGGAGCCGCGTACGAATAAAACGCTGCATCCACGCCGCCGCCGCCCGGCCAGAAGCCCACGCTGCTCACTTCGTGCGAATAAGCCTCTCGCGTCACCGGGTCCGCCCCCGGCCGCTCCGGAGCGCGCCGCCCCGAAAAGCGCGTCACCGCCAGATCAAAGCTTCCCCAGAAAAAATGCACCGGGCTGCACTTGCCTATAAACTCCGACCTGAACTGAGTAAAGACAGCGCTCACCGACAACAAAATCCACCAAAATTTCCCGACCGCCACCGGATCGTACGAGCGATGCGCCTCATCCTGATCGAAAGCAACTGGATTCGGAATCTCCACCGGCATCCGCCAGATTTTCACCGCAATCCCCGCCGATCGCAGCATCTCCATGAACTCCCCATAAAATTCGGCCACCGATCGAGGCGCCAATGGAACTGTCTTGACTATTCCGTCGCTCGTCTCGAGCACCAACTGCTGCCCTATGAAGTCAAACCCCACCTCGAATGCCCTCTGTCCATAAGGGATTCGCGATGTAGTCAGCCCCCGCGCCGTCACGTAGAACGGAACATTCCACCAATGATTAACCAGCGGAGTAAGACGCAGCCGCACCTTCCCCACCACCTGCGTCCACATATGCAGAGTCGCGCAAGTGTCTTTCCACGTATCCAGCGCCAGCGCGGGCCAGCACTCCGGTTGATCGGCAAACGCGTACGCCATAGTCGTGCTCCTAAATAGCGGAAATGAAATTAACGCGAAGCGAAAATCACAGAAACTTTACCAGCGCATCGGTCGTTTCCTTGGGACGCTCTTCAAGCACCCAGTGTCCCGTATCCTTTAACACGATGACGGTCACATCCGTCCCCACTAGCTTTGCCTGCTCGCCTAAAGCCTCGCCCAACGACTTATCGCCGCCGATCGTCAATACCGGCATGGTCAACTTCGTCTGAGAGAGCTGAGAAAAATCCTTGGCGGCTTGCAGGAACGAAACAAAATATTCCCACCCCGCATGCATCCGTCCCGGCCCCGAGTAAGCCGCCGCGTATGCTCTACGATCTGCCTCCGGAATCGAATGATTCTTATCCGCCGCAAAATCATTCCAGAAATAATCGAAGTAAGTCCGCTCGCGCCCTTTCACCAGCGCCTCCGGCGTCGGCCCGTTAAATCGAAAATGCCATATATTCGGATTGTTGTAGACCGGCTCCCATCCCGGCACGCCCGGCAGAAACGCATCCATCAGCACCAGCTTCGTAACTTCGGCAGGGAACTGCGCGGCGTAAGCGTAGGCCACCATCAATCCAATGTCGTGGCCGACCAGTTCCGCCTTCTGCACACCGAGCGACTGCGACAGGCCATGAACGCGCACCGCAGCACTCTTCATGTCCAACCCGTCGGCGGGAATGTCCGAGTCTCCAATGCCCGGGAGGTCGGGAGCGATCACCGTAAAGCGCTCGGCCAGCACCGGAATAATCGGCCTCCACATCCGCGACGTCTCGGCATAACCGTGCAACAGTATGAGCGGCGCCCCGTGCCCAGCAGTCAGATAGTGCAGCTTGACGCCGCCAACCTCGGCCGTGCGCGACGCGATCGTTTTATCTCCAGCCTCGGCGTAAGCCTCTGATGAAGATGAGAATGCGTTGAAGAGAAAAAGTGGCGCGCACACAGCAACGCGGAGAAGAAGACGCGAAACCCGTTTCATGCATAGCTCCCGATGAGAAGAGCGCAGAAGCGCCCGTCCTCACCAAATCGACTGCTTAGGATGAACACATTGTTGTGGACGAATTCTAGACTACTTGTTCCCAAAACACGAAGGACTGTGGAAAACCTGAAGGTTCATGATGCAAAACACGGTTGTCAGCCGACAGCTTGATAATCCGCCATCATCTTGTTACGAAAAACGAACAGGGCGATTGCTTGAATCGCCGGAACCAGAAGATTCCGTACTATGAACCTTTGGCCATGAATTCACCAGCGCCAGCGGTTGTCGGAAGAGTTTTGATCGTATCCAGCGATGCAATCACCATTGAGCAATTGAGCGAGTCGATACAACGATTCGCACTGTTTCCCGAACTGTGTCACGATGTTCCCGCCGCTTTAGAGCGGTTGCAGCGATCCAAATTCGAGGCTGTAGTCGTAGATTTCCGGCTCGGGAGTCAGGTCGGGGCAGTTGTAGAAAGAACGCGGCAATCTGCTTCGAACGAACATGCGGTTGTATTCACCGTCAGCGATGGAGAATCTGAGGCGGCCGAGGGATTCAAGGCTGGTTCTACCTTCCTATTACGGAGACCTCTTTCTGCGGCCTCTATCGACCAAAGCATTAGAGCTGCCTATGGCTTGATCGTGAGAGAACGCCGCCGTTACTTCCGATGTCCTGTCGAGGTTCCGGTAGCGATTCTTACAAAATCTATACAAACGGTCCATGGCTACACCATCAACATCAGCGAGGGTGGAGTAGCGGTTACCGCCGTGGGAGCACTCGTGCCTGGCGATCCGGCACGATTGCATTTCGCTCTGCCGGGCGATGATTTTCAGTTTGTGTTTGAATCGACGGTTTGCTGGTCCGCAGTGCAGAGACTGGGATTGCAGTTCGTTTCTCCGCCTCAAATCGCTAGACTCCAACAATGGCTTTCTCGCCGCTTGGAAGAAACTATGCCGCAGTGGGTCAAGGATAAATTCTCGCCCGTAACTTAAGTTTTGAGAGGTACCAGCGCCACCGATTTTCGTGGCGCTGGTCCTTGCTTCCGCCCTTGCTTCACCGATGCTTGATGAAGCCCCCGGTTTGCAGCTCCGCCATTGCCTGCCGCAGCTGCTCCTGCGTGTTCATCACAATCGGCCCATACCACGCCACCGGCTCCTCAATCGGCTTCCCCGACACCAGCAAAAAGCGAATGCCCTCATCGCCCGCCTGCACGCTGATCTCGTCTCCATGATCGAACAGCACCAGCGAATGATTCCCCGCCTCGTAAACCGGAGGCGCATCCGGCTCGTCGACCTGATCAGTCAGCACCGCCCGAGGTTCCGACGCATCGCGAAATGTCCCCGATCCCGCAAACACATAAGCGAACGCGTTCCGCGTAGTCTCCACCTTAAGCCGCTTCCGCTGCCCCGGAGCCACCGAAACATCCAGATAACTCGGATCAGCCGCCACGCCATCCACCGGCCCTCGCTTGCCCCAGAACTCGCCGCAGATGACGCGCACTCGCGTGCCATCATCGTCGGTGACCTCAGGAATCGCACTCGACGGAATATCCTGATAGCGCGGATCGGTCATTTTCAGCGCCGCCGGCAAATTCGCCCACAACTGAAAGCCGTGCATGCGGCCTTGCGGATCACCCTTCGGCATCTCCTGGTGCAAAATGCCGCTCCCCGCCGTCATCCACTGCACATCGCCCGCAGCCATTTTACCCTTGTTGCCCAGGCTGTCGCCGTGCTCCACCGAGCCCGCGAGCACATAGGTGATCGTCTCGATCCCGCGATGCGGATGCCACGGAAATCCCTTCAGATAATCCTGCGGATGCTCGTTGCGAAAATCATCCAAAAGAAGAAACGGATCAAACTCTTTAGTTTTGCCGAACCCGAATGCGCGTTGCAGCTTTACACCCGCGCCCTCCATCGTCGGCTTCGGTTGAATAATCTCTCTTACTGGTCGGAGTGACATACTCCCTCCTTATCTTTCTGTGCCGAGTGGGCTATCGAATTCCTGCGCCGAGCACCCGCTGGATCAATCGAGCCCCTTGCACCGTGCACCCCCGGGCAAAACCGAGCTCGGTAAATCCCCCGCGTTCAGATGCCCCTTCAGGGGCTGTTCAGCGACGCACGATTTTTCCACACTCCGCGTCGACCGATATTTACGCCTTCACAAACTGCACATCCAAGGTGATAATCACCTCGTCGCCCACCAGAATTCCGCCCGTCTCCAGCGTCGAATTCCACGTCAGCCCAAAATCTTTGCGATTAATCTTCGTAGTCGCCGAAAGCCCCCTACGAATGTTTCCCCACGGATCTTTCCCGGCCTCAGTCGGTCCCTCAACCTTGAACACCGCCCGCCGAGTCACGCCGTGAATCGTCAAATCGCCCGTCACGTCCAGTTCGCCATCGCCCGTCCCGGTCACCCGCGTCGATTTAAACGATAGCGTCGGAAACTTCTCCACATCGAAAAAGTCAGCGCTCTTGAGATGCCCATCGCGCTGCTCATCGCGCGTGTGGATCGAGGCCGCCTCGATCGACGCCTCAATACTAGAATTAGTCAAATCGTTCTCGTTCAGGCTCAGCACGCCCTGGACCTTGGTGAATTGCCCCTTCACGTTCGAAATCATCATATGTTTTACCTTGAACTCGGCCACGGAATGGACCGGATCGACGTTCCAGGTAGTGATGGCGGTTGCCGTTTGCGGAGTAGCGAGTGTGCTCATAGATTATTTCCTTTCCAGGTTATTTGGGGGTTCTAATTGCGATCCGGTTTTCCGGATCTACCCCATTTGATGCGTTACACCAACAATCGTTGCAACAACTATTAAACCCAATAAATCAATCCACCTGGCTGCGCGCCACGCTCAACAATTCCTCGAGTGCCGCCAGTCGCTCCCGCCCCAAATGCCCTAACTGCCGGCGATGGGCTGCCAATATGGGTTCATCCAGCCGCCCCAGCACCTTCAGCCCCTCCGGAGTGATCCGAGCCATCACCGTTCTCCGGTCTTTGGTTTCGCGGCAGCGCGAGATCAGCCCGCGCTTTTCCAGCCGGTCAAGCAGCCGGGTAACATCCGGGTCCCGCGTAATCATGCGATTCGCAATTTCCCCACAGGCCAGTCCCTCCAACCCGCCGCGCAGAATGCGCAGCACGTTGTACTGTGTCGGAGACAATTCCTCGGTCTTAAGCACTCGCACCAGCCCCCGCGAGAGCATGTCCGTCGTGCGCAGCAAATCCAGAAATGCATCCTCCTCCGGGCACCCTATGCGTCGCCTGCTCTTTCCTGATGTGACGTTCTCTTTCATCCAAACGCAATAATATATGTTACAACGACTATTGTCAAGACGATTTATTGGTTGGAATTGACCCCGACGATGACTTTACTCACCAACTGCAAACGAGTGCCCATGTCCGGCATCAGGCTCGTTATTCTCAATAACGATCTAAGTCTATGAACAGAAGATAGTTAACAACGAGAAGGGAAGGGAAGAGTTTTGGTTTCCTGCTTGCTCCTGAGTTGAATGTATATAATATCGATCAAATCGATGGACTATATGCATTTAATGGAAAACCATCGCCTCCCAGTAAGGAGATTTCCAAATGCCCACGCCCATGCCACCGAATCCCGCCCCCACCGTCAAGCCCTATTCGCTGTCGCTCGATACCTGGGCCGTCATCGTCGCCCTCGTGCTGGCTCTGGCTGTGCGCTTCGACGTTCTCAAGAACGTGCCGTGGTAGCACCCGAATAGCTTCGAGCACGCAAACCATTCGTATCGACGGAGAAACGTTATGGCATCGTCAACATCACTACCGCAAGTGCAGTCCGATAATCGCCTGCTGAGCGCCCTGAACATCGTGCCCGGTATTCTTCTGCTAGCCGGCATCGGATACGCCGCCAAAATTCTCGAGCGTTCCGTGAACGCCTATGCCAAAGCCCACCACTGGACCTTTCCCAACATCGAGTATGTTCTCTGGGCGATCCTCATCGGCCTGGTTATCTCCAACACCTTGGCCGTCCCCAAAATTTTTCACTCTGGCATCGCCACCTATGAATTCTGGCTCAAACTCGGCATCGTCCTTCTAGGCGCGCGCTTCGTACTAGCCGACGTTCTGAAATTGGGCGGCATCAGCCTGGCCCTCGTGGTAATCGAAATCACGCTTTCCCTCGCGTTAATGACATTCCTCGGAAAACTGTTCAAGCTAAAGCCAAAACTGATTTCGCTGCTGGCCATCGGCTCCGCTGTCTGCGGCGTCTCCGCCATCATTGCCGCCAAAGGCGCAATCGACGCCGACGACGAGGATTCCTCTTTCGCCATCGCGGCGATTCTAGCCCTGGGAGCCCTCGCCCTGTTCACCTTCCCCGCCATCGCTCACGGTCTCCACATGAACGACGTCTCCTACGGCCTGTGGGCCGGCTTGGGAGTCGACAACACCGCCGAGGCAACCGCCGCCGGAGCCTTATATTCCGACGCCGCCGGTAAAGTAGCCGTGCTCGCCAAAACCGCGCGCAACGCCATGATCGGATTCGTAGTGCTGGCCTACGCAATTTACTGGTCAAGCCGAGGCCAGGCCGAAACCGTCTCCAACAAGGCTGCCTTCCTGTGGAAGAAGTTCCCGAAATTCATCCTCGGCTTTCTCTTCATATCATTGCTAGTCAGCTTTCACACCTTCAGTAAAGGCCAGGTCGGGTCGCTGGGCAATCTCTCCAAGTGGGCGTTCCTCTTGACTTTCGCCGGTGTGGGCCTGCGCACAAATTTTCGCGAGATGTCCCAACAAGGCTTGCGCCCCTTCATCGTAGGCGCTCTCGGAGAAATCCTGATAGCCTGCTTGACCCTCGGCTTGGTGGTTGGCGCGAATCGGATCTGGGGCTTATAACAACTGGGCAAAAAAATCCCGCAACGCCTCATCACCGGAACGCTAAGTTGTCAGGATATTGCTTCCTATCAGGGAGTCGCCTCGTATCAGGGTATCGCTTTAGCAATACCGTAACCCTCCGCCTTCAGACGCCCCTTTAGGGAGGCCGCGCAGCGAGGCACGACTCCTTTCGCAGTCCTTCCTGAATCTGTAACTTTCCCACCGCTCGGGAATCCAATTGGCTGTGGGGTGCTCTCATGACCATTACTAAGAATTCTCCCGTGCTTGCCAAGACGGCCGTTCTCCTCGCAGTCCTTATTATTGCTGCTGCCGCTACGTGGCAGCGCGCCCACGCCGCGAGCGCTGCCGTCGCCCTCCCCAATCCCGCCGTCGATGCCCCTCTCGCCACGCATTCAGGCAGAGAAACCACGGTTCTCGCCGGCGGCTGCTTCTGGGGAATCCAAGCCGTTTTCCAGCACGTCAAAGGCGTCAAGGATGCCACTTCCGGCTATTCCGGAGGCTCGGTCTCTTCGCCTGACTACGAACAGGTGAGCAGCGGCGAGACCGGTCACGCCGAATCCGTGAAGATCACCTTCGACCCTTCGCAGATTTCCTACGGCCAACTTCTCAAAGTATTTTTCTCCGTCGCTCTCGATCCCACGCAACTCAATCGTCAGGGCCCGGATAGCGGCACGCAATATCGTTCCGTGATTTTCTACGCCAATGCCGAACAGCAGCACATCGCCCAGGCCTACATCTCTCAACTCGATCAAGCAAAATCGTTTCCTCTGCCGATCGTTACCCAGGTTGTTCCGCTGAAAGCGTTCTACCCGGCCGAACCCTATCACCAAAATTACGCGACCCTTCATCCCGACAACCCATACATCGCCATAAACGACGCGCCCAAGGTGGATCATCTCCGCCAGCAATTCCCCGACCTCTACAAAAAATAGCGGCTGCGTCGAAAGCCGGTGAACCATTGCACGCCGCCGGAACGTTCATCTCGGAAGACTCGTATCGTCCTCGTGTCGCAACCGATAGCTCGCTAAGTCATCGCACGCGGCCTATATTTGTTGGTGATTCCAGGTGTGCTCGTGAGCAATCCATTGCTGGCAACGACACTGGCCGCGCTCCTCGCTCTAAATATTGGGTCCGCCGCAGACGATCGTCGAGTAATCGACCACGGCGTGATAATTCAAAATGTCACGCTAATCTCACCCGAACGCGCCGCCCCGCTGCTTCACGCCAATGTCGTTCTCCGCGATGGCAAGATCGCTGAAATCGGCACCTATCTCATTCCCGATTCGCGCGCCCGCCGCATCGACGGCACTGGGCAATTCTTAATTCCCGGACTGATCGACTCCCACGTCCACGTAGGTCACTCCGCCGCGCTCGATGACGATGCCATCGACGCGCATCCAGATTTTTGGTCCGCCTACCGAGCGCAGGTTCCCCGCGCCTATCTCGCCTTCGGATTTACTTCCATTGTCGATCTCGACCTCACCCCCAGCGATCAGGCCTGGTTCGAACGCACACTCGTGTCTCCCCGCCTCTACTCGTGCGGCCGCGGAATAAAAGTCGCTGGCGGGTACATGGCGCTCAATGTTCCACCGACCTCGTCGCCGAACTTCCCCAACCTGGTCTACGAACCGAAAGAAGCCGCCCACTGGCCCAAAGCCTTAGACCCCGCTGACTACACTCCAGAAAAAGCTGTGTCACGCGCCGCCGCCGCCGGAGCCATTTGCGTCAAAGCCTTCGTCGAATCCGGATTCGGGATCTTCAACTGGCCTTATCTGCATATCGAGACGCTGCACAAGATTCAAGCCGCCGCCCAAGCGCACAACCTGGTCCTTATGGTGCACGCGAACAGCGTCAGCAGTTGGCAGTCGGCGCTTGACGCTCATGCCGGCATCATCGCGCACGGACTCTGGGTTTGGCCGGGGGATCCGGGCGGTTCCGTTCCGCCTCCAGCCGCAATCGATGCGATCGCCGAGGCTGCCCGCTCGGGCACACACGTACAGCCGACGATGCAGACCGTCGCCGGTGAGCGCGCCATGATCGATCCAAGCCTGCTCGACGATCCCAGGCTCACATTGTCCCTGCCCCCGGCGGTGATAAATTATTTGCGATCGCCCGAAGGCGTGAAGGCCCGCACTGCGTTGCTCGAAGAATATCGCCAAGCCTCGCCAGCGCCCGGCTTCGAGCTCTTGCTCAAGGCTGCGATTGAAAGAACGCGAGCCACTTTCAAACTCATGTTGCAGGATCACGTCCCCCTAATTTTCGGCAGCGACACACCCGGCGTCGACGGATTCGGCAATCCTCCCGGATTGAACGGGCGCATAGAATTGCAGAATTGGGCGGAGGCCGGCGCTCCACTCCCCCTCATCTTGCGCGCCGCGACCCTCGACAACGCAACCGCCCTCGGCCTGTCGCACGAACTAGGCTCCATCGAAATCGGCAAGAGAGCCGACCTACTCCTGCTCAAGGACAATCCGCTAACCAATGTTTCAGCCTATGATTCAATCGATACAATATTCCTAAACGGCGAGCCCATCGCAAGGGAAGCGTTGCGCCCACACAATTAGGCTCCTAAGGAATCACAAACCACGAACGCAGAAATCATGCGCAATCCCCACCGCGAGTCGGAAGCAGGAAGACTGACCTTTCCACAGGTAATCGCGGCCCTCACCGGCGCTGGCGTTGAATCCTACTTCGCCGATCTAGCCCGGGCGGTCGATACCTTTTACTTGCCGACAGGCGAGACTCACGCGGAAAAGATGACCCCTCCCGTCACGAAGATCGCCGAAGACTTTTCTCAAACTGGAATCGTAGCCGCCGTCCGCGCGGCACGGGCCGACGAAATCCGTTATCCCGAGTTCCTCAAACGGGCGATGGCTGACGGAATCATAGCCTACTGGGTTTTTATCGCAGGCAGAAAAGTCATCCACTTCGGGTGCAAGGGAGAGTTTCACATCGAAGAATTTCCACGACCAAAGTCATATAGGCTTTCGCGATATAGACAACAAAGCCGTACCGCATCCGCCCAGGAGAGAACCGCGAAAATTAAGTCAGTTAGTGGTCAAGTTACGACCTGACCGCCGCATCGGCCGCGATCGCCATGGTGTTGAGTAAGTTGAAAAATTCCTGGCTCTGCCCGATGAAAAGGCCGTCGGCGGTCAAACTGTTGATTGCGGCAACGGCGCCTGAAAACTTATCCGTCAGCTGACGAATCATCGCGACATGTGGTAAGTCGCCCTTGAAGGATGGGAGAAGTCCTTCTTTTGTCATGTTTATACTCCAATCTAGTCTGTTGTGATCGTGTTGCAGCTACTGTGGGGTCAGAGGCGACATCCGGCTGCGAGATGCGGGACAGATGTCATTTGATCGTCAACTCTTTCGTGAAATAAATGACATCTATCCCGAAGCCGCAGCGGCTAATAACCTGATAACCTACGAAGGGTTTGTTATGTTGCCGCACTCTGTCCGCGCTTTTGTAGTTATTGTTGGGCGCTTTAGTTGACGGTGATACTCAGAGCCGCCGTATGTGTTATTGCCCCAGAAGTGCCCGTTACCATCACGTTCGTTTGTGACACAGGCGTTTGACCTTTAGAGTTACTTCCACATCCAAGAGCAAACATCGAGACGAGAAGCAACAATCCTAGAATCGCCGTCCATGCAACGCGCTTATGCGCGAGCAACTTTCGTTTCCGCGCCGCAAAAACGGTTCCGAACAGCCCCAGGCCTGGCAGGAAGGCCATTCCCATGACGTGGTAGCCCATAACCGGTGGAGTCGAAGCAGCAGAGATAGTCAAGGTTGACGATGACGTGTTCGAACCTGGCGAAATCGTCGCCGGATTGAAAGCACAGCTCAGACCAGCCGGCGCGGAACAGGAGAGAGTAATCTCGCCATTGAATCCCCCTACGGCACTGGCGCTGATCATTAGATTAGTCGAGCCACCCGGCGCCACGGACGCGCTTTGGGCCGAGAGACTCAGAGAAAAATCTGGATTGCCAACCGCGGCAGCGGGCACAACGCTGGCGAATACAGCAGTCGTGGTGCCTCCCGCAGGGAAGTTAGGTTGGTTGCTTCCTCCAGCCGTGAGATAGAGAGTGCCCGGATCGCCTGAGGAACCGCCTCCTCCAAACACCATGTCCCACAAGCCAGGATTTACCAACGCATTGTTGGAAGAATCGGTCAGTTGCCCGAGAAACTTCCCTGTAGTGTCGAACGCATTGATCTTGCCATCGCCAAAATTTCCCACAAGGATTGCGTTAGGGAACGTCCCGAAAGTAGATGGAGTCTCCACCACGCCCCAAGGCGCGTTCAGTTGTCCTCCGGAAGCAACAAATGTGCTAACGAAATTGCCATTCATATCGAAGATATCCACTTGCCCCAGGCCGGTACCCGGCTGGGCATCGTGTTTCGGACCATCCTGCATGGCATAGGCGACATAGATCTGGTTACCGATCACGTGGATGCCGTGAGGAGCGAAACCCGCGGGAAGTTTTGGATCGCTGAATGAGCCGCTCAGCGTTGTGGGAGTAAAGTTACGATCATAGACGTCGACTTTGCCGCTATTAAAGTTCGCCGCGAGAAGAAACGTGCTGTTGAGCAGCGCGAGCCCCTTGTAAACCGCGCCGCTGGCGGAGTCATCATAGGCGACCACCGCGCTAGTGCCGCCATTCCAATTCGCGATAATCCCATCCTCGGTGTCAAAGATAAACGAGCCGCCACCGAAGTAACTGCCGTTGCCGTTAGACACTGTGCCCGTAGGGCAGCCAGGACTGCAATTGCCGTTTGGATTCTTTGTGGCGCCGGGAATGGTTACTACCAGCGCATTCTTATTACCCCGTGCGTCGTAGAGCGTCGATGTTCCGCTGTTATTGTTGGCGATCCAGAAATCTTGACCGGAAAGTAAGGCGATACCCCAGGGGTTCAAGAGTTGCGGATCGGTAGTGGTAGCTACGCCGGCGGTATTAGAAACCAGATTGGCCTGCGAGTAGCCGGGCTGCTGGGCACACAGCATCGAAGCACTTATTAATGTCATGAGCAGCCCGAATAACAAAGTTCTAGTTGTCAAGTTGTCCTCCAAGAAGTTTCGTTTGTGTGGTGAATATGACTGTGAGATCGTGCGTACCTTAGTCACATGTGGATTGGACGCGGAAGGTAGCCGCAGCACTGCACGCGACGTGTCACTTAATTGTCAATTCTCAGAGTGAATAATGTTACAAAGCGATTTCAGTAAAATTGAGCCAGCGGGGCTAGGGACTCTCTGATCGTTTATTCCAGGGCGATTGGATTCGGCGAGAATTACCATGTTTGTCGAAGAATCGTTGTTTCCACGTCGTGCGCTGCATGCTCCGCAAAGTTTGTTCTTTCGGCGGGAATAAATCCGCAACTCCGATGTTTTACTATGTGGACGTGTCCGATGCCGCCCGTCATCTCGATTCGTTCGAAGAGCTGGCCATGCCCCTCTTCGATCAGTTGTACAACTTCGCGCAATGGCTCACGCAGAATCGCGACGAGGCCGAAGACTTGGTCCAGGAAACCTACGCGAAAGCTTTGAAGGGATTTTCGTCATTTCAGTTAGGCACCAATTTTCGAGCCTGGATGTATCGCATACTGCGCAACACGTTCTTGACCTCTCGCACCGGATTGAGAGCCACGATGACTGTGCCTCTCGATCTCGAAGAGGATGGACCCCAACTGGCAGTGGAGCGCGACACACCGGAGACCCTGTTATTTGAGCGAGCGAGCCGCGACGCGCTGCAAAGTGCAATCGATGAATTGCCGGTCTACTCCCGCGAGGTTCTCCTCTTGTGCGATGTGGAGGAGATGTCGTATCAGGAGATTTCCGAAACACTTTCCATCCCGATCGGCACAGTAATGTCGCGTCTGTCGCGCGCGAGGAGAGCCTTGCGCGATCGCCTGCGGCCAACATTGCCAGACGCAGGCACGCCGGCAGTCGAAAAGGGGGCGAACCATGGCTTGTGATTCTTGGAAGGAAAAACTCGACGCCTACCTTGATGGCGAGGTTCCGGAAAATGAAATGCGCGCCTTCGACGCTCACCTGCGCGGTTGCGCGAGTTGTTCGGCCGACGCCCTTGCGCGCCTACAAATGAAGCGCTCGATTCAAGCCGCAGGAGGGCGTTTTACCCCCAGCGCAGAGTTCCGCAAGAAAATTCAAATTCAAATTCAGAAGACCGGCGCAACAAAAACGCGGCCTAGTTTTGGCCACAGCCAGAGATGGATATTAGCCGCGACCGCGGCCGTCATTCTCCTGGTCGGTACGTTGGCGTCAACCTATCTCGCAATCCGATCCCGCAGCGACGCGGCGAACCGCGATCATGCCTTCAGCGAAATCGCCGACCTGCACGTCGAGACGCTGGCCAGCGCATCGCCCGTCGACGTAGTCTCCACCGATCGCCACACGGTGAAGCCGTGGTTCCAGGGAAAAATCCCCTTTGCATTTAATTTGCCCGAACTTCAGAACACCCAATTTTCGCTGCTCGGCGGCCGCATGACCTATCTCGACCAGGCGCCCGGCGCCCATCTCATCTACGATGTGCGCAAGCACCACATCTCGGTATTCATTTTTCAGGAAAAGCCATTGTCTCCGAAACTGGTGCAGAGCCTCCCCGCGAATTCTCCACCACCCAAGCCATTGCCCTTCAATCTCGAAACCTGGAGTCAAGGCGGCCTGCGCTATTTCGTGATCGGCGACGCCAGCGCCGCCGACATCGACGCTCTCGCGAAATTATTTAAAGCCGCGTCATAGACTGACTGTCGAACGATTGACCCTCTAGCGACTCGACCGTCCAGCGATATCGTCGAGCTACCCGCCCATCGGCACCTTCACGCCCGCCTTCCCCGCAAACTCCTTAGCCTGCCCATACCCCGCGTCCACATGCCGAATCACGCCCATCCCCGGGTCGGTCGTCAGCACGCGCTCAATCCGCGCCGCCATCATGTCGCTCCCGTCCGCCACCGTCACTTGTCCCGCATGCAGCGAATACCCAATCCCCACGCCGCCGCCATTATGTATCGAAACCCACGACGCTCCCGCCGCCGTATTCAACATCGCATTCAGCAGCGGCCAATCCGCCACCGCGTCCGATCCATCCTTCATGCTCTCCGTCTCGCGAAATGGAGAAGCCACCGACCCGCAGTCCAAATGATCGCGGCCAATCACAATCGGAGCCTTGATCGTCCCCTTCTTCACCAGCTCATTAATCGCCAGCCCAAATCGCGCCCGCTCGCCATATCCCAGCCAGCAAATCCGCGCTGGTAGTCCCTGAAACTTGATCCGCTTTCGCGCCAGCTCAATCCACCGCCGCAAACTCCGATTCTCCGGAAAGAGTTCCAGCACCAGATCATCCGTCACTGCAATATCCGAAGCCTCGCCCGAAAGCGCCACCCACCGGAACGGCCCGCGCCCCTCGCAAAACAGCGGACGAATATATGCCGGCACAAATCCCGGAAAGTCATAGGCATTCTTCACCCCGCGCTGAAACGCAAACGTCCGAATATTATTTCCATAATCAAACGTCACCGACCCCATCTTCTGCAGCCGCAACATCCCCTCAACATGCCGAGCCATCGCATCCAGCGACCGCTCCTGATAAGCCTTAGGATCCCGCGCGCGCAACTCCAGCGCCGCCTCCAGCGTCATCCCATTCGGCACATATCCGTTCAGTGGATCATGCGCCGATGTCTGATCCGTCAAAATATCCGGCACCACTCCCCGCTGCGCCAGCTCCGGAATAATATCCGCGCAATTCCCCACCAGCCCCACCGAAACATTTTCCTTCTTGCGCACCGCATTCTTAAGAATCCGCAAAGCCTCATCCAGCGTCGTGACAAGAAAATCGCAATAGCCCGTCTTCAGCCGCTTCTTGATCCGCTCCACGTCAACATCAATCCCCAGAAACGCCGCGCCCGTCATCGTAGCCGCCAAAGGCTGCGCTCCACCCATCCCGCCCATGCCGCCCGAAACAATCAGCTTCCCACTCAAATCGCCGCCAAAATGTTTATCTCCCGCCGCATTAAAAGTCTCGTAAGTCCCCTGCACAATCCCCTGCGAGCCGATATAAATCCAAGATCCCGCTGTCATCTGCCCATACATCATCAGCCCAGCGCGCTCCAGTTCGTTGAACTTCTCCCAATTAGAAAAATGTCCCACCAGATTCGAGTTAGCAATCAGCACCCGCGGAGCATACTCATGCGTCCTAAACATCCCAACCGGTTTCCCCGATTGCACCAGCAGAGTCTCATCATTCTCCAGCCCCTGAAGCGCCCGCACGATAACGTGATAGCAATCCCAATTGCGAGCCGCCTTCCCCGTCCCCCCATAAACCACGAGATCCCGAGGACGCTCCGCCACCTCCTCGTCCAGATTGTTCATCAGCATCCGCAAAGCCGCCTCCTGCTGCCACCCCTTGCAAGAAAGCGAGCCCCCGCGAGCCGCACGAATGCGCGTATAAGAAGACGTGAGACTTTCCGTATCAACAGGCATGGAGATATGTTAGTTGGTCGGCAGCAAGATCATCAATCATTCCACCCCGATTTGTCATCCCGAACGCAGTGAGGGCTCTGCATTTCGTCGCATGCCGAGATGTCGAGTGCCCCATACCTAAGGATCCTATCCGGGATTGACGACGATGTTGTCAGCGCCGTAAGTTTAGCGGTCCTCAGAGGGTAAAGTGACTTTGACCGATAGACAGTGGCAGAATCGCATCCGGCAGCGGCGAGAGCTTGCGGCCCGAGCCGCTGTGCTAGAGGAACGAATTTGTGCAGCCTTAGAGATTAGGAACGCGAGTCTCGAAGAGTTGCGTGTTTGATTGTCCGAGCAAGCATAGGAACCATCGCGGTTTTTCGGATTTTCACTCGACCGCAAGAGGGATTTTTTCGTAGACGTTGATCTTGCAGAACGATTGGGTACAGCAGAGGAGCCGCCAACAATCTGAGCAACGGCAGGCTGCCGCAATCCTCGAAAAACAAGCCAGAGATCGCAGCCAAGCGGAGAGGTACGATGCGGAACGACTGGCGCATCCTAAACTGGCGCAACCCCCGAAGTGTGGGCGTCCATAAAGACCGCACTGCGATGATTATGGCAAGCATGACCGCTGCGAGTTCATGGCGTACGGAGGAAGGATGGCGTATTGGCTTTGCACTGCCGGAGAGAGGTCTTCCAGTAAGTAAATCGGCCCGCGCGCTGCCTTGCTGACCACTGGCCGCTGTTCACTCCTCACTCCCACTCAATCGTCCCCGGCGGCTTCGAAGTAATGTCATACACCACTCGATTCACCCCGCGCACCTCATTCACAATCCGATTCGAAATCGTCTTCAGCACCTCATACGGCAGCGGAACCCAATCCGCCGTCATCCCATCCTCCGAATGCACCGCGCGCACCGCGCACGTGTAAGCATAAGTCCGCTGATCCCCCATCACTCCCACCGACATGACCGGCAACAGCACGGCAAACGACTGCCATATCTTCTGATACAGCCCTGCCCGCTTGATCTCCCCCACCACAATCTCATCGCAATCGCGCAGCAAATCCGCCCGCTCCCGAGTCACTTCACCCAAAATCCGCACCGCCAGCCCCGGCCCCGGAAACGGCTGCCGCTGCAAAACATCCTCAGGCATCCCCAGATCGCGCCCAATCCGCCGTACCTCATCTTTGAATAAATCCTTCAGCGGCTCGATCAACTTGAGCTTCATCTTCTCCGGCAGGCCGCCCACATTGTGATGCGACTTGATCACCTGCGACGGCCCGCGCACCGAGCGCGACTCAATCACATCCGGATAAAGCGTCCCCTGCACCAGCCACTCCACTTCGCCTTCTTCTTTCAAAATGCGCTTCGCCTCATCATCAAACACCTCGATAAACTCGTTTCCAATAATCTTCCGCTTAGTCTCCGGATCGCTCACTCCCGCCAACCTTTTCATAAAACGATCCGTAGCATCGACGGCAACCAAATGCAGCCCCAGATTGTCGCGCAAATTCTGCTGCACCTTCTCAAACTCGTTCTTCCGCAGCACCCCGTTATTAACAAACACGCAAGTAAGCCGCGACCGGCCCGAGTCGTCGCGCATAGCGCGATCCACCAGCACCGCCGCCACCGAAGAATCCACTCCGCCCGAAAGCGCGCAAATCGCCCTCCCCGCACCGACTTGCTGCCGCACCTGCGCCACCGTAGCGTCAATAAAATGTCGCGGAGTCCAAGTCGGCTTCGCCCCACAAATATTCAATGCAAAATTCCGCAGAATCTCCGACCCTAGCGGAGTGTGATGCACCTCCGGATGAAACTGCACCGCCCACATCCGCCGCTCCGCATTCTCAATCGCCGCAACCGCATTCGCCGTCTTGGCCGTCAGCCGAAATCCCGCAGGCAACTCCTCGGCCGAATCGCCGTGCGACATCCACACCGATAACTCGCCGGGCAGCCCTTCAAAAAGCTGCGAGGAAGCGTGCGAAATCGCAACCTGCGCGTGCCCATACTCGCGCTTCGCCGCCGGCAGCACCCTCCCGCCCAGCGCATACACCATGAATTGCAATCCATAACAAATGCCAAGCACCGGCACGCCCAGCTCGAACACACTCTTGTCCGCCAGCGGCGCGTCGGAGTCATAAACCGACGACGGCCCGCCCGACAAAATAATTCCCGCTGGAGAGTAGCTACGAATTTCTTGCAGCGAAGCGTTGAAAGGAAGAACAACAGAAAAGACTTTCAGTTCGCGGATGCGGCGCGCAATCAGCTGCGAATATTGCGCCCCAAAGTCGAGGACAACAATAGATTGGGTTTCCACGGATGAGTCTCTCAGATTTGTTTCAGAAATGTAAAGCGGGTCGCCACCGGATCGCTACTGTCACGGTGTGTAAGTGTCAGGCCCCGGTGCCGATTGCACAGCGAAATTATGCAACCTAACGTCCGCCCGCGCATCGAAACATGCATATAGAAAGCGCATAGAAACATTCGCAAAAGTCAGGCCGAGTAGGCGCTGCGTGGAGCGGCAAGTCTGTGCAGCGCGACGTTGCAGTTGTCCAATCGGCATTCCATAACCTCAACCATCTAATCTGAGGAGGATTAACATCATGCAAACCGTAACACGTGTGGCCACGCTGTCCCTGCTCACCGTTGCGCTCGCCACCGTCACTTTCGCCGCCAATAAAAATGAAGGCAACTTTACCCTGACCGACACCGTTCGAGTCGGTTCGTCCGAACTTAGCGCCGGAGACTATAAAGCGCAATGGCAAGCGGAAAGCGGAGGTACCGTCAAAGTCGAATTCCTGCAGAATGGCAAAACCGTCGCGACCGTGGAGGGCAAGTTAAAAGATCTGCAACAACCTTCGCCCTATACAGCAGTCACCACCAAGTCGGCGAGCGACAACGTGCAGAAAATCGACGAAATCGATTTCAACAATCGGAAACAGGCATTGGTGTTCGGAGAGTAATTCCTTGCCGCCTGGCAGATGAAAAATAGTTCCGAGCGGGCCCGCTTCTTTCGAAGTTTCTTTCGATGCGGGCCCGCAAATCTATTCGCCGCATTTTTCTCAGAGCGGGGGCTTCGATCCGCTCTCTCGCGACTTACCTAACAACGATATTTACGAGCTTTCTAGGCACGACAATAACCTTCACAATCTGCTTGCCCGCGATAGCCGCCTGCACCTTGGCATCTGCCAGCGCCGCCTGCTTGATGACATCCTCCGAAGATCCCGCCGCCACCACCACCAGTCCGCGCAGCTTCCCATTCACCTGCACCGGAATCTCAATCTCATCCTCCGCCGCCAGCGCCGCATCATACTTCGGCCAGGGAGCCTTCAACAAATTCCCCGTCTCCCCCGTCATCTCCCACAATTCATGCGCCATATAAGGAGCCATTGGAGCCAGCAACAAAGCCACATCCCGCTGCACTTCGGCAATCAGTGCCCCAGGAATTTTCCCCGAAGCAATCGCCTCCTCTGCGCCATAAACCTCATTCATCAATTCCATGATCGCCGCAATGCAAGTATTGAAATGCCAGCGCCCCTGAAAATCACTACTTACGCGCCTAATAGTCTGGTGCAACTTCCGCTGAATCGCACGAGCCTCAGGCGACAAAGACAATGACAAGGTCGCCGACTCCGCAGCTTCAGGCGCCCCAGTAGCAGATTTCCCCGCCCCAGCATTCCGCAAATAAAACCGATACACCCTCCCCAAAAACCGCTGCACCCCTTCAATCCCCGTCTCCTGCCAATCCAAATCCCTGTCCGGAGGCGCCGCGAACAAGCTATACATCCGCGTAGCGTCCGCCCCATACCTCTCCACCATCTCATCCGGAGACACCGTATTCCCCAAACTCTTCGACATCTTCGCGCCGTTCCTGATCACCATCCCCTGCGTAAACAGCCGCTCCACCGGCTCATCATTCTTCACCAGCCCCATGTCGCGCATAAACTTCGTCCAGAATCGCGAATAAATCAAATGGAGAATCGCATGCTCGACCCCGCCAATATATTGATCGATCGGAAACCAATACGCGATCTTCGATGAATCAAATGGAGCCGCATCATTGTTCGCGTCCGCGTAGCGATAGAAATACCAGGACGAATCGACAAATGTATCCATCGTGTCCGTCTCCCGCCGCGCCGGCCCGCCACACTTAGGGCAAGTAGTATTCAAAAACGACGGCACATTCATCAGCGGAGACCCGCCCGCCAAAGTAATCGGCACATTGTCCGGCAAAATCACCGGCAGATCTTTTTCCGCCACCGGCACCACGCCATCCTTATCGCAATACACCATCGGAATCGGCGTGCCCCAATACCTCTGCCGCGAAATCCCCCAATCCTTAAGCCGAAAAGTAACCGTAGCCTTCCCAAATCCCTTCTTCTCGGCGACCGCCGCCAGCGCCGCCATCGCCTCGCGGCAACCAAGCCCGCTGAAATCGCCTGAGTTCACCACGATCCCATCCATCGTAGTAAACGGCAGCGGCGGCTCGACCATGGTTTCATCTGGATCGGTGCTAGCCGGCAAAATCACCACCTTAATATCCAACTTATATTTCTGCGCGAATTCATAATCGCGCTCATCGTGCGCCGGCACGCTCATAATCGCGCCCGTGCCATAATCCATCAAAATATAATTCGCCACCCACACCGGCACCGTTTCGCCATTGAAAGGATTCTTCGCATACCGCCCAGTAAACACGCCGTGCTTTTCAATGCTCCCAATATCGCCAGCTTCCTTCGCGCGCCGCTGCTCCGCAATCAACTCATCGACCTTGGCGCGCAAAGCCGCATCGCGCGCGATCATGTCGCCAACAATCGGATGCTCCGGCGCCAGATTCAACGAAGTCGCGCCATAGATCGTATCCACGCGCGTAGTAAACACCGTGATCGTCGACCCCGCCGGCCCCACCGTTCCGCCCAAATCAAAATCCACCAGCACGCCTGCGCTGCGCCCAATCCAGTTCGACTGCATCACCCGAACTTTTTCCGGCCAGTCCTGCAGCTTTTCCAGATCGCGCAACAATTCATCCGCATACTTCGTGATCCTCAAAAACCACTGCTCCAACTCCCGCTGCTCAACCGGAGTATCCTCATGCCGCCAACACATCCCACCAACCACCTGCTCATTCGCCAGCACGGTAGCGCACTGCGGACACCAATTCACCTTGCTCTTTTTCCGATACGCCAATTCCGCCGCATACAGCTTCAAAAAAAACCACTGATTCCAGCGGTAATAATCCGGCAGGCAAGTCGTAACTTCGCGCGACCAGTCGTAGGCGAAGCCCAGGCGATTCATCTGCACCTTCATCGCCGCAATATTCCGCAGCGTCCACTCCCGCGGAGGAGTATTGTTCTTGATCGCCGCATTCTCCGCCGGCAGCCCAAACGAATCCCATCCCATCGGATGCAGCACGTTATATCCATTCATCCACATATAACGCGCCAGCGCATCGCCAATCGCATAGTTGCGCACATGCCCCATATGCAGCGCGCCCGAAGGGTAGGGAAGCATCTCCAACACATAAAACTTAGGCTTAGTCGGATGCGTCTCAGCCGCATAAAGCGTCGGATCGCTCAGCCAGCGCGCCGCCCACTTCTGCTCAATGCGCTGCGCATCATAACGCTCGTCGCGCGGAGTAGAGATCGTTTTGTCTTCTTGTGGCATAGGTGTGTATGTAAAGGATAGTGCAGCCAAGGGTAATCTTCGATTTTACAACGCTTCACACCCGACCGCCGCCGATTGACAGCCCGCGGCGTTCACGCCTAGCATCACAATTGAGCAAGCGGCCTTAAGTTTTGCTCTTTCAGGTTCTCTGAACTAAGTCAGCCCATCTGAAGTTCTCCTCCCTTAGCCAACCAACAAACCAAATCAACGAAGGATCCCTATGCGCAGTCCGTGGCGATTCGCAGCGCGAATAGCAATACTCCAATTGGCCAGCATCGCAATCGCGCAACAAGCGATGACGGAATCGGGCGCGGTCTCCGGCGTCCGGGAAGGCGATCTGAGCGTCTACAAGGGAATCCCGTTCGCCGCCCCTCCCCTCGGAGACTTACGTTGGCAGCCCCCGGCGCCAGTTGCCCCTTGGACCGGCATCCGCAAGGCAGATGCCTTCGCCCCCGCCTGCATGCAAGTTGGAGTGTCCATGCCCGGCGAAACGCCGCCCGCAGTGAGCGAAGATTGTCTCTACCTCAACCTCTGGACCCTGGCAACGGCAAAGTCCGCGCAGCAACCCCTGCCCGTCATCGTTTGGATTTACGGCGGCGGCTACACCAACGGATCCGCCTCCATGCCTCTCTATTGGGGCGACCGCCTCGCGCGCAAAGGCGCCATCGTTGTCACCATCGCCTATCGATTGGGCCCGCTCGGCTATCTCGCGCATCCCGAGCTGACGCGCACATCTCCGCACCATTCATCCGGCAACTACGGATTGATGGATCAAGTCGCCGCACTCCAATGGATTCAGAAAAACATCGCAGCCTTCGGTGGCGACCCGAAAAATGTAACCATCGCCGGTCAATCGGCCGGAGCTATGGCGGTCAGCATGCTCATGGCCTCGCCGCTCGCGAAAGGTTTATTTCAGCGCGCCATCGGACAAAGCGGCGGTCTCTTCGAGCCGCTCCAACTCGCACCCCGTTATCTTTTGGCCAACGCCGAGCACGACGGAGAGAAATACGCGGCTTCGCTCGGCGCGGCTTCGTTCCAGGAACTACGCCGTCTGCCCGCCGAGCGCCTGCTCACCGGCAATGCCGGAGACGTCAGCCATCCCGTAATCGAACCTTACGTCCTGCCCATCGCGCCCTACGAAGCATTCACTGCGGGCAAGCAAAATGATGTCCCCCTGCTAATAGGTTCGAATGCAGACGAAGCGAAATCGTTGGTCGATGTTACTAACGTCAAAGCTTCCACCTTCGAAAACGACATTGCCCACAGCTTCGGAGTGCTGCCAGCTCCGCTGCTAGCGGCCTATCCCCACACCACCGACCAGGAAGCGCGCCAGGCGCGCCTTGACCTCGAACGCGATCTACGTTTCGGCTGGGATATGTGGGCCTGGGCAAGATTGCAATCCGGAAGCGGCCTGAGCCCCGTCTATTACTATTCGTTCCGCCAGCAGCCGCCGTTTCCCGCCAACTCTGTTTACCAGGCCTGGGGAGCAAGCCACTACGCCGAACTATGGTATGTCTTCGATCATCTAGACCAAGCCCCCTGGCACTGGACTACGGCCGATCGCAAACTGGCCGACGAAATCTCCACCTACTGGACCAACTTCGCAAAATCGGGCAATCCAAATGGCCCCGATCTCCCCGCATGGCCGGCCTTCACCATCGCGGATAACAAAGTCCTATATCTCGGCGATCCAATTATCGTCGGTGGCGTCGTCAATACGAATAGCTTGAATGTCTTCGATTCCGTCTACACGGCGGTTCGTGGCAGTCCCTTCGCAGCGAAAATAGTGGCCGTTCGCAAGGAGACAGTTCCCATCCCCTAAAGACAAAAGACAAGCCGCGCCGCAGAGTCGATCCTGCCTTTGTCTTTGGGTGGCGCAGCGGTTCACCGCTGCCATAAAGGGCCTCATTTCAACTCCCGCTTTAGCCGCAGCGAGGCGGATACACTTCAATCTTCCAGCCCCTCCCGAAACACCGGCTGCGTAGGATCCAGGCTCCCATCGATCACCGCCACCAGCAGCTCGCGGTAAGCATCCTCCGCCTCGGCCAGCGCCGTATATCCGCGCTCCCGCTGCAGCCCTCCCGTTGGCGAGTAGACCAAAGTAAAATACCGCCCCGACGAATACTGCAACTCCATCAACTTGTTCGGCATGTCAGGATCGCCCTCCTGGCCGAGCACATCCATAAGCGCCACCGTCCACTGCCGGCCTCTCGGGTCGCTGACGACCTCGCGCTCAAGAAACTGCCACTCGTCCATGCTCCACAAAGCCATATTTGATTAGCGTAGGGACCACGTTTCGTATCAGGGTATCGCTTTAGCGATACTGCAAGAGATTGGAAACGAGACGTCCCTTTAGGGGCCGTCCGCCAGGCTTACGAAGCGTCAGCCGCCAGCAACTGATCGAGCGCCCGCGCCACCTGCGCCCCAGTAAACGGTTTCGGCACCAGCAACACTCTCTGAGCCTTGCGCGAGCGCAAGCTGGCGTCCGCCACCTCCGGAGTATCACTGATGATCACCACAGGAAGCTCGCCATGAGTCGGATGATGCCGCACCGCGTCAAACAGCGCCTCGCTCATGTCATACGAAGTGCAATCGAGCACGACCGCATCGGCGCGCTGCTCGACCACCAATTCGTTGACCATAGGCGTATAGCCCTCGGCCGCGACCTCATAGCCGTGGTCGCGCAGGGCAAACGTCAGCAGCTCGGCAATCTCCGGAGTGTCGTCAATAAGCAGGATGCGCCGCAATGCCTGCCCGCTACTTCTTCGCCGGACCGGTGCCCGGCAGCCGCGCCTTCTTCCCCGCGCTGGGCTCGATATCCATCACCCAAATGCGCCCGCCCGCGGTGTAGTATGCGCGATGGTCGTTCTCGATCATCGCCCCCCACGCCTCCAGTGTCCGCATCGCAAACGTCACGCCTTCGAAGTTACCGCGCGCGTGGTTGAGCACTTCGTTGGTGTGCCAGTTGTCAGTAAGAATGGCATCGCCGCCGTGCACGCGCAGTACAGTGTAGTAGCGATCAAACGCCGCTTCCGGCCGCACATCGCGCGACGACCCGCGCTTCTTACCTTCGGTGACAATGTAGCTCTCCTGCGCGTCAGGAGCCGCCGCTGGAGGTGTATTCCCTTGTGTGCTCATACCGTCTCCGCCACAGTCGCGGCCTCTTCAGCAGCCGCCATGTTAACCAGGTTTTTCGCATCCGCTGACTTGATCAAAGCTTCCGGCAGCGCGACTCCCATCATCCGCCATTGCTCATTAGCGAACTTCTGCAAGTTAGCAATGTGCTCCGCGTGCAGATGCCCGAAGCGCCCCTGCAACTTCAAATACTCCGACACCGGCCGCATGCTAGCCGGCCGGAAGCTGTAATCAAACGCGCGCTGCTCCGGATTCCACTCCCACATCGGATACAACCCGCACTCAACCACCAGTCGCCCCAGATCGATCGACCGCGGCGTCTCATAGACAAAGCCCTTCTGGCAAGGCGTATAGACCATCAAATAAGCCGCGCCCTTGTGGTTGAGCCCCTTGCGCACCTTATTCATCAAGTCAATCGGATAGCCCACGCTAGCCGTCGCCACATAGCAGTGCGGATGCCCCGCCGCCATCATGCGCGCCAAGTCCTTCGGATAAAGTTTCTTCCCTTCCGGCACCAGCGGCCCCGGAGGTGAGAACGTCGTCATGCCGCCATAAGGCGTGCGCGACGAAGCCTGTATGCCAGTGTTGGCATACTGCTCGTTGTCATAGCAGATGATCAGGCAATCGTGATTGCGATAGAGCGCTCCCGAAATCGACGCCAGCCCAATGTCCGAAGCGCTGCCGTCGCCCGCCTCGCAAATAATATTCGGAAATTGCCCCTTCCACTTTCCCTTGCGGATCATCGCCTCATACGCCGCCGCCACGCCCGCCGTAAAGCTGCCCGCGCTGCCAATCTGCGTATGTGCCCACGGCACGTTGTAGGGCGTGCACAGATACGAACTGTTCGCCACATACATGCACCCAGTCGGCCCGATCAGAATCGTATTGTCGCCCGCCGCCTTGCTAGTCATGCGGTATTGAATCGACGGCCCGCAGCCCGCACAAGTGCGATGCCCCGGCACGAACGGTTCGGACGAAGGCAATTCAGGGTTATAAAAACGCGCCCCCTGATTCGGATTGCCCAGTATCGGCAGCACCTGCCGCTGAACTTCTATGGTTGCCATATGAATCTCCTTGTACGCCCGCCTCGCAACGCCGGCGTCCCGCCGGCATTCGTTCGCGGAACTCTCTACTTACTCTTCGAATCCAACCCAGTGCGTCCGCTTCTCGATCTTGCCGCGTTTCTGCGCTTCCCTCATCTTCTCCGTCATCCAGTAGAACTCTTTCAGCACGATCGCCTCGCCGCCCATGCCCGCCATGAACGACAGAACCAATGGCCGCTTATCGCTCTCATACAGGGCCGCGCAGACTTCAGCATATAGCGATCCGCCGCTGCTCACACTGCCCAGCCCCATATTGGTCTCAATCACGCCGACCACTTCGAACTTGCTCAGAACCTCGCGCACACGCTCGGTCGGATACGGCCGTATGGTGCGCAGCCGCACCAGGCCAACCTTCAGCCCCTTATCGCGCATATGCTGAATCGCAAACTTGGCCGTCACCGCATGCGCCCCCTGCAGGAAGAACACGACCTCCGCGTCATCGGTCATGAACTCTTCGACCCACGGATCGTAGTGCCGCCCGAAGATCTTCTCGAACTCCTCATGCACTTCTTCAATCACCGCCATCGATTCTTCCATGGCGCGCGCTCGCTCCAACTGCAGCGGTGGACCCTGTTCCGGCATGATCTGCGGCCCGTGCGACACCGGATGCCGCGGATCAAGCGGATAGGGATGCTTGTAAGGAGGAAGAAATTCCTTCACCTGTCCCGAGTCCGGCAACTCCACATCGCCCGTGATATGCGAGACGAAGAACCCATCCTGGCAAACCATCTGCGGCAAAAGCACCCGCGGATCCTCGCCAATGCGATAAGCAATCAGATGATTGTCGAACGCCTCCTGCGCATCGCACGACCAACCCATGATCCATCCCATGTCGCGAGTCGAAAGCGCGTCCGTATGCTCCGACCCGAAATCGCCCGGCGGATCGAGCGTCCGGTCAGCAATCATCATCTGCACCGGCATGCGGCTGCCCGAGATCGGCGAATAAAGTTCGTAGGCAAACTGCACGCCCACGCCCGAACTTCCCGTAAACACCCGCGCCCCGCTCGACGAAGCGCCGTGCGAGATGCTCAACTGCGAGTGCTCGCTATCCGCCACGATATATTCCGCGTCCAGCTCGCCATTCGCCACCATCTGCGCCAGCGCCATCATCGTCGCCGTATAAGGACGGATCGGATACGCCGCAATCACATCGACATCCGCATACTTCGCCGCCTGCGCCGACGCCACGCATCCATTGATCCGCACCATCTTCTTCTTAAGAGCCGTTGCCGTTGCCATATCTTCACTCCAATGATTCCACTTTAACGCTAGAACAATCTCACCAAGCTTTTGTTCGTACAATCTCACCGAGCTCTCGGGTGGCGCAACGCTTGAGCGCTGCGGAACCGCCGCCCAAGATCAGCCGGGCTTTAGCCCCTGAGGGCTGTCCGAACGTTCAACTCGCAATAGCCGCTAAATATTCTTAGCCGGCCGACTAGCCAGGTTCCGCAACTCCTCCGCCTGCCGTCCATGCAGTCCCGGAGAGATCGCGAACGCCGTATCCATGCGTACCACGCCCGTATCGAAGTCAAGTTCAGGCACGCCCTCGAGGCACCCCGTCGGGCACTCCTCGATGCACACGCGGCACCCTTTGCAATAGTCGACCAGAATCTTATACAGCCCGTTCGACCGTTCTGGTCGCGCAATACAAGGCTCCGGACAAACCAGGTAACAGTTGTCGCAAGCGTTGCAAGTGCCGCAACTGAAACACCGCCCCGCCTCCTCAACCGCCTGCTCTTCCGTGAATGCCTGAATCACTTCCTGCTGCGTCTTGCGCCGGCCAGTCGGCGGCAACATCTCCTGCTGCACGCGCGGGAAGTGCGGGAAGTACGTCATGTTCATGCGATTCAAATCGAAGATCACGTCGATCGGAATCGTCCGCGGCTCCAGCGATTCGCCTCGCATCACCTTGTCAAGATTGAAAGCAACGCGCTTGCCATCGCCCACCGCATTCACCACCATCAGCGGTTGGCCAGAGCCGAGCTGCACAATGTCTCCCGCCGCGAAGAAGTTGGTATTGCCCAAACGCCCGAAGCGGTCGATCTTGATCGTGCCGCGCTCGTTCTTGAATTCCTGCGGCAGCCACGCCAGCGAAGCGTGCTGTCCTACCGCAATGATTACGTTGTCGACAGGGAAGCGCTCGGGCGCCGCGTCGCGATCCACCGTGATTGGCGAAGCATTGATCGCTCCCGAGAAGCGCGCCGAATGCAGTTGCAACGCCTCGACGCTTCCATTGCCGAGCACAGCTGTCACAGCGCGCCCGTGCATCAATTCCACGCCTTCTTCCAGCATGTCGTGCAGATCTTCCGGCGACGCCGGCATTTCTTTGGAATTGCCCTCGACCGTGATCATGGTCACTTCGACGGCGCCCTGCCGCAGCGCTTCGCGAGCGCAATCGATGGCAGTATTTCCGCCGCCAATGACCGCAACGCGCGCCCCCAGCTTGACTTTCGACGTGCCCATGCCGATGTCGCGCAGGAAGGGAAGCCCATAATGCACGCCCTTCTTGTCCTCGCCCTCGGCGCGCACGCTGTTGGGCTCCGTGAGTCCGACTGCCAGCACAACCGCGTCGTAGTCTTTTTTCAAGTCGTCCCAGCTCACGTCCTTACCGACTTCGACACCGGTTTTCACCGTGATGCCAAGCTCAACCAGTCGCTCGATCTCGCGATCGAGCACATCCTGCGGCAGAACCCAGTCCGGAATGCCGCCGCGATTCAGCCCGCCTGCCTTAGGCGATTTCTCAAGAATCGTAACTTTGTAGCCCAGGCGCGCCAGTTGATAAGCCGCGCTGTGCCCGGCTGGGCCCGACCCAACAACGGCGACCTTCTTGCCATTCGGCTTGCCGGCCTGCACCACGTCTTTCTTCAACGCCTGTCCGAGGTCGCCAAGGAAGCGCTCCACCGCCCGAATCGAAATGGCCTCATCGTACTTCCCGCGATTGCAGGCCGCCTCGCACGGGTGATAACACACACGCCCTGTAACTGATGGGAAGGGCATGTCTTCCTTAATCAGCGCATAGGCATCCAGATACTTCCCGCGCTTCACTAAATCGAGATACCCTTGAATCTTCTCGTTGGTTCCGCAAGCGTTGTTACAAGGGGGTAACTTGTCGCGATAGACCGGTCTTATCGACCGCCAGTTACCAGTAGGGAATAAGTCCTGCCCTTTTTCCTGCGAGGGCGCGGGAGTAATGCCGGCAAACGGAACCTTTAACCAATCGGGAATACGAGTATCTTTAGTCGACATATGATCCTTCCTGTAATTCCTATTCAGCCTGTAGTCCCTGGTCGTTAGTCGCCAGGATGAAGGTCGCGAACGACCATCGACTAACCACCAAACTAAGCAGCCACCGGGCTAAGCTTCATAATGTGTAATTCTTTCAGCGCCATTTCGAAGGCGTGCTTGTTCGCAATCATCGGCTCAATCGTCTCCATCTTGACGATGCTCGTAGTCTTGACCACTGCGGCAATCAACGGAGCCGCGATATCCGGCGCGATTAATTTATTACGCTCCGCCGCACCCTCGGTCGAAAGTCGGTCGAGTCCAAGCTCGCCCAACCGGTAGTAAAGCCACTTGTGGTCGGCCAGTTTGGCCGCATCCACACAAACAAGTTGAGCCAGTCGCTCAGGGCCCGGCACAAAGCGAATCATGTAATCGGGCGTGTAATGCGTGTTGATCACCAGCGTTCCGCCAGGAGGCATCCCGCGCATATAATCCCAACCCTTAACCATCGTTCCTTCAACCAGTACGACAATGTTAGGGTGCTCATTCTCGTAAGTAAGCTCGTTCTCGAGGATGCTATCGCTCACGCGACAGTATTTGCGCGTCGGAGCATTGGTACGATCGGGATTATCGACGTAGTTCTCCATGGCCTGAGCGTGCTTACCCTCAATGCGAGCCGAGTTGGAGACAGAGTTGACAATGTCGCGCCCCTCTTTATCCATGATGATGCCGCGCGTCCAAACCGTAAGTTCTGTGTAACTCATAAGTAGACCTCGTCTAAACTTAACTGACCAGTTGTCGGTCGTTCGTCGGTAGTCGTTCGCACGCGCTCGCTAACGACCTGTAACCAATAATCAGCCCGAACGACCAACGACCCACGACCGTTACTCAATCCGATGCGTCCGGATATCTATCCCCGGCGCCATTGCCTAGCACATTCGTTTTTTTCCACTTTCTGATAACGGTCACCTGCCTGGGACTGCCGCGATCGGAATCGAGCACTGCCAGAAAGTCGCTGCGCAAGACGGCAAAAGGCGGAACCCGAGTGCCCTCCTCAAATTCCGCAATCGCAAAGAGCGTCGCCTTCTTACACAGGCTCTCAATATCCGCGCCCGTAAGCCCATCCATGCGTCCCGCAAACTCGTCGAAATCGACATCGGGCGCAAGCGGCACGCGCCGGCAGCAAAGCTGCATGATGGCCGCGCGCTCCGCCAGATCGGGTTTGGAGAAGCGCAGAATATAGTCGAAGCGCCCACTGCGCAAAAGCGCTGGATCAATCCGTTCCGGCCGATTGGTGGCCGCCAGCAGGATCACGCCTTTGACGTCGCGCAAGTTATCAATCTCGCGCAAAAGCTGGCTGAGAATCCTTTGATAAACATCGGTGCCAAACTGATCCGCACCAAGCTTGGGCGCGACCGCGTCAATCGTGTCGAAGAAAAGAATGCACGGGGCCGCCCGTCTGGCCTTCTTAAATACCTCGCGCAGCGCTCGCTCCGACTCCCCCAGCCACTTCGAATACAGCTGCGGGCCATCGATGGCGATCAGCGGAATCTGCTTCTCGCCCGACAGTGCTCGCGCCATCGCGGTCTTTCCCGTGCCCGAGGGTCCGGTTAACAAAATCCCGCGCGGCGGCGCCAATCCAACCCGCTCATAGATTTCATCGCGCACGTGTGAATGCTCGAACACCGCATCCAGCAATCGCTTCACCTCGTGCAGCCCGCCTAGAGAGGCAAACGTCGACGAGCTTTTTTCGATAAAGAACTCGCGAGTCGCGCTCGGCTCGACTTCCTTGAGACCTGCGAGAAAGTCGTTGCGCGTAACCTGCAACCGTTCCAGCTCAGCTGAGTCGACGCCGCCAGCTTCAACCGGGACAGATGAAAGGAAGCGGCGCAAAGCGATCATGCCGACTTCCTGCCCTAGGGCTTCCAGGTCGGCGCCAACGAAGCCGTGCGAATGCTCGGCGATCTCTTTCAAGTCAACATCGGCTGCGAGTGGCATCGCGCGCGTGTGAATTCTAAGAATCTGCAGCCGCGCCTGCGTATTGGGAACGCCAATTTCAATTTCCCGATCGAAGCGCCCTGGCCGTCGCAGCGCCGGATCGAGCACCTCAGGAATGTTAGTCGCGCCGATAACGATGACCTGCCCACGCGCCACAAAGCCATCCATCAAGCTGAGAAGCTGCGCCACGACGCGCTTCTCCACTTCCCCGGCCACTTCCGTGCGTTTCGGAGCGACAGCGTCAATCTCATCGATGAAGAGAATCGCGGGCGCATGACGCGCCGCTTCCTCAAAGACCTCGCGCAGCTTGGCCTCGCTCTCGCCATAGAACTTGCGCATGATCTCAGGTCCGTTGAGGTGAATAAAATGCACGCGGCTTTCAGCAGCAACGGCCCGCGCCAATAACGTCTTTCCCGTTCCCGGCGGCCCATACAGCAGAACGCCCTTCGGCGCCAGAATTCCCAGGCGCTCGAAGATGCGCGAATACTTCAGCGGCAACTCGACAATTTCGCGCACCCGCGCCACTTCCCGCTCAAGCCCGCCAATATCTTCGTACGAAACCGACGGCGCGCGAGCCGCGGTCTGCTCGCCTTCGACCACGCGAATATCGGTGCGCTTCCCGATCACTACTGGCCCCGACGGAATTGTGCGCACCACCTGAAAGTTCACCGCCTTGGCAAACGTCGGCACGCGGACGACGCAGCCCATCATTACCGGCACGTCGACCAAATCCTCAAGCATACGATCGGGAGCAATAGTCGCGGGCGCCGCGCCCACCCACAAAGGCACAAGGCGAACCGCCACAGCTTGCTCGCATTCGACGGGAGTCACCGTGACCTGCTCCTGCAACCCCGCGCCGCAATTGCTGCGGCAGGTGCCGTCGATCTGAATCATGCCTTCATGACCGTCGTCGGAAAGTTCGGCGCGCGCAACGCCGATAGTGTTGCCGGTAATCTTCAGCACGGAACCCGCTCGCGCATTCATGCGCTGCAAGTCGGCGGGCGCCAGTCGCGCAATCGCATGGCCGACATCTTCGACGCGCGCCTCAGCGACGCGAAGCGTCAGGGCTTCCGTAAGCGATTGTGGACCGTTCTCGGTCATGGAGTGACGGACCAATTCCTTCTCAAAACTTATCAAGTACGATCTCTTCCACGTCTTCAATGTGACGCCGCATCGCTGCTTTCGCGGCTTCGCCATCATGGCGCTTAATAGCGTTCAAAACCTTCCAGTGTCCGTTGATCGATCTCTGCTGGCGCCCCGTCACCTGCAACGAGCGCTCGCGCGTGTCGCGCAGCATATCCATAAGAATGTCGAGCACCTTGAGCACGACGCTGTTACCCGATGCCAAAGCGACGGCGTAGTGGAATTCCGCATCCTCTGCGATCGCGGTATCTCCCGCCGCGAGCTTCGCCTCCTGCCGATGCAGAATCTCCTCCATCTCGGCAATCTCGTCTTCGCCCGCGTGCGTGGCAGCCCGCGCCGCCAATGGTGGTTCGAGCATCTTGCGAAAATCCAACAGCTCGCTGACCATCTCTTTGCGCTGCTTCAGCGCAGTCGCAAAGGGATTGACCAGGGTCTCTGCCGACAGTTCGCGGACGATCGTCCCCGCGCCCTGTCTCGGTTCCACCAAGCCCACCAGTTCGAGGCCGCGAATTGCATCGCGTATCGAACTGCGGCTTACCTGGAGCATCTCCGCCAGTTCGCGCTCGGATGGCAGTTTGTCTCCCGGTTTCAGTTTCTTAAGGATTAACCGCTCGATCTGCTTGGCAACTTCTTCGTAGACCTTGTTTCTTCGTACTGCCTCGAAGTCGGACTTGATCGGAGAGGGCATAGGCACCAAGTGGTCTGATAAGTGGACCAGCGACGAACGGAGTATACTCCGGCACTCGCGCCCCCTGTCAAGCCCCTCGGTCGATATATTTTAGGCGAGAAATGTAAAGGAGAGTAGAGGGCCCCAATTTCGGGACAGCTCTCATTTTGTCTGCCGGGGTGCAGCGCACTGGGATAGAAGCTTAGTGCAGTTGTATACCGTCCGGGTGCGAGTCATCGGAATCCCCACTCGTTCGCCCAGTTCCACGACCGCGCCCACCAGCGCTTCCAGTTCCATGGGCCGGCCCGCCTCGAGATCCTGCAACATGGAGGTTTTGTGCTCGCCCACCTTTTCCGCGCCCGCCATGCGCTGGTCAATGGAAACCGGCAACTCCATGCCGAGCTTGTGCGAGACCGCCTCGACTTCTTCCATGATGCCGCGAATCACTGCAGCAACGCCGGCATCTCTCACCATCTGCACCAGCGTGGCGCGGGTCAATGCGCTGACCGGATTCAAAGAGGCGTTGCCCAGCACCTTGACCCAAATCTCGTGCCGCAACCGAGTCGTCACCGGACAGCGCAATCCCGAAGCGATCAGCGCTTCGGCGAGGCGGCGGCAGCGATCGGTCCGCGAACCATCAGGCTCGCCAAGAGAAATGCGATTGCCCTCGATGTGCTGAATCACCCCGGGGGAGGGAATCTCGGTCGAAAAATAAACGATGGAGCCAACCACTTGCTTGGCTGGAATCGCCGCGGAGATCACGCCGCCGGGATCGACGCGCTCCAGGCGTAATCCTTCCCACTCGCCGCCAAATCCCTGGAAATACCACCACGGGATGCCGTTTTGCGTGCTGACGAGGGTGGTCTCAGGACCGATCACCGGCTTCAATTGTGGCGCCAGTTGCGGCAAGCCGTGGGCCTTCACGCCAAGAAAGACGACATCCATCGCTCCCGCTTCTTCGAGAGAACTGGCGATGGCCGGGTGCGATACAAAATCGCCCTCGGGACTTTTCACCTGCACGCCGTGCACCTGCATGGCGCGAAGATGCGGGCCGCGCGCGAACAAAGTAACGTCGAATCCGGCGTTTGCCATGCGCGCGCCGATGTAGGCTCCGATTGCCCCAGCGCCTGCGATCAGAAATTTCATCGTTTCTTATCCACGGAGATTATCTACGCTAATTATGCACGCTGGTCATCGGTGAGCGCGGCGGCCACTACGCGGCGGCGAATTTTTCCGGTAGCGGTGGTGGGAATACTATTCACGAAATAAATCTTCGTGGGGCACTTGTAATCGGCCAGAAACTCGCGGCTGTGCTTGATGAGTTCGGGCTCCGTGGCGCCCTGTGGTTGGTGCAAGACCACGGCGGCAGCGACCTCTTCACCGAGAACGGGATGCAGGCAGCCGAATGTAACCGCCGCGGCTACGGCGGGATGTCTCAGCAGAACCTCATCGACTTCGTGGGGCGCAATGTTCTCGCCGCCGCGGATGATGATGTCTTTGATCCGGCCGGTTAAATGCAGATAGCAGTCTTCGTCGAGAAGCCCTTCGTCGCCAGTGCGGAACCACCCATTCGAGAAAGCGCGGGCGTTGGCTTCGGGATTATTTTCATATCCGCGAAATACGTTCGCGCCCTGAATGGCGACTTCGCCGCGCTGGTTGGTGCCAAGATGATTGCCCTCTCTATCCATGATGCTAATGCGAAGCCCGGTGCCGACGCCGACAGAGCCGGCTTTGCGATGGCGAGGCGGCAGGGGGTTCGAGGTCATCTGGTGGGCGGCCTCGGTCATTCCGTAAGCCTCGACAAAGGGCACGCCGAAAATATCCTCAATTTTATGAATCAGCTCAGACGAAAGCGGCGCGCTGCAGGAGCGAATGAAGCGCAGCGTGGCCGCTTCCGCCGGTTTGTGGTGGGCCCGCGCCAGCAGCAGCTGATGCATGGTCGGCACGCCCGAATACCAGGTCACGCGATTCTCCCGAACCGTCCGCCAAAAAGAAAGTGCGTTAAATTTAGCGGGCACAACGACCGTTCCGCCGGAAAGCAAAGTTGCCATGGTCGAGCCGATCAATCCGTGAATGTGAAAGAGCGGCATGATGCAAAGCGCAACATCTTCCTCGGAGAGCGCATAAGTGCTGGCGATATTCGCCGACGATACCGCGAGGTTGAAATGCCGCAGCGGAACCCGCTTCGGCCGCCCCGTGCTTCCGCTCGTGTGAAGGACGAGAGCAATATCATCCGCCGTTGGCTCAAGAGCTGTAGCTCCGCTCGGCGCATCTATGAGATGAACGTTGCCCTGATCGGTCATTCCAACCGACATCACCGGGATCTTGCGATCGGCGGCGGCGCTGCGTGCGAATTCCGCGCCCACCGGCGGGCAAAGCATCACGCGAGCGTTCGTGTCTCCGAGGAAGAAAAGAAACTCTTCGTAGGGGTAAGCGGGGTTTAACGGCGCAGCGGTTCCGGCGATGGAGGCAGCGAGAAAACTCACAATCGCCGGCAATCCATTCGGCAACGCGATCGCGGCCGCGTCACCGCGGCGAATGCCGGCGGAGGCGAGAGCGTCCGCCATGGTCAAGACTTGCCGGCGCAGAGAATCGTAGGTGACGCTGATGCCGAGCTCGGGAACGACAATCGCCGTATGGCTGTTCGCGAACCGCAAAACGTCGAGAAGTGTCACCACCGACTTCAGAGTCATTGCTTGTCGCCTCTGGCCCGGGCCATCAAAATCTCTCATTCTGAGGGACGCGAAGAACCTTTGCATTTGTCGGCGCTACCAAAACGCGCCGCGTCTTTCTTTCGCTTGCTGATCATCCGGCCTCGCGCCGTAGATTTTCGAGAAGCGACGCTAGGTCGCGTAGCCTTCCGCTTTCAGCGCCTTTCCAAATTCCCCCAAGAAAAATTGCACGTTCTCTTCCGTGGCCAGCGGCCCCATGATGCCAATACGGAAGACTTTGCCTGCGAGCGGTCCAAATCCGCCTGCAATTTCGATTCCCGGCTCGTCCAACAGGCGTTTTCGAACTTTCGCTTCGTCAACTCCTTTCGGAACGCGTACTGTATTTAGTGTCGTGATGCGATACTTTTCGGGAACATGCATACTCAGGTCCATCGCTTCGATGCCTTTGACAAAAAGCTGGTGGCAACGGCGATGCCGCTCCCAGCGCTTCTCAATGCCCTCGTCGGTCACGACAAGAAGCGCCTCGCGCAAGGCATAGAACATCGAAATCGGCGCGGTGTGATGATAGCGGTGCGACACGGTCGAGTAATCGTGAATCAGTTTGAGGTCCAGATACCAGCTGCGTGAGGGAGTGCTTCGGCCGCGCAGCCATTCCATCGCCCGCTGAGACATGGCCATGGGAGACAATCCTGGCGGACAACTCAGCCCTTTTTGCGTGCAACTATAGGCAATATCCATGCCGGTCTGGTCGAACTCCACCGGCAAGCCGCCGAGCGAGGTTACACAATCGGCGATTACGAGTGCGCCCGCTTCATGAGCGGCGGCGCAGATTGCGTCGCCGGATTGCAACGCTCCAGTCGAAGTCTCGGCATGCACATAACCCACGACCTTGGGCTGTTCGCGCGCGATAAACTCCCGCGCTTCATCGTCGGTATAGGTCTCTCCCCAGGCTTTTTCAAAGCGCACGACGTCGGCGCCGTTCCGCTTCGCCATTTCGGTCAGACGATCGGAAAAATATCCGTTGGCAAAAATCGCGATCTTCGTTCCGGGCTCGACAAAATTAACGACGGCAGCCTCCATGCCCGCGCTGCCCGTGCCGGAAATCACCAGCGTCGCGCCCGCCCCCGTTCCGTAGGCAGTCGTGAGCAACTGCTGAACGTCTGTCATCACCTGAATGAAGAAGGGATCAAGATGGCCGACAATCGGTTTGGACAGCGCTTCGTAAACCCGCGGATGAACCATGGTCGGCCCCGGCCCAAACAGATAGCGGCGAGGCGGTTGCAGGGCAGGGAAATGTAGTGCGGAACCTATCTGTTCTAAGGCACTCATGTGATTGGTTGACCTCGTTTCATTTTCGAAAAATCTGATATTACGGTATGGAGCAGACAATCTCCAATGTCCAGCCCTGCCCTTAGCGGCGAGGAGTCTGATAGTTGGCACCCGAGACATCGTGATAGTCAACTTAATTCTATTACTGATTTCTATCAGTTTTTCTTATTGTTCGGAGTTCGGCGAGATTCGCCAGCGGACTTTGCTCGAGCGCCGCCTGATCTAGCCAACTCTCATAAAGAAATACGCCGTCATGGCGATGCCCACGCCGATCACCATGCCGCGCACTCTCTTCGGATCCGCCTGCTGCGCGTAATGGGCGCCAAACCAGCCTCCGGCGAGCGAACCGGCAATCATGACCAAACACTGCGGCCACAAAACCGCGTGCGCCACAATAAACGTGATCACCGCGGCCGCATTGATGGCCACAGCGAGCAGCGTTCGGATCGCTCCCATGGCATGAATGTCACGCATCCCCATCAGCGCCAGCATGGCGAGGGCCATAAAGCCGATGCCGGCGCCGAAGTATCCGCCATAAATCGAAACCAACAGCTCGACGATCGAGCCGAGAACGATTGCCTTCACGGAAATATCGCGGAGATCGTCAACCACAGCGGACTCGCCGACCATGGCGCGCAGCGAGTTGCCGAATGCAAAAAGCAGTGTGCCAGCCAGCAGCAGCCACGGAACCAGGCGCATAAAAGTATGTTGTGGAGTTTTCAGCAAGAGCAGCGCTCCCGCCCATCCCCCGACCACGCTGGTGACGAGCAAGGGCGCCAGCACGCGAGGCGGCGCGTTCAGCCGTTTCAGGTAAGCCATGGCGCTAGCGACTAGGCCGGGCCAGAGCGCCACTGTATTTGTTGCATTGGCTTCCACGGGCGGAACGCCCATAAACAACAATGCGGGGAAGGAAATGAAACTGCCGCCGCCCGCCAGGGCGTTCAGAGCGCCAGCGATTCCGGCCGCGAAGAGCAAGCCGATGGCCTGAGCGAAGTGTAAGCCCATAGTTGACAAAAAGAATTGACAGAAGTTGACAAAACCAAGTTCGCCGAAGCGGTTCCGCGCAGCGTAACGGCGCACAGTCCGGGTCCAACTTTATCAGGATCGCGCCCGCGAAACTCACCTCGGCTTTGCGTGCAGTTTTCGCTCGCGCGCAAAAAATCTCATGGCGAGATTTTCACGATCTTTTTTCGTGGATGCATCTCTTTATGCACTCCCTTGAACCCCCTAATTCTGCTAGCGTTCTTCCCGTCTCGACTCTGCTCGTAGGAAGCACTGCCTGCGCTTCATAGGCGGGCCATGCAAAAAACTTTTCCTTGACATTCATTCTTTCGATATGATAAACCGCCTTCTCGTAACTGGTCCGCTCTTCAGACCGGATCGCACTCATACGCAACTCTACTTAGAAGTCTTTCGGTTCGTGGCCCGAACGAACAAGACAGCGCGCAGCATTAGTGTGCCTGTCTTGAGCACAGGCCGTTGTGTATTTTATTCCGGGAGAGGAAACACATGCGCTCGCTGACAATGTTTTTCGTGCTTCTGATGGTATCCATGGCGCCCGGTTCGTTCGTCCACGCTCAAGGCACGGAACCCGCGAGCAAGACTGACAGCGCGGCTCCCGTGGCGGCCACGAAGGAAGAAGTCAATCAGCTGCGCAGCGAGGTCGCGGCGCAGCGCAAGACCATCGAAGAATTGAAGGCGCTGGTCGAGAAGCTGGCGAATGCGTCGGCTCGGGCCGCCGCTCCTCAGGTAAGCGATGGTAGCTCAGCCTCGATCCAGCCGGTAGTCGACAGAATTGTTCCGCGCCCGGTGAGTGCTCCAAACGACTTTGGGGCTCGGCTGCTGCCTGCCGTTTTGGTGGAGCCCACGCCGCTGCCCGAGGCGATGATAGATCAGGCTACCTCCGCGCAGAAAAAAGAGCCTCCGCTGACCGCCGGATTTAACGGCGAACACTTTTTCATTCGCAGTCCCGACGGCCAATTCAGTATCAGCCCCTATGGCTACGTGGATACCGACTATCGCGCTTACAAGGGCGATGGCGCCCCCGCCGACACGTTCCTGTTGCGTCGCGCCCGTTTCGGTTTCCAGGGCAACTACGGATCGCACTTTGATTTCGCCCTGCTGACCGACGCGGCTTCGACCTCGGGTTCCGTCGTTCGCGATGTCTATCTCAACGTAAGAATCAAACCCGAGTTCCAATTTCAGGCGGGCCAATTCAAAGTGCCCTTCGCTCAAGAAGTCGGTCTCGGCGCTACCAACCTCGACTTCGTAGAACGCGGCTTTCAGGCGATGTTGTACCCCTCCGCTGCATCCGCGTATCGCAGCCCAGGGTTGGCTGTACACGGCGATATTGATGGCGGCGTGGTGCAGTACTGGGCAGGGGCATTCAACGGCAAGGGCTACGCGACCGTCAATACCACCAACCAGCCGGAGTTCATCGGGCGACTGCGCTTTTATCCTTTCCGAAAATCCCAGAGCAATTGGTTTAAACAGTTCGCCTTTGGCGGATCGGTCGACTTTGCGAGATCGCGAGGTCTCTCTGGGGATCTAAGCTTCCTGGGCACGCTGCCCGACGCCGCTTACACGTTCTTCCCGCAATTCGCCATCAATGGAGACATTCAGCGCTACAACGGCGAATTTACTTACATCAAAGACCACTTCGCGCTGCGCGGCGAATACGATCAGCTCGATATGGATCGTACGAATGTCGGCTCCGACCAAGTGGGGAATCTGGGCTTCCTGAGTCTTCCGACCATCCGAGCCAAGGCGTGGGACCTCAGCACGACTTACTTGCTGACCCGCGAAAACCGGCCGGAAAATGGCACGCCTCGCGTCAACCGTCCCCTGTTCGGCCCCGAAACCCCGGGTGGCGCAGGGCGTGGATGGGGAGCCTGGGAAGTTGCATTCCGATTCACCGGTATCCAGGCTAACGAGCCAGGTACAAGTCTGCTGAACTATTACACGCCGGGTTATGTTCCCACATTTGATTACCACACCTTCGAATACACAATGGGGCTCAACTGGTATCCGAACTATTGGGTGAAGTACATGGTCAATGTGGCCATTGATCAGTTGAAGGAGCCGAGCACGATTGGCGCGGTGCCGCAAAACTACTACGTGGTTGTGCAGCGCCTTCAGTTCAGGTTCTAGTAGTGGCACGCAGTCGTTGCGAGGCCAAAGGTGAAAACAAGTTTGGCATCGGCAGGGTCGGCCGCAAGCCGGTCCTGAAGAGAAATTGCGGGAGGGGATTCGATGAGACCGAGGATTCTGCTTACTGTTTGCGTGATCGCACTGTTTGTGATTCTGAGCGGTTGCGGGACTGCCACAAACTGTCCCACGTGCGGCACCACCAAGAATGGCGCCTACACCATCATCAACGTAGTGACGGTGCCGGAACACAACCCTACCGGCGAGCCAGGCGGTCCGTTCAATTCCTTCGACATTAGTACGATTGCCCCCAATCCTGCTGCCTCGGGCCACTATCTGGACTATATTTCCGATCGTATTGGTTTGGCCATGGTGGTGATCGATACCGGCACGGACATCGCAGTGGATGCCCTGCAAGGCTCCAATGCTGTCACCGATGCCGGAAACGGCGCCAGTCCCTGCGATCCCAGCATTCCACCCATTGCCACGGTGTTTGGGAATTTCACCAGGTTCGGTTGCAGGAATCCTCCCTTTCACCTCAATACCGGCTTCGGAGCCAATGGTAATTTTGGTGGATTTCCCGGCGCGCAGTGCTGCGCTTCGCGCGCCAACGGTGTCAATCCAATGTCCGGACCCGATGGCAATACCACGACTCCGGACGGCAAATTTCTCTTTGTCGGAAATGGCAGCGCCAGTTTCGTGACTTTCGACCTGACCACGATGGACCTAACCACGAGTCCCCCCACTCAACCAGTTGTAATCGCAGATGTACCCACTGGAGTTTCGGCTGACTATGACGGTCCATTGGGTATCGCTCCCTGCGTGGCTTCGTGGAATGGTGAAGCTGGCTCCAGCGCCGATTGCGGAGATGACCGCGGCGACGAAATGGCAGAAGGCTCCGTCATGGGCGCCGACGGTGCAACCCATCAGGTTCTGGCGATCATTAACGGCGATCCCGGACTTCCCTTCATCACGTTTTTCGATGTGACGCACATTGTCGCAAAGAATCCATCAGACAGCCTCCAGTTGCAGCATTGCTTGCCCATTGACTCGGCATATCCGTATGGCCCCTATCCAGCGGGATTCACCCTCGCTGGCTACAACGCCGGCGACTACCCTTACCAGGCCACTTCGCAAACGACAGTTGCTCCGGCGCCGGGCGCTTCTTTCAATCCACCTAGCTGTGTCATCGGCCAGGTTTATTACGACGGCGCTGGAGGTACGGCCTCTAACGGAATTGGACTTAATGTTCCAACCCCTGTTCCGGTAGATAACGTTGGGAATACATTTCCCTGTCCGGATCCCTCCAATCCGCAGACCTTCGGTGGCGTCTCAGGATCGGCGGCCGCTTCGATGGTCCCTGGAATCGGCATAACACCGGTTTCGGGCACGCTGTATACAATCCCATGCCATCACGGCCCCATTCTCAACTACTCGAACGGCGAATTTACAACCGCGAACCAGACCGTCCCCTGTGGCACCTGCGCCGGCGCCATAGCCCCCGCCGGATTGGGAGGAATGGCGTGGAACCCTGTCACTGGCCATCTGCTGTTGGCGAATGAAAACGCCATCGCCGTCACTAATATCGGAACGGTCGACGAAATCGATCCACAGGTTGCGAACAACACCTGCGGAGGGCCTTGTGGGCCAGTCGTCGTCAACAGTTTTGTCATGCCCAACTGCATGCCGACCGGAGTCACTCAGGGTCCCGGAAATTACTATCTCATCGGTTGTGCGGACCATGACGGCGAGGCATTCCCTCCCAACGAATACATAATTAATGACGCGCCGGGTAACACCATCGTCTGCAACACAACTGCGGAGACCAGCACGAATTGCGTGCCCATCTACAACGTGGGCGGAGTGGACGAGACCTGGTATAACCCGACCGACAACAAGTACTATCTCGCGGCGCGCGACATGCCCAACGGCGCGGTCATGGGCGTCATTGATGCCGGAAGCAACCAGTGGCTGGCCAACATGACGACCGGCTCGAATGCACACAGCATCGCGGTCGATCCGAACACGAACCACGTCTTTGTGCCCTTGCAGGCCGGCACGATTTGCACGACCCAGAGTGCCAACGGCTGCGTCGGCGTCGCCACAGAACAATGAGCACGTTGATGCGGTAACATAGTCATTAAAGATGCGAAACCAAGAAGTCTACATGGTGCATGGGGAAGTGGCTTATGAATAGCTCTACGCGTCAATTGTCTACGTATGCGCTCGCTTGCTCGCTCGTGCCGTTGCTCGCTTTGTCGGCCAGCGCTGGCGAGCAGCCCACGCCCAAACCCACCGATCTGCCTGCCACCGTGATCGGCCACCTGGCTTTACCGCAGGCAACCGGAAGTCAGATGCTGCTACAGAAGGAAGGCGGGAAACACTATCTATACGTGCAGCAGGCGGGGAAGCAAGGATTCATGGTTGTTGACGTCACCAGCCCAGAAAGACCAAACCTCTTAAAGCGGACGGCGGAATCGAATCAATCGACGGCGGGAAACCTCGAGATGGTCAGCCCAGATATAGCCATCGCTGAGGCTCCGGAAAAGACGTCGTCAACCCTTACCAGCAGCAGCCACTCCACAGAGACAGTGCGCGTTCTCGACCTGAGCGATCCCCGCAACCCCAAGACGCTGGAGACGTTCAACAAAGTCACCAGCCTTCTCCCTGACGGCGGACACGGCTTGATCTACCTTACTAACAACGACGGGTTATGGATTCTCCGCTACAACCGCGTCTCGGCGCTGGTGCCGGCTAAGACAAAGCCACCCTGCGATTCCGAATCTGAAATCATGGCAATGCCGCCGGACTGCCAATAAGCCTGGATCTAAGGCTCCAACATCCTCCCCGTCGCCTATTGGGCGGGCGCCTCTGCGCAATTCTTATCAAGCGTCTTGATTGAGATGATGGTTAGCGTCACCGCAGAGGGCGATCCCATTCGCGCCATGGAGTCGGAACTGGTGCTCATCGACGGCGACTTTGTCCCAGTCACCTCGACTCGCGTCCCTAAATAGTGGCCAAGCTTTATTCTGTTGGTAGCCTGCAATTCAAACGTTTCAGGCGGATTCTGTTTCATCAACACATAGTCGCCGCTGGATCGGCTGACGCAGCCTCGTAGCGTGACCTGCCCTTTCGCGTCCTTCGAATTGTCCTGGCTCACGGGACTCTTGTCTTGCGCCAGGAGAAAGCTGCTCGAGAGCAGTAAGGCGAAAATCAATTTTGACATATGCGTGCCTCCTCGTCGTTTAATTCCGACATTATTTGAGATGGCCACGCTATGGCAACGGTTGCGGGGAATCCGTAGCGGGCAAAACAGCTATTTGACGCGTGTTTCCTGGTAGTGCAACTGTTTCCATTGCCCGGCGCGCTGCACCCATATTTCGCTGATGTACACCCGCGAATAGCGTATCTGCGCCGTGGGCGGAAACTGAATGGTGCTCTCATAGATGACCAGAGCGGCATCCGGCCCGAGCGGAATCAGCTTGTACCCCCAGAGGGTGTAGTTGGAAATATTCTCCTCTGTCAGATCGTCGACCGATTGAATCTTATTCCGCTCACCCCTGCCATCGACTTCGATCCCTTGATAGTCGTCGGCCAACAATTCGGCATAACCTTTCTTATCCTTGTTCTTGAGCGCTTCCCATTCGGCTTTGATCTTCGCCTCGAACATATCCTTCAGTTTCGGGTCAACGGAAACGCCGCTCGGTAACGGGCTTTCAGCAATCTTGCCCGGCGCGTCGGATGGCTTGGCGGGAGACTGAGCCAGGGCAAGCGACGCCAGCACCACGACACAAACGAAGACAGAGTAAGGTCGCATAATTCCTTCCTGTGATTTCTTGAGATTTAGCGATAATTCCTGATTTTCTCCCTCAGGTGTACGAGCAACGGCATGGGCAGGTTGGCATAGCCTTCCTGCGCTGAAAACTGCTGGCCATCGCTATAGATCCAACCTAACAAATCGCGTAACGCGGCTGCGTGAGGGGAATCATTTGACTTGGTTTGGAGGTAGATCCAAGAAAAACTTGTAATGGGATAGGAATCTGCCCCCATTGCGTTGATCAATGAGGCAGTGAAGTCTTTCCACCCCGGCGCTTCGGCTGCGTAGCATGCCGCTGTCAAGCTCGCCGAGGAAGCTTTAATATATTTCCCGGCACGATTGAGCACCGCAGCTTGGGGAAGATCATTCTTCATCGCGTATTGGTATTCCACATAGCCGATGGAGCCGATGTTGCTGTTCACCTTGTCGACCATATCGGAGCTGCGTTCCGCCGACATTCCTACAGGCCATTTAGGCGAAGTGGTGGTTCCGATCTGCGTACGGAATCTGGAACTCGACTTTGAAAGGAAGTCAGTGAAGATGTAGTTCGATCCTTTTCCCGCAGGCCGGTTCACCACTTCGATGGCAAGATTAGGCAAAACAATTTCTGGATTGAGCTTGGCGATTTGTGGAGCATTCCAAGTCTTCACATTGCCGAGAAAGATCTCGGCCAGCACTTCTCCGGAAAGCCGAAGTTCCTGATGGACGGCGGGAAGGTTATAAATCGGAACGATAGCGATGATCACTATTGGCAATTCGATCAAACCGCCTTCTTTTCGCTCTGCATCCGTGAGTTGAGCTTCCCCCGCAGCAAAGTCTCCCGCGCCATGCGAAATCTGCTTGATCCCTTCGCTTGTGCCAACAGTTAGATATCGCATCTGAAGGCTCGAGTTGCGTTTGTTGTACTCATCTGCCCAACGGTTGTAAAGAGGTGTAGGCACACTCGAGCCAGAGCCCACCAGCACCGTTACATTTTGAGCATGCGTGACGCGTCCTAAAAAAATAAGAGACAGCAGGCCTAGGCTCGAAAGTACCTGGCGACTGCGATGCACGGAGGCGACGCTCGATGCTGAAAGTCTCGCAGTTCGCTTCATCGAGCCTCCCGTTGATTGCGGTCGACCGAACTCATCGAGCGCTGAACCGGCGAAACGCTGCAACCGTTCGTTGACGACCGCTTGTTGACACCGTTCGCTGACTAAGATACCACCACTCTCTTCGAACCAGAAACGCTTCCATCAACCCGTCGCAGTCAGCTCGAGCGCGACTCTTGCCGGCGGGTGGCACTGCGGCTCGCCGCCCCAGGTCAGCGTTTTTACGACTGATGTTACGATTCAGGATGGCGCGAGTTGCACCTGGATATGCAGCAGCTGGATATGCAGCAGAATGACACTAACGCCCTAGCGCGAGAGTTGATCTCCGCTTACGAGACGGGCGAGATGGTCCCTAACCCTCCTTCGCAGCGCCCAGGATTCGAACTGGAGACGGCTTATGCCGTGGAGGCGGCGCTCAAGCAGTGGCGCGAAACGGGCGGCGCTAAAGCGATCGGCCGCAAGGTTGGCTATGCCAATAAGGCCATGTGGCGCATGCTCAAACTTGAAACCTTGGTCTGGGCCCACATGTACGATGACACGGTGCATTACAGCGACGGCAACTCCGCTACGCTGGCCGTCGCACATCCCCGTTCGCTAAAGGTCGAGCCCGAGATTGTCATCGGTTTGAAGCAGCCGATTGTTGGCGAGGCGCTCGATGCGAGTGCTGCGCTCGCCTCCACCGAATGGCTGGCGATCGGATTCGAGATTATCGATTGTCCCTTCCCTGGATGGAAGTTCCAGCCGAGCGACTTCGTCGCCTCCTTTGGTTTGCATGCGGGGCTCGTCGTCGGCGCACGCGTGCCAGTGCGGCCGGATGCCATCGCCGCCCTGGTCGACGAATTGGCGCGATTCAAGGCGAGGGTCTCGAAAAACGGAGAGTTCGTCGAGGAAGGGTCGGGCAAAAACTGTTTGCGAAGTCCAGCCGCGTGCCTGGCGGAACTCAACAGCGCCATCGCACGTCGATTCCCCGCAGAGCCTTTACGCGCTGGAGAGATCGTCAGCAGCGGTACCCTCACCGCTGGACACGCGGCCAGCCGGGGTGATCGCTGGACGGTGGAGGTCGACGGCCTTTCATTGTCATTGCCGCCGCTGACGCTGCAACTTACCTGACCTTATCTTCGTATTGCATTCAGCGGCGAGCATTCAGTTTGTCGAGCGCGCGCTTCAGCTCCTCGAGCTTCTGTCCCGCTTCGCCCAGCTTCCCCTCCGCCGTGAGACGCTGGTAGTCGGCAAGGTCCCTGGCCGCTTCCGAGATCAATGCATTGAGATCCGTTGCAGGTGCCGCCCCAGAAGAAGCATTTCGCGGCGGCTCTGCGGAGGCTGGCGCAGGGCTGGCCGTCGAGGCGCTCATCGACGACGCCGCGCCCCCAAAAAGGGCCGCCATCGCCGACTCGAACGTCGGCCCATACGCCAGCCGATCTTGCAGCGCCAGCACCACCAGGCGCAGCTCTGGCATCGGACTTCGCTCCGCTTGCAGATAAATCGGCTCCGCATACAAGAGCGCGCGCCCGGTTGGGATCACCAGCAACGCGCCGCGCCGCACATGCGACCCCTGCTGATTCCACAGCGTTAGCTGCCCCGAAAGCTGCGCGTTTTGGTCGATGCGCGCCTCGATCTGCAACGGTCCGTCGACCAGTTTTGTCTTCGGAAAGTTATAAACCACCGACTTGCCATACTCCACGCCATCGCTCCGCCCGGCAATCCAGCCAATCAAATTATTCCGGTTGGCCGGCGTGAAGGGCAGAATCTCGACGAACTCAACGCCCGTTTCGTCGGGCAATTTCATCAGCACGAAATTCGGCTGCATGGCTTGTGTCGTTTGCGCTCCGCCTTCGCCCATACCCACTTCGGTTGCGACCGTCCACAGATCCTCGCGGTTGTAAAATGCCTCTGCGTCGGTCATGTGATAGAGGCCGTAAACTTCCGCTTGCAACTTCAGCAGTAACTCGGGATAGCGCACGTGCTTGCGCAGTCCGGCGGGCATGGTTGATGCGTCTTTGAACAAACTCGGAAAGATTCGACGATAGGCAGCAATGATCGGATCGTCCGTATCAAACACATAAAAAGTTGTCGTACCGTCATAGGCGTCGATCACTACCTTGACGCTGTTCCGCATGTAGTTAATAAGATCGTTGCCGAGGTGGTAATGGCTCGAGTAAGGGTAGCTGTCTGAAACCGTGTAGGCATCCATGATCCACGAGAGCCGGCCATCGTCGTCGAGCACAATGTAAGGGTCCGGATCGTAGGCGAGAAATGGCGCCAGCGCCGCTACGCGATCGCGAATATTGCGCCGCATCAGCAGCCGGCTGTCTTTGTTAACATCATCGCTGAAAGGCAACTTCGCCAGGTCGTCGCGGTCGAGCGCAATCACGATACGGCGGAGGAAGCTGCCGAGGACGATCCCGCCATCGCCTTCATACGAGGTGAGGTTATTACTCTGCCCTTGAGGGTAGTTGAATTCCTGCTGCCGCGTCTTCACATACACGTCGGTATCAGTCAGCTCTCCGAAATAGATCTCTGGCCGAGTCACGTTGAGGCCGCGAACCGTGCTCTGCACCGGCATGTTACTCAGCATCAGCGTGGGCAGCCCCTCCGAAGTGAATCCGTTGACCGGATTCATAGTGATGCCATAACCGTGGGTGTAAATGAGCTTCTCGTTGATCCAATTGCGGCTGCTCTCGGGAAGTTTTTCGACATTCAATTCGCGTGCCGCGAGCATGACCTCACGCGTCGTGCCATCAATGTTGTAGCGATCGATGTCAATGTCGGGAAAGTCATAGTAAGTACGGATTTCCTGAATCTGGCGCAACGTATCCTGCAATGCGTGCCAGTCCCACAGCCGTATGTTCTGCAGCGTAGCCTGATTGTTCTGCGGCTCAGCCGCCTCGACGGTCGTTTCCGCCGGGAATTCGCGCTGCGAAATTCGATTGAATCCATAGGCCTGCCGCGTCAATTCGATGTTGTGCGCAATGTAGGGCTGCTCCCGCACCAGTTCGTTAGGCTTAACGATGAAACTGCTGACGTACCATGTAACTCCTTGTAGAGCGACGTAACACACTGCGGCGGGAAGAATGGCTGCAATCAGCCATCGCCCTCGCGGAGCGCGGACCGCATTGATGATGGCAATCACCGCGCCCACAACTAACGCGATGCAGACGACGAGCAATCCCGTGAGGGTGACATGCGCGTCCGTATAAGTCACACCTCCGAAAACGGTATGATCGTCCAGCAATAGCTCGAATCGGCTGATGTACACACGAATCGCGATGATCAGCAATAGGAAGGCAAACGCAATAGAAAGGCCGCGCCAGGGTAGGATGACGGAACGGCTGAGACGGCCGGTGAGCGCGCGCGAACCGCCTGTAATAAGGATGAAGAAAACGGCCAGCGCACATGTAATCACGGCTAACGTAAGCAGCCATCCCGAGAAGAGCTGCCACGCGGGCAGGGTGAAAAGAAAGAAATTCAGCGGCCGGCCAAAAATCGGATCGACGACACCGCCAGCAATTGGAGATGCGTTCCAGTAAAGCGCAAGCGTCGCCCAGTCCGACATGATGCTGGCGCCGGTGCCGGCGGCGATGACCAGCGAAATGCTTAGCGCGACAAGGCGCAAAACCGGCTCAACCGGCAACTTCAATGGCTGGCCGCCGATGAAAATAGTGTGACCGCTCGGCAAATCGGGAAGGTGCGCCCGCTTCAGCGCGAGAAAGGTCCCATATAAAATGATGAAAGTGGCCACCGTGAAAGCCGCGAAGATTCCCCACTGCAGAGTCAGCGTTTTCCAGAAGACTTCCCCATAGCCGAGCGATCCGAACCAGAGCAGATCAATGTAATAGGACAACGCGGTCTTCCCGCCGAACAGGATGGCGGCGAGGACAACGAGAATAATAATCAAACGACGGCGACGGCGCGGTGGTGGCGGCATCGGCCAATCAATGGATTCGGGTGGCATTCTTCTGCTCCATTTTTATGCTTTTTTGGTCATCCGCATAATACTCCCTTCGCGCGCGCAAGTTGCTTGCTGGTTGGGGAGCTCCGTGGTTGTCGAGTTTCCTGACACCAGATTTCTACTTCGCGGCAAGTGCCGACCGGATTTCCAGGTTGCTCATGACGGCGGCAATTTTGTCTTTCATATACTTCATTGAAATGTCATGGTGTTCGCGGTCGTAGGAATCGACACAATCCGCTGCCAAAATAATCTCCCAGTCTCTCTGATAGGCATCAATCGCGGTTACGCGGACACAGGCGTGCGTGTTGATTCCGGCGAGGACAATTACGTCGGGCTTCAATCGATGGAGTATCTGGTCGAGGCCGGTGTTGTAGAAAGCGCTGTACCGCTTCTTGACCACGACAGGGTCAGAGGGAGCAATCGCCAGTTCGGAATCGATCTGGCAGCCAGTTGTTCCTTTGATCGTGACCTGAATTCCTTTGGCTCTCATCTCGGGGAACGCATCGTGCAGATCGGGATCGAACTCTTGACGAACCCAAACTATCGGATGGCCGTGTTGCCGCATGACACCGACGAGTTCGTTGATCGACCGGACCAGTTGTTGCTTCTGCGCGGGCGCCCATTTCGCAAGGAAATCATTCACCATGTCGATAACGATTAGGACGGGCCGTTGCATAATCAGAAAGTAGCACACATGTGAGTTTGAATCGCGGCAGGCGATAATCGTGTGGGGAATATGAATCATGAACTCTGTGCGCATCGACAAGTGGCTGTGGGCGGCCAGGTTCTTTAAGACACGCTCCTTGGCGGCGCGGGCCTGCGAGCTCGGCAGGATTCAATCAAACGGGCAGCCCGCCAAAGCCGCGCGCGACGTGCGGATTGGCGACATGCTGCGCGTAACCAACGAGGGTGGCGAGTTTCATATCGAAGTCCTTCTACTTGGCGAAGTGCGCGGCCCGGCGTCGGTTGCGCAAACGATGTACCGCGAGACGGACGAGAGTCGCGAATTGCGAATCAAGGCAGCCGCCGAGCGCAAGGCGATGAAGCAGTTCGAAGAATTACCCAGCGGCAGGCCGTCAAAACGCGATCGCCGAAGAATCATTCAATTTCGTGGGAGAGTCTGACAATTCGCGAATGACCGCGAGTGTTGGATATCATTTATACTCATCGGCCATGCGCTCGGACACGAAATCAGCTCTCACAACCGCTACGAAAATTCTGATCAAGTCCCACCTGCATCCCGCGGCGCTGCTCTGCGCGCTCGTACCTTTACTCATCTCTCCACTCCGGGCACAGAATCGAGATCCCGATACAGCGGCCTCTCGCGCCGCCGCCGTGCTCGCCTCTTTGCCGCACGCAAAAAGGATTGACCGCGTCGCCATCTCTCCCGACGGCACTCAGATCGCCTTCATCGTCGATAAAGAGCTTACGGTGATCTCCGCGACCGGCGGCTCCGTCCACCAGATTTCCGTGGACGGCGATCTAGCGCTGCGCCAGGTCGCGTGGTCGGCCGACAGCAAACAGATAGCCTTCCTGGCCGATTTGCCAGGCGACATTCCGGCGGCACAAATTTGGACGGCCGCTGCGGATGGCAACTCTCCAATAAAACATGCGGAATTGAAAGGATATGTTCAGAGCCCGCGCTTCTCTCCCGATGGATCGAAATTAGCCATCCTCTTTATTGCGGATATAGCGCGCGTCGCGGGTCCGCTCCAGCCGATGACCCCGTTAGCTGGAGTGATCGACGAGAAGACTTACGAACAACGCATTGCCATCCTCGATCTCGGAAACGACCATGTGGCGCAAGTTACACCGGCAGACATTTATGTCTATGAATACGACTGGACTCCCGACGGGCAAGGCTGGGCGGCGACGGCGGCGCATGGTTCAGGTGACGCGAACTGGTGGGTCGCTCGCCTCTATATGGTGAATGTGCACAGTGGCGAGATGCGCGAGATTTATAAACCGAAGCTGCAAATTGCCGATCCGCAGGTCTCGCCCGACGGAAAGAATGTCGCGTTTATCGAAGGCTTGATGAGCGATGAGGGCTCGACCGGTGGCGACATTTATATAGCGCCGATCACCGGCGGTGCGGTGCGAAATCTCACGCCCGACATCAAAGCATCGCCCAATGCGCTGGCGTGGACGGCGGCCGACCGTATCACTTTTGCCGAGAACATCGATGGTAATTCTGGCTTCGGCAGCGTCAGCGCCCAAGGAGGCGCAATCCAGACACTCTGGTCGGGCGAAGAATCGGCTTCACCGGAAAGTCGCGCGTGGGCATCGCGATCCATCAGCGGCGACCAATTAATCACCGCCATCGTGCGGCAATCGCCGAGCGCTCCGCCGGAGGTCTGGGCGGGCCCGATCGGCGATTGGAAACAACTGACCGACCTCAATGCTTCCGCGAAACCGATGTGGGGCAAGATGCGAAATGTGCATTGGACAAATGGCACAACCCAGGTTCAAGGCTGGTTGCTGATGCCCAAAGATTTTTCGTCCAGCAAAACTTATCCGCTGGTGGTCAGTGTCCACGGAGGACCGTCGGCGGCATGCACCTCGCATTGGGACGAGCGCAGCCTGGGACCGGCGTCCGCAATGGGATATTTCGTTCTCTGCCCCAATCCGCGCGGCAGCTACGGACAGGGCGAAGCGTTCACGCAGGGCAATGTGAAGGATTTTGGCGCCGGCGATTTTCACGACATCATGGCCGGAGTCGATGCGGTTTCCAAATGGTATCCGATCGACAGCAAGCGCATCGGCATTTTCGGACACAGCTACGGCGGCTACATGACCATGTGGGCCGAAACGCAGACGCAGCGCTTCGCAGCCGCAGTCGCTGGCGCTGGCCTCTCCGATTGGGTCAGTTACTACGGCCTCAACGATATCGACGAATGGATGATTCCATTTTTCGGCGCGTCGGTGTATGACGACCCAGCCGTTTATGCCAAGAGCGATCCCATGCACTTTGTCACCGCCGTGAAAACGCCGACGCTGATACTGGTCGGCGATCGCGACGGCGAAGTGCCAATGGAGCAATCCGTCGAATGGTGGCACGCCCTCCGAACTCTGAACGTGCCGACCAGGCTGGTGGTCTATCCGAATGAAGGACACGCCTTCGTAAAGCCGGCTGACGCCCGAGACTACACTCTGCGGATGCTGGAGTGGTTTGACGAATGGTTTGCAAAAGCGTCAGCTCGCTGAACGCCATCGCGCGATGTGATTGATTACTTCAACGTCAACGTGATCCCCTGCCGGAACAGCACGCGACTGGAACCATCGCTATTAAACCGCACGTAGTACAAGTAGGGTTGATTTCCAACCATGGAAAAATTCAAATCCGGCGCGGCTGGATCGATCAAAGAAAAATAAGCGTACGACCAGCTCCCCGGCGGCTCCTGGGCAAGGAATTGATCAAGCGTGGCTACCAACGTTGGCTTGGTCCAGTTGACCAGATCAGTCGATGTAGAAAGATAGAAGCCTTTCGCTCCGTATTCATTTGTCCAGGGATTCCACAGGACCGCAACGACCACACCCGACGACTCAAAAAGATTGATTCCAGTCACCACGTCCATGTAGGGAACCGGCGTATACACGTGCTCCAGAGGACGCTCCACTGGGACGGGGTAAGGATCGAGGAAGACCACGGAGAAATCAGTGCCGCTCCATCCGCGCCATGAAGAAGGGTCGAAAACGTTCTGTGTTCGCATGGGCCCGCCTCCACTCGACGTGAGGCAACGGTGCGGTCCAGTCTGCCCCGAGCAGTTCGGAGGCCACTGCCACGATGTCACCATGGCGTAATACCATCCGCCTAGCTCAATAATGTTGCTGTCGACGCTATAGCCTGAGGGGCCTGCGTCCTTCACATACTTGTAGGGAACTCCGGCGAGGAAATTGTTGGGCGCCTTGAACGATTTGAAGTGGTAACCGCCATCCTCAGATTCGTGATAGGTGTCGGAGTCATATTCGCACCCGTTATATCCATTCTTGAAAGTACACTCGCCCGGATGCGCCCAGCCGTGATATTCCGTGTGCGTAAGCCCAGCGATTCTATTGCCGTCAAACGTGTAGAAGTCATCGATCCAGGTTTGATCGTTGAAGTCCGCGGGACTCGGATCGTTCGCGGAATAGTGACCTACCTCGCAACTGTGTTGCACGCTGTCAAGGGTCGGCCCCAGATTTTGAAAGAGTTCGGAACTTGCCGCCACCAGGTGAACCGTGCCCTTCGAATCGCGGAAGGCGCGGGCCATAGCATCAGGAATGTCGTTCTGCTTGCAGGATTGCTCTGGCGATTCGAAGACCGCGGTGCGTGAGCCATGGAGTACGCCTTTGATGGTGGGCGTCTCGGCCAGGTTCGGCTGACTTTGTCCGAAGGATATTGTTGCCAGTGCGACACCAAATAGAACGGGAAATATGCTCTTCGTCATTGGCGTCCCTCCGCTTGCCTTCCTCAGTTAACCCAGGATTCGGCGGATCCACTCGGACCCCGAGATATTTATGTTACCGATCCAAGCCGCTAGCGCGCCGTCGCCGGAGTCGCGCCATATTTCTGCGTGGCATATCCAACGATCAGTCCGACAATGCTTCCAGGAAGGATGATCGCGATGTAGTGGTCATGCTGCATATACGCAACCAGGAATGCCAGAACGAAACCCACGGCCAGGCCAAAGATAATTCCGAGGAGAATTGAATTTACCTTGCGCGCAAAGATTCCAGCGGCAACCCCCGCGATCAGCCCCTTGATAGTCGAACCCACGATGATTCCCGCCAGTTGCGCCCTCACTTCGGGATAAAACCAGGCCGTACAGCCGTCGACTGCGCCGAGCGTGGCCCCAATCAGCAAACCAAGCAAAATCTTGTTCATGACGCCCTCCATTCTTATGTGCTGGAGTTCTTTACAACGGAATCTGCAATTCCTTATAAGCCTCAATGCTTGACCACGACGATCAACAGCACCCGCATGAGCAGGTACGCCGCTATCAACCAGATAAAGAACCGGTACTGTCGATAGAAACGCGCCAGCTTATCGAAAATGCTTTCCCTGTGGGCGGAAACCGCCAAGCCGTCGAGGTATCGCGAAACATCCGCCGCCAGATCCTGCACCGCGGCGTATCTATCCTCGCGTTCGAGCGCACAGGCCTTCGCACAGATGGCATCGAGCGCGCGCGCGCGCTGAGAAGACGGGCCTGCGGGTAAGCGCTCCGTGAGCAGATATCGTAGGATTGCTCCCAGGGAAAAGATATCGCTGCGCGCGTCCATCAATTCGATCTTTCCGCTTGCCTGCTCCGGAGACATATATCCTGGCGTGCCCATGACCCTTCCATGGAGCGTTCCCGACGAATTGCCATCGTTGCCATCGGCGGGGAGGCGCGGAATGCTATCGCCGTCGCGATTCGGTTCAGCCCCACTGACATCGGCCAGGATTTTCGCGAGTCCCCAGTCCATGACCAGGACCTCGCCGAACGGGCCGACCATCACATTAGCGGGCTTGAGATCGCGGTGCAGCACTCCGCGATCGTGCGCAAAAGCAACCGCGTCACAGATGCGCACAAAAATCCGCAATCGGTCAGGTGTCGAATCGACGGACTCGATGTGTTGATCGAGCCTTTTGCCTTCGACAAATTTCATAGTGTAAAAGACGCTGCCGTCTGCCAGTGTGCCGACCTCGTGCACCGGAACAATTCCCGGATGTTCCAGCAGGGCCAACACCCGCGCCTCGCGCATCAGACGATTTGCCAGTTCGCCTTCGGAGCCGGATACGTCGAGCACTTTCAGCGCGACGCGGCGTTGCAAGAGCTGGTCTTCCGCCGCGTAAACCACACCCATCCCTCCGCGCGCCACTTGCCCGATAAGGCGGTAGCGCGTGCCGTTAAGGTCCGCAAGCTCCGCGCCACTGCGCAGTCGCGTGATCGCTTTGTCGGAAAGGTGCCGCATCGGGTGCTTGGGGACGCTTTCAGCAGACATTTCTCAGATGTTCCGATTTCTCGCCACAGAAGAAGTTGGCCGTTTACGCGGTGTTCCAGCCGAAAGCCGTCTTTGTCTCTCGCCGAAATTCATCGTCGCTGCCGCACATTGCCCGCAGGCGATCGAGCGCAAACTTGCGAAACTCGCGGCGCGCCCAGGCTAGCGCGTTGGTTACGTCGCCAACTGCGATTCCATACTGCTGCGCAAGCTGTGCGTAAGAAATCTCGCCATCGTCCCCAAGATCGTAGGCCTCGAAGAGCTGAAAGTCTCGCTCTCGCGCTCGCTCGGCACAAAGCGCTCGCAAATCTTCGACGGCCAGTGCGAAGAGACTGCGCACCCATTCCGTCTCAAAAAATTCTTCGAGTGATTCCGGCGAGGCGATTGCGGCAGCGTCGATTGTGCCGCTGGAAAGTTCTTCTTCGGCGCCCGCAAAATCAAGCGCCAGATGCTGGACATCGCCCCCGCGCTTCTGCCGGTGAGCTGCCTTGTCTTCGTTCATCACGAAGCTATCCACGCATAGTCGAAGATAAGTCCGCAGGCGGCTCTTGCGGGCATCGAAGCGCTTCAGCAATTCGCGTTCCAGCATCTCGGCGAAAAATCCCTGCGTGAGATCTTGCGCGTCGGGAGCGGCACGATTCCAGCGCAGACGAACATACTTGTAAACTGGCTTCCAGTATGCCTCGCAAAGTGTGTCCAGCGCTCGCTCGCGCTCTGCCCCATCCTCGCCGCGAACCGCTGTGATGACCGACCAGCGCGTGGCTGGGAAACGCCCGTCCCCGCCCTTGAATTCGTCGTGATCCATAGTCGTGGTCGATAATCGTGAACGACAGACGATCTCAGCGACAGCCGCCTACCACACGCGGCAGGCATTCTCCGAGACCATGGGCTGCCCGGCTTTGCAGCCGAAAGCCTGCTCGAAGGCGGCTGAGTTCTGCACCGCTCCATTCACGCGCCAGCGTCCCGGAGAATGCGAATCGGTCAGCGCTCGCTTACGCGCCTCCTGATCGGTCACGTTCTGGCACCAGATCTGCCCATACGCGAGAAAGAAGCGCTGCTGCGGCGTGTAGCCATCGATCGACTTCACCGGCGTATTGCCGATGATGTTGGTCAGCGCCATATAGGCGAGCTTCAGCCCGCCGTTGTCCGCGGTATTTTCGCCCAGCGTCAATCTGCCATTGAGTTTGACCTCGCCTTTGTCGTCCTTCATCGCGGTAAAGCTCGAATATTCTTTGGCAGTGCAGTCGACGCGCTGCTCAAATTCCTTGCCGTCATCGGCCGTCCACCAATCGCGAAAGTTGCCCTCGGCATCGTACTTGCGCCCCTGGTCGTCGAAGCCGTGCGTGAGTTCGTGTCCGATCACCACGCCGACGCCGCCAAAGTTCACGGCGTCGTCCATCATCTTGCCGTAAAACGGAGGCTGCAAAATCCCAGCAGGGAAGTTGATGTCGTTCATCGGAGGCCGGTATTGTGCATTCACGGTCGGCGGAGTCATGATCCAATCCTTGCGGTCGGTTGGTTTGTCGATCTTCTTGTACTGCCGCTGCACCTCGAAGGCTTCGGCGCGCACTGCATTGCCGGCGTAATCGTCAGCCTTGATCACGACACTGCTGTAATCGCGCCACTTGTCGGGATACCCGATATTGTTGACGATGGCGTTGAGCTTTTCATAAGCCTTCTGCTTGGTCTTGTCCGACATCCACGTCAACTGGCCAATATCCTGCCGCATTGCGCTCTCGATCGCCTGCACCATTTTCAGCGTTCGTTCTTTGCCTTCGGCGCCAAACGTGCGGTCTACGTAAAGCTTGCCCAGCGCCATACCCAGATGGGCATCGGTGGACTTCACGCAGCGTTTCCACCGCGGCTCCATCTCTTGCTGCCCCGACATGTATTGTCCGTTAAACAGAAAGTCTTCCTCTACAAACGTCTTGGTCAGCAGCGGAGCGTAGTCGTTGATTATTTTCCAGCGCAGATACACCCTCCACTCGTCGAGCGGTACGGTATTGATCTGCTCGTTAACCTGCTTGAAGAAATCTGGATTGCCCACGTTAAGCGAAGTGAACTTGGGCGAGCCATTATCGGCAAAGTAGACAGTTAGGTCGAGATTCGGCGCCGCCGCTGCGATTTCTGCGACAGTCATTTTATGGTCGCGGGTCTTCGGATCGCGTCGGGCCGTGCGATCCATTGAGGCCTGCGCCAGTCCCGTCTCAACGGTCAATACCGTCTTGGCTTCTGCCGCCGCCAACTCGGGCACGTCTCCCGCCAGTACAAACATCTTCTCCACATGCTCGACATACTTCTGCCGCGCCTCCACTGACTTCGCGTCGTCCTTTATGTAGTAGTCGCGATCGGGGAGCGTGATTCCGCCCTGGTCAAGGGTTGCGACGGTTGCCATCGAATCGTGCATGTCGGGCTGCGGATAAAATGCGAACAACGTAGGTATCGAGTTGCGGTGCATGGTCGCAACTGCGCGAATCAAATCCGCCTTCGTCTTGATGCCGTTAATACGATCGAGTTCCGGCGAGAGCGCTTCCGTTCTCTTTTTCTCGATCGTGTTCTCATCCATGCACGAGTCATAGTAATCCACCACCATCCTCTCTGGTCCCGCGCGTTTTCCCTCCAGAGGTGCGGTCAAGATATCTCGAAGAATATAAACGTTATGGTCGGCGAGTTGGTCGAATCGCCCCCATCGCGATTTGTCTGCGGGAATGGGATTGTTCTTCATCCACGTTCCGCATGCGTATTGATAGAAGTCCACACATGGGTCGATGGTCTTATCGATGGCCCTAAGGTCGAAAACGGGGATTTCGCGTGGCATATCGGACGAACTCGATCTGGCGTCGGTCGAATTTTGAGCCGCTGCCGGAGCCGATACGAGCGCGATCGGAAACATTGAAAGAATTAAGATTGCAAAGATACAGAGAATGCGGGTTCTCATGCTTTTCCTCGTTGTGAAGTAGAGAAACACGACTTGCCGTTAGCCCGATCGTCACGCGGGGAAATAATGCCGGGACGCGGAAAGGGTCAAGCCTGCAAACAGAAACACTACTACAAACGGCATAAACAGGATAGGTTTGCCATGCTGCTGCTCAGAATCGAAATTAGAAGGGTCGCATCGAATCTTGAAGGTTGTAGTTCGACTCGATACACGCACGAGTCGTAAATAACAACGGAGGCAACAACATAATGAGCGAAATCTTGGATGCCGCGCGCCCAACTAAAATTGACCATCAGTTCCTCGATCAGATATTCCGCCAGGCCCGTACCTATAATGCGTGGTTGCCGAAGCGCGTTCCCATTGAGGCTCTGCGCGAAGCTTATGATCTTGCACGCTTCGGTCCGACCAGCGCCAATTCGAGTCCCGCCCGATTCGTTTTTCTCGAGAGCGAAGCGGCCAAGGCCCGCCTCTTGCCCGCGCTCGCCCCGCTTAACGTAGAAAAAACAAAAGCAGCGCCGGTCACGGCCATTGTCGCTTGGGACGCCGAGTTTTACGAAAAACTTCCGCAGCTATTTCCGCACGCCCATATGCGATCTTATTTTGCGGGTAATGAAAAATTGGCCGAAGAGACGGCCTTCCGCAACAGCACGCTCCAGGGCGGCTATTTCATTCTCGCGGCTCGAGCCGTGGGTCTGGATTGTGGCCCCATGTCGGGGTTTGACGCAGCGAAAGTGAATGCGGAATTCTTTCCCGACGGTAAATGGAAGGCAAATTTTCTCTGCAATCTAGGTTACGGCGATAAGAGCAAACTGCTTCCGCGCAGTCCGCGCCTTGCATTTGAGGAGGCCTGCCGCGTGCTGTGAAGCGGCGATGCGGAGGGCGTAAATGTTTGCCCTCTCTGAATCGCATCATAGCAAGCTAAGGGAGTTAAACTTAGAGAGTGCAGGAGCTATACGTCCGTCCACGCAGCGCAAGCCTGCGCTGCGACTTCTCCTTTATTAATGCTACGGAGATCGCTGTATAGACGCATCCCGCCACCCAAGCTAAAAGTGATGATTGATGTAAAGTTTCCGACGCTTGTCTAGGTTGCTGGCCAAACCTTGGGATTGGGATACGCAGGAAGCTCACGAGATGGTGGAATTTCACGTGCTCGACAGCTGCCCGCTTCGTGTTTCGGAGGTGTGATGTGAAGCAAAAGGCAGGCGTGCTTGTGACGATGGGTTTCCTACTGATTCTCTGCGCCTCTATGTGTGCTCAGGGCGTTCAGCCAGAACCTGCCCCAGTTTTGCCATCCGGAGTGCTCGGACCCGACTTGATTGCGTGGTCCCAAATGCAAACGCCTCGCCCGGTGCCGCAGCCGCTTCCGCCCGACCAGAATCCGCGAGCTCAACCGCAGGCGACAGCCGAGGTCTTCGCGGGGATGATCGTGAAGATCGACGCACGTTATGTCCTGAAAATGCAGAGTGGGATCACTTACCGTCTCGATCAGGCCAACGTGGGGCAATACGAGGGTAAGCAGGTTCGACTTGCGGGTAGCCTGGACGCGAACCGAAACCAGCTCCACGTTATTACTATTGAGTTGCTTTCCTAGTAGCGCTTGGTCAGAGACACATCTTGAAGGCTGCGCCTACAGTATTCACCCGATTGGAACTTCCCACTCACCTTACTAATCTGATACTGGCTACCCGAGGAGAAGTTTATGTCGACAGCTGCGCGTCCCTCCCCCACGCGTGTTGCCAATTGGCATCAGCTTTATCGGGCTGCTTTGTTCGAAACCGATGAGCGTGAACTCCCCGCTCGAATTGCCGAGGCCGAGCGAGCAATCGCGCAGCGTGCCCAGGAGCTTTTCAACTCAAGCGCCGACAGTATTGAAGAAGACGAAGCTCTGGAAGACGCCCTGTATGGCTTGCAGGCGCTCCAGAATTCACAGGCGCGAGAGAAACAGGCGGCGTGATTTGCCACACATGATTTGCCGCAGAGGATTGGTTGGGCCGATTTGCTGGAGTGTGGGTCTCCAGCATAACCGTGGCCCGGGCGCTCAAGCGCGCGAGCCACGCTCCTTGAGGGGCTGAGAAACCGCGTCGGACGAACTTCCGAGTGAATCCCGTCCGGCGCGGTGGTTTACTTCGAATTTCCCGCATCGCCTCTTCGCAAGATTACGCGATCTTCTTTCGCTTCTGTTCGTCCTGCACCGGCGGATCACCATAAACATGCTCATTCTGCGGGCGGTTTCCTCCTTGCTCGTTCCCGGAATGCACGCTATTTTGATGTTCCTGAAGCTCGCGATCGGAGCTGAATGACTGATTGCAGATCTGACAAGTTTTTGCATTGGTGGAATTCGGGTTCATATTGGTCTCCTTACTTTACTTTAAATCGTTTCACTGATTCCCAAGTCGTCATTGCCAACTCGGATTGCCAACTCGCCTCGCTCTCAGGCCATCGTGTCTCGATCGCGAACCATGCCTATGAGAAGCGCAAGGGCTGCCAACAAAAGCACAATGTCGAGGGACCCGTTGAATGCAATCGAGCCCGCAATTCCAAGGATCCAACAAATCAAAAGTAGCACGGCAAGAGCCCAGAGCATGAATTGCATTCCTCGCACTCACACACTCTAGAAAGACTGCATGGCAACCGTAATCCAGTGAAATCCCCAGACCAGCGCGGGTCTTACCTTAATGACCGGAACTCACTAACCGGGTGTCCCGCCATCTTCACGAGAGTCAATAAACATGCCTCAATATACCTGAACGATATTGTTGCGCACGGCATACAGCGTCAAATCAGCGACCGAATGAAGGTTGAGTTTGCGCATCAGGTTGGTGCGATGCGTTTCCGCCGTCTTGACGCTGAGGTGCAGCGTCGCCGCAACTTCTTTCGTTGTTTTCCCTTCGGCCAATAGCTGAATCACCTCGCGCTCTCTCGGCGTCAGGATGTGCCGGCCAGGTTGTTCACTTCGCTGATTGGGACGCAAGTAGCCTTCCAGCACCATTTGCGTCACCCGCGTAGTGAAAAATGTCCGATGGTTTTGCAGCGCTTCGACGGCGGAAACCAATTCGCGACCCGAATCAGACTTCAGCAGAAAGCCCCGCGCGCCAACCGCCAGCACCTCGCGCACAACCTGTTCGGAATCGTGCATGGTCAAAATCAGGATGCTGATCTGAGGATTGTTGGCGAGGATTTGCCGCGCTGCATCGAGACCGTTGAGTCCGGGCATGCCAATATCCAGCAGCACCACATCCGGCTTTAACTGGCTGGAGAAGTCTACGGCTTCCCGTCCATCTTTTGCCTCGCCACAAATCTCCCAACCGGGGTGGTCTTCGAGCACGCAGCGGATGCCCTTGCGCGCCACATCGTGATCGTCGGCAATTAGGATTCGGAGCATGCTCCCTACCACCTCTTCCAGGAAACAGCAGTCCATTGTGCCACTGCCCGTATTCCGGGTGCTGACATTTGTATGTTCGTTAGACGACACTCTGAGGAGGATTAAAACCTCCTTAGCCCTCCGAATACAGTTTTTATTAGGAGGACCTACAGCGTTTCTGGTATGCTCAAACCACTCTAAACCACTTTCCAACCAAATTTTCTGACTGCGTTTCTGCGTCGTTGCTTAGCCCGAACGGTGCGCGCACTCGATGTCTGGTTGAAACTGGGCCCAGTCCGCCACTTCTGACTAGTCCCTGGCGTTCCCGCTATGCGCGGTCGCGCATAGTCGTTGTTCGACGTTCGATGGAACCTCAGGGCAATCCACCAAATGGAGATAATGCCGTATGCAGAAGTGCGTCCTATCGATCCTGTCCTTCCTCTTCGCCCTAACTCCCGCTGCAGTCGCAGGTGTAGCCGTTAACTCCCCGAGCGCCGGCGCCACCGTGCAATCGCCCGTGCATTACGTAGCGTCTGCGACCTCAAGCTGCGCGCAGGGTGTCGCATCCATGGGCATTTACACCGCACCCAATGTCCTGGCCTACACATCGAACGGCGCCAGCCTCAACACGAGTCTCAACCTGAGTCCGGGCGTCTACAACACCGTTGTGGAGGAGTGGGATTATTGCGGCGGAGCGGCTACGGTGCCAGTCACCATCACGGTCTCCAATCAGTCGCAGGTGCAGGTTGCCACCCCGGCCAATAACAGCCAGGTCGGATCTCCGGTCAACTTCGTGGCTACGGCATCCTCTTCATGTCCAAAGGGAGTCGCGGCCATGGGGATTTACACCGCTCCCAATCAACTCGCTTACCAGGTCAGCGGCGCCAGTCTGAACACCAACATCAGCCTCACCGCCGGAACCTACAATACCGTCGTCGAAGAGTGGGACTACTGCGGCGGAGCGGCGACCACGCCGATCACGGTCACGGTGAGCAAGGCATCTCAGGTGCAGGTAACGTCGCCTGCGAACAACAGCACGGTTAACTCGCCGGTGCCATTTATCGCGACCTCAACCTCATCTTGTCCTAAGGGCGTTGCGTCCATGGGGATCTATACCGGGCCCAACCAACTTGCCTACGAGGTCAGCGGGTCGAAGTTGAATACGACCCTGTCCCTCGGCCCCGGGACGTATCATGCGACCGTCGAAGAGTGGGATTACTGCGGAGGCGCAGCCACGACCCCCGTGACTCTTACGGTAAGCTCCGGCGGCAATGTGATCTCTAACATCCAGGGAGGCAGCGGATGGACTGGCTACATCGAACTTCCGCCGGATTACGGCATTTGCTCAACCTGCAGCCCAAACGGTCCGCAAACCACGTGGTGGACCAAGCAAGGCGTGAGCTCACCATCACGGAGCGGCGATGCCATGGAGTTCGACATTGGAGGGTCCACGGATTATTCCGATGTCTTGTGGAACGTGCACTTGCTGGGCACTGGTTCTCCGATCCCCGACCCAAACCACCAGATTGTGCCGAACACCCATAACTTCATCTATGACGTCTGGTTTTATGGCACGAACCTGAACATCCCGCAGGCGTTGGAGTTCGACGTCAACCAATTCGTCGATGGCCTGTCTTTCATATGGGGCCATCAGTGCACGGTGATGGGCGGCCATGAGTGGCAAATCTGGAATAACCAAGCCAATGCATGGGTGTCCACTGGCGTTTCCTGCTACCCGAATAGCAACGCCTGGAATCACCTTACCCTTCAGGTGCAGCGGACATCCGACAACCAGTTGCTCTACCAGACGATCACATTCAATGGGCAGCAATACAACTTGAATGCCACCTATCCTCCGACATCATCGTCATGGTACGGGGTCACGATCAATTACCAGATGGACGGAAATTACGCGCAGCAGTCCTACGGAATCTATCTGGACGACCTAAACTTTACCTACTGGTGAGACACGAGTGACAGGACACGAGGGGACCCATCGCTGGATGCGTCCCCCTATTTTTCCAGCGAGCTTGTCGAGTCTAAGCCTCCTCAGGTGTTCCCAGCAGGCCGAGCAGCATTTCGCTGTATTTTTCTGGCGTGGCTTGACACATATGCGGTTTCCTTCGGCATCGAAAATTGCATCAAAGATCGGTCGGAGGATTTTCCATGCACGCAGTTGGTCTTGCACGCCTCAACTCGGCGGTGTCGGCTCTCATTCTGATTTGTTTGACAGCGGCGTTGGCGGTCGCACAGGCGAGTCCATCCCAGCCCGTGCAGGTGCCGACAGCGGCGGCGGCCAGCAATAACGCGCAGTCGCAGTCTTCGCCGCAGAACAGCCCACTAGGCAACCAAGATTCGACTGCTCAGCCGCCAGCTCAGCAACCGGCAACTCCGCCATCCACGACCGACCAAGCAACTCAGGAGCCCGGAGCCGAAGACCCGAATACCGTAGGACCGCCCGCCAACGATGAAGGCGGCATGTTTGTATTCAAGCAGCAGGTGAATGAGGTCGTGCTTCAGGCGACTGTCGTCGATGATAGCCGTCGCCTGGTTTCGAATCTCGGGAAGAACGATTTCTCTGTCTATGAAGACGGCTCGCAGCGGCCCATCACTTCGTTTCACAAGGAAGACGTCCCCGTAGCCGTCGGCATTGTCATCGATAACTCCGGCTCCATGCGCGACAAGCGTGAAAAGGTGAATCAAGCGGTCTTGAATCTAATTCGCGCCATCAACCCGCAGGATCAGATTTTTGTGGTGAACTTCAGCCGCAATTCCTATCTCGATCAGGATTTCACCTCTGACATCAACTTACTTGACCACGCCCTGAAGCAGGTTTCAACCCAAGGCAGCACGGCTCTTTACGATGCGATCGTGGCGTCCGCGGTCCATCTCAACAATACCAAGTTCGAGAAAAAGGTCCTCCTCGTCGTCACCGACGGCCAGGACAACATGAGCCAGGAGACGCTGCAGGAGGCGACGCGCCGTTTGCAGCAGAACAACGGCCCGACGGTTTACGCGATCGGCTTAATGGGCGCAGGGCCGCAAAGCCCGGGGCGGCAAGCCCTGCAAAGCCTTGCCTCTGCGACCGGAGGCGCTGCATTTTTCCCCGACACGCCCGATCAGGTAGACACGATCTCGCGAGACATCGCCCGTGATATTCGCAACCAATACGCTATCGCCTACAAGCCGCGCAATCAGGATGCGCAACATTCCTATCAGTCCGTCCGCGTCGTGGCGCGTGCTCCGGGATACGGTCGGCTCACAGTTCGCACCAGAACCGGTACTTACGGCGAACAATCTCCAAGCCAAACCGCAAATTAGTTTCTGCAAAAAAATGTCGTCCTGAGCGAAGCGAAAAACCTTATGCACAACTTGCTATGCACACGATTTTCGCTGCGCTCAGGGCGACAGCGCGCTACTATCCCGGTTTACGGCTTAGCGGGACCTCACTCTCAAGCTACCGTAGTCTGCGAACCACCGTTGGGGATTTCGTTCTTCATCCCTATCGGCATCTCGATCTGAATGATGTTGTTCTTGATGGCGTAAACCACCAAGTCGCGGATGGAGTGCAAGCTGAGCTTTCGCATGATATTGCTGCGATGCGTCTCCACCGTCTTCGTGCTCAAGTTAAGCAGCGAGGCGACTTCCTTGGAACTCTTCCCCTCCGCCAGTAACTGAGTGATCTCGCGCTCGCGAGTCGTCAAAACCGGCAGGTTGGGCGGTTCGGTTCTAGAGATCGGATGCCCTTTTTCGAGGAATCCAGCGAGCACCAGATCATTCACGCGCGGCGTGAAGAACATGCGCTTACTTTGGAGAGCTTCGACCGCGGAGACGAGATCGCGCGCCGCATCCGACTTCAACACAAATCCGCGCGCACCCGCATCCAGGGCCTCGCGGATGACTTGATCAGAGTCTGTGATCGTCAGGACAATGATTTTAAAGCTAGGGTCGTGTTGCAGCATCTGCCGCGTAGTCGAGAGACCGTTCAAGTTCGGCATGCCAATGTCGAGGATGATGACATCGGGCTTCAATCGTTTGGCGAGTTCGAGCGCTTCCCGGCCGTCGGACGCTTCTCCGCAGATTTCCCATCCTTCGTGTTTCTGCAGCAGCGAGGATAGACCACGCCGTACGATCTCGTGATCGTCGGCCAACAAGATACGCAGTTTCATGACAGCCCCTTTTTAGAGCAGACAGTAACTATTGTCCGACTCTCACGACGCAGTTAGAGTGTCTCGACGAGCCAACGCTACAAATACTTTGTGCTGACTTACTGCTTCTACCGCGTCCAACAAATCGCGCGCGGCATTGGATTTCACCACGTAACCTCTGGCGCCCGCATCCAGTGCCTCCCGCAGCATCTGCGGCGAATCATGTTGGGTGACAAACAAAATCTCAACGCCCGGAGTCGACTGCCGCAGCCGGCGGCACGCTTCCAATCCGTGCATCTTGGGCATGGTTACATCGAGCACCACAACGTCAGGCTGCAAAGTGTCGGCCTTATTCAAAGCCTCAACGCCGTCGGACGCTTCTCCCACAACCTCCCAGCCTGATTGACCCTCCAGCAAGGTTCTCAATCCTTGCCGCACCACCGGGTGATCATCAACCACAAGAATGCGAATGGTCATGACGCGATTCCAGTTCTCGCCTCTCGGAACTGACCGCGGACGCTCGCGTTCCGGCTCGTGATTTGTGCCCCATCTAGCTGCATCTGGATTGTTAGGAAATCCGTTCTTCCCAGTACCTTAGGGAATTGTCCCAAAACTAGCATGGGTCGTCAGGCACCCGAATACAGGGAATCCTGTATTCGGGAAGCGTAAACCCTAGATCTTATTCAATTTTAGGTGATATTGGTTTGAATTTTAGGCGATATTGGTTTGAATGGCGGGAAAATAGCTTTCCTGGTGCAGAAGGGCATCTACGCCCGCCATAATCGAGCGCACGTCGGTTTTTGCGCAGGCTCCCCGAATCCCCACATCGCGGGCAGCTTCCGCAAGTTGTTTGGAGAAATGAAAAGTGATCATCAAAATGGGGATCTTCGGGAAAAGCCGAGAGATTTGCTTGGCGACCTCCAGCCCGTTCAATTCCGGCATCTGAAAGTCTAATAAGATGACATCGGGCAGCGTTCTTTGTACCTTGGGCAGCACTTCGCCTCCGGTTCGGGCCTCGTCACACACCCGCCAGGTGCCACGTTGCTCGAGAAGCTCCCGGAGATAGTGCCGCACCATCGGGTTGTCGTCAGCCACCAGAATTCTAACCAAGAGATAATTCCCCTCATCCCAAACGTGCCCCGGGGAAACGTCGTCATGCAGGAGAAGCCGCACTTCTCGTTCCGATGGCATCCGCCGGCGGAACCGCTCTATTTGAATCGCCCGCAACATCCCCAGTTACTTATCGAGAGTAGGAGCTGCAGCGATCAATCGCAATCCCGTGAAGTATGTAAGGGTAATGTCCTAAAGGGTTGAATGGACAATATTTTAGCGAGGATGAGGGAAATGGACCGCACTGAGGCGATCGCTACCATATTCCCTTGTCGTCGCCCGTGAGGTTGTGTTCCAGGGCCGCCGCCGTGGCGAGACCCGGAAGAAGGCTCAAGCGCAGCGTGTTGCGAATCTCTCCCTTGCGAAAAAGACTCTTCCACTCCGCGGCATAGAGTAGTGCCGCATGAGGGACGATAGGAATGCGCAGCCAGTTTCGCCGGTAGTAAACGAGATCGCCGCCGAAACGCGCCGCTGACGTTAGCCAGGCCGGCAAGTCGATTCCCTCGCCACCGTATTGCTTCACGTAGTCTGACACTACCACGAGATACGTCGCTAACCCCTCCCAGAGGCCAGCCGCCTGCGCCAGTGAGCGCAGATAGATATAGTCGACCTCGCCGCTCTCCATGAGACGCGTATTGTCCACAATGTCGCAGAGCCGTATGTAGAAGTGGCGGTACATGCGCTGCAGCGTGCTGACGATCATGCGATCTTCGGGGGCGGCTGTGCGGACCTTACACCCCTCCAGCTCGACGGTGCGAGATCGCGCGACCAGTGACCGGGTTATGCTCGTCTGCTCGCCAGTCTGACCCAGTCGCCCTACGTGGATCTCCACCAGTTCTGGCAAACCCGGAACAATAAAATTCCACTTGTTGGCCAGCCGGTCTCCCCAACTGCGCGCGGCCATCTCCGCTCCAAGTTCCCGGCGCATGACCACAGCCACCTCAGCGGCGGGTGTACCGGCGGAGCAATCAACGTAAAAATCAATGTCGCTGCCGAAATCTGGCCAGTGATCGAGCGATTTGATGACGGCGACTTCCCCACACTGCTGCAAAGCTTGAGTAATGGGTTCCAGGAAAGAAACCGCGTGCCGGATGCGGGCACGCTCTTTGGCAATGGCCGTCGCCGCGAGTTCGGCTCCCTCGGCATACCCATGGTCGAGCATCAACCGTTGCAAGGTCGGAAATGACCGCATGATGACGTGATGTGAGTTTGCCAGCGCGGTGAGTTCCGCAAGATCTCCACGCTCCAGCCCAGCTGCCGCGCGCGAAGCCCGCGCGGCTCCGCCCAACAGTAGCTCGGACAAAAGGCGAAAGCATTTCGGTGGATTGCCGGCATCGTTCATTGCAATTTGCTCCTCGATCACTTGCATGAGATCAAGTTCTATTCTTCGGAGATTATTCGATGTTCCAGCCTGTATTTGGGTTGTTGCGAAAAGCTTTCGATCTAGCTCTGGGGCTGGCCTGCGCCGCAGCCGGCCGTCTCGCGCTCAATCGCCGTCCCCTCTTCGTAATCATTCCAGGTTTCAATCATGAGAAACGGCAGCGGATGGGAGTCGTCGAAGTAGCGGCGATATAAGCTCATAGTTTCATCCAGGGTTTTCCCGCAACGGCTCTGCATGTGGCGATTGAGGCCCCACTTCGCATTGGAGTCGTCAAAGCCCGGCCAAGCCGCCCCAATCGTGATCTTGTCGGGACGCTTGATCATCGCCTTGTAGAAATTGTCGAGATACTCCTCGCCCCAATTGCTGCCGTCGTTCGTCCAGCCCGTGCGCCCCGGCTGCACCCAGGCAAAAGACCCGGCAAAGTCGGCGCTGTACTGCGGCGAAGGATCGTCTTTGTAGAAGAGTAAAGGCGCCGCGTCCCAAGCGCGGCAGTGTTCGCGCACGCGATTCCAGTCCACATGGCCGCGCTTCGGAAAAATGAAAATCATCGGCTGCCCGTTATACCGGAGATAAGCATCGCGAAACCTCGCCTCCGGCCCGATGTACGACTTATAGGCTTCGTCGAACGCCGCCATGGCCTCGTCGGTCGCCTGCGCATCTTCGTCTTCCGGCTCGTTGTAAAGCAACGCAACCTGAAAATGATTCTCGCTTGCGACCTCTTGCAACATGCCAAAGCTATGGTCGGAATAAGGCCTGCTTTCGCCATACCAGTCGACGACGAATGCCGATATTCCCCGTTTACGCGCCTGCTGAATCTGTCGGCGGAGAACTCCTGGGTCCTGGCTCGAATAACCAACGTCGATGTGCGTGTGATCGCCAAACCACGGCATATAAACAGCGAGAAGTTTCGGAGCCTGCCCGGGAGCCATTGCATTTTGCCGCAGCGATGAGCGAACATTCGGAGCCGTACACCCGCTCGCAATCACAAAACACGCTATGGCTAATACGATCAATACCTTTGGCAATCGAAGGCTCCCTCTTCTCAACTTGTCCTTTGTAACTCAGATGCCGCGCAGAAAGCGGCGGTTGGCAGGCCGATCCTGTAGCTGCTTGTAGTCAGACCATGAATGTTGAGGACACTGAGTTTCAAATGGTATTGCCGCGAACAACTCAAAACTGAGGAACCGCCTGTAACTGCCGCACGACCCAGTGATCGGCAGCCGGAGTCATGAGCACGACATAGTGCATCACGACATGCTCATCATGAATCATTTTTCCACCATCCAAAATTTGCAGCTCGTAATCGGCCTCGTCGTGCAATTCGATGACGTCGCCCTCCGGTGCGTAATACACAGCTTCGACTTTGTGATTCTGATTCAGATAGCGCGTGCTGAGGCCGAAACGTTGTTGACTGGAGACGTTACTCATCAAAGTATCTCTTGCCGTGGACACGAATGGGCCAGACAGCGCATCGGCGGCGTTGAATTCCAGAGCGTGAGCGAGACTTATCCAGGCGATGCGGTAGTCGCGCAGAATCCCGCGCTCGGTGAGAGCTTCAACCGCACGCGGACCGGCGTGGCGTACATTCATGTCGACATTTACGGCCGCCTTAGAGCGCGGCACGCAGAACAGAAATAGCGACGCGGCCAGCAATGCGGTCATGCGCGAAATGATGCGCGAAGACGCGTGCGAACGAAGCGATGACCCGATGGAGGGCACTCGCCGTCGGCGCGCGGAACTTACCGCCATAGCAACCGTATTCATCGCGGTCAGCAACGACGTAGGAATCATCGTGATATGAAGTGTCGCCAGCGCAATCATTGCCCTCCTCCGATGCGCAGCTCGTTGCCCATGGCCACTCCCGAGGCAACCGAAACGACGACAGGTCCCGAGGCGGCGATCTCAGCGCGGGCTACACCTCGCTTGATGGGGGCGTCCACCGTGCTTTTTCCACTGGCATCGGTTGCCGTGAACGAGACAATCGTGCCATCGGGCACAGGATTTCCGCCACAATCGTGAACTGGCTCCGTCTCCACCACCAGTCCGTCCTTCGTTCGCTGGCCAGTGATGCGAAGGTTGCACGGCTCCGATGCTACTTCCTGCACATTGCGTCGCGCAGAAAGTTGACCGATGCTCGCCACAACTTGCAGCGGCCCGGCAGTTTTCCCGGATGTGGTGCGAAACCACGCAATCCCATCGTGCGCACGCACCGATTGCGATAGCAGGGAAGCCTTGCCCGCAGTTAGCTGAAAATTGACTGTCCCGGAGTCGAGGACGAGGTTGCCAAACTGATCAAACGCCAGTGCGACGCCGCTCACTGCATCGCTCTGCGCCACCGGAACTCGCGATGGGTGAACGAGAAAAGCGAGGTCAGCCGGCATCGCCGGCGAAACATAGAACGAAGCGCTGTGGCAAATGTCAGAACAGAGGATGGCAAAATATTGTCCGGCATCGCGCAAATCCTGAGCGCGCAGCGGAATCTCATTTCCAAGCGAGACGTCGCTCTTGTTAGAAACTCCCGGACCGACGAGATACAACGTCGCCCTCCCGCCTCCCGTAGTTGAGATCGTGGCGGGTTCGCCGGCGGTCGCGGCGGATGGAGCGCGAAGATCCTGCGCGGCACACACT
>DATBYM010000034.1:0-9825 GCA_036513715.1 Terriglobales bacterium
AATTAAAGATTGTATTTACCGAAATTTATAGAGAAGATATGATCTTTTGGAAAGTACAGGATGGTTTCATCTAAACCTAACAAACTGCCGCGGATACAATGTAAATAAGCGAGTGGTACATCGATGAAGGTGTCGGCTCTGTCAAGGGCGGGTGGCCCAGGCTTTGATCCCGCTGGCATCACCAACGCAGTGGGTGCTACCCATCGAGCTCAGTCCATGTCAAATTGAGGCCAATCAGAGAGTTTTCCACAATCCCCGCAAAGTTCCGTCGGGTATATCAGGGAAAATAAAATCAATTTCAAAAGGAAAGACGTCTTTCGCACCTCTAGCTTGCGGTATCATGTTCAAACATAGACTTGGCGCCGAGTTCTCACCAGGTTCGCTCTAACCGGGGCCCTGCACCACAATCCGATCCTAGAGGTTCTGTATGCGTCGTAAACTCCCGTTGTTCGTAACTCTGTTCACCCTTGCGCTTATGAGTCAAAGCCTTTTTGCATCCACAGACTCTACCGTCGGCTCCTGCGCCGGGCCGGGGACACATTACGCCACCATTAATGAGGCCGTTACCGCAGCCGCGTCCGGCGCCACCATCGACGTGTGTCCCGGAACCTACCCCGAACAGGTCACGATTTCCAAGAATCTAACTCTACGCGGCATCAAGAATGGAACGCTCTATGCCCCCACAATCGTGGTTCCATCCGGCGGTCTGGCCGCAAATGGAACGAACATTGGTGGCGATTCAGTAGCCGCTCAAATCTTCGTCAAGGGTGCGGACGTCACTGTCTCCCATCTCACCATTGATGGCAGCAACAATGGCCTCTCCGACTGCACCATCAACCCGATGGGTGTCTATTACCAGAATTCCTCCGGGACAATAACTGACAACGTTGTTAGAAATGTCAACATGGCCCCGTCTCTTCAGGGTTGCCAGGTCGGCTTGGCGATCAGCGTCGAAAGCAATACCGGCACTCCAGCGGTTAGCGTGTCACACAATTCTGTGCGGAACTACGACAAGGCTGGAATCGTCGCCAGCGGTCCCGGGACCGGCGGCGGCCCGGCCGTTACCGTCACTGACAACACTGTGATCGGTATAGGCGCAACCACCGCCACCGCTCAGAACGGCATCCAGATTGGGTATGGAGCCACCGGCTCAGTCACGTCCAACGACGTAGCCGACGACCTCTACACCAACCCGCCGTGTGGCAGCACCAGTCAGCCGCAATGTTACGCCGCCTCTGGAATCCTGATCTATGCCTCAAGCGGTGTAACCGCCACCAACAACACCGTCGACAGCACGCAGCTAGGAATTGTCACCACGTCCGACCCAACCTACGGAACCGCAAACGACGCGGTTATTAAGTCGAACCACATAGGCGGAACGCAACTCTTCGATGCCATCGATCTCTGCAGCGACGGGAATACGGCCGAGTCCAATACTCTCTACGGCAGCGCAGAATCCGGCATTCACGTGAATGCCGGTTGTCCGCCATCCACCGGCAGCAACAACAGCGTTACCCGTAATACCATTAACGAAGCTTGCGCCGGCATTCTCCTGGGTACAGGCACAGGCAACATAACCTCTCCAGACACCTTCATGAACGTTACCTATACGACGCTTTCGGGAGATGTCTGTCCGGTACCGGTCGAAGCCTCAACCATCGAAACAGCGTCCGCAAAACACGTCGCGCTCCGGGCATCGCCGTACACGGCAATCAGAAAATAAACAAGCTGCCATGCACCAAAAATGCCGAGGCGCCGTCCAGGGCCCCGGCATTTTTTCCGGATAACACACAAACATGAAGAGAATTCGAAACAGCCACGCCGGGCGTCTGGGCGATCGAATCTCGCACCGGACTGAGTTGCTCCGGGATCCTACCCGACGTTGGCGAGAGTCTTCACTGCGATATCGGCATGGTTGCGCATCTTCTGCAGGGATTTGTGGATCGCACCTCCGGCCCCGCCTGAGCCGCTCTGTTCATCCGCTTTTGCCATACTGCCCGCATCTTCGGTGGAGGTGCTGGCCATAGCCAGCAATACCACCACGGCGTCGGCGTGCAATTTCCATAGAGATGACATTTTTGAAGTGCGCTTGAGTTCTTCCAACTCCGTGCTGATGCGTGCGGAAAGCGACACCATCCGGATCAGCATGCGAGCCACGTCGGCGCGCAGACTTTTTTCTTCCAGGAACGGAGCACCGTATGCGTCCGCCTCCGGGACCGTCAACGTCAGGTTAAAGAATCGCATGGGCACAACCTGGCGGTATTTCGGGTCGGCGACGCGCACAAATACGCGAATGGATTCCTCGACGCGGCGCAGTTTGCCTTCCTCTGCTGAGATCTGTTGGCTGGTCACGATGGGCGGCTGGAACACCGGAACCGCAGCCGAAGCTTGGGCTGCAGCCGCTTTGGCGGTTTTGGCCGCGGCTGCCGCGCTGCCCGCGGCGCGCGATGTCTGCGCGGCCGGCGTCAGCAGTGCTCGCCGGATCGGTGGCCGCCGATCCAGTTCCTTTTTCAGCTTCGAAACCCGGCGAAACTTCTCAAACGCACTGCCATAGTCGGCCTGCAGCATTTGCTGCCCTTCGATCGCCGCCACATGGTCAACCGTAACTTCCACGCCGTCGACCGTGGTGAGAATCGTTCCCCCCATTTCTTCCAGAGCCTGTCCAAAGGTTTTGATCTCGCTCAGGGCCTTGGCGAACAGTTCGTCAAATTTCTTACCGAAAGTTGCGTTATAAGCCGAGACCGTGGCCAGCACTCCGGGATGGTAAAACGACCCATTCAGCCACTCTTTCAGTTCGCGGACGCGGCCAATGATGCCGGAATCGATCAATGAGTTGAAGTCGCGGAAGCGGGCAATCTCTTCGCGCAGGGGATCGAATCGCCGCAACAATTGCACGTGCTCTTCAGCCAGCGACGGCACATCGGAATCGGCCAGGATCTCAATGAGCGCGATTTCAAAGGGCGAAAGTGGCAACGCACCATCCAAACCGTAGCCGCTTTGCTGCCACTGTCCGGGCACGCGAGGATGCCGATAAAGAAAGGTCGCAATCAGATCGGCCTTGTCGCGGTTGACGTCGCTCGGTTCGCGACGCCGCACAAAATAGCGCAGCAAAGCCTCCGCAACTTCGGAATCGGTTTCCGGAGTCAGCCCTTGCCGCACCATTGCAGGCGTGATCGCCATATCCAACATGTGCAACCAGCGGTACATGCGCGACAGCGTGGTGGGCAACTCATGGTCGGAGTGGCGAAGCGCGTCCTCGTCGAGACCACTCGGAATGGGCACATCCCCGCCGAGCGCGTCCCGCATAAGCTTCTGGTAGAAGCCCTGAACGGTCGCCAAAATAGCCAATTCAAACCGAAGATCTTCGGCCAAACCTGCCCCCGCGAGGATAAATTTTCTCTAAAACCTTTACGATGTCTTAAGTAAAAACGAAAAGTAACTTCGGGTGCAAGTTACTATCGGAGCGGCATTGTCACGATGGCAAGGTGATTCCCCGTTAGGACATGACCTTTCGCGGGTAAGGATAGAAAGGGTGGGTCAGGGATCTGCTTCAGCGCGTAGCTGGATGGGTCTCGGCGGGCGCCCCTATTTCTTCAGGTTCTTCAATATCTCTCGTGCAGCATTCGCCCCCGAACCGCCGGTGAGACCTGCGCCGGGATGCGTCCCGCTCCCGCACAAATATAAATTCTGAATCGGAGTTCGGTAGCGCGCCCAATCCAGCAGCGGGCGCATGGTGAAGAATTGGTCGAGCGCAAGGTCCCCGTGAAAAATCTGACCGCCGGTGAGACCGTACTTTTCTTCCAGATCGAGAGGAGTAATGATCTGGTGGGTCAGAATCAGCTCCGGCAGATTGGGAGCATATTGCGCGAGAGTTTGCACCACGCTTTGGCCAAGCGCGTTGCGCTGCTCTTCCCAGTCACACTTCGGCCAATCGCCTTTTAACTGATAGGGCGCATACTGCATGTAAATCGACATCACGTGCTTGCCCTCGGGCGCAAGCGTCGGGTCTATCAGCGACGGAATCGTGGCTTCAAGATATGGCCGGCGCGAGAAGTTGCCATACTTGGATTCGTCGAAAGCTCGCTCCAGATAGTCAATCTCATCGCCAATGTGAATGCGCCCTTTGAGAGCGCTGGCATCGCCGTTGTTTAGCGCCGTGAACTTGGGCAGGCCGGCCAGTGCGAGGTTCACTTTCGCCACCGTTCCGTGGCCGCGATAGTGCTGCAATTTCTGCACGAAGTCCGGCGAAAGGTGGGTGGGGTCGGTTAGCTTGAGCAGCGTGCGTTTCGGATCAGCGTTGGAGATGACGGCCTTTGCCTGAATCTCTTCGCCCGTGGAAAGCAATACACCCGTGGCGGCCTCGTTCCGTATGCGAATCCCAATTACTTCGGCGCCCGTGCGAATTTCCGCGCCCGCCGCCTTTGCGGCCGATGCCATGGCCTGCGTGACTGCGCCCATGCCTCCCGCAGCAAACGATGCCGAGCCCGCGGGATGCGGATCTCCCGCCGCGCGGATCAGCAATACCAGCGCGCTTCCCGCCGACCACGGCCCTAGAAATGTCCCAAATACCCCGCGAGCTGCGATCACCGCGCGCAGCAGTTCCGTTTCAAAATATTCCGCCGCCAGATCGGCCACCGCCATTGGCCCCCAGCGCAGCAGGCGGAACATATCTCTCTTTCCCAGCCTTCGGATCGCGCGCCCCGTTTGGAGCATGCTCCACAAATCGCCACGGCTGGGATGGTCGATGTCAGGCGGCGTAGTGGCCAGTGCTTCGGCAATGACCTTGCTGATTTTCCCCAGCGAGTGCTGAAATTCGAGATACTTCGTCGCATCCCTCGGCGAGAACGCCGCGATCTCCTGCGCCGACCTCGCCCCATCCTGATAAAGCGATAGTGCGCGACCATGGGGCGAAAGGGCGGTCACGCAAACCTCGGGCGTGATCCACTTCAGCCCGTGCTTTTCTAACTGCAGGTCGCGGACGATTTGCGGTTGAATCGGCCCCGCCGTGTGCGCCAGGGTTGAACAACGAAACCCGGGATGAAACTCATCGGTAACCGCGGCCCCGCCAACCTGCGAGCTGCGCTCGAGCACGAGCGGTTTGTATCCGGCCTTGGCTAGATAGAACGCCGTGACGAGCCCGTTGTGGCCGCCGCCAATGATGACCACGTCGCGCGATTTGTTGTGCCCGGGCGCTGCCATGGTTATGCCGCTCCTTTGATATCTTTCAGAATTTCCAGCGCCGCCAATCGACCATTCGCGCCCATGATGCCGCCTCCCGGATGGGTTGCCGAGCCGCACATATACAGGTTCTTAATGGGAGTTCGATATTGTGCCCAGCCGGGCACGGGACGCAGAAAGAAAAGTTGCTCCAACGAAAGCTCGCCCTGGAAAATGTTTCCTTCGGTCAATCCCCACTCGCGCTCCAAGTCGAGCGGAGTGATTACCTGCCTCTGAATGATGATGTCTTTGATGTTCGGAGCGTACTCGGCAATCGTGTTCACGACGGTGTCGCCGAAGGCTTCCTTCTGATCGTCCCAATTCAGCCCCGGACGCAGCTTGTAAGGCGCATACTGCACGAAGCACGACATCACATGTTTTCCCGGCGGCGCCACGGAGGGATCGGTCAGCGACGGAATCACGATGTCGATATACGGCCGCCGCGAGAAGTTTCCGTACTTTGCGTCGTCATAGGCCCGCTCCATATACTCGACCGACGGTGAGATCGAAATCGCGCCACGCAAATGCGCGCCGGGTCCGGGCATGCATTTAAAATTAGGCAGCCCATCCAGTGCCATGTTTAGCTTGCCCGAAGAGCCGCGAAACTTAAAGCGGTTGACATCTTCCAGAAAATCGCCGGGAAGATGCTGGGCTTCGATGAACTTGGTGAAGGTAAGCCGCGGATCGACGCTCGACGAAATCACGTCCGCGTAGACCTCATCGCCATGCGCGAGCACGACTCCCCTGGCCTTGCCATTCTTGATGATGATCTGCGAAATGGCAGACTGGGTGCGGATCTCGACGCCGGCCTCGCGCGCCGCATCCGCGATGGCATTTGAAATCGCTCCGGTGCCCCCGCGCGCAAATCCCCAGGCGCGAAACGCGCCGTCGATCTCCCCCATGTAGTGGTGCAGCAATACGTAGGCCGTTCCCGGCGAGCGCACGCCGAGGAACGTGCCGATAATTCCCGAGGCCGACATGGTTGCCTTCAGCACGTCGGTTTCAAACCATTGATCGAGAAAATCAACGGCGCTCATGGTCATCAGTTGTACCTGGTTGTATTGGTCGTAGCTCGACATTGCCTGAAAACGCCGCCCGATGAACAACAGCTTCATCAGTTCGCGCGGATTCAGAGTGGTCGGGTCGGGCGGCACCATGCTTAGAATCGGTTTCACGAAGCGGCACATGGCCTGCATTGCCTTGCCGAACTCGTCGTAGGCCTCGGCGTCAACTCGCGAGTGGCGGGCAATCTCCCGATGCGTCTTGCCGTGATCGTTGACGCGCCACAGATAATCGCCGGTAGGCATGGGCGTAAACGTGCCATCGAGCGGAAGAATCTCGAGACCGTGGCGGGGAAGATCGAGGTCGCGAATAATTTCCGGCCGCAGCAGCGAGACCACATAAGAGCAGACGGAGAACTTGAACCCCGGCACGATTTCTTCCGTGCAGGCAGCGCCCCCCAACACGTGACGCCGTTCGAGCACGAGCACCTTCTTGCCGGCCCGTGCCAGATAAGCCGCGTTGACCAGGCCGTTATGGCCGCCGCCGATGACGATTACGTCGTATGAGTTAGCCATTCGCTCTTAACTTTCTGAATCGTTCGCACTGGATTTATTTCTTGAGGAAGCCAACCGAGCCGCCAGGCAGCAGCGGGCGGATTAGAGTCCGCTGGGAAGGACGGTCCAGCTTCTGAGGATACTCCACAACTTTGGCATGAATGTGCGCATGGGTGACAGGACCGGAGTCGACATTCTATCGGGAAGTAGAGCACTTTGTCTCGAAGACTACGGGCATGACGTGGCGGAGCCCCGAGGCGAGGTCTCTACGCTAGCGGTTCGACGTCACCCTTAAGCCATTAAGCCATTTTGAATCGCCCACTTTCTAATTATTATTTAGTCTGTTTGGTTCTAATGCGTCGATGAATCTGTTTCCATCGCAAACTGCGGCTGTTCGGAATGACAATCGGACTGCGCCATCATCGTTTTTGTGACCGAGTGGCATGGGAATTTCTGAGAAATGGAGAGGCAGATGAAGCTTCTGCGCTGTCTTGTTTTGATGTGCTTTCTGCTGGGAACTTGTTATGCCCAGTTGCCGGAATACTATCAGACCATCAACCGCGTTACGTGGCTCTCGCAGAACATCGAGGGGATATTGCCGACGTGGACTGCACTCGGAATGACCGATATCCATAAGTCCGCGAAGATCAAGGCCGTGGGAACTGATCATGGCAAGCCTACGACCATCGGTACCTGGCAGGCTACCGGACGTCTGGGCAATCTAACCGTCAATTTCCTTCAACCAGACGAAGGCCAGTCGGACTCTTACAATGATTTTCTCAAGAAGCACAAGGACGGCATCTTTTCCGTTGTCCATGAGGTTCCGTCCAGGGAGGCGATGGACAAGGAGATCCAGCGCATGGCCCGCCTCGGAGTGAGCGTGCTGCAGCAGGTCACATTTGAAATCGACGGCGCGCCGGTGACCTACACCTACTTCGACACGGAGCCACAGGGCAAATACGTTCTTGGCCTTGTTTACTGGCCGGGCGGAGCGCCCAAGCCTCTGGAGCAGAAAACCGTCTCCCACCTTGCTCTTGCGGTTCGCGATGCGGCGGCGGTTTCCAGCTTCTGGCAGAAATTTGGCTTGCCTGGGTTTGAGCTGGAGCATGCCACGCCACGCGACGATTCGCGCTATCGCGGCCAGCCCCTCTTACTGGCGTTTGACCTGGGCTTTCAACGGATGGGCGCCATCAGTTATGAGTGGATTCAGCCACCATCCACTCCAGCGAATATTTATGAAGATTTCTTGAAGCGCCATGGTGAAGGCATCCAGCACATTGGCATGCCGGTGGACGACCTCTCCAAAGCTACTGCCGCATACGAAAAACTCGGTTTTGCGGTGTGGCAGGCCGGTGCATGGGGGGATATCGGAAAGGCCAGTTCCGGACAGTACCACTATATGGACACGGACAAAATCGGAGGCGTAAGTGCTGAACTGATCCGGGCGTATTAGGAGGCAATGCCCGGAACAAGGGATTCTGATCGCCTGTTTTCAACAGTTTCCATTTTGCAACTGGTTCCCTCGCCTGTTCTATTGAAACAGATTAAGATTGTGCGGCATTCAGGCGAAGGCTTCCATGTGCATCACGGCGAAGTGGTTCACCATAGGATGAACTGTATTCCTCGCGATGTCCGCGTCCCTTTCTCCACTTGGGCCAACAAAACCACGCGAGAATCCGCGAGATGGATTTCTCCAGCAATCGCACTTGGAGAAATGAAGATGCCTCAGAGACTCGGTTACGTGATTGCGGTTCTCGTGAGTGTGTGGGCATCATTCTCGTTCTTGCGAGGGAGCAGCACTGGTGCTCCACCTCTGTACTCTCACCTTGGGCGCAGCGGATTTTGCACCTCATCGCAGGCATTCTCTTTGGGGCACTCGCCATCTTCGCTAGGGCTGAAACTGGCCGGACAGTGGTAATCACGACAATAAGCGGTGTGTTGAGTGTAATCCCCAGTTGAATTTATTTCACCCAGCACCATCAGGCTTTTGATGTCTTTATCTAGGTGGAGTTGTCGCCGGATTGGCGGCTGCCCTCTTCTCAATCGCTGCGATCTTGAGTGAAATCGCCTGATTGCTTCAGCCATGCGCTAAACTGGTGCCGGCAGTATTTCGGTACGAAGAGGAGTCATACGTGGAAATACGTCAGCGCATTGCTGTGATCTTGTGCCTGGGGACAGGTCTGGCGTCGTCGGGGTTCACTGTGGCGCGGTTCTCTCCGGGGTTGGGACAAGAGGTGAGTCATGCAGATCGCGAGCCGCCCGGGCTGCATGACTTCGATTTTTTATTCGGACGCTGGCAAGTCCATCATCGAAAGCTGAAGCATCGCCTCGTCAACAGTCACGAGTGGATCGAATTCGAAGGGACATTATTCTGCCAGCCACTGATGGGTGGCTACGCTAATGTCGACGACACCGTGTTCGAAGTTCCCGGCGGCACTTACCGCGGCGTAGCTCCCCGATCGTTCGACGCCAAGACGGGGCAGTGGTCGATCTGGTGGATGGACAGCAGGACGCCACTTGGTCCGATGGATCCGCCGGTGAGAGGCAGCTTCCACAATGGCGTAGGGACGTTCTATGCGAACGACGATACCGAAGACGGGAAACCAGTCCGCACGCGGCTCATATGGTCCGAGATCACACCCACCTCAGGTCACTGGGAGCAGGCAGAATCACCCGATGGTGGAAAAACATGGGAAACGGATTGGATAATGGACCTCAAACGAGTGCAATAGTTCGTTGAATGGATATTTGCCTTCGAGACCCGGCGCATCGTTAGCCGCAGCAAAATTGACAGTGTCGTTGGCGACATCGTCAAGCTGCCCGAACACGCGAAGGTTTTCCGCGCAGAATACTTGATGTCGGCGGGTCAACTGTTGCTAAATCGCCATTACACTCAAGACAGACTGCTTTGATCGTTCCTTGTGGATGGTCGGCAACCCTTCCACGGCCGCGCACCTAGCTCAGGGATTCGGCTCGATGCCAATGCGATCATTGACGGCTGATCGAATCCGCTGTTTGCACCCAAGGTAGCGTTCGGTCGTTTGCACCGACA
>DATBYM010000035.1:0-105193 GCA_036513715.1 Terriglobales bacterium
CATAGCTTTCGAAAAATCCTTCATCGCGATGCGATCTGTGATCACCGGATGCAGATCGAGCTTGCCATTCTTGAGCAGCGCTGTCATCTGATACCAGGTCTGGTACATGCGGCGGCCGTTGATCCCCTGAATGGTAATGCCTTTGAAAATTATATCTTCGGAAAAATTAAGTGGAATAGGCTTCGACGTAAGGCCGAGCAGAGAGATCCGCCCGCCACGCCGAACAATGTCGAACGCTGTGCGGATGGCATCAGGATGCCCGGCCATCTCAAGGACCACATCGACGCCGAGGCCTCCCGTTTTTTCTGCGATGATGCTGCGAACATCTTGTTTGGATGGATCGATCGCGTGGTCGGCTTTCATTCGGGCCGCGAGCTTGCGCCGGTGCTCGTTGACTTCGATTGCGAAAATTGTCGTTGCCCCTACAGCTCGGGCCACTACGATCGAGAAGAGGCCGATAGGCCCGCACCCAGTGACAGCTACGGTTTTCGCCGCAATTTCGCCAGCCAGCACCGTGTGCACAGCGTTGCCGAGGGGATCAAGAATGGATGCGTACTCCTGCGGAATCGCCGGATCAAGCTTCCAGATATTCGATTCGGGGATAACCACATACTCGGCAAAAGCTCCATCGCTGTCGACGCCGATAATTTTCACATTCTGACAAATATGCGCTTCGCCGGTGCGGCACTGCAGGCACTTGCCGCAAGCCACGTGCATCTCAGCCGATACAAAATCGCCTTCCTTAACACTCGTGACCTCTTCCCCGAACGCAACTACCTCGCCGCAGAATTCGTGACCCGGGATCAGCGGCGGATGAATGCGCCCCTGAGCCCAATGGTCCCATTCAAAAATGTGGAGGTCGGTGCCGCAGATGGAGGCAACCTTGACTTTCACGAGAACGTCGTTGCGACCGTAGCTCGGAATTTTGACTTCGCGGATCTCCGCGCCCGGCGCGGCTTCCGGCTTGACCACGGCGAGCATGGTGCCAGCCATCAGAAGCCTCCTCGTGAGCGCGGAAAGTAGAAGCGCAAACTATTTATTTTACACCGTCGAAACGTGATTTCAATTTTCTCGGAGCTCCTAGAAAACGTGCTTCGCATAACGCACACTTACGCCTTGGGCGTCCCACGAGCATGCGTCTTCGGACTCGCAGTTTTGTAGTCTTCAGATTTACCCCTCGGAATGCTTAGTGTCTGCCATTGTGCAGAACGCAGATGTTTGGCGAGAAAGACGATTTGCCCGATGTGCTGCGCGTAGTGGGCGAGCGCGCGGTTCAGCGCTTGCATCACGGTGTGCGGCTCTCCGCGGATGGTGACGATGCGCTGCACGTCTGGGGGTTGGAGCGAATCCAGGGTCGAAAGCACATGTGCCCAACCCTGTTCCCACCAGAGCATCACTTCTTCGCGAGTAGTTGTCGGCGGCACCTCAAATTCCCGGTCGCGAAATCGGTCCGGCTTCTCGCCGTCGCTAGTAAGAAAGTCAGTGAAACGCGAGCGCGCATTGCCGGCAATGTGCTTAACCAGAGTGGCGACGGAGTTCGATTCGGGATCAAACGTGGTGAAGAAATCCTTGTCTTCGAGCTGAGCCATGGCGGCTTCGCCCATGCGCTTGTGCCCGCGGAACTGACGCTTCATTTCTTCGAGGTATTGGTTTGCGAGGTCAGTCATAAAATCGAATTATGCTCACCTACTGGACTCGGGGCGATCGGCCTCAACTCTAATTGGATGCCACCAATCTGGCGGGCAGCGAAGTTATAGACCCACGCGCTCAGCGCCCCCATAAGAAACCCGATCAACCCATAGACGATGGGAGCGAGAACCGCGGGAAGCACCAGCCAGAGGCCCCAATAAGGCTGAGGATTGGATCCGTGCAGCAGAAACGAGAGTCCGCTCACCAGGACGAGCGGGGGCAATACCATCAGCGCTAGGCAACCGTAAATGGCGCCCATCAGTTTGGCGCAGGACGAGACATGGAGGGAACGAATAGAGTACATAATTCTCCTTTTGCGAGGACGCTGACAATTTACACCCGTGTGCTGTCGCACGCGACGCGAAATCCGTAGTCAGCGTATTTGTATTCTGGCGGAATGCTCGATCGAGCCGCGCAACGCGAAATCTTGATGTGATGCCGCCACGAGCCGCCGCGGGAAGCCCGCCGTTCGCCGGTTTCAGGTCCGCGCGGATTGCGCTCGGGCGACACCGCATAGTGACCGGGAGCGTACCAGTCGCTGCACCACTCATGCACGTTGTCGCACATGTTGTAGAGGCCAAACGCGTTCGGTTCGGCGAGGCCAACGGGCTCGGGACCTGTCTTCCACCAGGCATCACAACGATCGGCGTAGCCCGGCAGCGACTGCGGTGGCGCGTCTCCCCAAGGAAACAACGCGCTTGCGTTCTCATCGTGATTGGCGCCGCGCGCCGCCCGTTCCCACTCTGCCTCCGTAGGCAGACGAAACTTGCCGCCACTACTTGCACTGAGCCATTCGCAATAGCCGATTGCATCGTGCCACGACACTCCGACGACGGGCTGCTGCGGATGGTTGAACGCTGGATCGCTCCAGAACGGCGGCACCGATGACTTGGTCGCAGCTAGGAAATATTCGTAATCGCGATTGGTGACTTGGCAGGCAGCAAGCAGAAATTCGTCAATCCACACACGGTGAACGGGCTTCTCGTTGTCCTGCCCGCTATCGCAGCCCATGAGGAACCAGCCTCCTGGAATACGCATCCGGGCGGGAAAGAATTCTTCCTGCGCTCGGCAGAGCAGCGGCTCCGGCTGCATTGGGTCGGTGGATCCCATGATGTCAAGGCGCTCGCAGCGCGCGAACGACGTCCTCGATTCTATTCTCTTGAAACAAGCGTATGCCGGCGACGCCAGCCGCTCCTGCATCCAGGCACGATTTGGCATTTTTCGTACTGACGCCACCCAGCGCCAGTATCGGGATTTTCGCGTGGCAGGCTTCATGTAACGCCGCGAGTCCGGTGGGCGCAGCCTCGCGCGCGCCGCTTTTTCCGAACACCGGCGCGAAGACCGCGAAAGCGACAGCCTCAGATGCGGCGCACGCCGCATCTTCATTCGAGTGGCAGGAGGCAGCAATAATAAAGCTAAAATGGCCAGCCGTCGGTAGCGGCCGTGCAGAAACGCCCAACATTGCCGCCACCTCGCGAGGGGCGACATCGTCTGCTCGCAGATGAACGCCATCAGCGCCAGCGGCCAGCGCAACGTCGACGCGAGAATTGATCAAGAGCCGCGTCGATGAAGAATGCTGGCGAATGACTGCGACCACTTCCCTGGCCAGCGATTCCAATTCGCGCCCGCCCAGATCTTTTTCGCGAAGCTGAATGTAATCGACACCCACTCGCGCAGCTTCAGCAACTTTGTCGAACAGAGCGAGACGGCGAGCGGGTTCATCGCCGCCGAACTGGCTCCGGTCGGTTATGTAATAGAGCAGGCAGCGATCCGCCATGTTGTATGGCGCGGACACTCTTGTCCGCGAAAAGTGTAGGCTGATACTAACGCAAGGCCAGCGGACCACACCGTCCCATCCCCGCTTACTGCCCCGTAAACAACTTCAAGTTCTCGGCTTTCCAACGCATCGCGGCATAAATGCGATTGCGGCCGCTCGGATGATCGAAGAAGATCCACTCTTCAAGCGTCCCGGGATTCATCTTCCGATACTCGCCAAGATGAATAGCAGCCTGCGCGAATCCGTCCGCCTGGCGGCTCGTGTTCAGTCCATACATATCGGCTTCATACTCTTGTGTGCGAGTCCAGGTGTTGAATATGGGAGTGAGAACGAAACCTATAATTAGCAACAACAGCACCGCCAGCGGCAGCACGGCCGTATCTCCAACACCGCGAATCTGCCATTTCTCCCCCCATCGCTCGATTGCCCAATTGAGTCCCCGATACAAATACGCGAACAAGAGCACGATCACGATCGAGAAAAAGAGAATGTCCTTGTAGATATGGTGCAGAACGTAGTGGCCCATCTCGTGTCCCATCACCGCCTCAATTTCTTCCGGCGAGCCCCGCCGCAGCAGATTGTCATTGAGCGTGATGCGCATCGTATTGGCAAAACCACTGACGTTGGCGCTCATGCGTGTCGACTGCTTTGATGCATCGATCGTAAACACATCTTTGGCGGGGATTCCATTCGCTCTCGCCATACTCAGAATCGGATCGACAATCTTCGGATCATCGAGACGCGTAACTTTGTTGAAGATGGGCACAATGTAAACCGGCGAGATCAGTACCGCGAAGATCATGAACAAGAGAGTCGCCACTGCACCCCAGATCCACCAGGTGCGCGGAAGCCGGCGCACGATCCCGAAGAGAATCATCGCCAACAGGCCTCCCAACACCAGGTTAACCGCCAGGTTCTTCAGTTGATCGCCCATCCACGGACCAAAAGTTTGCGTGGCGAGTCCGTATTTGTGCTCGCGGAAATAATCTTCGTAAAGCGTCAGCGGAAAAAGGAGGATAGACGTGAGCACGAGATATTGCAGCCAATATATAAATGTTTGTATTGGCTTGAAGCGAGTTATGCGCTCCGCTATGTCCCGCATACGCGCCGACCATCGCACATGCAGCAATAGTAGCGATACGATCGCCGCATAAAGAAAGTCCCAAAGAATCATCCAGTAGCCGCCTTCAAAATAAGCGTCTGACCGGGCCGTCTTGTCGGCGGGAATCTGCGCCAGATAAGCATTCGTCGCCGCCACGGCATCGAAATGTGCAGAGGGCTGGGCCTCCGGCGGGACTTGGATCACGGACGGCATTTCATTTGCCGCTGGGGGCTCGGCGAACGCAGCCCTTGTCAAATAAATTGCGCAGAAAAAGATCAGGCAACCGAGCGCTGCCGCCCGGCGTGTTGGTAATGTCATCTTGTTTGTCCCCGGAAACACCGACTCGAAGCAGTGTATACGGAATCAGGGCGCTGGGAGTTCCATTGCAGTCGACGCCAGAACACTGCCGCCGGTCTAGCCGTACAGGTGAGAGCACGCGGGCGAGGGCGCCCGCACCACACAAGTTAGGGTCGCGTCCTGGCGATTTCCGGAACAGCCGGCTCGCCCGCGCGCTTGGTTTGCTGCGGCGCGAGATGATACTTGGTCAGTCCATTTTTTAGGAATTCGAAACTCTCTTCCGGCGAATCCGACATCTTAAACAGTTCAAGATCGGGCGCCGAGACCACGCCTGCATCCACCATCGCCTCGAAGTTGATGATCTTCTTCCAATAACTGCTGCCATAGATGACTACTACAATTTTCTTAGCCAGTTTCTCCGTCTGCGCAAGCGTCAGAATTTCAAAAAGTTCGTCGAGCGTCCCAAAGCCTCCGGGAAAGATAACCAGCGCTTTCGCCAGATATGCGAACCAGAACTTGCGCATGAAAAAATAATGAAACTCGAAGTTGAGCGACGGCGTGATGTAAGAATTCGGATTCTGCTCGAAAGGCAGATTAATATTAAGTCCAATCGTCTTGCCTCCCGCTTCATGAGCCCCAAGATTGGCCGCTTCCATGATGCCCGGCCCGCCGCCCGTGGTCACGACGAAGCGATGACGCTTGGCAGGAATTTGAGTTGACCATTCCGTCAGCAGGTGCGCGAGCCGGCGCGCGTCCTCATAATACCGAGCCATATCGACAGCGGCTTCGGCGCGCTTCATCTCCTTGGCTTGCTGCGCCGCCGAAATTTTGCTCCCATTGCCGCGCGCTTCGGCCAGACGGTCGCTCGCATTGTCGCGGCTGTGTATGCGCGCGGAGCCGAAGAAAACGACCGTATCCTGAATCTGCTCGCGGCGGAAACGCGACAGCGGCTCGCTGTACTCGGACAATAACCGCAGAATTCTTCCGTCAGGACTGTTAAGAAACGGTTCGTTCTGATATGCGAGCGGAGCGGGCTTGAGTTTTTCGTCAGTCATGATAAATCGGTCGTTGGTCTTAGTCACCAGTCGTTAGCTAATCCTAGTTCAATAGGTAAACATGCGGCGCAAGGCCATTGGTAGCGAACGGCTATCGACCAACGACTGGTTCATTCCTCTTCCCGATACTGAATCGCCTCGGAGAATCCTATCCACACATTGAGCACTCCCAGTCCAGTCGACAATCCGCGGGCAAAGCCGCTGGCTACGAAAGCGCGCAGCGTGGGATACGGAAGGAGCAGGGGATTGTCAGACCATTCAGGCCGCCAGGGAAGAATCATCAGCATCACCCCTAGCGTCGCGCAAAAGAACACGAACAAGAGCACTCCAAAGCGGCGGAGCCACAGACGCGCCGCAGAAGGCGATGGCGGAGACGCAGAAGCTGGCGTGGGGTCGACGCCGTACCCAGGTTCCGTCGGGGATTTAAGTTCCCCGACACTGCTGGAGTTGCTGGCAAAGGGTAGCTTGGGATCGGAAATCATTGCACGCGTCATCGTGGGGCAGGATGCCGGTTCGGCGGGGGATCGCTTTTCGTCATTCCGCGCCTGAACTAAACCAGCCCTAATTCCGAACCCACTTCGTGCATTCTACGACTTTAGAGCCTGTATGCGCTCGGCCACGTCGCGATAATCGATGTTCGAACCGTACACGCTGGTAAAGTGGCGCAGCGCAGCGGGCTTGTCCTGGGCAGTTTCGCACGCCGAACCCAGCTCATAATTAATGGCCACCCGGGCTTCGTCATCGAGCCCCGGAATATTCAACGCCTTTTCATACCAGCGGATGGCAGCCTGCGGCACTCCTTTATCGAGGAAGCACTGGGCGAGCCAGGTATAAGTCTGAACTGGCTGCGTAAAAGCCTTGCCGCGATCGATCGATGTGCAGACTTTCTGCAACTCCGCGATAGCCTCGTCGAGCAGGCCCATTTCGCGAAAAGCGACGCCTAGATTGTAATGCGTCTCCGGATCGTCGTCGCCAGCGGCCACGTCTTCTTCCAACTCGTGCTTTAGTTCCCCGAACATCTCCGAAAGATCGATGCTGTCTGAGGGATGCATGGCCTCAGCTCCCGCTCCAAGCGAGCGCGGCGACGCGGGGCTGTAGCTCATGGCCGGGCTGGCAGCGGCGTGCGCAGCGGCGGCGATCGCGGGCGCTGGTGCTGGTACGGCTGCAGCGGGAGTTTCGACTCTTGCCGTCTTTGCTGGCTTCCGGGTGGTGGTCTCGGCATCTGCCGTTGTGCTCGCAGGCGCGGCTCCCCGCTTCTGCGCCGGCGCGACTGGCCAACTCGGCAACGCCTGACTTGCGGCAGGCTGGGTTGCGGCAGGCTGGCCCGTCGCAGCCTCAATCGGCGCGGTACGATCGGCAACTGGCGGAGCTTGCGGGAAAGAATCGCCAAGGGAAGCTTCGAGGTCCGCGACCAAGGCGGTCAGTTCGGCGGCCTCCTCGGGCGCCGCTTCGACCGATGCGGGTTCGGCGTACGCCGGTTCCGGCTCCGGCTCCGGTGTGGCTGGCGCAGGATGAATCTGGTCCTCGATTTCGGCGTGAGTCTGGTAGCCAGGGGTCTGGTGGCTGGGCGTGACCGCCAGCTCGGGCGTTGAGTCGATCGCGGCGGCGGCTTCGATCGGAACCGCAAATTCGGCCGGATCGTCAGCATTGATCTCCGCAATTTCCGCTTCCGGCTCAGCGGGCGGCTGACCCGCCGCCTCGACGGCGGCACGCAACGGATCCAGAATACGAGCATCGCTCGTCAGGGCCTCAAGCTTCTCGATGCCCGCTCGGGCCTGGTCCGTCATGAAGTGTTCAAGATAGAAATGGACCTCTTCTACCGTCTCGGCGATCTCAGGATTGCTGGCGGCATCGACATCGGACGCAGCTGCGCTTGCGACCGGCGGTTCGGCAGCTGCCGCGTGGGCTGGAGCCGGCTCTTCCACCGAAAGCGAATTTTCCCACTCGGAGGACAAGTCAGCAGAAGGCTCAGAATGCGCGTCTGAGGGCGCCTGCACCGCCATCTCCTGCACTGCGAATTCCTGATGCGCGGGCATCTCATCCTCAGAAACTCTCGATGCCATTGGCCAGGGTGCGGGAGCGGACGCAGACATAGGCGCAACCGCGGGGAAAGCTGCAGCTGAGATGATTGGCGCGGCCGCCGCACCGCCCGATGCTGCAGACGCCGCTAAGGCTCCCGCAGCCGATATTCCTGCCGACGACGGAGCGGCTTCCACCGTCTGCTCATAGCGCGTCGCTAATTCTCCATAACGCAGGGCCTCGTCCGGATAACCCGCATCGTGGTACACGCTTTCAAGCGTCCGGCAGCAAACGGCCGCTTCCGTAAAGCGATGGAAGCGGGTATGCAGGGCGGCCAGGCGCTGGTTCAAGCGAGCGTCGCGCGGTGCCTGCGGTAAGACGCTCAACAGCGGCACCACCGCCTTATCCGGCAAATTGTAGGAAAGGAAAAGGTCGGCATCCGTCACCGCGGAGCGCACCGCGAGGGCGACATGATCGGGATAGGATTGATCGATTACCGGCGCGGTCGCTTCCAATTCCTCTGCGATCACCGCCCCTTCTTCGGCTGTGATTCCGACGGAAGGCGCCTCTCCCTGCATGCGCTCCACTACCTGCTGATAATTTTGCAGGTGCAACTGATTCTGCGGCTCGGTGGTGCTCAGCATCTGATACAGATCGCGAGCCCGCGCCAGGTCTCCATTCTTGACTGAGGCGTGCGCCAGCAACTCCGTGACTTCGTTCACATGAGTGCTCTCGCCCGCTTTGTTCAATAACAGCAACAACAGATCCAATGCGCCGGCGTCGTCGCGCACATGCGCGATCATGGTGTGCAGGCTGCCCAGCAGCTTGCCCGAGTCGGTGGCCAACAGGCGATCGGCATGCCGCGTATAAACGTCGAGCGCTTCGTGATATTGCCCGAGACGGGTGCAGCCCTCCGCCAGCAGAAATAGCCCCTCGGGATCGTTGTGCACCGCTAGCAGCTTCTCCGCGATCGGACCAGCCTTGGCCAAAGTTCCGATCTGCAAGTACGCTTTCAGCAGGTCGCGCAACGCCTCGGGATGAGAGTCTATGTCGGGTGCCTTTTCCAAATACTCGATGGCGCTCTTCGGATCGTCGCTTTCGAGAGCGGCTCGTCCTCGCAGCAGCAGAACGTGGCTGTTGCCCGGATCGAGCACCAGCATGCGCTTCAAAATGTCTTCGGCGGCGGCCAGCGCACCGCGCCCGCGCAACGCTTCCGCGGCTGCGCCGAAAATCTCCCAGGCTTCTTTCTTCTTTCCCAGCCGTACATAAACCTCGGCCAGCTTCACCCGCATGGGCACATTTTCCGGATCCATTTCAAGGACCTTCTGGAAAAGGCGCACCGCCTGTTCGAGGTCGCCATTCTTCATGAAATCTTCGGCGACTTGCAGATACTGCGCCCGCGCGTCGTTGAACAGGCCCTGCTGCGTGTAGAGTTCCGCCAGTTTCAGAGATGCATCCAGGCTCGGTTGAAGCTTGGTGATCTTCTTGTACATGGCGATGCCTTTGACGGTGAAGCCCTGCGCGGCATAGGCATCGCCGACTGTCTTAAAACACTCGATGGCTTTCGCGGTGTCGCCCATGCGCGCGTAGAGATCGCCAATGGTGTTGTTGACGGTAAGGTCCTTGGTATCGTTCTTGAGGATTTTGTCGTACTCAGCAATGGCGTTCTGCAGCTTGCCCTGCTGGACAAACTTTTCCGCGGCGCTGAGAGCCTTCTGTTTGTTGAAGCCAAAACCAAACGCCATAAGGAGCGGACTCCAGCCTTTTTTCCCCCGCCCGCGCTTGCCTCGAGCGCTGCTGAACGGGTGCAACTCGCGCTGAGAGATTCCCAGACGAGACCCCGCCGCCCGCGCCAACCAAGATTGGCAAAGTAAACCGCGGAGTAAGGTAATTGTAAGGCCGTGTATCCGCAGTACGATGGTTACCTCCGATTACCGGAGGTTACCGAAGGGGAGTGTACGTCCGGTTTCGGGAAAATCCGCTCGTCGCTTCCAGAACGGGAAGAACAAAGAAGTCTTGACTAGGGGCGCCTCGCACCGCTGCTTTTCCAGCGCTCGCGGATGGCGTCGAGAAATTTCCCTTTATCGTTCTGCATTTGGCAGACCAGCGCGTGATTGCCAGTATCTTCATGCGCCGCCGCCCACAGCACCATCTCCGTCAGCACCGGCGCCAGGTCGATCCCCTTCGCCGTCAGCGAGTAAATCAACTTCCGCCCATCCGACGGATCGGGCGCAGCCGTTATAATCCCGTTCGCGATCAGCTTGTGCAGTCGATCGGCCAATATGTTCGTTGCAATCCCCTCGTAGCACTCCAGAAATTCCTTGTAGCTGCGAAATCCGCGCAGCATCATGTCGCGGACGATCAACAGCGACCAGCGATCTCCCAGCATCTCCACCGAAGCGTTCAGCGGACACTCCGACCGCCGCTCTGGACCAGATTTTTTCCGTGGCGTGTTGGACATCTGAAGTCATCATAAATTATTGCTTGCAATTTGCAAGTGAATTTTGCTAATTTCACCAAAGCCACATTTCGAATCCCATCCGGAGGAACGATCATGCAAGTGAACCCTTACCTTTTTTTCGACGGACAATGCCAGGAGGCGTTCGAGTTTTATGCCCATTTGCTCGGCGGCAAAATTGAGTCCATGCTCCGCCACGAGGGCACGCCCGCAGCCAATCACCTGCCCGCCGAATGGCGAAACAAAATCATTCACGCCCGCCTCGCGCTCGGGAATCAGATACTTATGGGCAGCGACGCCCCGCCCGAGCACCAGCAAAAACCGCAAGGCTTCTCGGTGAACATCAACGTCCAAAATCCGGACGAAGCGGAGCGCATATTTAACGCTTTAAAAGAAAACGGCAAGGTGACCATGCCGTTCGGGGAAACATTCTGGGCCGTGCGCTTCGGCATGCTGGTGGACCGCTTTGGCGTGCCGTGGATGGTGAACTGCGAAAAAGCTGCCGAGAAGGCAGCGTAGGCATAGATTCAATCTGAGAGAATCCTATGCAAAAAATCACTCCCTTCCTATGGTTCGACGGCAAAGCCGAAGAAGCCGCCAACTTCTATGTGTCCATTTTCAAGAACTCGAAAATCCTTAACCTCGCCCATTACGGAGAAGCCGGACCCGGGCCCAAAGGCACTGTGATGCTCGCGACCTTCCAAATCGAAGGACAAAAATTCATGGCGCTGAACGGCGGCCCGCACTACACATTTTCTCCGGCCATATCGTTCTACGTAGACTGCGAAACCCAGGCAGAGGTAGATGAGTTGTGGGAGAAGCTCACCGCCGGCGGATCGGATGTGCAATGCGGATGGCTGAGAGACAAATTTGGCGTGTCGTGGCAAATCATCCCAAAAACGTTGATCGAACTGATGCAGGACAAAGATCCTGTGAAATCACAAAGGGTATTCAAAGCCATGCTGGGCATGATCAAGATCGACATTGAAGGCCTGAAGCGAGCTCATCGAGGGGAATGAAATCGAGGAAAATAAAACAGGAGAAATTGATGAAGCGAAACATAGTCAGAACCGTCACACTAAGCAGCTTTGCGCTGGTCGGTGTACTGACCACCGTGCTGGGCGCGGCTTGGCGAGCGCAAGCGCAGGACGCCAAAGCACCTTATCCGAGCATGGCCCCGCTTGAGCAATACTTGATTGCAGATCGGAATGACGAGATCGCTCTGGCGCGGAGCGCTGCCCCGGAGTCCATCTCACGCGAAGCCGAGGTTTTGGTTCTGGGACGGCATGGTTACGAAACCGCAGTCAAAGGCAAGAACGGTTTCGTATGCGCCGTGGAGCGAGGGTGGATGGGCCCATTCAATGGTGATGATGCCGCCAATTTTTGGAACCCTAAAGTTCGGGGTCCGGTCTGCTACAATCCGCCGGCTGCCCGCTCCATCCTGCCGCTGACCTATAAACGAACGGAGATGATATTGGCCGGTCAATCCAAAGCTCAGATCATCGAGGCCATCAAGGCATTCATAAAGCAAGAACTGCCGCCCCTGGAGCCTGGAGCCATGGCCTATATGCTGTCCAAGGACCAGTACCTTACCGACGATGGCGACCACCACTGGATGGCTCACCTGATGTTCTACACGCCACTGATGGACGGTGCCGTTTGGGGTGCAGATCTGCCCCACTCTCCCGTCATGCTGAATCCCCAGTTCGGAGGCGCTCCGGAACCAATCGACGTGTTCATGGTTCCCACCCGCAGGTGGTCGGACGGAACGGCGGTCCCAGCCAGGTGAGCGATCGCGTCGGGCACTGGCATTCATTAATGTTTTCGTTCCGCAAACGGACACTGCAATCTGGGGCGCGAATCTACCGGGCTCCCCGATTTGGGAGATTAAGGCGGATCGGGATCGGCTGACCTTGTTCCTGATTCCGGTTACCAAGTGGTCGGACGGTACGGCTGTTCCGATGGATAAGCACCGAGGCTCGATCTCGGCGAGCTAGCTTGGAACAAATCGGTCGGAACAGATCAACGACGAGGGGGCACATGATGAGCCAGGTACGAGTTCTGGTTGGCACGCGCAAGGGCGCGTTCATTCTGACGTCAGACGGCAAGCGCGAAAATTGGGACATCAGTGGCCCCCACTTCGCCGGCTGGGAGATCTATCACATGAAAGGATCGCCCACCGATCCCAATCGTATCTATGCCTCGCAAACCAGCGGATGGTTCGGCCAGTTGATTCAACGCTCCGACGATGGCGGCAAAACCTGGCACCAGCCCGGAACGCCTCCCGGGGAGCCGCCCGTTCCGGGCCCGCCGAAGGCTGCAAGCAACAAGTTCGTCTACGACGCGTCCGCCAAACCGCTCACCACGCATCAGTGGTACGACGGCACGCAGCATCCGTGGGAGTTCAAACGCGTCTGGCACCTGGAACCGTCGCTCATCGATCCCGACACGGTCTACGCCGGAGTCGAGGACGCCGCCCTCTTCCGCTCAACCGACGGCGGAGAGAACTGGAAGGAACTCCCCGGACTACGCGGCCACGGTACCGGTCCTAAATGGCAGCCCGGGGCGGGCGGCATGTGCCTGCACACCATCATTCTCGATCCCGGCAATCCTGATCGCATCTTCATCGCCATCTCGGCGGCGGGCGCCTTCCGCACCGACGATGGAGGCACCACATGGAAGCCGATCAATCGCGGCCTCTATTCCCAATACATCCCTGATCCGCGAGCCGAGGTCGGACACTGCGTGCATCACCTTGCCATGAACCCGAAGCGCCCTGGAGTGCTCTTCATGCAGAAACACTGGGACGTCATGCGCAGCGACGACGCCGGCGATTCGTGGCACGAGGTCAGCGGCAACCTGCCCACCGATTTCGGCTTCGTGATCGACGTTCACGCTCACGAACCGGAGACCATCTACGTCGTCCCCATCACCAGCGACTCGCATCACTTCGTGATGGATGGCAAACTCCGAGTCTTTCGCAGCCGCAGCGGCGGCAATGAATGGGAGCCGCTAACCAAAGGCCTGCCGCAGAAAGATTGCTATGTGAACGTGCTGCGCGACGCGATGGCTGTCGATTCGCTCGATGAATGCGGAGTGTATTTCGGCACCAGCGGTGGGCAGGTGTATGCGTCGGCCGACGCGGGGGACAGCTGGAATCCGATCGTGCGCGATTTGCCAGCGGTGCTGAGTGTGGAGGTGCAGACGCTGCCGTGAGGATTGCTTCTTTCGACCGGAAGATATGCAATAGCAATGTAGATCAATGCCGATCGGGGGTCCTATGCAAGTGTCCAAATGGGCAACAGTCTGGCGGTGCGGCTACCGTCAGAAGTGGTGGAAGCTCTGCGCTTAAACGAGGGGGACCAAATCGAGATCAGGATTGCTAACACGCGAGAATTTGAAGTATGGAATCCGTTTCGATGAGGTCGATTAAGTGCTCATGATCCGCGTCATCCTCCCGCAACATCTCCGAACGCTGGCGCAAGTCGGCAGCGAAGTAGAGCTAGAAATCAACGGCCCGGTCACGCAGCGTTCCGTCCTCGACGCCCTCGAAATCCGCTACCCCATGCTGCGCGGCACCATTCGCGACCAAGTCACGCTTCAGCGCCGAGCATTCCTGCGCTTCTTTGCTTGCGAAGAGGATTTGTCCCACGAATCACCAGACGCTCCACTGCCCGATGCAATCGCATCCGGGATCGAGCCATTCATCGTCATCGGAGCTATCGCCGGCGGCTAGCTCTTACTTCTGTAATACACTCTCCGTCTTCCCGCGCTTCTCTATCGGCACGAACTCGCGCGTGTCGTGCCCAATCCAGACCTGGCGAGGTCGCGCGATCTTCTGTTCGGGATCGGTCAACATTTCCTGCCACTGCGCCAGCCAGCCAACTGTGCGCGGAATCGCGAATAGCACTGTAAACATCTCCGGCCGGAAACCCATCGCCTGATACATGATGCCGGAGTAAAAATCCACGTTCGGATAGAGCTTGCGCTGCACGAAATAATCGTCTTCGAGCGCGATGCGTTCCAGTTCGAGCGCAACATCAAGTTTGGTATTGCGTCCGGTGACTTCAAAAACGCTGTCGGCGGCCCACTTGATGATCTTGGCTCGTGGATCATAGTTCTTATAAACGCGGTGCCCAAAGCCCATCAGCTTGTCCTTGCCTTCCTTAATTTTCTTGATGTAGGCGGGCACGTTGGCCTTCGAACCAATCTCGTCCAGCATGCGCAGCACTTCTTCGTTGGCGCCGCCATGCAGCGGGCCGGAGAGTGCCGCCGCCGCCGAGGCTGTCGCCAGATACGGGTCGGCGTGTGAACTGCCCACCGCGCGCATGGCGTTCGTGCTGCAGTTCTGCTCATGATCGGCATGCAGAATAAAGAGGATGTCGAGCGCCCGCGCCAGCACTGGATTGGCGACGTACTTCGGCTCGACCATCTTCCACAGCATGTTCATGAAATTTTCGGTATAGGTGAGGTCGTTGTCTGGATAAATGTATGGGAATCCCACCAGGTGGCGATAGGAGAAGGCCGCAATCGAAGGCATCTTGCCAATCAGTCGCTCGATCTGCAGCAGGCGGACTGCCGGATCATGGATCTGCTTCGCATCCGGATACACCGTCGACAGCGCCGCCACCGTGCTCACCAGCATCGCCATCGGATGCGCGTTGTCGCGGAAACCCTCCATGAATTTCTTGGTCGTTTCGTGAAGCATGGTGTGGTGCGTAATGTCATGTACCCAACTCTTCAATTCGCCCGCGTTGGGCAGTTCGCCGAACAGAAGCAGGTAAGCAACTTCGAGATAGGTACAGTGATCGGCCAAAACCTCTATGGGATAACCGCGATAGCGCAGGATCCCCTTATCGCCGTCGATATAAGTGATCGCGCTCCGGCACGAAGCAGTGTTCGTGAAGGCCGGATCATAAGTCATCAATCCGAAATCTTCTGGTCCAGTCTTGATCTTGCGCAGGTCCATCGCGCGGATCGTTCCGTTTTCGATGGGAAGCGTATAGTTCTGCCCCGTGCGGTTATCGGTAATCTTCAAAGTATCTACCGGCATTCAGACCCTCCGAAAAAACGGCTATCGGCAACCAAGATTATGGTACTGCATTTGGGTGCTGCTTGCGTACCAGTAGCGCTTTTCCGCTATTGGCAGCGGCAGCGGCCAGCGTGTACGGTGTGAAAGCAATCAGGAGGCACTCGAGTGACCTGGATCCGCACCATTCCACTCTCCGAAGCTGACGACGAACTACGGCAGGCAATGGAAAGCCAAAAGTCGCTCTACCCGCAGGAATATGCCGTTCCGATTCATCCCGCGGCCGGAGGCGGCTCGCTCATCGTGGCCTCGCACTCTTTGATTCCGCAGGCGCTCAAACATGCCTTCTCCACCTTCGGCGCCCTGATGTCTCCCGACCTACCGCTCGAGCGGCGTCATCACGAGATGATCGCGACCATGGTTTCGGTGACTAACCGGTGTGTCTATTGAATCGAATCTCACGCAGAGTTTCTGCGTCGAGTCACTTTGGATAAAGAACTGGTCGAAGCGCTGGAACGCGATTACACCACCGCTCCAATCACGCCGCAAGAACGCGTCATGATCGACTACGTCGTGAAGCTCACGAAAGATGCGACCAAAGTCTGGAAGGACGATCACGAAAAACTGCGTCTCGCCGGCTTCGACGATCAAGCAATTCTACAAATCACGCTGATCGCATCATGGTTCAACTACATCAATCGCGTCGCCGACGCGCTCGGCGTAGACCGCGAAGGCTAGGATGAAGGGCGCCTATCACTCATTGGCCACGCGCCGATGCGGTTTCACCGCCAGGCACCGGGCAAAGATCGCCGACACCTGCGGAATCTCCTCTTCATTCAACTTAATAGCGCTGCCCAGCTTTTTCAGCGCGGCATTGAGCGGAGCAGACTCCGTTCCAGTCAACTCCACAAGTTGCTGCCACTCGCGCGCGACAGGAACCCGCTCGTCGGTTTCGGCGTCGTCACAGAATTGATCGGCCGCCTCCGCAGGAGTTCCGTACTCGTCGGCGACATCCTCGTGAAAGTAACCCCGCAGGAACGTATGCAGCGCGGGAAAATTGGCGGCGGTGATTTCCGGTTTCAGGTTCATGAGCGGCACTCCGGATAGGATGTCAAAACATAGTAATGGTTTGGCCCGTTATATTTCAGTACGACGACCGCGTGCTCGCACACGCGCGACTGCTGCTCCCCGCGATTCATGGTGCGGCCAATCGGAACGTCGCTGTCGTAATCGAGCACCAGGTTCGGATGTCTCCCCGGCTGGCTGAGCCAGTTCTGGATTTCGCTCTGCGATTGCGCGATGGTTGCGCCCACGGCATGCTCGGCTGTCGAACGATCCGTGTAGGTTGAAGCGCCCGTAATATTGCGTTCCCGCTCCAGGCGCTCGCGAAGTTGCTCTTCGGTCTGTCCCACATGCTTCCGCAGGATGTGTCCGCCCTGAGCTTCATCGCGGCTGAGATCGCGCGTCGGGCCGCTCGTAAAATGGCTCTCCACCCGAAGCCTGGCGGAAGCCGCGCCGGAAGACGACGCCGAACTGGCGCCACTCGTCGAAGCGGGCGTTTGGCAGGCGATCAGCCCGCATATGCCGAGCGTCAAAGCGGCGCGAATCGCGAAGAGCGGAACTGAGCGGCGAACCGTAGAAAGTGATTTCATCCAGCCCCAACCACGTCAGCGTGCGGCCGTAATTCCGAGCAATTTCTGCCGTCCGTCAGATACGGCCTGTAAAGTCGTGGGAATTGTGCTACTAAACAGGGTGTGCGAGCAAGTCTACTGGATTCGTTGGACGATTTCGAGCGCTGGGGCTACCGCGACCTCGCCTATGTTTTCCCCCGGGGTTACCGTCACCAGCGTTGGACCTACCAGCGCGTGGCCCAAGTCGCCTATCAGTTCGCGCGCGATTTAGAGGCGCGGCACATCGGTAAAGGCGACGCTGTGCTCTTGTGGAGTCCCAACTGTGCCGAGTGGGTTGCTGCGTTTCTCGGCTGCGCGCTATGCGGAGTCGTTGCCGTTCCCGTTGACGACGCCTCCAGCCCCGATTTTGCGCGCCGAATCAGCACCCAGGTACGTACGAAACTGATTTTGTGTCCGCGCGATCGCACCTCGGTCTTTTACGGGACGACGGAAAAGCACCCGATCATCGATCCAGCCGATCTGGAAGTTACCGTTGCAAAACATTCGTCGCAGCGCTTTCGTCCCGCACAGATTCAGCCTTCCGACCCGCTAGAAATCGTTTTCACCTCCGGCACCACCGCTGAGCCCAAAGGAGTCGTGCTCACCCACGCCAACGTCGTCGGCAACCTCGTCCCGATAGAAACCGAGATGAAGAAATACCTCAAGTACGAGCGTCTGGTGCATCCCATTCGCTTCCTCAATCTTTTGCCGCTCAGTCACGTCTTCGGCCAATTCCTCGGAATCTTTCTTCCGCCCCTTCTCGGCGGCACAGTCATCTTCGAAAACACATTCAACCCGACCGAAATCATGGCGACCATTCGCCGCGAACGCGTCTCGGTCCTGGTGGCCGTTCCGCGAATGCTCGAGTCGCTGAAGCAGAAAGTCGAACGCGATGTTGACGACAGCCAGGACGATGGTCGTGGCCGCGAGAATTTTGCCGAGCGCTACGTTGCCGCTGAGCGCCACCATTTCCTGCGACGCTGGTGGACCTTTCGCGACATACGCCGCCAGTTCGGATGGAAGTTCTGGGCCATGATCAGCGGCGGCGCTGCCCTCGACCGCGAGACCGAGGAATTCTGGCATCGCCTGGGATACGCCGTCGTTCAGGGCTACGGATTGACCGAAACCACTTCGCTAGTCAGCCTGAACCATCCCTTCCACACCAGTCACGGTTCGATCGGCAAAGTTCTCCCAGGGCGCGAGATAAAGCTAGCCGACGATGGCGAAATTCTGGTGCGCGGCAGCGGCGTGGCCAGCGCATATTGGAGCGGCGGTGAACTGCAACCGGTCACCGGCGAAGGCATAGACAAATCAGCAGACAAAACTGACGCCAGCTGGTATCGTACCGGCGATCTAGGCGCGCTCGACGACCAAGGCAACCTCTTTTTCAAAGGCCGCAAAAAAGAGGTCATCGTCACTCCCGCGGGCATGAACGTTTATCCCGAGGACCTGGAAGCGGCTCTGCGACGGCAACCAGAAGTCAAAGACTGCATGGTCGTAGGCCTCGAGCGCGGCGGAAATGCCGAGCCGTGCGCCGTGCTAATCCTGCGTGATCGCAACCCCAGTGCTCAATCGGCCGATAGCAAGATTGATGTCGAGATTAATGGGCAGACTACCGTTTCAAAGATCATTTTTCGCGCCAACGAAACGCTGGCCGAATATCAACGCATGCGTACCTGGTTCGTCTGGCCTGAAGAGGATTTCCCGCGCGGTTCGACGCAAAAGCCGCGGCGCAACGTGGTGCGCGATGCCGTCGAGGCCAGCCTCCGCGGACAAGCGCCCACGAGCGCAGCCAGTCCGCTATCAGAATTGCTAACGCGCATCACCGGCCGTCCAGCGCCGAACCTCACCTCGGATGCTGACCTTGAATGCGGACTCGGGCTGAGTTCCCTCGAACGCGTTGAACTGCTCGGCGCCCTTGAAGACCGCTATCAAATCGACCTCAGCGAAACTAAGTTCGCAAACACAGCCACAGTCGGCGATCTCGAAAAATTATTGCAGCAAGCCGGAAGTTCCGTCGATGGTAGTCAGTCGTCGATCGATGGCAAACCCTCCAAACGACCAACGACGAGCGGCCAACGACCAACCGCCTTTCACTATCCGCGCTGGGCACTCCGCTGGCCGACCACCTGGCTTCGGATGGCCACACGCTATCTGCTGATGCGGCCGGCGATGCTGCTTCTGGGATGGCCTCGCGTTACCGGTCGCGAAAATCTGCTCGGAGTTCGCGGGCCGCTGCTCGTCGTTTCCAACCACATCGCTGATGTCGATGTCGGCTTTATTCAAGCCGCGCTTCCGGCTCGCATCCGCCACAAACTCGCAACCGCAACTGGCGGGGAGGCGCTCGAAGCGCTGCGCTCGCCCGCTCCCGATCGTCCATTTTTTCAACGAATCTACAACCGCATCCAATGGACGCTAGCCGTCGCCCTGCTGAACTTGTTCCCCCTGCCGCGCGATTCCGGCTTCCGCAAGAGCTTTGCCTACGCCGGAGAGGCCATCGATCGCGGCTACAGCGTGCTCGTTTTTCCCGAGGGCAAGCACACGACCGACGGCAAGACCCAGCCCTTCCGCAGCGGAGTCGGCCTCCTCGCCAACAATCTGCGCATCCCGATTCTTCCGATGCGCATCGACGGCCTGTTTGAGCTTAAGCAAGCCGGCAGAAAATACGCCGCGCCTGGAAAGATTAAGGTGCGCATCGGCAAGCCCATGCGATTCGTTCCAGAAACCGACCCGGAGGAGATTGCGCGGGCCCTGCAGGCGGCGGTGGAGAATCTCTAAGACCTGTCTGGCGAGCTCACCGCTCTCCGGTGGCCCCCCGGAGGTGGACCTTGCCGGCTGCGACAGAATGCCAGGATATTACTAGTCCTTACAATCGAAAGCGCCGGACAATTATGTCCGGCGCCTCGTGTCAAGAAAGTGTCGATGGCTAGTTGAGCTGGATCAGTTCCCCTTAAAAATCGTTGGCGCGAAAACTCGAAAATTCGATTTCGGCGCCGAAAAATCGCCTTAGCAAAACCTACATTACCAGCGCAAGGCCTTCGAGCTCGCGCTCCAGAACCGGCAAAGAACAACCCGCCATTTCGACCCGGCCCGCGGCGTCGATCGCAGCCGTCTGCGAAACACCGTAGCCTCGACCCGCCAGAAAAACCTGCAGCAGTTCCGCTGCTTCGCGGGAATCAACCATGCCACCCTGGATCAGGTCGTTTCGCAAGGCGCACAGCTCCGTCACCGTAAATCTTTCTTTGGTAGCCATTCTCACCTTTCGACCTCCTTGCCGCTGCTTAGTTAGACTCATCGGCAACTGCTTTGGATATATGCAATCCGAATGCCGTAGCTTTAGTACACCCCGCCGTACGGCTTTCTGCCCTCTCAATCCCTTAGAACCCAAGTTTTTACAAAAGGTTGCGGGGATACCGGCTCCGGGAGAGCCTATACAGTAAGGGTGGTAGGCGTCGCCGGATTGACACTAAATGTCGTTCCGTAGCGGGAGCAAACAGAACTTGTCGTTTTGCGGTCGCTCGTATTGGTGGCTCTGATTACCGCGGGCGGGAGCGGATTTCAGGCGGCGTCAATCTTGGCCGCATCCACCAGCATGATTGGGATGTCGTCCTGAATCGGATAAATGCGCCGGCACTCGCCGCATTTGAGACTGTCACCGGCTGGACTAAGCACCACCGGCTTTTTGCAAACTGGGCAAACTAGGATGTCGAGCAGATCTTGAGCGATCATAGTGGTTCATTGTAGCGCCGCGCTAGCGGGTCAAGTCGAGGTTGGAATATTCCGCACGTTTCTCCAGTGTTTCCATCGTTTAATTCCGCGGCCTCTGCAGCTAATGATTCCGCAAAATGCGTTACTCCCGCCGGCGCGCTCTCCTGGCGCGCTCTCCTTGACACTCCGTTTTCACCCCTTTATTCTTGGTAATTGCTCCCTGAGAGACTTTCGTCTCTGTGCGCACTTCCGCAGGCCTTTGCGGTATTTGAAATGGGGGCGGCGGAGGTTCCGGCAATGTTCATCGAACTTGAGGATCTGAAAATTCACCCGGTGGATTTCCGGGAGGAGTTCAGCCCGGGTGTGATCGATCTGGGTGAGGAGGTGCGGCAGCGCTCGCCCTTGCGCGCAGCGGGCCGCGCCGATCTGGTCGAAGAGCACCACGGCAAGCACATCGTGGTACAGGATATACGGGTGAAGGGCAAGCTCGAGACGAGCCTGGAAGTGGCTTGCGCGCGCTGCCTCGATCCGGTCGTGCATCCGGTGGAGCGGAGTTTCGATCTACTGTATCGCCCGCTCGGCACCGACTCCGGCCATGAAGAACTCTCGGTGACCGATGCCGAGGCCGAGATCGGATATTACCAGGGTCAAGGCTTATTGCTCGAAGACACGCTCCGCGAGCAAGTGCTGCTGGCGCTGCCTTTGAGGACGATTTGCCGCGAGGATTGCAAAGGATTGTGTCCGCATTGCGGCAAGAATTTGAATGAAGGTCAGTGCTCGTGCGTGGATGAGGTGGAAGATCCACGTTGGGCGGCGCTGAAAGATATACGAGACAAGTTGAATCAATAAAGGAGAGTTCTCAGTTCCCAGTCTTCAGCTCGGTCGCGTCGGTTTCACTGAGCATTGAGAATTGAGAACTGAGAACTAAAAAAGATGCCTAATCCAAAACGCAGACATTCCCAGAAGCGCACGGCTACACGGCGGGCGCACGACTCGCTCTCCAAGCACTCTTTGTCGGAGTGCCCCAACTGCCACGAGCAGAAGATGCCGCACCGGGCTTGCCCAAAGTGCGGAACCTACAAGGGCCGCGAAGTGTTAGAGGTCGCGGAGAAGTCGTAAGCTTCTTTCTTCCTACATGCCAACCGTAATCGCGCTGGATGCGATGGGGTCCGACAAGGCGCCGAGGCCGGAGCTGGAAGGCGCATTGCAGGCGGCGCGCCATCATGGCGTGCACGTGCTGCTGGTCGGGCCGGAGGCGCGACTGCGGGCCGATCTGGCGCGCTATCCCGGCGCGCGGCGGCTGGGGGTCGAAGTCGTTCACGCCAGCGAAGTCATCACCATGGAAGACAAAGTGGACGCGATTCGCGGCAAGCGCGATTCGTCGATCCGCGTTGGATTGCGACTGGTGCGCGAGGGCCGTGCCGCAGGCTTTGTGACGGCAGGCAACACCGGCGCTGCTATGGCCACGGCGAAAGTGGTGCTGGGCGCGCTGCCTGGAGTAGATCGTCCCGCGCTCGCGGCAGCCTTTCCGACCGTGCTGAACACGGCGGCGGTGTTGCTCGATGTGGGCGCCAACGTCGATTGCACAGCCAATAATCTGGCGCAGTTCGCGGTGATGGGCGATATTTACTGCCGGTCGATTTTCGGCATGAAGCATCCCCGCGTAGGCTTGCTTTCGATTGGCGAAGAAGAAGGCAAGGGCAACGATCTCACGCGCGAGGCGTTTCAACTGCTCAAACGGCTGCCGATAAATTTTATCGGCAACGTGGAAGGCCGCGACTTATACAACGGCCACGTAGATGTAATCGTAGCTGACGGCTTTGTCGGCAATGTCGCGTTGAAGACTTCGGAAGGCGTGGCCCGGCTGGTGCGCGCCGTGCTGAAAGATACGTTGAAGGCAACGATCACGCGGCAGGTGGGCGCGTATATCTCGCGCAACGCGTTTTCCGATTTCAAAAAGCGCCTTGATCACACCGAGTACGGCGGCGCTCCGCTGCTCGGCATAAAAGGCGTCTGCATCATCACCCACGGATCGTCGAATACGAATGCCATCAAAAACGCTGTCCGCGTGGCAGCCGAATTCGCCGAGGGCAAAGTCAACGAAAGCATTGAGCGTGAGTTGGCGCAACTGAGCGCGGCGGTTTAGGAAGATAAGGGGCCAGATTGCAAAGATTTAACCCCATCGCGCAATAACAGCCATCGGAGGATTTTACCTCTGCAATCTGACCTCTGCTAACCTCTGACTTCTCAATTATGACAAACAATTCTTCTCGCATTGCTTTTCTCTTCCCCGGCCAGGGCTCTCAATCCGTTGGCATGGGCAAAGATCTCGCCGAAAACTATCCAGTAGCCCGTCAGACTTTTGAAGAAGCCGACGACGCGCTCGGCTACAAGCTGTCGCAAGTCTGCTTTGAGGGTCCAGAAGAAAAACTAAAACTCACCGAGATTACGCAACCTGCAATTTTGACCGCGTCTGTGGCGGCCTGGCGCGTCTTGCAGGAAAAGGGCCTGAAGCCGGATTTTGCAGCCGGGCACAGCCTGGGCGAGTATTCGGCGCACGTGGCCGCCGGCACGCTAGCGTTCACCGATGCGTTGCGGACGGTTCGCCATCGCGGCCGCTACATGCAGGAAGCGGTGCCCCTAGGCGTCGGTGCGATGGCGGCAATTCTCGGCATGCCGATCGGCGAGGTCAACAAAATTGCGGCAGATGCGGCGCAGGGAGAAGTCTGTCAGGCAGCCAACATCAATTCACCCGGGCAAATCGTGATCTCGGGCAACACCGCTGCCGTGGAGCGCGCCATTAACCTGGCCACCGAACGCGGCGCCAAGAAGGCAGTCAGTTTGCCGGTGAGCGCACCTTTCCATTGTTCATTGATGCAACCGGCGCAGGATCGCTTGGCATTGGATCTGGCGGCACTTGATTTTCAGAATCCATCGTGCCCGGTGATATGCAATGTTGATGCGGCTGCTATCGCTTCTAGCGAGGCTGCGCGCGCAGCGCTCATCCGCCAGGTGACCGGCACAGTGCGGTGGGAGCCATCGGTGCGGCTGCTGATCGATGACGGAGTCGAACTGTTTATCGAAGTGGGGCCGGGAAGAGTTTTGTGGGGATTGATGCGCCAGATCGATCGCTCGAAGGTAGCGGCGACGGTGGGGGATACAGCTTCACTCCAGAAGACCCTGGATCAGATTGCGGCATTGGCAGCTTAAATTTTCAGGCCGGGATACTCACTTAGGTGGGAAATCCTCACGTAGGGACAGGTGCCCTCACCGGTCCAGCCGAGCACGGCTCGGCAAGTTGCCACGGACGGAAAACTGCCGAAGCCTAGAACGGATACACCGTCAGCGTCTTGTCCGATTTTTGCACAAACATTCGCGCATGTTCCGTGCGCTCGTTGACGATCACCTCAACCACCACTCCGCCGCCACCAAAGCTCTTCGTGTTGGCTGAACCGTAGATGCGGTGCGATTTGACCAAGCCCCACTCGCCACCCGGTCCCCAGTCGCGATAGAAATCGGCGTATGGGTATTGCGAATATTTCTGCTGATGCTGCCGCCAGCCAGGATCGTTGAAATAAATGCCATAAGCGGTTTCATAATCCTGATGCTGTAGAGCGGTGAAGAACTTGTCGACGACGTGCTCCTCGGGCCAGTTGCGGTAGAACCACGCAAAGGCAGCTATAACGATCGCGATCACAACGACGCTAGCAATTTTTATTTTGCGGCGGCGCGCTATCGCAGGGTCGTAAGGCTGAGCGTCGAGCAGGGTCATAGGCCTTCACTATTTTTCTTTTACATCAACCTTCGCGTTTGAGCAATCCGGCTCATCCCCACATTCAAACTACGTGGTATCGTTGACGCATCCACTTCGACGACGGTTTTCGTGCCGATATCGCGCACACCTCTTGGTGCCGATTCGCGCTACTCACCCTTAAACACCTGTAACAGATGTCGGGCTGACGATTGCAGCGACTACAACAGCACGTGAAGTTATGGCGTCAAAGGTCGACGTGAATTCCCCGGACTTCCGAGATTGCAAAAACAAATTGAGAAGCCTGGGAGAAAAAACATTCTTGGAGAGAGACATTTCAATGAAAATCAAAATTAAGAAATTAGGCTGGTGGAGCGCAGTGCTTGCTCTGGCGCTGGCGACGGCGATGCTGCCGACAAGAGCCGCCGCGCAAGATCAAGATCAACCACAGGACGATCCTCCCACCCGAGTGGCGCGGCTCGGTTATATGGAGGGTTCGGTTTCATTCCAGCCCGCCGGTGAAACGGATTGGGTGCAAGCCGTTCCGAATCGCCCCATGACAACCGGTGATCAGCTCTGGGCCGACCGCGATTCGCGCGCCGAGTTGCAGCTAGGCTCAGCCGTGATTCGCCTGAGCGAGAACACAGGCTTCTCCTTCCTCAATCTCGACGACCACACCGTGCAGATTCAACTAACCTCCGGCACACTCAACATTCGCGTCCGGCATCTCGACGATGATGACGATTTTGAAATCGACACGCCGAATCTGGCGTTCACGATTTCTGAGCCGGGAAGCTATCGCGCGCAAGCCAGCGAGGATGGCACCTACACAGTCGTGAGCATTCGCGACGGCGAAGGCCAAGCCACCGGCAACGGACAGACCTACAACGTGCACGCCGGACAGATCGCCACCTTCAGCGGAACCGATTCGCTGAACGCCGACGTCGAACAGCTTGGCGACCCCGATCCCTTCGACAACTGGGCCTACGGTCGTGATCACCGCTACGATATTTCGCCCTCGGCGCACTACCTCTCGGCGGACGTTGTCGGCTACGAAGATCTCGATGACAACGGCGATTGGCGCGACGATGCCAACTACGGACACGTCTGGTATCCGCATATTGAGGCCGGCTGGGCGCCCTATCACACCGGCCATTGGGATTGGATCGAGCCCTGGGGATATACCTGGGTCGACGATTCTCCGTGGGGCTACGCGCCCTTCCACTACGGGCGCTGGGTGGTGGTTGGCGGCCGCTGGGGCTGGATCGCCGGGCCGGTCGCCGTCCGCGCTGTCTACGCGCCGGCGCTAGTCGTCTTTATTGGCGGCGGCCCGGGCGGCTGGGGCGGAAATGTCGGTTGGTTCCCGCTCGGTCCGCGCGAGGTTTACGTGCCTCCCTACCCGGTGAGCCGCGGGTACATGACGCAGGTTAATGTCAGCAACACGACCGTCAATGTCGTGAATGTCACGAATATCTACAACACCACCATCATTAAAACCACGACCATCACCAACGTGACCTACGCGAACCGAAACGTGCAGGGCGCGGTAATGGTGGTTCCGCAACGCGCCTTCGCGAGCGCACAGCCTCTGGGCCACGCGGCAGTCGCGGTGAACGCACAGCAACTCGCCAGCGCGCCCATAAGCGCGAGAGGAGTGGCGGTGGTTCCGACGCGAGAGGCTGTGCTCGGAGCGCGAGCTTCCACGGCCGGCCACGTAAGCGCGCCGCCAGCAGCCGTTATGAATCGCGCAGTAGTTGCGAAGAAAACGCCTCCGCCTCCGCCCGTGCCATTCGCAAAGCAGCAACAGGCTCTGGCGGCGCATCCCGGCCAACCGTTGGCGAGACAAGAGGTGCAAGGCTTGCGGCCAACGGGCGCGGCGGCTCCGCGTCCGATGGTCAAGCAGGCGCCTCCGGGAAGACCGGCGACCCCAACCGTTGGCCGTCCCGGCACTCAGCCGGGGATTCCGACGAATGCCGCGCGACCGGGACAGCCCGCCGCGCCTGCCGCTTCTCAACCGGCTCGCCCAGTTGCTCCTGCCGAGATGGATCGGCCAGCCACGCAGCCGAATCGTCCGGCAGCAATGACTCCAAATAACCGACCGAGTACGACTCCGGAGACAAATCGGCCGGAGACGCAGCCAAGTCGCCCGCCACAACCCGCGCCTACTAACCGTCCGCCACAGCCACAGCAGAATCATCCCGAACCCGCTCGGCCGGAGGCCAATCAACCGCAGTCGAATCGTCCCGAGCCGAACCGCACCCAACCGGCTCCGAAACCCGCGACGCCTCCGCCGAGCGCACGGCCACAAGAGCGCACGCCTCCGCCGGCAGCAGCCAAGCCAGCGCCTCCGCCACCTCACCAGCAGACGAAACCGGCTCCTCCTCCGAAGAAGGAAAAGGAAGAAGATAAGAAAGAAAAGCCGCCGTCGGCGTAAAGCTGAAATTAGCGCGAGAGATTTTATGGGCATCCCGGTTTTTCGGGATGCCTTTTTTCCTGCGTGAGAATCGGCGCGGTTGAATCTGCCGAACCCTCGCCGGGATAGCATCCCGCGGCCTGCGGCAACTCGGCTTGTCCTCACCGCATCGTAAGCTTTGCCTTTTCAACGCTTGAAAATTTTCACGAGGTGACCGGTTGAAGTCAGACAATCTTCAAAAGCTGTACTTTGATCAGCTTGATCAAATCCACTCCGCCGAGACCCAAATCCGCGAAGCACTGCCCAAGATGATCGAAGCCGCCACCGAAATGGAATTAAAGGTCGCTCTTCAAAATCATCTCGAAGAAACGCATGTCCATGCCGCGCGCCTCGACCAGATTCTGCTTGAGGCAAAAGGCATGGTTGATCCGAAACATTGCAAGGGCATGGCCGCCTTGATCACCGAAGGCAAAGACGTGATCCACGATGCGACCGACGAATCGGTTCGCGACGCCGGCATCATTGCCGCCGCACAAAAAATCGAACACTATGAGATGGCGGCGTACGGCACCCTGCGGACCTTCGCCGAAATTCTGGGCACGTCACAGCACGCCGGGCTGCTCGACCAGACCCTGGAAGAAGAAAAACACGCCGACGCAATTCTCACCAACATTGCGGATACGGCGAACGACAAGGCACACAAACCTGCCTAGACAATTCACACCCATGATAGGGCCCGCTGTCCCGTCCTGCTAGAAACCACACAGGGACTTAAAGCGTTCGCCTGATTTGAGGCTGATCCTGTATCCGCTAACGTAGCTTTCCGAAGGGGTTTGACAATGAGCGATCCGAAGACCAACAAGTGCAGCCATCAGCCCTGCGTTTGCATACCGCCGGCTGGCGAAAAATATTGCAGCCAATTTTGCAAGGAGGCGGGATCGGAAGAGACCGAAATCGCCTGCGATTGCGGCCATGCGCCCTGCTCGCAGTAATGCAACACACAGAAGCGCTCCGTTTGATTGTTACCGACTGCAATTTGATTACCAGAGAGCAGCGAGACCCATGGGAATATCCGGCAAAACCTGTATTGCGACCCGCAACCCAAGGGCCGACAATCCAGCCTATTGATGAGGCGCCCAAGATCGTCGGTGCGATGCCAACCTGGTCGAGACCCTCTGGCGAAGACTTCGCCAGCAGTCTCCGTTGATCGCGCTAAATTCGTGAGCACACCCGTGAGTTGTGCAGAGTATCACAGATGAACTTGGAGGTTCACATGCGACATTTCGTACTGCTTTCCGTACTGCTTCTAGGAGCGACTTGGGCCGTTGCCCAGAATGCCCAAGCGAGCCCAAGCCAGACTAGCCCCACTCAAACCAGCCCCGCTCCAGATCAAGCCAGCCCATCTGAGGCCACTCCCGATCAGAGCAGCGCAAGCCAGACGAGTAACGACCAGACGACGGTTGGAACCGGTAATGCCACGGTCCAAGGCTGCCTGAGCGGTTCTGATGGCAACTACACACTAACGGATGACAATGGCACCGCGTATCAACTGACCGGCAACACGGCCAAGCTAAGCGACCATGTAGGCCACGAAATAAAAGTTATGGGCACAACGGCTGCGGCTCCCGCCAGCGGATCAAGCGATTCCGGCGGCACGATGGGGAACAGCAGTTCTTCTCAAACACTCCAAGTTAATTCGTTCAAACACGTTTCGAAGACTTGCAAGAACAGTGGCATGTCCCATTAGCCCGCAACCTCTTCCCGAGCCCAGCTTCGGCTGGGCTTTTTTGCGATGGAACTCCGCAACTGTTTAAGCTGCTTCCTCCTTTGCCTCTGTGCCACCTTGATTAGCTTCCGTTCTGGGCTTGCGTTCTTTGTTGCCTTCATTGTGTGAACTGTGGTTGTGCACTGGTTGATTGTCCTCGCCTTTGGGGCTCGCATCGGCGTTTCCCGTTCCAGGTTTCCCGTCCTGCGCGGGCTTTGCAGCCGTCCCGTTCTCTCGTCCGTTTTGCTGTTCGGCCTGCTTCGTCCTCGATTCTTCCTGGCCCGCGTTCTCAGGCTGCTCGGCAGTTTGCTTTTCCTGGTCCGCTTCCTCTGCCTGATGGGCAGCTTTAGGGTTTGGCGGCTCTTTCCTGATTTCCTCTTCGACACTATTCATCGCGGAAGAGAGGAGGCGATCGATCCTGGCTCGCGCTCCGCGCCATCGAATGCTGCTCGCCTGACCGGCCCGTTCCAGGTAAGAAGCGAGCGCCTCCTTGTCGGCTGGATCCTTATCGTTCAAGAATTGCAAGATGGCCGCGGTCTGCGTCTCCAAGGTTTCAAGCGAGGAGATCAACTCCCGCAATATCTCCTTTGCAAATTCCTCGTTCATAATTTCGACTCCTCTTCGAAACTACTCTTCGATGCGCAGATCACACTCGCAGCATCCACCACGTCCGTAATTATTCTGCTTCTTCGAGTCGCTCGGCGAACTCGGCTTTGTAGATGCGTTCTCAAATGCGCGGAATGCTACGGTTAACAATGTATTGCCGCGGGCGCCGGTCGCGTGAGCGGATCGACCCTAACGGCAGCGAGAGTGAGTGCGCGCGTAGGATGATTTACCGATGTCGTCGCCGAGTGTGTCGACGATCGCTATCACCGCGCCGTAGATCCGTCCAAAAATAGCGCGCGGGCAGAATCTCAGCCAAATCGCAGGCTCCTCCCCGGCAGCATTCGCGAGCAGCCTCTCAATTTAAACGGAAATCGGTTTACACCCAAGATTTCAAGTTCCTTTCACCTTCCCAGCGACTCGCGGTGTTATCCTAAAACACGCCGCAGGGCCGTAGCCTCTCATGTCAAATCCAAACATTTCCGACTCAAACGCGACTGAGATAAACACCGCCAAGGCCGCTCCAGAATCCGCGGCAGTCGAGGCCGAGCCCACCGAGTCGTTCAAAGACGTTTTCTCCGAGTACGAGCAGAGTCATCGCCGCCAGGCTGAATCCGGCTCCCAGCGCCGCGAAGGCACGGTGATCGCCGTCACCGCCGACTCCATCGTTCTCGATATCGGATTCAAGACGGAAGGCGTTCTGCCGCTCACTGCGTTCCCCGCCGACAAGCCGCCGAAGTCCGGCGACAGGGTGCAGGTCACCATCAAAGGCCGCGATCCCGAGGGCTATTACGAATTAACCCGCGGCAAGGTTGAGCGCCCCACCGATTGGGCCTCGCTCGAAAAGGCTTTCGCCGAGAAGTCAACCATCATCGGAACCGTCACCGGCGTAGTCAAGGGTGGCCTGAGCGTCGATATCGGCGTGCGCGCCTTCATGCCTGCGTCGCGCAGTGGAACCCACGACGCCGCCGAATTAGAGAATCTGGTCGAGCAGGAAATCCGCTGCCGCATCATCAAGCTCGACGTGGATGATGAAGACGTCGTCGTCGATCGCCGCGCCATTGCGGAAGACGAAGAGCGCGCCGGCAAGGAGCGCCGCTTCTCCGAGCTCAAAGAAGGTGACATCGTGCAGGGCGAAATTCGCAGTCTCACCGATTACGGCGCATTCGTCGACATCGGCGGCGCGGACGCGCTCCTGCATGTGGGCGAAATTTCATGGCGTCGCGTCGCGAAGCCGGCTGATGTGCTCTCGGCCGGCCAACTGATCGAAGCCAAGATCATCAAGATCGACGAAGAAAAGCATCGCATTGCCATCAGCTTGAAGCAGCTTCAGCCGCATCCCTGGGATGCGGCCGCCGGAAAATACAAGCCCGGCGAACGGATACGCGGCACCATCAGCCGCATCGCCGATTTCGGCGCTTTCGTCGAAATCGAACCTGGCATCGAAGGCCTGATTCATATTTCCGAAATGTCGTGGGCCAAGCGCGTGCGGACGCCAAGCGACGTCGTCAAACCCGGCGACACCGTCGAAGCGGTCATTCTCGGCGTGAACGCCGCCGAGCGCCGCATCTCGCTCGGCCTCAAGCAGGCGCTCGGCGATCCCTGGGCCGGGGCCGATCAGAAATTTGCGCCGGGCACGGTGATCGAAGGCCCGGTCATCAACCTGACAAAATTCGGCGCGTTCGTGCAGCTCGCCGAAGGCGTCGAGGGCATGATTCACGTCAGCGAAATCAGCGCCGAGAAGCGCATCAATCATCCCCAGGAAGTGCTGCGCAGCGGCCAAGTGGTCAAAGCGCAAGTGCTTGCGCTCGACACCGAGAAGCGGCTCATCCGCCTGAGCATGAAGCAGCTCGTCCCCACCGGACTCGATGAATACCTCGCCGAGCATAAGGAAGGCGATGTTGTCACGGGCCGCTTCATCGAAGTCTCTGAAGGGCGTGCGCGTGTGGAACTCGGGGAAGGCGTTCAGGCAATGTGCCGGATTCCGGGGGAGAATCCGGCGAAAGAAAAAAGCACTGAAGCCGCGTCGTCTTCATCCTCATCAACAGCCAAAGCCGATCTGTCGTCGCTCGGCTCGATGTTGCAAGCGCGGTGGAAGAGGGGCGCTCCGCCGAGTGAGGTCAAGCCCGAAGCCATGCGGTCCGGACAGGTTCGCGAATTTAGAATCGCGAAGCTCGATCCAGCCAGCAAGAAAATTGAATTGGAATTGACCTAAGAATGTTTGAACTAAGAGAGTTGATCAGTTGATCTGGGCGTTATCGCGTCTCGCGCACAATCAAAATCATTCCCGGCCGCAGCACCGCCAGATTTCGGTTGTCGTGCTTCAGGGCAGAGACAGTGGTGTTGTACGAGTTCGCAATGGAATACAGTGTCTCGCCCTGCTTGACCGTATGGTGCTTCACCGTCTCGTGGCTCGCCGCAGCCGAATTTTCCGCAACCGCATTTCCGGAAGTACGCTCTACCGACGTAGCTGAGGCAGTTTCTGTCCCGGCATGGTGGTGCGATGCGGATGCAGTCGAGCGTTTCGCGGCGACCTGAGCGTTGCCCGCAGCCGCCGTGACCGGCAGATGCAGATACAGCACCTTTCTCCCCGCAAGGCTGCTTCCCTTCAGGCGATTCCAACTCCGCAGCATTTTCGCAGAAACGCCAAAATTCTCGGCGACCGACTCGACCGTATCGCCTTTGCGAATCTTATAGTGCGTCGTGGCATGCGCATAGGTGCTGGTATCGGCCTGTTTGCCCGCGGCAATCGGAATGATCAGCCGCGATTCGGGCGACAGAGCCTCATAATTCATGGCGGAATTCCGGCCGGCAATTCGGCCGTTGTTCACGCTTGGGCTCAAGTCGTTGGCTTCCGCAATGGCTCCCGGGGTCGTGCGATAGGTGCGGGCAATCGAAGCGAGAGTTTCGCCGCTCTGCACCTTGTGATAGCGCCACCAGACGCGCTTGTCCGTCGGAATCGATGCCACCGCGGTTTCAAATTTGTCGGCCGTGCCGGCGGGCAGATGAAGATCGAATTTCTTATCCTTAGGCGTAGTCAGCCGCAGCAGGCTGGGATTCAAATCGAGCAAGTCTTCCGCTGTAGCATCCACGCATTCCGCAGCCAACCGAAGATCGATGGGATAGTCAATCTTAACCGTGTCGTACGGAACCGGCTTTTCCTTGACCACCGAATCCAGCCCATATTGCGCAGGATTCTTGGCCATGATGGTGACGGCCACGATGATAGGTACGTAATTACGCGTTTCCTTGGGCAGCACGTTGCGCCCATAAAGCTCCCAGAAATCCGCATAGCCCGTGCGCTTCACCGCGCTCTGCACCGTTCCCGGGCCGGAATTGTACGCGGCCATCGCCAAATACCAGTCTCCGAATTCGTTATAGAGATCTTTTAAATGATGTGCCGCAGCGCGCGTCGCCTTCTCCGGATCCTGCCGGTCATCGACCCACCAGCTGCGTTCGAGTCCGTAGCCCTTAGCGCGGCTGCCCATGAACTGCCACATGCCGCGAGCCCCAGCGCGCGAAACAGCCAAAGGATGGAATCCCGACTCCGCCTGCGCGAGATAAATCAATTCCTGCGGAACGCCTTCTTCCCGCAGAACGCGCCGAATCATATCCTCGTAGCGGCCCGAGCGAGCCAGAGCACGCTCCAGCGTCCCGCGCCCGCGATTGGAAAAATAATTAATATAGCCGGCAACCTGGTCGGTCATGACCAGCGGCAGATCCGAATGCGTCGACTTGATCTCGGCCTCGGCCTTTGCCTTTACGCCTTGGTCAACCGCCGGAGTAGCTTCGTTGGCCTCGTCAATCGGAGCCGGTTCCGACTTTTGCTCGGCAAAGCCGTCCCCCTGCTGCAAGGCGGCGAGCTCAAGTGTATTGATGCCATCGAGAATGCGATCGAGCTCGCGCTCCAAACGATCATCCGAGTTGCCCGACCGAAGATCGTATCCGCTGCCCAGCAATAAGTTAAATGCCGAGTCAAAATTCTGCTTCGCCGCCTCAAGATGGCCAGCCTGATAGTTGTCCTGGCCCGCCTGATATTCCTTTTCGACCCGGGCGATCAGGTCGGCAACGGGATCGACTTCGAGGGCCTGCGGAAGGGGCGGTTTCGACCGCGGTTCAGCAGCGGCTGCAGTAGACTTCTGCTTCGGTGGATCAGGCGGCGACCCAGCGGCAACCAGCGTCGGCGCCTCTGCCTGTCCAGGAGGCAGGAAGGAAGTTTTCTGGGCGCTCTGGCAGCCGAGGGTTGCCCCTAAAAGTGCAGAAACCGAGATCGTCAAATACCGCTGAAATGAAACCCTCATATTTTCAGAAACTTGCCTGAAACTCTCCCGGCTGGCCTGCCCCTATCGATCACCTGCATTGTCTATTATGAGATGGTACTATCGCAAAATTCGTTGGGTCAACGCCACGGAAGACACCTGCCCCCCGTTACTTTGGAAACCGGTTGGGCATGTTACCCTACGCCAGCCGTTGGTGGCAACGAGTCTTTTGCCGAGTCTTTTGCCGCGCCCCATTCATCGAAAAAACCTATGAAAGCCATCCAGATCAGCCGAACGGGTGGGCCGGAAGTGATGGAACTAGTGGACTTGCCGGTCCCACAGCCGAAACCGAACGAAGCCATCGTGCAGGTCAAGGCTGCCGGAATCAATTTCATCGACATTTATAACCGCGAAGGCCGCTACAAGGCCCCGCTCCCGCTCGTTCTCGGCCAGGAAGCCGCCGGAGTCGTAGTTGCTCTCGGCACCGACGCGAAGGCAGAGGGCAAGAATGCTTCCGAGCATCCCGAGGTGCCGACCGTCGGTGATCGCGTGGCTTACACCTCCGTCCTCGGCGCCTACGCCGAGTACGCCGCCGTGCCCATCGACCGCCTGGTCAAAATTCCCGATGGCGTCAGCGACCGCCAAGCCGCGGCCGCCATGCTGCAGGGGATTACGGCGCAATATCTGACCTCTGACGCTCATCCGCTGAAAAAAGGCGAAACCGCCCTAATCCATGCCGCCGCCGGTGGCGTCGGGCTAATTCTGGTGCAGATGGCGCACAACATCGGCGCCCGCGTCATCGCCACCGTCTCCACGGAAGAAAAAGCCAAGCTGGCGCGAGTCGCCGGAGCCGACGAAATCATCCTTTATACGCAGTCGGATTTTGAAGCCGAAACGAAACGCCTAACCGGCGGCAAAGGCGTCGACGTCGTCTACGACTCGGTGGGGAAGACGACCTTCGAAAAGGGTTTGAACGTGTTACGCCCCCGCGGCATGATGGTACTGTTCGGAGGTTCAAGCGGAGCCGTCACCCCAATCGATCCGCTGGTACTAACGCAAAAGGGTTCGCTTTTTCTAACGCGCCCTTCGTTGACGAATTACATTGCGACATCTCAGGAATTGCATTCCCGCGCAGCCACCGTCCTCGGCATGATTCGCGATGGCAAACTCAAGCTAAGAATCGAGCACGTCTATCCCCTGGCCGAGGCCCAAAAAGCCCACCGCGATCTGGAAGCACGAAAAACGACAGGGAAATTGCTACTGCTGCCGTGACCTCAACCTGGCGGAATTCTGGTGCGACGCTGCCTTCAGTGCATCTAGATAGGTAGGTATCCAATTAAGTCATCCCAAGAGAAGGATGCGACCTGGATTGACCGGAGGTGTATATGAACGCTCCGTTCTTGAACCGTCTTCTGAACCGCCATCGATTGAACAACGATCGATATCGATTCGGCTTGATAGCGATGGCATGTCTCATCGCGGTCGCGCTCGGCAGCTACGCTGTCGCCCAGCAGGCTCCGAACGCGAGCGGCGCTCCTGTTCACATGATCGTCACCGTCGAGCCCCGGAAAGGCTCCGAAGTACCCGTCGTGACCCGTGAAGACGTAATGGTGTACGAGGGCAAGAACCGCGACCAGGTCACCGAATGGATTCCAGCCCAGGGCGACCACGCCGGACTGGAATTCTATGTCCTCATCGATGACGCCTCCAGCTCCGCACTCGACACGCAACTGAGCGACATCAAAAAGTTCATTGTGGCTCTACCACCTAACGCCCAGGTAGGCGTTGCTTACATGCAAAACGGGACGGCGCGTATGGAGCAAAAGCTGACCACGGATCACGACCTGGCGGCAAAAGCGCTTCGCCTGGCATTGGGCTACCTGAGCGCAGATGCCAGCCCATACTTCGCTCTAAGCGACCTGGCGAAGCGCTGGCAGCCCGACGGCACTCGCCATGAAGTCCTCATGATCACCAGCGGAGCCGACCCCTATTACGGAACGGGCGATGCGGACGATCCTTACCTGTCAGCGGCGATCGAGGATTGTCAGCGCGCCGGCATTCTCGTCTCTGCCATCTATGCTCCAGGGGCCGGGCACTTCGGACACAGTCACTGGTCTAACTACTGGGGCCAGATCTACCTTTCGAAGCTAACGGAAGAAACCGGAGGCGAGGGATACTACATCGGTTTCTTTGGGCCCGCACCAGACTTCACGCCCTATCTAAAAGACGCCGCGAATCGCCTGGAGCATCAATACCAGTTAACGTTTCTGGCCGAGCCGCAAAAGAAGGCAGGCGTGCGACCGATAAAATTAAAAACGGAGTTGCACAACGTCGATCTTGTGGCGGCAAAGGCAGTTTACGTTCCGGCGTCGGAATGATGGAGGCAGTTGCGTTTCCAGCAGGCTGAGGAAACTCGGCTTTGCCTTTGGATGGCGCAGCGGTTTACCGCTGCGATAAAAGCCCTGTTTTCGATCGTGGCTTCAGCCTCTGAGGCAACTGCCGAGAATCGCCTGAGTTTTCCAGCAAACCGTCTAGCCGCCTTTCCCGCAGCTTTCCGAGAAAACAATCGCTAGATATCAAGCGATACGGCTACGGATTTACTTTCCGCGAGTAATTCCTCAAATACCCCGGCATCTCCAATTCGCAGCGTTCATCGCGAATCGCCGTGCCCACCGTCATCTCCAGCGGAATCACGCCCGCCCATGTAGGAAAGGAATAATCCTCCTCATCGTCGACCGCGGGCCCCACCCGCACCTTAGCCGAAAACTCATTAATCGGAAGCCGCAGCACCGAAGTAGCCTTCAACTCTTTCTCATTCGGTTGCCGCACATACTCCCACCGCCCAGGAATAATATGTTCGCTAAGCGCGCGCAGCGCCGCTAGCTTTTCCGCCGGATCACCCACCAGCGTAGCCGTGCCCAAAATCACCACCGACCGATAATTCATTGAGTGATTAAACACAGACCGAGCCAGCACCAGCCCATCCAGCAGCGTCACCGTAACGCACACCGGCAAGCCCTGATCAAGATTGCGCAGCATGCGGCTGGCTGCCGAGCCGTGAACGTAAAGCACATCGCCGTCGTGTCCATAAGAAGTAGGAATAACAAAGGGTTGTCCGTCGGCAATAAAGCCAACATGGCAAAGAAAACCTTCATCAAGAATCTGGTAAACAACCTCGCGATCATAAACCGCCCGTTGCGGCTCGCGCACAACTCGCGTGCGCAGACTGGGAGCGCTAGAACTGGAATCAAAATTTGTGGACATGCTGCTGATTTCCTAGGCAGGCGCCAAGAGTGGTGGAGACTGGTGAAGCAAGGAGTTTAGCATTTCGAGGAGCTTGCAGCGAAGACGCTGCCACCGTGTGACTCCCAACCAGATTTGTCATCCCGAGCGCAGCGAGGGATCTGCAGTTGTCAGAATGCCAAGGCAGACTACAGCAGCCCGCCCGTCTTCACCGCCAACGTGCTCAGCGCCATCTCCAGCTTGACGATCGCCTCGCCTAGTTCCGGATGATTCCCGAGCGTCTTCTGTAGTTCCTTGAGAATCCGATGCGCACTGGCAACTTGCTCAGCCGCCTGGCTTGAATTTTGTTCGGGCTTCGGTTCGCTTGGCGTGGGCATAATCAGCCATCCCTTGTGACTTTTTATTTTACCTTCAGATCAATAAGTAGACAGCAACGGAGCACCGTCTAAAACATCAGCGCCGCTTTTTCCCCGACGCTTTCGGCTCCTCCTCCAATACCGCAAACTGTATCTTCTTCTCCACCGGATCAATGCGATCAACCAGCACCCGCACCCGATCCCCCAGCCCGTAAGTCTTGCGCGAGCGCTGCCCGATAATCTGGCGCGTGTCTTCGTGATAGGTGTAGTGATCATTCTTACCGCCGGTGCTAAGTGTGTTGAGCGGCACCAGTCCTTCGACAAAAAGATCAGTGAGCTCCACGAAGAATCCAAACTTAGTTACGCTGATGATGAGCCCGTCGAAATCTTCTCCGATCCGCCGCTCCATGAATTTCATTTTTTTCCATTCCATCAATCCGCGCTCAGCTTCATCGGCGCGGCGCTCGGATTGGCTCGATTCATCGGCAATGTTGTGCAATTCCTCAATCGTGATCGGACCACCCAAAGGTTCGATCGCATCCCGATGCGCATCGCGATCGCGCCGCTTCGACCAAGGCGTAGCAGCCTCGTCCCGCCGGCCCGGATCTAGACGCGGCGATTTCGCATTTTCAGCGGGCAGGACGGCGCCGCCACGCTCCGAAGCTCCAACCGGAGTCTCGCCATCCTTATACTCCGCCGACTCGCGCAGCACATCCTTCAAAATGCGATGCACGATCAGATCGGGATACCGCCGAATCGGCGAAGTGAAATGGGTATAAGTGGTAGCCGCCAAAGCGAAGTGTCCGCGATTTTCCTCCGAATACCGCGCCTGCTTCAGCGAGCGCAGCATCAGGAAACTCAGTATCCTCTCTTCCGGCTTCCCCGCGATCTTCTCCGTGAGCTTCTGATACATCCGCGGAGTGATATGCACTTCCTTCGGCACTTCAATCTCGCGCACCCGCTTCCCCGTTCCGCGCGCATCACGCCGGTCGGCCTTCAATTGCACACGCTGAATCGGCAGCGCGCCCACTCCCAGCGAATACCCAAAAGTCGCGGCAATCACCTCGAAATCGTAAACCCGCTTCGCGTCCGGCTTTTCGTGTATGCGATAGAGCGATGCGATGCGCTTATTTTCCAGATAGTGCGCGACGGACTCATTCGCCGACAACATGAATTCTTCAATCAGCCGGTGCGCGATGTTGCGCTCTGATCGCGTGATGCTCTTCATCATCCCGGATTCGTCAAATTCAATGACCGGCTCCGGCAGATCGAAATCGATCGATCCGCGACGCTTGCGTTTGCGATTCAAAGTCATCGCCAGATCGCGCATCCGTTCGAAGTGTTTGAGTTGGCCCGCATATTCGCGCCGAGCCGCAGCATCGCCTTCGATCACCGCATTCACCGCCGTATAAGTCATCCGCGCCGCCGACCGGATTACGCCCTCGTTAATTTCGTAGCCCGCAATCTCGCCCTGATGATCGATCTCCATAGTGCAAGAGAGCACCAGCCGATCCACGTTCGGACGCAAGCTGCAAATATCAGTAGAAAGTTCAAGCGGTAGCATAGGAACAGCCCGGTCAGGAAAATAAACACTAGTCCCGCGTAGCCGCGCCTCCTGATCGAGCGGAGAATGCGGCGTCACATATTGCGCGACGTCGGCAATATGCACCTGCAATTCGTAATTGCCGTTTTCCATCAGCCGCACGTGCACGGCATCATCGAAATCGCGAGCCGTTTCGCCGTCGATCGTGACAATAGGAAGCTCGCGATAATCGCGTCGCCGGCGCAGAGCCTCGCCCGGAATAACGTTCTCAATCGCCTGCGCCTCCTCGATCACCTCGGGCGGAAATCGATGCGGCAGGTGAAACTTGCGGATCATGATCTCGACATCGACGCCGAAATCACCCTCTTCGCCAAGAATCTCAAGCACGCGCCCGCGCGGATTCTGCGTAGCGCTAGGCCAGTCGGTGATTTCCACATCGACGACAACACCGTCGAGATCCTGCCAATCGGCGTGCACCGCAGCCTCATCGCCAATCACGCGATGTTTAGCCTTTGATCTTCCAGTCTGGTTCTCCGCGTCCTCGGCGTCCTCCGCGGTCAAAGATCTAGGTCTCTCCATCCCTGGAGGAATCACAATCTCCTGCGTCACTTTCTCATCAATCGGCTTGACGTAATTGTTGTGTCGTCCGTAGTGGAAGATCCCAACGACGGTCGGATGCGCGCGCGACAGCGAGCGAATGATGCGCCCTTCAGCGCGACCGTCGGTACGCACAGCCGATACTTCGACCAGCACGCGGTCACCGTGCATCGACGATCCAATAGCATGTGGAGGAATAAAAACATCGCCGGCGAGCCGAGCCTTCAGATTTTCGTCAAGCGAAGTCGCTTCGGGAATCACGAAGCCGTAGCCATCGCGATGCATGGTCAGGCGCCCGACCAGCATGTTGCGCCCCTTGGCAGCCTGGGGAATCGCGTAGCGCTCGCCTTCGACCTGCAGCAACTCGCCTTTCCCGACGAGCGCGTGCAACCGATCGGTCAGCTCGCGCCGTGCTTCGCCCTTAACGCCGAGTTCGCGCAAGAGCTGCTTATGGCTAGCCGTCTTCCTGGGCTGGCGCGCGATGTGACGAAGGATGGCGGAATCGGACAGCATCAAAAAAGTCAGGTGACAGGTCGTACGTTTCAGGAGAATCCCCTGCACTCTCTGAGACCTGTCACCTGTGACCTGACGCCTGCTTGAAATACTTCTCTTCCAGAATTCCCCGATGATGCAACTCGTGTCCCGCGATGGTGTAAGCCAGCGCGCGCACCGTCACCTCGTTCTTATTGGCCACGCCGCGGCGGGTCCATGCAGCCTCATCCAAATTCCGAAACAGAGAAACTGTCGCGCGCCGCACCGCGATGTAGTCCTCGATCAAATCCGCCAGAGCTCGCCGGGCGAACGGCCCATTGCGCACGTAATCGTCCTGCTCATACCCTTCGATCGGCGTAGCGTCACCCCGCGCTATCCGCAGCGCACGATAGCTCATGATGCGCTCGGTGTCGTTGATGTGGCCGAGAACTTCTTTCACGCTCCACTTGTCGGGCGCATAGCGCAGATCGCCATCCGCCTCGCTGCGCCCTGAAAGCAGAAGAAGCGTTTGCCTCCGCTGCTCCTCCAACTCACCCACAAGGTCTTCGCTCTTAACCAGGGAAATGTAGCGATCATAATAAGGAGCGTATTCTCCCGGCTGAGGCCGCAATAAGGAAGAAGTCGAAGTCGTATTCGATGGAGTCATAGGATTCCTCGTCGGGCGGACAAGAGATGCTGATCTGCCTGACAGCACCATACTATCGCGATAGAAGAATTACCGCAGGCTGGGCAGGGCTTACACGGTCGCGAGCGTGGCCGAAGGGATACGACTCGCCGGGCGCTCCCGGGAGTGCTATGAAAAGCAATAAGAAAAGCTTGATTTCCACAGCGTTAGGCATTTACTAAGGAGTACAATGCAATTTGGCCACCGAAATGCGGCGGTTGTTTAAAGTCCCCTAATCATTGCTACGAGGAAAGGATTTCGACGACAATGTGGAAGCCCACGAATCAACCTGCGACACCTGGCCGCCCGGCTGAGCCGGAACGTCCGACTTCTGCGGCAACGACGGCGCCTATCAGTATGAGCACGAGCACGAGCGAGCCCGCTCCCGCGCCCCGTCCGGTTGCGACTACCACTTCGGACCAAGCTACGATCGGCAAGTCGCTGGTGATCAAAGGTGAAGTGACCGGCTCCGAGTCTTTATATATTGACGGCCGGGTTGAGGGTTCGATCAACCTCTCGGGTAATCGCGTGACCATTGGTCGCAACGGTGTGGTCGCAGCGAACATCAACGCCCGCGAAATCGTGGTGCTCGGCAAGGTGCGTGGCAACCTGACGGCGAGCGACCGCGTGGACATCCGTAGTGACGGTTCGTTGACCGGTGACGTGGTAGCAGCGCGCATCTCGATCGAAGACGGTGCCTTCTTCAAGGGCGGCATCGACATCCGCAAGGCCGGCTCTGCCGGAGCCAAGACCGACTCGCGTCCCGAAGAAGTGACGAAGAGTGTCTCGAACGCGACGCCGGAACCGGCGATCGCTGCCAGAGCATAGGAGCGCGCTTTTCGTCGTTCGCTTGCAGCTGATCGCAGCGACATATATTGCAGGGTAAACGGGCCCAAGCGGCCCGTTTTCCTTTTGGGCGGTAATTCCGAGCAGAGAAACCAAACGGCGACACGCGAAAGACAAATAGCGGTCAGCGATTAGCGAGCGACGAACAGCGCTCTCAAGGCTCCTTACCCGTGGCCATCGTCTCCGCTACCTGACCGCCAGCTACTCCCGCCAACCCCACCCTCCTTCTCCCGCGCAAATCCGACGGCAACTCCGAACGCAGCAACCACAGTCCCGCCGCAACTGCCGCCGCCCAAGTCAGCGAGCCCAGCGCGAGCGCGAAGAGATCGCTGCGCCGGCTGCCATTGAGCGCCACCGTGCGCATCACTTCATAACTCAATCCTCCAGAAACCGCGCCCACCAGCGTCGCTTTCGCTAATTCCTTCCACTTCAATCCGCCAAACGAAACCATCCCGCGAATATGCAGCAACGACGCAATCGCCAGCGCATTGGCGGCGATGCCCAGATCAGACGCGATCGCCAATCCCGTAACCGACAACTCGCGAAACAACAGCGAATAAATCGGCAGCGACGCGACCGTAATCAAACTCGTCGCGATCATCGGAGTCAGCGTGTTGCCCGACGCATAAAATGCCCGCGCATAGAGCGCCTGGCACGACCACAAAGCCAGCGACAACGAGAACCAGAAAAAATAGACAGCCGTCGCTGTCGAATCGGAGAAAGTAAAGTGCCCGCGCCGATATACTAGATCGATCAGCGGAAGCGCAATCGCCATCATCCATCCCGTCATCAGCAGCGAAGCCGCGGTAATCCGATACACCGACCCATTCACCGTCGCGGAAAATTCGTCAAACTTTTTCTCGCCAAACAGCCGCGAAAAAAACGGCAGAGATGCCTGCCCGGTAGCCTGACCAAGAATGGCGATAGGAACCCCAAACAGCCGCTTGGCATAATTCAGCCGCGCAATGTCGCCAATTCCACTCGAGGCGAAATAACGCAGGATCCAATCGTCCGCCGTAACCAGCGAAACGCCGAGCATCAGTGGGATCGACATCCGCACCCACTCGCGAAACGCAGGATTCTTAAGTTCGAAAGAAGGCCGATACCCGGTGCCGATTTTTGCCGCCCCGATGGCATTGATTAAGAAAGGACCCGCCACGCTGCCCACCAGCGCGCCGAAAGCCAGCGAAGAAATTCCCATCTGCCGCCCGGCAACCACTCCGCCCGCAATAATGAATACGTTGTAGATCAGCGGCCCCAGAGCTGGAAACAAAAAGAGCCGATGCGACAACAGCACCGCCGAAACCACTCCTCCAACATAAAAGAAGATCTGTGCCGGCAGAAGAATGCGCGTGAGATGAACGCACAGCCGCATCTGCTCGGCCGTGAAGCCGTGGAACATCCAACCGGCAAATTGCGGCGTAAATATCTCAGCCAGCACAGTTCCGGCGATGAGCACCGTGGTCATCACTGTGATGATGATTGAAAAAGTTTTCTGCGCGTCCTCCTCGCGCTTCTCCGCCAGAAACCGCGTATAGATGGAGATGAATGTAATCGAAGCGGTTCCGCCGGCGACGATGTAGTTAAGCCAGTCGGGCAGAGTAAATGCGGCGACATACGCGTCCGTCTGCTGCCCCGCGCCAAAAGCATAGGCGATGTACGCCTCGCGAATGTATCCAATCACGCGCGACAGCGTGATCGCCGTCATCAGCAGCACCGTCGCCGAACCCGCGGTGTGCTGGTGTGATGGCCGAAAAAAGCGGAGCAGACGCATCCTTTGCAGATTAACGCATCCAGCGGCTGGTGGGACGGTGGATCACCCCCAGAATCGCGGATGACACTGCCACCCTAACGACGTCTCCCGAAGAAACGTTATGTCGCGTCAACGCCGAAACACTACGGAGCCGAATTGTCGTTTTTGAGAGGTCAAGAAGTAAGGTACAATTTGTTCCCGAAATCAGCCACTAACTCCGATGGGGGGGATGTCATGAGTCGAGTTACGGCCCCTGCAGCGCCTCTAAGTTCTGCGTTTTACTCAATCATACTTTCCTTTCTGGCCATCTTGGCAGTTAGCTCTACCACTGCTTGCGGCGGCGGAGGAACATCCGTGCCTCCTCCGCTGAGTGGCAATACTCAAGTTACAGTCGCGCTCACCGGCACGGCCAACGATCAGTTATTACAGTTTGGGCTTGAACTGGAAAGCATCACTTTGACCGGCCAGAAGGGTAACCTTGTCAACCTCCTAGTAGCACAGCAACCAACCGAGTTTATTCATCTAAATGGCGACGTAGAGCCACTCACCGCGGTGACCATCCCTCAGGATATCTATAGCTCTGCGACCGCAATCATAGGAGGGGCGTGGTTCACCTGCACGACCCTCACCCCATCGGGCAGCCTTGACACGAGCACATTTGCCTACGGCTACGTGCCGAATTCCTTCGTGACGGTGAACCTGCCGTCGCCGATAACCGTTACGGGCGACAACATGGATGTGTTACTTGACATGCTGGTGTCGCAGTCAGAGACGTATTCCGCGTGCTACAACGCCAATGGCACCTACACGTACTCGATAACCCCAACTTTCAACCTTACCAAGGCGAGTTTTTCGCAGCAACCGACGAATCCGGAGAATGGCAAGGTTTTGGACCTGAACGGGGAGATCAATGCAATCAATGCTGGCGGCAGCAGCTTCACACTAGCGCTGCCTTTTCCCGAAAATCCCAGGGCGCTTTCTGTCGCTTCCAACACCGGTACGGTCTATCAAGGCAGCAGCGGTTTTTCCGCCCTCGCGGTTGGCACTTTTGTCGAGATGGACGGCGCAATCCAATCGGATGGTTCGCTTCTTGCCACGCGCATCGCGGTCAACGATCCAGCCGCGCTCAATGTCATGATAAGTCCGCTAACCTTTCTGGATGCGGAGCTGCCAGACTTCTACAGCTTCGCAGGCCAGCAACAGGGGCAGGACTATTCCACCCAGCCGCAAGGGCTGGGCGTCTACTCTTTTTCGAATAGCACTGTGTTCCAGATTTCCGGCGAGCTTGGGAACTTGGCCGAGTTGCCTTTCCCGGCAAGCTTCAGCAGTTCAAATATGGTCGACGGCCAAAATATTGCCGTGTATTCATTGGCACTCACCGACTTTTACGGAGGCGATTACGGCGGCGACCACCATCACTCTAATGCCGCAGACGATCAACGGAACCGTGACGGGTTCGTCCGTCAGCGGCATTTTTACTGACTACTCGGTATCACTCGCGCCCTATGATCTGTTTCCAAACCTGGCCGTGCAGCAGGGGCAAACTACGCAGCTGAACAATCCCGCGGATGTCGAGGTCTACGTCGACAGCAACACGCAATTGGTAAACAGCCAGCCTCTCGCCGAGAGCGGCACCTTCCGCTTTTATGGATTAGTGTTCAACGACAATGGCACCCTGCGCATGGACTGCGCGCAAGTGAACGACGGCGTGAACGAGACGCCGCAATCGTCAGCGTCACAGCGAAACCACGAGGAAAAGGGCGAGGCGCGGAGGACTCGGCGAGACAGCGTTGGACCAGTGCCGCAGACGATCCACTTAATCAAGGCCAACCCGCAACCATAGCCGAGTGCTCCGGGACCCGCCTCTCGATCGCAAAACCGACGGGACTCCGCGGCCAGCGGGAAACACATAACCCTACTCGGCCCCACGCTATAATCCGCTGGTGACTGAGCCGGCTTTGACCGAGAAACGCAACACCGACTTCCAGCAGGCAACTCGCGTTCACGGAAGCTTTCTCGCCGCCGCCGAGAAGCGCGCGCTCATCTGGATGGCCGAGCGCATGCCACGGTGGGTTAACTCCGACCATCTCACTTTGCTCGGCTTCGCCGGCCAGGTCGCGACCGGCATCTGTTATGCGTTCGCCGGCCGGGATCGCCGCATGTTGTTGGCGGCAATTTTCTGTCTCGTACTGAATTGGTTTGGCGACAGCCTCGACGGCACGCTGGCACGCGTCCGCCAGCAGCAGCGCCCGCGCTACGGTTTTTACGTCGATCACATGATCGATTCCATCGGCGCCGTCGCGATGATGGGAGGTCTCGCTCTCTCCAGCTATATGCATCCACTCATCGCGATCGGATTGCTCATCGCATTTCTCCTGCTCTCAGTCCAGTCCTATCTGGCAACCTACACGCTCGGCGAATTTCATCTTTCCATGTGGCACTTCGGCCCAACCGAGCTGCGCGTGCTTCTGATCATCGGCAACCTCGCTTTGTTCCGGTGGGCGCGGGTGATTCACGGACGCTACCGCCTGTTTGATATCGGCGGCGCGATCGGATTGGTCGGTATGTTGCTGATGCTGATCGTCGCGACCGCGAAGAACACGGCTCGACTCTACCGCGAAGAGAAAATTCGATGAACAGTTCGCGCCGCAACGACCGCCCGCGCGAGCCCGCGCCGGTTGCTGAAGCCCCAAACAAGACCGAAGAGGACGCCGAAAAGGCAAAGCCAAGCGCCGCCCGCCAGACTTTTCTCCGCTGGATTAAATTCAACGCCGTCGGCGCAATCGGCATAGTTGTGCAGCTGGCCGCGCTCGCAATTCTTCGTTCCTGGCTGAAGCTCAATTATTTGCTCGCCACGGCGATCGCGGTCGAAATCGCCGTCCTCCATAACTTCGTATGGCACGAGCGCTTCACCTGGGCCGACCGGCCGCCCTCGCGGCTCGCTCATTCGTTGATCAGGTTGGCGAAGTTTAACGCCACGAACGGAGCCGTTTCCATCGTCGGAAATTTACTGCTGATGCGCCTGCTCGTAGGCCAATTCAGATTCAACTATGTTCTGTCGAATTGTGCCGCAATCGCCATTTGTTCGTTGCTTAACTTCCTGCTCGGCGATCGCTTCGTTTTCGAATCGTAAATTTACATGACCCGGCACCCTGCAATAGCCAGTTTGCCGAGTTACCCGCTAAGTCAGGCACTCCCGGCCCTGTCCTTTGGGGGGTTACGCCCGCATCACACTCGGGATATAATCGACCCATCGTTATGCGCTGCAACGGCTTCATTCCGCCACTGGGCTCAAGCTGGATCGAGGGACGCGCGTGTCCCCGCCGCTACCTGTCGGTTCTGCCGTCGCACGTGCGCGCTAACCTCTTCGGCAGCGACTAATTTTCTTTCCGCCGCCCCGCATCGCTAATCGCATAACTTTTACCGCGATTCGCCTCTGCCTAAGCACCAATCTCCGTGGACGGCCTCGAACCCGCGCACAACAACCACTGAGAACCGAGAACTTCTGGAGAAACCCATGACCACCAAGACCATGCCCGTTAAAACAACGATGACCGCCGAGACATCCACCGCCGGCCCCAAGCTGAAGACGCCGCTCCCCGGCCCCAATGCCAAGCGCATTCTCGCCGGCGACGAAAAGTATATTTCCCCTTCTTACACGCGCTCCTATCCACTGGTTGCCAAGCGTGGCCGCGGCCTGGTGGTCGAAGATGTGGATGGCAACGAGTTCTACGATTTTTCCGCCGGCATCGCCGTGGTCTCGACCGGCCATTGCCATCCCGAAGTCGTCGCCGCAATCCAGAAGCAGGCGGGCGAACTCATCCATATGTCGGGCACCGACTTTTACTACGAAGGACTGGTCACGCTAGCCGAGCGCCTTTCCGAGATCGCGCCCATGCCCGGCCCGCACAAATTTTATTACGGCAACTCCGGCGCTGAAGCTGTCGAGTGCGCTCTGAAGCTGGCCCGTTATCACACCAAACGCCAGCAGGTGATCGCCTTCTTGGGCGCTTTCCACGGACGCACCATGGGCGCCCTCTCGCTGACCGCCTCCAAGCCGCAACAGAAGCGCCGCTTCTCACCCCTCGTCCCCGGAGTCACCCACATTCGCTATCCCGACGTCTATCGCGGTTGCGAAGGCGGCCCGCAGGATGGCGAGAAATTCGCGCTCGGCTGCGCCCGCTACATCGAAGACAAATTGTTCAAGACAATCCTTGCGCCCGAAGAAGTCGCGGCGATTTTTGTTGAGCCGATTCAAGGCGAGGGCGGCTACGTCGTCGCGCCCACAGTCTTCATGCAGGAACTGCGCCGCATCTGCGATAAGCACGGCATCCTGCTCGTAGTCGATGAAGTGCAAAGCGGCATCGGCCGCACCGGCAAATGGTTCGCCGTCGAACACACCGGAGTCCATCCCGACATAGTCTGCATGGCCAAAGGCATCGCCTCCGGAATGCCGCTCGGCATCACCATGAGCAAGGCCGAGATCATGGATTGGGTGCCCGGTTCGCACGCCTCCACCTTCGGCGGCAATCCCGTCTGCATAGCCGCCGCCCTCGCCACGCTCGATGTGATCGAGAAAGAAGGCTTGCTGCGCAACTCGCAGCAGGTGGGCGATCACATGATGAAGCGCATGGCCGACTGGCCCAAAAAGCATAAAATAGTCGGCGACGTTCGCGGGCGCGGCCTCATGATCGGCGTCGACATAGTCAAAGATCAAAGCACTCGCGCGCACGGAGCGGTCGAGCGCGATCGCATTGTAGAAGCGGCCTTCGAGCGCGGCATATTGTTTCTAGGCTGCGGCCCCAGCACCATCCGCATCGCGCCGCCGCTCATAGTGACGAAAGACGACGCCGACATAGCCCTCGATGTATTAGAAGAATCGATCGCAAGCCTGGGAGCGTAGCTGGGCTTACATCATCAGTTCTCAGCCAAAGGCATTTCTGCTGAGAACTGACGACTGATAACTCGACGGCGATAGCATGAGGTAAGCATTGTGGAAGCATTGTGGAACCCGCGAAATTCATTTCGTTTCATCAAACCGCAGCCGCATTTCATTCGTAGCCACGAATCCCAGCTTTTCATACAAAACTCGCCCTTCATCGCTGGCGTGTAGGTTAGCCGAACGCAATCCCCGCGCCCGAATCCAATCAAGAATCGTCTGCATGATCCGCCGCGCCACGCCCAGCCTGCGAAATTCCGGCTCGGTATACACATTCAAAATCATCGCCCGCTCCGTGCAAGCGTCCTTAGGATTCGCCGGCCACGCACAAAGCAGCACTCCGCCACCGCCAACCACCCGCCCCGAAGCGACCGCCAGCCAATGGCGATAAGAACCATTCTCCAAAGACCGCGCCAGCATGGGCTCAGCTGCCTCCACCATCCGAGCAAGTTCTTCGGCCGTCCCTTGCCCCATATCGCGAAACATCGCCCACCGATGATGTAGAACAATCGCCACTTCGCTCCGCGCCGCCTCTCGAATTGAAATGTCGGCTGGCGTCCTATCCATTACACGCGACTCATTCATGAATTGTTCTCACCATGGATTCCTTCTCTCTCAGAGAGCTCGGTCATCCCGAGCGGAGCGAGGGACCTGCAGTTCGCTCAAATGCGGACAAGCCGTGTCGCCGCCACCCTCAAAATGTACAATAAACACAGCCCGAGGCTAACCAGATTTCATGTACGAAGTCACCGTTGAAGACACATTCGCCGCAGGCCACTACCTGCGCAACTACAAAGGCAAGTGCGAGAATCCGCACGGCCACAACTACAAGATTCGTGTGACCCTGGCCGGCTCTGAGCTCGACAAGGCCGGCCTGTTGCTCGATTTCAAAGACCTCAAAGATGTGATGAAACACGCCATCGACCGTCTCGACCACCAGATGATCAACGACATCGAGCCCTTCACCGTCGTCAACCCCTCCGCCGAAAATCTGGCGAAATATTTTTACGACGAAACCAACACGCGCCTCAGCAAAGTCACCAACGGCAGGGTAAAAGTAAAAGACGTGACCGTCTTCGAGACCGACACAACAACCGCTCGTTACTCGGAGTAGCGGGTGGATAATCGGGTGATCGGGTGACCTAACCATCGGGCGATCTAAAATCTTTGATTTTGAATTTCGATGACCCGTTGACCCCATCCCAGACCCATGCAGATTTCAGAGATCTACAAATCGCTCCAGGGTGAATCCACCCACGCCGGCCTGCCCTGCGTCTTCGTGCGCCTCACCGGATGCAACCTGCGCTGCTCCTGGTGCGACAGCGAATTCAGTTTCTACGGCGGAAAAAAGATGTCGCTTCAGGACGTGCTCACCGAAGTCGCGCGCCTGAGTCCGTCCGGAGGACTAGTCGAGATCACCGGCGGCGAGCCCATGCTCCAAGAGCGCGAAGTCATCCCCCTCATGGAGCAACTCCTCGACGCCGACTACCGGGTCCTCCTCGAAACCAGCGGAGAGCGGCCACTGGAGCGGGTTCCGAAACAAGTCATTAAGATCGTTGACGTAAAGTGTCCGCACTCCGGCGAACCCAATACCTTCGCCATCGAAAATCTGAAGGCGCTCCGGCCTCACGACGAACTCAAATTTGTCCTGATCGATCGCACCGATTACGAATTCGCCCGCGACTTCGTTCTGCAGCACGGCCTAGCTGAGCGTGTCCACGCCATTTTATTTTCGCCCGCCTTCGAAAAAACCGCCTCCGGCGCCCGCGATACATCCCACTGCCAACTCGATCCGCAAGAACTAGCGCAGTGGATTCTCGCCGACAACATCCCCGCCCGGCTCAGCCTGCAAATCCACAAATTGATCTGGGACCCCGCCGCCAAAGGCGTCTGACCCCACGGGGTAGATACTCAAATAAATTTAAGGTTGTCATCCTGAGCGAAGCGAAGGACCTCTGCATTTGATCGCGGCAAACTGAGCGGCTACGCCATCTTCGCCGCGATCCGGTTTTCCGCCCGCAAACACGCCACCACCAGCCGTATGTCCTCGAAGCTCACATAAGCCGGCACCGCATCCTTAATATCTCGCAGCCGCTCGACTCCGAGCCTCAGGCAAGCCGCCTCAATCAGCGGCTGCGCGGCCGGAGAAATCCACTTCGCGTCCAGCTTGATTTGTCCGCTCTCGACCAGGCTCGCCACCGTGCACACGACGGTCGAAAGCTGACGCGCGCGAATTCGCGCAATCTCCTCAAAACTGCGCCCCTCGTTCAAAAGCCGCAACGTCTGCTCAGCCGGAACCGGCTCCCGCGCCACAGTCGGCGCAGCGCGCGCCCCTCCGCCAAAATTTCGCAGGGCCTGCAGAATTTCCGCCCCATAGACGTCCGCCTTCTTCTCGCCAATCCCCGCCACCTGCTTCAACTGCGCCAGATTGGCCGGACGCCGCCGGCACAATTCCTCCAGCGTGCTGTCGTGCAAAATAATGTATGCGGGCACTTTGTTCTCGCGCGCCATATTGCGGCGCCATTCGCGCAAATATTCCGCCAGCGCCGGATCAGCCTCCGCCGCAGCCGCATTGCGCCCTCGCGGCGTCTCTTTCCCAAACAACGGACGCTCCAGCGACGCAGATGCAAAAGACGCCCGCGAAAAAGTCTTCTTCCGCGCCGCGACCGGCGGCAGCTCAGCCAGCTTCATCTCCTTCTTCAACCACTCCGGCCGCGCGTTGCAGTTGTCGCAATTCCCGCAACTCTCCCACTTGGGAGTCTCGCCAAAATGCAAACAAATCTGCCGATGCCGGCAGCCGGACGAATCTGCAAATCGGCTGATCACGCGTTTGCGTCCCAACGCGCGCTCGCGTTCCGTCTCATCCGAGACTTTGTTGATGAAATATCCCAGCAGCACGTGATCTTTTTTCTGCCACAACAGCACGCAATCCGCCGGTCGCCCGTCCCGCCCCGCGCGCCCCGCCTCCTGGTAATACTGCTCGATCGATTGCGGGAGCGACAGGTGAATCACCGCTCGCACCGAGGGTTTGTTGATGCCAAGGCCAAACGCGATCGTGCCCACCAGCACGCGCACTTCGTCCGACATCCAGCGTTCCTGATTCTGCCGCCGCATCGGAGTTTCCATTTTCGCGTGATAAGGAATCGCCGCAATCCCACTCTCCTCGAGGTATTCGACCGTCTCCTCCACGCGCCGAATCGTCGGCGAATACACGATCACGCTTTCGCCCGCATACTGCCGCAGCGCCCGTCCCAGCAACTCCATCTGCGTCCGCGCTCCGCACTCATGCACCACATAGCGCAAATTCTCGCGATGAAAGCTGGCGATATAGCAATCCGGCGTGCGCATTTGCAGTTGCTTGATAATGTCGTGCCGCACCTGGCGCGTCGCGCTCGCCGTAAACGCTGCAATCGGAAGCGCTGCAAAACTCGCGCGCAACCGGCTCAGCAGCCGATAGTCGGGCCGAAACTCATGCCCCCACTCCGAAATGCAATGCGCCTCATCCACCGCAAAGAAGCCCACCGGAACCTTCGCCAGCCACTCAAACGTATTTCCCGCCGCCAGCCGCTCCGGCGACAGATAAAGCAGCCTATACTCGCCGCGCGCCGCCTTCTCCATCACCTGCCGCCGCTCCGCCGGACTCTGCGTACTATTGATTACCGCCGCCGGAATCCCCATCTGCGCCAGTTGCGCCGCCTGGTCCTGCATCAGGGCAATCAGCGGCGAAACCACCACCGCCGTCTTGCCGGAAATCACCGCCGGAAGCTGATAGCAAAGCGACTTCCCGCCTCCCGTCGGCATCACCACGCAAGTGTCGTGCGCCGCCAGCACACTCCGTATAACATTCTCCTGCTTGGGGCGAAACTCGTGATATCCCCAATAGCGCCGCAGCGCGTCGGCCAGGTTTTGAATATTTTCGGTCACGAATTCGAGGAATGTCCTATGAGAAGTATAGTCGTAGCTCCACACAAGAAGTCTGTGAGCGCGAAACATCAAATCTGTGATGAATTGAGGTACAACCTGCGGTGACTGAAAAACCCGTGACCATCGGCGTAATCTCCGACACTCACGGCCTCTTGCGTCCGCAAGCCGTCGAAGCCCTCCGCGGGTCCGACCGCATCCTCCACGCCGGAGACGTAGGCGCTCCCGAAATCCTCGAAGCGCTAAAGCAAATCGCGCCCGTCATCGCGATCCGCGGCAACGTCGACACCGCGCCCTGGGCAACCACTTTGCCGCTCACCGAAGTCCTCGAAGTCAACGGCGTATCGATCTACATGCTGCACGATCTCGCGCAACTCGACCTGAAGCCGCAGGCCGCCGGATTCCGCGTAGTCGTCTACGGTCACAGCCACAAGCCCAAAATCGAAGAGAAAAACGGAGTCCTCTATTTCAATCCCGGCAGCGCCGGCCCGCGCCGCTTTAGCTTGCCTGTGAGTGTAGGCAAATTGACGGTTACCGCAGGACAACTGAACACGGAGTTGATCGAGTTGAAAACTTAGTTAGAGGAAATTTGTCAGAAAGAAAAAAGGCCAACTCGAAAGCCGGCCTTTTTGTTGATTCCAACTTTTCGCGGACGAGGCGCCCGCGCCGCACAAAACTACGGCTTCTTCGGCGCAATCGCGTCCTTCGCGGCCTTCGCCACGCGGAACTTTACCACCGTCTTCGCCTTGATCTGAATCGGTTCGCCGGTCTGCGGATTGCGTCCCATGCGTGCCTTGCGATGCGCCTTCACCAGGCGGCCCAGTCCGGGCACAACGAATACACCATTCTTCTTTGTCTCTTTAATTGCCGTGTCGGCCAGGTGCTCCAGAAAAGTCGCGGCCGTCTTGTTGTTGGAGCCGAGCTTCTCGGCCAGGTGGCGAGTGAGTTGCGTCTTAGTCATACCAGAAGCCATGAATTCCTCCTTCAGGAACTTACTTAATTTGCGTGTATCGAGCGAATACTAACGCACTCCGCTGTGGAAAAGTAGCATTTTATGCAGATTTTATGCGGTTCCGAGTAAGGTACCCCTCAAAAATGGCCGGAAAATGGCCCTTGGACAGCCAAAAAGCGCCCAAAATGGCCCATTTGGAGGCGGAATTGACGGCGGGTCGGCCTCATCGGCAGCTTCACAAGCGTCGGCCCCGCATCACCCCGACCGCCGATCCATCCGCCAAAAAGGCCGTCTGTGGCCTGCCTGCGAGCACTACTGCCATTTCTTTTCCATAAAAATTCTCCGCATCACCGTCAAACTCGCCGCGCCGAACCTGCCAAACTTTCCATGCCGGATGCGTCACACGATATTCCACGCACCCGCCATCGCGCTGCGCCGCATATCCCCAATGGTGTTCCGTGATGAACTGTTCGACCGAGCCCTCCGCTGGCAGTTCGGGATTGCCCTCGGTTTCAACCTTGATCGAATCCCAGCGTTTCTCGCTCCGCCACCGATATGCCAAGCTCAAACTGTTATCGCCCGCCGAGAGAATCTCGTGCGCCATCGGCGCGGCCACATAATTCTCGTTATAGAAAACGCGCGCGACGAACGCAATCGCGCGTCGCGGAACCGTTTCCTGTATGAACACAACGCCTCTCCGAGTCTCGTTCCCCTCTTGCCGCCGCACGTAGAATCGCAGATTCACTTCCTCAAAATTCGAGTGCATCGGAATCGCCAGCCACCCGCACATTCTGGTTCGAAGAAATCGAAAGCCCACTAGGCTGACAAATACTTTCCCATTCCAGCAATCGACTTCGGTTCCAGCCGGAACAAACGGAAGAAGCAGACAAGCGTCCACTTCATAATTCAGCATGGCGAGATACCGCCACTCCGCAGTAAGAAAAACCTTATCCGAGCTCACCTATCTAGGATGGTCAGGCGAAGCGCCCGATGCAAGAGAAATTATCGCGGTGGCGTGATTTAAAAACTGACTCCTGATAACTGACAGCACAGCTGTTTTCTACGGATCGTAAACCGCGCTGCCCATGCCCGCCTGCCGCGCCGCTTCCTGCATGTCGGCAAGCGCCTTCTTCTGCTCCTCAAGCTGCTGCTGCATTTGCGCAACCGTCTCCTGCTTCTTCACCTGATTTTCGTTGTGTTGAATGCCGTTGGTATACAAGCTCGCGGTGACGTAATGAATCGATTCGTTGAGCTTGTCGATCTGCGCCTGCTGCGCCGCAATCGCGTTCTTCTGCGCCAGGATCTGCTTCTTCCATTCCTCAGCAGACACGCGCCTTGCCGACTGGCCGCCAGCCGCCGACGCCGGCTTCAAATTTCTTTCGGTCTCACTCGACGATGCGTCGACACGCGCCGGAAGATCTTCGTTTGTAATCACCTTCGGCTTCGCCTTCGACGAAGCTGACCCCGCCGCAGCCTTCGCCTGCTGCTTCTCGCGATTCTCTCGCGCGACATCGCCCAGCGACTGCCCATATGCCACCGCTCCGATCAGTAGCACGCCAGAAAAAATCTTCAACTCCATTCCCTTCATAGCAACTCCCCCACGCGAGACCATTCACGACTCAAATCGCAAGCCCCGCGTCCGCTCTCGCGCTACGGATCGTACACCGCCGTATGCATGCCCGCGTGCCGCGCCGCGTCCTGCATCTGGTCGAGCTTGATTCGCTGCTCATTCAGCCGTTGCTGCATCAGCGCGACCTGTTGCACTTGCCGCGCCTGATACCGGTTGAATGGCTGTTCCGCCTGCACCTCGCCATTCGCCGACCGAATCGATGCCTGCACCTGATCAATGCGCGCCTGCAGATTCGCCATCTTGGTCTTCTGCGCCAGAATCTGCTTCTTCCACTGCTCCGCCGCGCGTTGCTCCCCCGCCCGCTGTTGCGCAAAATGCCGCTCTGCCGCCCGGTTCTCCACCGTCTTGCCACTCGCCGCCGCACTCATTGGCGCACTCGCCGTCACGCTCGCCGCCGGCGCCCCGTTCGGCGTCACATCAGCATTCGGATCCTTCGGCAGATCCTTATTCGTAATCACCTTCGGCTTAACCGACGACGACGATGCATCCTCGGCACTCTGCTTTTCGCGATTCTCGCGCGCAATGTCGCCGAGCGATTGCCCAAACGCCATCGGGCCCATTAACAGAACGATGGCCACAACATCGAAGAGCAGTTGACGCGTCACAGAATGCCTCATATCCCTCTCCCGCCGGCGCGGCGCAGTGCTCCCTCAATGCTAGCTCCGTTCGCAACAATCTGTATCTGCCCCAGGTAACAAGCCCCTGAAACGAAAGTGCCGCACCATCATGGCCAACCGGACATCCGCAAAACCTGCTCTGGAGCCATTCCACTCTCCCGCAAATGCCGCAGGCTAAGCGCGTCGTGCCGCTTGGCCAGCCGCACCCCCGCAGCGTCGCGCACCAATTCGCAATGAAAATAATCCGGCGCGGCCAGCCCCAGCGCCCGCATCAGCAGCAATTGCCGAGCCGTCGACTTCAGCAAATCCGCGCCCCGCACCACTTCCGTATTCCGCATCGCCGCATCATCAACCACCACCGCCAGCTGATAAGCAGGAACATCATCCCGCCGCCACACTAGAAAATCCCCGAAATCGCGCCCCGCAACATAGCGCTGTGCGCCAAGATTCAAATCCGCGAACTCAATCGCCTCGCCATCCGACACCCGAAACCGCCAATTCACCCCCGCCGGCTCCAGAAACTCAGCCGCCGAGCGTCGACGGCAAGTCCCCGAATACAGCGGCTCATCATCGGCATCGCCCTCATTCGGAGCGCTCGCCGACTGCGCCAAATCCCTCCGCGAACAAACACATGGATAAATAAACTCCTCCTCGCGCAGCCGCCGCCATGCCTCCAGATAGTGCGCCCGGCGCTCGCTTTGCGCATAAGGCCCATACTCCCCGCCGCAATCCGGCCCCTCGTCCCACCGAATTCCCAGCCAGCGCAAATCTTCCACCATCGCCCGCGCAAACTCCGCCCGTGAACGTTGCGGGTCCAAATCCTCATTCCGCAGAATTAAAATTCCCTTGTGCTCGGAGGCTCGTTGCGCCGCGATCCAAAAAGTTCGCGCATGCCCCACATGCAACAGCCCCGTAGGCGAAGGCGCCAGCCGCCCACGATAATTCGCCTTAGAATTCAGAAAAAGAAGCGATCCATCGCGCATGCAGCCATTCTAGTGCCGCGTCGAGAAAGAGTAGCGCCGGCGTCTTGCCGGCTGTCCCGAGGGCGTCTCGCCCTCGTCGCGGCGGGCGTCATTCTCATCGAATTCTTCTCTCCTGTCTCAGACACCGCCGTGTGGCCCTCCACACGCCGTGTCCGGCGCCGCACATAGCCAGCCGCATGAATGATTCCTAAGTCTCGCCGCATCAACGCTCGTAGGATTGGCCGCTCTCTTGCCCTATCACTTTCAACTGCGCCAGCCGCAGAGGAGGTGACACCATGACAACCACTTGGAAATCCGATTCCGATAACAGGAAACCGACTAACAGTAAACTCTCGAACCAGACCAACAAAACAATCTCCGCGACAACGCTATCGTCCTGGTCGCGCCAGCAGAAACTTGCCATGATCGCAGGCTTCGCCATTCTCGCCGTGCTGCTCGCCGCCAGCGCCTGTTCGAAGCAATCGCCCAAACCCTCGCTGGTGGGCGTTTTCAGCCCCGCGGCAAGTTCGCCCATGCCCGCCCTGGCGGAGCTAACGCCGGTCACACCAACTGCCGTCGCCGCACCGGCACCCGCAAAGAAGGTCGCCAAAAAACGTCCTGCAAACGTCACCTACACCGACGCGAGCTCGGGCGTTTCATTTCTCTATCCGCGCAAAGCATTGCTGATTTCGGGTGACAAGACCAACTCCGAACTCTCCGACGTGAGCGCTGTGGCCATGAATTTCGTGCAACCCGGCGGGGCCACCATTGCGACGGTCGCGTTGCCCGCTACCTCGTATCCCGGCACCGACTTCGCCACCGCCTTCTTCAACGTGAACGTTAATCGCAGCCTTTCTCAACAAGAGTGCGAGCATTTCGCCTTCGTTGATACGCGTAACCCCGACGGCGAGCCCGTCGATGCCGAGAAAGTCAGAGTTGGCGCAACCGAAATGGAGATGACTTCCAACTTCTCTGCCAACGCCATCAAGCAGGCCGAGACGCAGTACTACCACAGGTATGAAAATGGAGCGTGCTACGAATACGTCTTAGGCCTTGGCACGGAAGGCTTTGCCAGCGAAGGCGGCGTCCTGCACGTCAACCGCGATGACGTCTTTGCCAAGCTTGAAAAAATCCTGGCCACGGTAAAGATCAATCCACTACCCGAAGAACGCGCCGCCGACCCGGCGCCGAACAGCATGACCAGCGGCAAAGAGTAATTCTCTCGTGGCGCGCACAGTGCAAAAGGCGGCGAGCTGCGAGCAACGTTAAATTGCTCGCAGCTCGTACCCCGGTTCGATGATTTCGATGACCCGATGGCCCGATCACCAGATCGCCCGATGATCCCATCCTTCAGGTTATGATCAAACAGTGTTGGCCACCGGCGTCGCGAATAACAAACTCCAAATTCTACGATCCGAGAAGCTGAGCCAGCTGCCCTGGCTCCTTCACGGCTTCTCGACGCGCCTCGGCGGAGTCTCCCGCGCCTACGGCGGAAAAGCGCTGAATCTCGGCTTCACACCGCATGACTCCCGTGCGGCCGTCGAACGCAACCGAGAACTTTTTCTCAGAGAACTCGGCGCCTCGATCGGACGTAAGGCTTGGCCACTAGTTTCGCTACGGCAGATCCACTCCGACCTGATCCATCGAGTTGATGGGACCGAAGCGACGCGCGAACCCCTCGCCGGAGACGGTCTCATCACAGACACGCCGGGAATTATCATCGCCGTGCAGGCCGCCGATTGCCTTCCCATCATTCTCGTCGAGCGCAAACGCCATGCGGTCGGAGTGTTCCACGCCGGCTGGCGCGGCACCGTTCAGCGCATCGCCGAGAAAGGCGTCGGCGAAATGCGCAAGCACTTCCAGAGCGATCCACGAAACTTGCTGGCCGCAATCGGCCCCGGCGTGCAGTCTTGCTGCTACGAAGTAGGCGATGAGGTGCGCACGAAATTCGAAGCGCAGTTCGCCTACGCCGGCGATTTATTCCGCGAGGTGAAGGAATCGGACCCGGTGCGGGAGAAATATCCGCTGCTCTTCCTAACCGCCCGCGCGCCCGGACATAGCGAATTACCGGCAAAACTTTTTCTCGATCTGGTGGAAGCCAACCGTCGCCAATTGCTCGATGCCGGCCTGCCCGCTAAAAATATCGACGCGAAGTCGCCGTGCACGGCATGCCACACCGAACGGTTGTTCAGCTACAGGGCGGAAAAGGGCGTGACCGGAAGAATGATGGCGGCCGCCGGAATCTGCAAAAAGTAAAGGAGTATATTGTGGGAACCGCGCTATTGAAACGATGCGGGCCTGAAGACGAGATTCGCTGGCCCGGTCACCCGATGACCAGATCACCCGATCCCTTATGCCCTATCATGTAGTCGCCTTCACCATGGCGCAAGTACGCCAGGGAGCTCTCGGATTTCAGCGCGAGTTGAGCGCCGTTCTGCGCGAACAGCCCGACATCAAAGTGTATTCGGCAAGCCCCTTCGATCTCGACGAACGCCGCCGCGCCAAAGATCGATTCGGAGGAGACATCGTCTACTTCTTCAACGACGCGGCCTATCAGGAATGCGAGCGACGGGGCCTCGACCTGCAATTCCAAGCGGAAGTGTCCGAAGAAGAACTACCACGCAGGCGAACTGTGGCAGTCGGCATGCCAGAGTCGTGGACCGGTGGAAGAAATAGCCTCGAATAAGCGGTTTCGTCGGCTGCCGCTTCACTGCGGCGGAGAGTATAAGCCTGCCTGCCGCAAAACTGAGAGCATGTCCCAAGCGCTCCACTCTTCGCGAATTTTCCCGTCTTTACAGCGAAACAACGTCATGCCATCAATCTTGATCTTCTTGCCGGTGGCGGGAATCCCCATCCCTGCTTGTGTGTTGGTGCCAGATGCGCTCCAGTACACCGACACAAGATCCCGTTCCGCAATGATTTGGATGACGCGGATTTTCATGTCCGGTAGGGCCTTGCGCTCCTCCTTGGCTGCGGCGATATCCTCTTCCAACGTTGCTTCATGATCGCCAGCGTGGGCGACGAAGTTCTTGGCATGAGAATCGGCGTACTTGTCGAAGCGACCCTGATCGAGCACTTCTTCGAAGAAGCTGCGGGCAATCTGCTTGTTTCTTTCCTGTTCCCCGGCTTGCTGCCCCATGGCTGGCATGCAAATCGAAAATAATAATGACGCGAACGACAGCAGCAAAAACGAAATCCGGCGCATACGACTCTCCTTGGTCGGTGCGACTCTCCGCGCTCACGGCGAACCAGCGGTGAGAGCGGGAAGTCCGAAATTTTTCCCGACAAACATTAATGTAACATGTGTTACAGTAATAAACAAGGAGTTTAACGATGGCGAGACCACCTGAACCTGGCATCCGCGCCAGCCTGCGTGACCGGGCTGTCGACTACGTGCTCGCACATGGCTTGGGAGACTTGGCACTTCGGCCCCTCGCCAAAGCGCTGAGGACCAATGCCCGGATGCTCGTCTATCACTTCGGCTCGCGCGAGGGACTGATGCATCATATTCTTTCCGGCATACGGGAACGTGAGGATGCTCGCATCCAGGCTTGGTTCCGGAGTGGCGAGAGACCTCGCACGCTGCCTCAGTTCTTGCGCTGGTACTGGAAGCGGCTGAGCGCACCCCAGGCTCGGCCCGGCTTATGCCTCGTCTTCGAGTTGTATGCGCTTGCGCTCCGCCATCCACGCGACTATCCCGGCGTCCTCGAAGATCCGACCGCCTATTGGCAGTCGCTCACAGAGAAGGCCGGCGTTCCGCTGGAGACGGGCACGGCCGAAGCAACCCTGCTCCTCGCTGCCACGCGTGGTCTTCTTTTGGACCTCTGCGCAACTGGAGATCGTGTGCGCATAGGACGGGCGATGGAAGCGCTCGCACAGTTTGCCGAATGGCGCGAGGCGCAGGTGGGGTGACGAGCGGTTCAGTGGCACAACGGACGGAACAAAGATTACGCGACAGCTAGTTCCTCTTCTGCTTCTTTTGCGAGGTATCGGACTTTGGCTTGTCGTCTTTTTTGCTGTCTTTGGTTTCCTTAGCGTCTTTAGATTCTTTCGTTTCCTTCTTGCCGCTGTCGTCTTCTGAAGAAGAAGACGACCCCGCCGATGCCGCGCCCTTCTTCGCGTAGTCGGTCACATACCATCCGGAGCCTTTGAACTGCACGGCCGGAGCCGAGATCACTTGCTCGATCACGCCTCCGCATTTCGGGCACTTGCGCAGCTGCTTGTCAGAGAATTTCCTGATCTGTTCAAAGCGATGGCCGCAGTCCTTGCACAGGTATTCGTAGTTGGGCATGTGTGAGCTGATTCTAGAGGCGAAGATTCATCGCCGTCAATTTCGGGAAGATCGCGCTATTGCCAAAGATCGTTCACCGCCAACGGCATTAAGGTTCACGAAGGCTTGGCTGTCATTCTCGTCAGCGCTTCAGCAAATCCACCGGCTCGCGAACATCGTGCACCCGAAGATGTTTTGCCAGCGCAGGATGCTTTGCTGCGACAGCTTCGTACATGGCATAGGCCACGTTGCGATAGGACGAATGGCCGGCGGGCGTGGTGCGCAGCTCGGAAATGTAAACGGCCTCGGCGAAATCCATCTTGAACAGCGTGCGCTTGCGAAAAGCCAGAGGAATCGCATACTGCGCGCTCTGCGCCGCTTCATCGCCGCGCGATGCGGCAAGCTTCTCAACAGCGCCGGCGGCTCGCTTCATTGCGGATTCATAGTAGGAGCCTACGCCCGCGGCTGCAACTTCCGGTGGCGTATCGAAGCCGTGAACGGTCGTGAAATCCTGCATGATCTGCACGCAGCGGCGATGCCGGTGCAGGTCGCGGAAGCCGCCGATGTCCATGAGAATGTCAAAGCGAAACTGCTGGCCGGCGGAAAAGGCGCGCAGCAACTCGTCGTGCTTGCCGCGATGCCGCAGGCCAAGATCGAGGATCTCGCGACGCCGCGCCTCGCTAGCCGCCGCGACCGTGCTGCGTACCTGACGGTAAGAATAGTGACAGTGCCCGTAGACGAGCGTTGCCGCTAACTCAATCTCAAGCGCGTCAGTCTCGCGCAGATCGGCGCCCGTCAGATCATTGCCGATCAAGTCATTCTCTATCAAGTCGACAAGCGGCGCAGGATCCATGGCCGCGCCTCGCATCAACTCCTCGGCCGCTTGCTGCAACTCCAGCCGGGTCACGATTTCATAGCGATTGGGATCGGCATACTTCACCAGCGTGGGCGCAACTCGAACCTCGCGCAGCAACTCGCGTTCCGCGCGCTCCGCGACCTCCGGCGACACAGCTCGAATCGCCGCCACCAGCGCGCGCAACGATTCTTCATTCGCGTTGTAAGCCGGAGAAAGCGCGGCCTGCTTCAGCAGCCCTCCCAGGTCGCGGATTTCTTGATAGGGCTGTGAGAGCAGGTGCGCGACCTGCGTTTCCAGTGTGCGGGCATTGACAATCTCTCCGAGCGACGTATTGGTCGAGAGCGGCAGCAGATAGCGCGAGATGTCGAAGGCGCGGGCGCGCAGGGTGCGCTCGTAAGCGTCCGTCTTCATTTCGGCGGGCCGCGGCGTGATACTGGCGAGGTATTCAAACGTCCGCTGAGAAATTGTTTCGTAAGTCGCGAACAGAGACTCCATGGTCTCGCGATAGAGCGCGGTCGCGGCAGCGTCGCCCTGAAAGCTTGGCGTGTAGTAACCGCTTTTTCTGAAATCCTGGTAACGCGTCGACCGTTCCTGCCCATCCCACCGTTGCTCGTCGGCGACTACGATGGCCGCCAGAATAGAAAGACGCTCAATGGCGAGCGCGATGTGAGCCAGATCAGCGATGGAGCGATGGCCGTACTGAAAGTAAAAAGTGTTGAGAAATTTTTCCGCCTTCTGCGAGGTGATTTCCTTCAGCGACTCCTTCATCGAGAGGGAAGAGCGCGAATACTTGGCCATGGCATAAGCCTGAATCTCGGGCTCGACCCCATACACGGCGAACACCTCGACGGACGGTTTGGGGCTGGGGAAGGCTTGGGCGGGCGCGGGGTCGGTTGAGAGTACTTCGGACATGGGAGTAGAGAAATCTTAATCGGGCGGAGCGGGGGGCGCAACCGCGACCTTACGGCGACCAAAAGGCAAAAATGTTCCGCGTGGAACGCTTGCACTTATAAATATGTATGTACATTTACGATCCGCACATACATCCGGGCGGACAACCTTCGCGGCGGCTGGAGCCGCGTTTGAGGATTAACCGCCGTGCCACCCAAAAGCCAGGCTGAAGGCGCACCCCTTTCAAGGCAAAAAAACAAAGTCCGGCTCTTGCCAAAGTCTTCGATTTCGCGGCACGATGATGGCATACGCTTGCCCTAGCTCGATGCATAAACCACTTCCAATCCGTACTGACGGCGAAACGATTGAGTTGGCTCAAGCCGCGCTTCCTGACCACATCGAACAGGCTCGCGAGCTCTTTGTGGAATATGGCACTTCGCTCGGCTTCAGCCTCTGCTTCCAGAGCTTCGATGAGGAGTTGAAGGGATTACCCGGCGCTTACTCGCCGCCCGGCGGACGGCTGCTGCTGGCCCGGCATGCGGACCGCGCCGCGGGATGCATCGCGTTACGCAAACTCGAACCCGGAATCTGCGAGATGAAGCGGCTTTACGTGCGGCCAGAAGCGCGCGGGCTCGGCCTCGGCCGGATGCTCGTGGAACGACTGATTGCCGAAGCGCGCGCGATCGGCTACGAACGCATGCGGCTGGATACGGTTGGCTCGGCCATGCAGGATGCGATCGCCCTCTATCGCAAAGTGGGCTTTCGCGAAATCGCCCCTTATTCCAAGATTCCAATTGAAAGCGCACTGTGGATGGAACTACTGCTGTAAGTATTCGCCCACAGGTTTTCCCGCCGTAGACTTGAGGGTTGCTGGCGAAGGCGGCGGCGCTGTCTTGTTCGCAACCTGGCCAGCGTTCGGCGCTCTCGCCGACGCCGGGGCTCGGATCGCAGATTGTTTAGCGGTATCCGCAGGCGCCACGCGGTCATAAGTTCGAAGCAGCAGCCTGACCTTCCGTAACCGTGAGCAGGCAAAGTCGCGATTCGGATCTCAAGAGGCGGAAGGTCATATGCGCCGCCAAGAACCATGCTCTAAAATAGCGAAGGCTGAAATAGCTGGAATCCATAGGCGTCACTACTGCGGGGTGCCGGGCCCATTGCCGATTTCACAACGGACGCAGGTCGGAATCGTAGGCGCAGGACCTGCCGGTCTTGTGCTCTCTCACCTTTTATGTCTCCAGGGAATTGACTCGGTCGTAGTCGAGAATCGCAGCCGGCAATATTCTGAGCAACGCGTCCGCGCCGGAGTGCTCGAGCAGGGAACGGCCGACCTGCTCACGGAAATGGGCCTTGGAGAGCGCCTGAAAGCCGAAGGCTTGGTTCACTATGGAATCGAGTTGCGCTTCCGCGGTCGTGGTCACCGTATCGATTTTCAGGAGCTCACTGGCGGAAAAGGAATCACCATTTATGCGCAGCATGAGGTTCTGAAGGACCTGAACAAGGCCCGCGTCGCCACCGGCGGCCAGGTTTTCTTTGAAGCGGAAGATGTCAGCGTGCATGACCTCGACGGCGCGAGGCCGACGATCCGATACGAGAAAGATGGAGACGCGCACGAATTAGCCTGTGACTTCATTGCCGGTTGTGACGGCTTTCACGGCATCTGCCGGCCCAGCATCCCGCCTGGCGTGCTGACCCATTACGAGCGTGAGTATCCTTTCGGATGGCTCGGCATTCTCGCCGACGCGCCTCCTTCTTCGGACGAGTTGATCTATACCTACCACGATCGCGGCTTCGCTTTGCTCAGCATGCGCTCGCCACAGGTCAGCCGCTTGTACCTGCAGTGCAGTCCCGATGAAAACATTGATCATTGGAGCGATGAGAAGATCTGGCAGGAACTTCAGACGCGCCTCGCTTCGGACGGATGGAAACTCACCGAAGGGCAGGTTCTGCAGAAAGGCGTGACCGGGATGCGAAGTTTCGTAGTCGAGCCCATGCAATACGGGCGACTATTTCTGGCGGGGGATTCCGCCCACATCGTGCCACCGACTGGCGCGAAAGGATTGAATCTCGCGGTCGCCGATGTGCGCATTCTCGCCCGGGCTCTCAAGCATTTTTATGCCACGGGAAGCCGCAACCTGCTCGACAATTATTCTGAAGTTTGCCTGCGGCGCGTCTGGAAAGTACAGCGCTTCTCCTGGTGGATGACTTCCATGTTGCACCGCTTTCCGGATGAAAACCCCTTCGATCGGCGCCGCCAACTCGCCGAACTGGATTATGTGACCAGTTCGCGCGCAGCGGCGCAAGCGCTGGCCGAAAACTACGTCGGACTGCCTCTGGAATGAGCTTCTACACAGTTCACCGTCACTTCCACTTGCCCTCACCCTCTACAATCGTAATGTAGCGATCGATGGGAAGATCGGTGAAGCGCTCGATCGCATTGCTCGGTCCCGGCCATTTCACCTCGAGCGAGTCAACCTTTGTTCTGTGGCCGAGGCCAAGCACCAATCGTGGGTCATGCGACGACAGAAAACTTCCGCCTCCGGTCTTCATCCTGCTTCGCTTTAGATCACCGGCCTGGTAAGTAACTCGTGCGCCGGCTGCATCGCGATTCGACTTAGTGCCCACCAACGTCAAGCCGAGCCAGTGATTCAGCTTCCCTGCATGGTTGCGCAACAGCAGCGGAGCCCCGCCATTCATGGAAATCAGCACGTCGACGGCGCCATCATTGTTAAAATCTCCGACAGCAAGTCCGCGCGCCGAGAAATTTCTGATAAAGAGCGGCCCACTTTGCGCACTGACATTCTCAAAGCCCTTACCCGTACCATGGAACAACAGCAGCGGCTCCTGGTACTCCACGTCTTTGTGATACACCTGAATCAGGTCGTCGGGATTTCCATTCGAGAGAAATAAGTCGAGATTCCCATCGTTGTCGTAATCGAAAAACTTCAGGCCCCATCCGCTCATCAGGCGCGTGGCCGAGGCAATCCCCATCGCTCCTGCCTGGTCGTCGAATGTTTCGTCGTGGTTATTCTGATAAAGGGAATACATTTCGTGGTCGATGTTGGCGACGAACAAATCCATCCATCCGTCCTGGTTAAAGTCGGCGGAGTCGACGCCCATGCCCGAACGCGGCCTTCCCGCCTCACTGTAGGCAACGCCCGCCGGCGCTCCTATCTCCTCGAAGCGCCCACCCCCGCGATTCACGAACAGAAAGTTTGCCGTCGTATCGTTGGCCACAAAAAGATCCATTCGCCCATCATTATTAATGTCGGTCGCTACCGCGCCCCACGCTTTCCCAAGATATTTACCGATGCCACTCGACTTACTAACATCGGTAAAGGTGCCGTCGCCATTGTTATGAAACAACCAACTGGGCATTGGCTTATAAAGCCTCGGAACGCAGTAACCTGGTTTGTTGTCCGCTTCGCAAGGCAGATGCTTCGACTTATCGAAGTCGACAAACTGACAGACAAAGAGATCGAGCCTTCCATCATTGTCATAATCAAACCATACTGCGCTCGAGGACCACCCGGGCGCGGCAACTCCCGCCTTCTCAGTTACGTCCGTGAATGTTCCGTCTCCGTTGTTGTGATACAGAATGCTGCGCCCATATTGCGTGACATAGAGATCGGGAAAACCGTCTCCGTCATAGTCGCCGACAGCCACCCCTTGCCCATAGCCGCCAGCGGCGACCCCGGCCTTCTCCGTAACTTCCGTGAACGTTCCGTCGCGATTGTTTCGATAGAGCGCGTTGCGCAGCGGAGGATCGGGATTGTAGAAATCGCACTTCCCGCTATTCACAAAATAAATGTCCATCCAGCCGTCGCCATCGTAGTCGAGGAAGGCGCAACCGGCTCCCGTCGTCTCCGGCAAATACTTCTGCGGCGACTTGCCATTGCTGTGCGTCCATATAATGCCGCTGACAGCGGACGGAACTTCTTCAAATGGATAGACGGGCGCTGGTAGGGCACCCGCAAGGCGCGACAGGCCGGGCAGGATGAGGCTGCCTCCCATCCCCCACAGAAGAGTCTCCCGCAAAAATTGGCGGCGCGAAGATGGCGATAGCCTGCGGATTGGCGTCGGAGGCGTGGTCTTCACTTCACTGATCTTTACTTCTAATCTACTGCGCTGATCTATTTCGTTAATTCGGGCTTTGCTGAGACCCGGCTGGCTCCCCCGCCGCGCCCTTTTGCGTCAGCTTCTGCTGAATGGCGAACTCGCGATCGCCCTCTTCTTTCCGCCCAGAACGTGAATAAGCAATCGCCAGCAAATAATGCGCCGCCGGATTTCCCGACTGCAATTTGACCGCAGCCTGGAGCGGCGGAATCGCCTCGGAAAATTTCTTGAGCGAAACGAGCGACCCTCCCCAGCCAAGATACGCATCGCCAAAGCTGGCGTCGAGCTTGGCCGCGCGCGAGAAATGCCGAATCGCCTCATCCCATTGCTGATTCTGCTTTGCCAGCTCCCCGAGCACGTATTCCGCGCCCGCGTTCGAGGGATCAATCTCGAGCTCAGCCTGCATCTCTTTCTTCGCTTCTTCCGCGTCCGCCGGACTGGGATTTGGCTTCGAGAGCAGCAGGCGCCCAAGCCGAAAATGGATGCCCGCCAGATGCGGATTCTGCTCCAGCACCAGCCGATATTCCTTAGCGGCCTCATCCCATTTTCCATTCGTCTCGAGCGATTCGGCGTGCAACTCATGCCCCTGCGCCGACTGCGGAGCGGTGATGGCCAGGTCCGCCGCGGCGCGGCTCGCGAGGTCAGAGTAAGTGTGCACAGACAGGTAGAGCACCTCAGGATCGTGGGGGAATTCTCGGTTCAAAAGCCGCAGAAAGTCTTCCGCCGCATCCGGTTGCTGGGCAAACATGGCGCATCGCACGCCGGCAAAACCGATTCGGCGCTTAAGATCCTGGTCCGCAGCCTGCAGCTTGGCTTGCTTTAGAAGTGGCAGCGCTTCCTTGCAGCGGCCGGATTCGGCGAGGCTCACAGCTCGTTCGGCGGAGGACGCAACATTGGCCGCTCGGGCCGACGTCTTTCCGGAAGCAGAAGCTTGGGCGCTGACCAAGGTCGGAACGGGAACCCATAGCAGGGCGCAAAGCAGAGCCGTATGGTGAGGTCGAAACATAAAAAGAGGGCAGGCGCGCCTGAGACGCCTGCCCCATACTACAACGCTACCCTCAGAAAAAGAACTTCAGAGCGAACTGCAAATTGCGCTCACCCGCAAGGTTGCCCTGCGTGGTGCCGCTGATTCCCATACCAGTTCCAAGGCTGGTGTTCGGTGCCGCGAAGTTCGGGTGGTTCGTCGCATTCAGGAAATCGGCACGGAATTGGAATCTCATCGTCTCCGAAATCGGGAAATTCTTTTGCAGGCTGAGGTCGGCATCGAAGTATCCCGGCCCAATGACCGGGCCTTGCGCCGGGCAGTTTCCAAACGTACCCGGCGCGGCGGCTGAATACGGAGTCGGACTGAACCATTGCAGGCCTTCCCCTTCAACTGCTGTCTTGGGGTATGAAGAGGGGCCATTACAGTCGGGACGAGGTGCGGGGGAACCCGTTCCGGAGTCATCCGGTCCACGGAGATTTAGCGGGAAACCGCCGTGCCAGGAAATAATTGGGTTGATCGCCCAGTTGCCAACTACGGCATTCAAGGCGGCAGGCATATTCTGTCCGAATTGTTTGCCCCGGCCAAAAGGCAGATCGTAGACGGCATAGGCGCTGATTACGCTTTTGGCATCCCAATAGCATTGTGCATAATCGCCGTTGGGATCGTAGAGGTTTTGCCAGTAATTACCGGAGGGCGCGGCCTGCGTAGTAGTCCCCCAAGTACCGTAGTAACCGTCGTCGTTGGTCATGCACTTCTCCCAGGTATAGGAAACCTGGGCTTCCAGCCCGTTCGAATATCGCTTCTGCAGCACCGCCTGCATCGCGTTATAGTTCATGTTGCCGACCGAGGCAGTGTTCTTCAAATTGCCGAGCCCGTTGGGCCCGTAGGTTCCCGCTGCGGGCAAACCATTGATGATAGTTCCAGGCCCGTTGAGGCCGCCGATAAAGGGATAGGTAATCGCACCGTTCGATTGCAAGTCCCCTTGCTTCAGCCATTCCGGAACCATCAAGTGAGTAGTTCGCTGGCCGACGTAGCCGAGCTGGACGGTGGTGTTGTGGGCAACCTCCCGCTGGATGGTGAGATTCCACTGATCGGCCACCGCCGGCTGAATCTTTCCGGACCAGGTCTGGAGAGTGGCATTGATGAACGGATCGCCCGCCGGAGGTGCTGCCTCAGTAAACGCCGTCTCCGTGTTATAGGCTGTGCCCGTCGCCACATTGGTCGCCTCGGACTGAGGGGGCGTAAAAGGCGGATTCTGCGTAGGGCGCAGGTTGGTTCCTGTGCCTTCCAGATACGACGAAATCGAGAAGGAGCCACGAACCACAGTCTTGCTCAGGAAAGCGGGACTCCAAGCGAAGCCGAGGCGAGGCTGGAAGTCCGGGTAACCATATTGGCTGCTGTACAAGCCATTGCTGAATCCATTCGTGCCCACTGCCCCGCTGGGGACGGCGTCATTTCCGGGGAACTGCAACGCACCGGTTAGAATATTTACATCCACCTGATTATTGTTGGTCTCAATCCAGGGAGTGCGCGCTTCATAACGGAGACCCAGGTTCAAGGTTAGGGCGTTCGTTACCCGCCAATCGTCTTGCACAAAGCCGGCGAAAAGCCAGTCGCGCTGACGCCATCCTCCCGAGCTGGTGCCCCGGGCCACATCCTCGGGCAGGCCCAAGGCCCAGTCTGCGGATGGGTCGCCGCCTGCGCCGTTCCCCGAATAGTTTCCACCAGGGCCAAGCCCAAAAAGTTCGAGGCCTAGCTCTCCGCCGTTGCCCGAATAAAACACATTGATGTTGTAACGATTCAATTGAAAGCCGGTCTTAATGATGTGCCGGCCATGGGTGTAGATCAGCACATCGTTAAAATCGGTCACGGTGGAGGAAAATTTTTCCACCGTATCTGCGCCGCCCAGATTGGTCAGCCCCGTCCCCTGTTCGATATTGGTACCCGCACCGCCGTCAAATCCAAATTCCGAAAGGCCGGTTATTCCGTTGGGGTTCCCGTCGGCAATGCCGATGGCATTCCCCAAGGCGCCCGTCGAAAAACTGGTCAGCCCATGCGGCAGCTTGACGTAGTTTTTCCCAAACCGGACTTCATTAAGCAATGTCGGGGAAAACGTATGGTCCCAGTTGACAGATCCATTCAGCAGGAAGGCTTGGTTCACGGTGTCGCCTAGCACGGCGATGGAATTGACGGTGGGATCATTCTCATCGGCCTTTGTAAACCGCGCGTTGATGTGGTCCTTACTGGACACGTTGTAGTCAACCTTGATATCACCCTGATCCGTATTGAATTGCTGGTACTTTGTGCCAAATGCGTTGGCAAAGCCATTTGCCAGAGTGCCCGTGGTCGCCTTTGGATACAGGGCGTTCGTAACCAGCGCCGTGAATGCCGGATCCAGGTTAGCCGTGGGAATCATGTTGCCGGTAAACGCAGGCCTTGAGCCAGGGGGTAGGATGGAACAGGCAACCCCAGACGTTCCGCCCGTTCCAGCAGCGCACGGGTTGTAGAGCTGCGTACTCAGAGCGCTGAAATTGCCCCCAATTTCGTCGGGGGTGAGGACGGTGACGGTCGTCGGAGTCGATGGATGGTCCAGACGTCCACCCTGGTAATCGGCGAAGAAGAATAACTTGTTCTTAATGATCGGACCGCCCACGGTGCCGCCGAACATGTTCCAGCGCAACTTCGGCGTGGGGCTGCCGCCAGGCAAACCCGTCACGAATGCGCTGTTCTCCCACGCATTGGAATCGAAGTAGTCGTTACGGATGAATTCAAACACGTCCCCGTGGAACTTGTTGGTGCCTGATTTGATTACGGCATTAACGATCCCGCCATTGTAGTTGCCAAACTCCGCGGAGGCGTTCTGTGTAATGAGGTTGAACTCGCCGATTGCATCCGGGGAGGGCGTGTAGCCAATAATATTATCGGACGCCTGGTTGTTATCGACGCCGTCGAGCAGGAAGTTGTTGGCCTGCTCGCGGTTTCCGTTGATGTAGGGACGGCCGCCCTCCTCAGCCGTGTTGGATCCGGTGTTAAAGCTAGCGGGATCTACCGACACCGAGCCCGGGACGAGCAAGGTCAACTGCACATAGTTGCGCGTCGTCAGGGCCAAATCGGTGATGGTTTTGGAATCGAGGACTGTGCTGACCTGCGCATCCTCGGTCTGCAGGATCGGGGCAGCCGCGGAGACTTCGACGCTCTCCGACACCTTTCCAACCGTCATCTTGAAGGTCAGGCGCGCCGTCTGATTCAGGACCAACGTGAACGGCGGATAGACGGTCTTCTCAAAACCGGGAGCAGTCGCCTCCGCGGTATACGTTCCTATCGGCAAGCGCTCGATATCAAACGAGCCGGTGTCGTTGGTCGTCGCGTTCCAGACGACGCCGCGCTCGGTGTCGCGGGCGACCACGCCGGCGCCTTTGATCGGGGCGCCGCTCGGATCAATCACCGAACCAACAATCGCGGCGGTCACTTCCTGACTCCACGCCGGCATCGCGCAAAGGAGACCGAACAGCAGCATGATCGAAACCATCGAGTTTCGTAGCGCTGACATTTGAATTGCTGACGTTCGCATCGACTTGTGCATCGCAGAACCTCCGGGAGACGCGTTCATAAAACAGAACCACTAAACAAATAGTGCATTAAGATTAGGATAATGCTATATAGTACTTGCGTCGGGGTCGTCAAGGAAAAAATGCTGGGGTTTCAAATTTTCTTCCCGGCTCAGCTTTGCCACTCAGCTATAGCACAAGACGCGCGTCGTTGCTTTTGGCCGAAGGCGCTGTGAGTAAACTGTGGAAAACCGGCATTCCCAAAGTCGATACCAAGAACTGGATTTATGCTATGAAAGGCCGTATTCCGCCGCTATTATCGAAGCGATCCTTTACAACATTCATTAACCGGGGTAAGGTTTCACCCATTGCAAGCGCGAAGTTCGAGGACGAGGCCATATTACAGCTCTATAGCATATCAGTCGGCAAGCAGCGTAGGTTCAGAGTGGGGGAAGCACGCAGTGTCAGGTAAATTTCTTTGGTTTGCTCTATAGCGCATTCAAAATTGTGATGATGACGATCAGCCAAACCAGTGCACAGATAGTATGGAATCGATGATTTGAATGATTGGGGAGTCCATGCCAAACATCCGCCCAAATGGAATGCCCGCATACAAGAAGATTCAAGGCGCGATCATTAAGCGCATTGAAAGCGGGCAGTTGAAGCCGGGAGACACCGTCGATTCCGAACGGGAACTGGCGAAGATTCACAAGGTGAGCCTGATGACGGCACGCCACGCTCTGACCGCGCTTGAACGCGAGGGCCTGGTGCAGCGTCGGCGCGGCGCCGGAACTTTCGTTGCCCCTCCCAAAATTCACTTCAACAAACTAACCAGCTTCACTGAGCAGATGTCGGGACGAAGTTTAACCGCATGCTCAAAGGTCTTGTCATTCGGCATCGTCGACAACGAGCAGGAAGTTGCCGCCCGCCTGGCGCTGGCCACCGATACTCGCCTGCTCAAGGTAGAACGGCTGCGGATCGCAGCCGACGAGCCCTTCGCGGTCGAAACCTGTTACCTGCCGGCCGAAGAATTTTCTGGCCTCACGCGCGCTGCGGTGGCGCGCGGTTCGCTGTTTTCAATAATAGAAGGTACTTACGGAATCCAGCTTGCCTACGCGGACGAAGAAATGGACGCCACCGCGGCCGCGCCCGCGACAGCGAATCTTCTGCAAGTGCCGCGCGACGAACCGCTGCTGAGGATTCGTCAGCTGATCTATTCGACGAAAGGGAAGGCGGCGCTCTACGTTCTCGGCCTGTATCGATCAGACCGGCACACGCTGCTCGTCCGCAGATTTCGTTAGCGGGTTAAAAACAGCGGCAGTCGGCGAATCCGCGCTCGATACCACGCGGCTGTTATCTGATCGTTTCGTCTTCGTCTATGCGCACTGTCATCCATTTCGTAATTCTCGCCAGCCTGCTCGCTCCGCCGCGCCCCACCCTCACCGACGCCAAAGAACATTATTCGCAGCCCGGTTCGATTCATCTCGACCGCGATGGCGAGAAGTGGGTGCAGCACACGCTGAGCAAAATGTCGACCGAAGAAAAGATCGGCCAGCTCTTCATGGTGTGGGCGCGCGCCGAGTTCTTCAATGTGAAGAGCCCGGAGTATATCGAGTTCACCAACCGCATCGAGCGCTACCATGTCGGATCGTTTGCGCTCTCCGTGCCAGTTGACGGGCCGTTCCTCCTCAAAGGGCAGCCTTACGAGGCCGCGATGCTGGTCAATCGTTTGCAGGAGCAATCGAAGTTGCCTCTGTTGATTGCGGCCGATTTCGAGAGCGGATTGTCCTCCCGTCTGAATGGAACCACAGTCTTTCCTCAAGCCATGGCTTTTGGAGCCGCGGGAAAAGCGGATTATGCCGAGAGCTTTGGCAAGATCACCGCGCTCGAGGCGCGCGCCATCGGAGTCCACTGGAATTTCTTTCCGGTGGCGGATGTAAACTCCAATCCAGCCAACCCCATCATCAATACCCGCTCGTTCGGTGAGAACCCGCAGCAGGTGGGCGAAATGGTGGCTGCCTACATTCGCGGCGCGCACTCGAACGGGATGCTCACCACCGCCAAACATTTTCCGGGACACGGCGACACGGCGACCGATTCGCATCTGGGCGTGGCGCAGGTCAGCGGCGACCGCGCGCGTCTCGATGCCGTCGAGTTTCCGCCCTTTCGCCAGGCGATTGCCGCCGGAGTAGACGCGGTGATGGTGGCGCATGTCGCGGTGCCCGCGCTCGAAAGCGATCCGAACAAAGTTGCCACGACCTCGCCGGCGATTGTTACGCAATTGCTGAAGAAGCAGCTTGGCTTCCAGGGAATTGTGATCAGCGATGCGCTTGATATGGCGGCCTTGACTCGTCTTTACGCCGCGAATATCGGACGGGCGGCTGTCGATGCATTCAAAGCTGGCAACGACGTGCTGTTGATTCCGCCCGACCTGGACGCCGCTTACCGCGCCATGTTGGCGGCAGTAGCGAGCGGAGAAATTTCCTCCGAGCGCCTGGACAGCTCGGTGCGAAAAATTCTTCAGGCGAAGGCCTCTTTAGGATTGCAGCGAACGCGACTCGTGGATATTAGCGCGATGGATCAAATCATCGGGCTGCCGGAAAATGCCGCGCTGGCTCAAAATATCTCCGATGATGCCATCACACTGGTTCGCGATAACGGCAAAGTCCTTCCCCTGAAAGCGGCGAAAAAGTCGGCTGTGCCTCTTCCCTATCAGACTCCCGAGCCCATCACGAATCGCGTCGTCGCGCTGGTTTTTACCGACGATGTGCGATTGGAAGCAGGCCGAACTTTCGAGCGGCAGCTTCACCTTCGCGCGCCCGATGCGCATATCTTCTACGTTGACTCGCGAATCGCCGCAGCGATGTCGCCAGATATATTAAAAGCCGTCGATGAAGCGGAGACCGTCCTGGCAGCAGTCTACGCGGCGCCGACTCCCGGCGTCAGAGGCGGCGGGAGCGCGGTAAGCAGGTCGGACGCGACCAGCGTGCTTTTACAGAGTATCCTCGATCATGCCGCTGCGAAGACCGCGCTCATCGCAGTCGGAAGTCCCTACCTGGCGCAGGATTTCCCGTCCGTTCAAAACTATCTCTGCACCTTCTCATCCGCGCCTGTCTCTGAAGCCAGCGCGGTGAAGGCGCTCTTCGGAGAAATCCCAATTCGCGGCCACTTGCCCGTCAGCATTCCGAACATCGCCGAACGCGGCATCGGCATCGAGAGACCGACAAAATAAGGCCGATGAAATAAAAATGATTCTCGGCCGCGCCCGGGGAAGTTCAGTGGGCAGGTTGCGATCTCTGCGCGAGAAAATCGTCGCGGCATCGTTTCGCGGCGGAGAGCAACTCCGCAAACTCGGGCGTGCCGCGCAGGCTCGCGAGCATGGCGTCGGTCTGCAGGTCGGTGTAGGCGCAGTAATGTCCCGTGATCGCGCTCCTGATCAGACGCACAGCGATATCCCTCTGACCGCAGAAGGCAAAATATCCGGCGTTCATGTACTTGGCCTCGGAGTCATGAGCACCCAAAACAATAGGTGCAAACTCGGTGGCAATTTTGTCCACATCGGCGGCTGGCGCGCGGTTGAGGCAGGCATCGATCATTTTTTCGCGAGGTCGATTGACTTTCGCAGATTGTTCTCGCGCTTGCGCCAGATTGCCAGCGCGAATATAGTGCCCGACTAGCGACCCCACTTCCCACTCCGAACCAGCATCGAGCTGAAAAAAATCCATGGCACGCGCGAGGTTGCCTTGCTGGTCGAATGTGGTAGAACACGACCGATAGCGATAGTTCCCAGGGTCCAGCGCGAGCGCGGTTTCACATTCGTGCGCGGATTCATCGAGCATACCGCCATAACGAAGCACATATCCCAAAGCGAAGTGCGCCGAGGCATTCTCCGGATGCCGCTCCACCAGCGCCTTCCCATCCTGATAGGCCTTGACGAGATCCCCTCCTTCGACGCGAGTGGTAATCAGCTGACTCGCCGCGACGACGAGATTCGGATCCAGCGTCACTGCCCGTTCCAGCGCCGATTGCCCCCGCCGATACATCGCTTCGCCGCCGTCGCCATACGTTGCGTCGTAATAGTAGCGATATCCCAATGCCTCCCAGGCGGGGCCGTAGGTGGGATCCATTCCGACGGCGCGTTCGAGCATTACGATCGCATCCTTATTAGGCTGCGGATCATGCGGCAGCGCGATGCTGCGCAGATAGAGATCGTAGGCCTCTTCATTCTTGGGACGAGTAGCGGCTTCGCCCGCATCGGCGCCCGCGCCCAGCGCCGGAACCAATCCCTGGCGAACCTTGGCCGTGATCTGACTCCGCATCGCGATCAGGTCGGGAGCGGCAACCGTCATCGTGTCGCGCCAGAGCGTGCGGTTTTCGGCGACGTCGACGGCTTCCAGCGTGATCTCGATCTGGTCGCCTTGTTTCATATAGTGCCCGGTTATGACGTCAGTCACATGCATGGCCTTGCCCGCCTCCTGCAAGTCAATCGTCGGAGAGTCATACTTGCTGGTGGTGGCAAACGGGCGAATGGATAAAGAGCGAACGTAACTGAGCGCGGTGGCGATTTCGTCGGCCAGAGCCAGCCGCAGAAAATCCACGTCTTTGTCGGCGCCGAGGTTCTGCAATGGGAGAACGGCGATGGTCTTCTGACTCGACGTGATCACGGCAGGCGCGGAACGCTGTTTGAAGAACCAGAAAAAAGCGCCCACTACTATGATCGCAACCGCAGCACTTACTCCGGCGATCTTCGCGTAGGAACGGGCGTTGGTCGGGGCGGCGGACGCGGCGCTTATAGCCGACGATGATGATGCCAGCGTCGGCGATGATGCTGAAGGCGGCGCTGGAATCATCGCTCCCGACAAACCGGAGGGGGGCAACGGTGTTGAAGCAACCTGAGAGCAACTTTCGTGAACCGCGGCAACCGTTCCCGAACTCCCGCGCGCCCCCGGCCGCGACTCTGTTTCTCGTTTCAAGCGCTTCAGATCGGCCCGCATGTCCGCGGCATGCTGGTAGCGCAGTTCGCGATCTTTTTCCAGCGCCTTGTTGATAACGTCCTCGAGCTTTGGCGGAAGGTCAGGATTCAATCGCACCGCTGGAACCGGATCGCGATCCAGAATTTCGTGGGAGATTACTCCGGAGCTTTCCCCGCGAAACGGCAGCGCGCCCGTGGCCATCTCATAGAGCACCGCGCCGAAAGAAAAGAGATCGCTGCGCGAATCCAGTTCTTTCGCGCGCACCTGCTCGGGCGACATATAAGCGACCGTGCCCAGCGTAGAACCTGGATTGGTCAAGTGCTCTTCGGTCATTAGTACTGCGGCCTCTTGCGCCGTGGCTGCTGTGACCTCCAGTCCCCGGGCGCCGCCCGGCATCACTTTCGCCAAGCCGAAGTCAAGTACTTTGGCGTGACCGCGCTTGGTAATAAAGATATTCGCCGGCTTAATGTCGCGGTGGATGATCCCTTCCGCATGTGCAGCATCGAGCGCATCGGCAATCTCTATCGCCAGACCAAGCAGCACATCGGTCTCAATCGGCCGGCCGGCGATGCGATGCTTCAGCGTGACGCCATCGAGAAACTCCATGACCAGAAAGGGATGGCCATCCTCCTGCCCGATCTCATGAATGGTACAGATATTCGGATGATTGAGCGCCGACGCGGCCTGTGCCTCGCGCTGAAAACGCGCCAGAGCCTGCGCGTCTTTAACAACTTCGTCGGGCAGAAATTTCAGAGCAACGAAACGATGAAGGGTAATATCCTCGGCCTTGTAGACCACGCCCATGCCGCCGCCGCCCAGTTTTTCGACGATGCGGTAATGAGAGATGGTTTGGCCGATCATTGATGGAGAGAACGAGTTCAGAATTAAGATGCTAGGCTAACAGTCCGCTTCATCTTACGGGCGTGTCATGACGCCGTCAACGCGCGCGCTTGGAGGTCCTTAGAGACCTAAACGCTGCGTCCCTTTTTCACCGCGCTCAACCTGACCGATGAGCCTCAGTTCAGCAAAGTCGCCGCAAGCAAAACAACGTCCGGATTCTCGGGCAGCGTGATGCTCTGCACCGTCTTGCTCGAGTCAATTGCAAGCTGGTACGCATACAGATTGAACGTCCCCAGATCCTTGCTGCCGCTGGAATAATTTCGATACGACATGGCGACCGCCTCGCTCTCGCCCGTGAAATTTTGCGGCGCCGACCAGTCGCTGAAGCTCTGCTCAAATTGCGCGCTCGATCCATCTGTGTAGTTGACCGTGATCGTCTGCGACAGTTGACTGCCCTGCACGCCCGTACCCAGCAGTAACAGCCCGGAAAAGTTGCCCGCGGGCAAACTCACCGATTGCCCATTGCAGCCGATCGCGTCAAGTTCATTCGCAGGTGCGAACTTCGCCAGCATCTGGTCGAGCACCCGCGACTTGCCCAGCAGTTTCGAGGAATACGAGTCGCCCTGGCCGTCGAGGCCTCCCGTCGAATAAACCGTTCCATCGTTGTAGATCCCGTTTAAGTTGAAGTATGGCGCAAGATTGACGCTCTTGCCCGCTCCCTTAGCTCCCGTCGCCGCGCTCACCGCCAGCGTAAAAGTAAAGGTCTGCGTAGTCCCACCGGATGTGCCCGTAACCACCACCGAAGCGAACCCGGTGGCGGCCTCAGGGGTGGCCGCAAACGCAAGTGTCTGCGATTTCCCAGTCCCGGTGATCGACCCGGTCACACCGCTTGGCAACGCAGACAAACTCAAACTGACGTCACCTTTAAAAACGCCGAAGTCCACAATCTTGATAACCGCCTTAGCCGAGGAGTTCTCGTTCAGATAAACGGTCGGCGGCCCCGAAAGCGTAAAGCCTCCGATGCCTACCGCGTCGTCGATCGCGCGTGCATATTTTGCCGCTAGGCCGGTGCCGACAAAATCGTCATAAAGCCACATGAACCCGCCGCTGATGCCACACTGCGTGTGCCAGCCGGCGATGCGGCTCTGCACCTCGGCCGGGGTATCCACCTTATCCCACAGCCCCGGATAAACCGGAACACTACCGAAATTCCATTCCGAAGAGCACGGATTGTTGCCCGCTCCGCCGGCGTAACCCTGTAGATGTACGCCGTCCGCCGTGCCTGGAAGTTGCGCATTTATTTCCGAAACCACGCTCTGCCAGTACGTATTGTTGTCATACGCGTCGGGCAATACGTGATAGCCCAGGTTGCCCAGCATGACGCCAAACTGCACGGTGGTCGGCAGGTTGTAGCTGTTTTCATCGTCAAAGTCGATCGCATCCAATGCCGGGATAGCAGTTTTCAGAGCTTGAAAGTCCTGATATAAGATGCTCCCCGGGCCAGTGCCCTGCGCTTCGATCAGTGCCGTAATATCTTGCCAGTCTCCCACGTTCGACGAACCGATGCTCAACGTGACTCTCTGTACCGTCCCCTGTTTCAGCAGCGCCATGTCGCCAGAGAACTCGGGATAGGTCTGGTTGCCGACATACGCGCCATTCAAGGTTAGCGGAAACTCGCCGTTAAGATTCAAGTTGCCGGTGCTGCTCACTTCGACGCTCCAAACAATCGCTTCAGTGAAACCAGAGTATTCAATCTCTTTAATGTTGGCAGCCGCGTTCTTATAAAACGGTCCACCGCCAAAAATTCCCGAGAACCCGGTCTGGGCAAATGTGGCTTGAGCGGAGAATCCCAATACCAAAACCAAGAGAATCAGAAGTGTCGCGCGACGCGCACTGGCCGAAGGTTGGCGACTGCCGACTAACCTGGTATTTCTTAATCGATTCATCTTAGCCTCTCCAAATGGCGCGCCCAGATGGCGTTCCCGCAGACGGAGGGACATTCTAACCCAATGCTGACCAAACTTTATATTAATTTCGGGATGGGAAAATTTCGCGCCGGCAACCTCTAAAATGACTCAGGTATGAGCAACTCCGCTGGCTGTGGCTTGCACGTGCCCGATCCGAATCGAGCAGAAAGGCGTTACTCGGGCCCTACTTTCGGCCCAGACTCGAAACGTACTCCTAATGAAGCCGCCCGTAGCGCGCGTCGAGCGCCAGGTTCAGTTCGAGTACGTTTACGCGTGCCTCGCCCAGGAATCCCCATTGACGATTCTCAGAATTTTCGAGAACCAGCCTGGCGACTTCGGTGTCTGAGATTTTGCGTTCGCTAGCAACACGCCGGATCTGAAATTGTGCCGCCGCCGGTGTTATATCCGGATCGAGACCCGACCCGGATGTCGTCACCAGGTCGACCGGAATAGGAGTACCGGGATTCTCAGCTTGCAGCTTAGCTACGTCTCCGTTCACGCGAGTAATTAACTGCGCGTTGGTTGGACCCAGATTCGACCCACTGGAGGCGCTGGCGTCGTAACCTGCGGCACCGGCGGCCGACGGCCGCGAATGAAAGTAGCCTGGGCCAGAAAATGGTTGTCCGATCAGGCGCGAACCAACCAACACTCCGTCCTTCCCATGAATAAGCCCGCCGTTGGCCTGCTTGGGAAAGATAATTTGCGCGAGCCCGGTCACGAGCAGAGGATACACAATTCCCAACAGGACCGTCGTCGCTATCGTCATCAGTACCGCGGTGATTAGATTCTTCTTCATTAGTATTCTCTAGATCAGCTTGATGCCAGTGATTAACATGTCGATCAGCTTGATGCCGATGAACGGCACGACCAGGCCGCCAAATCCATAGACCAGCAAATTCTGTCGCAGCAGCGATTCGGCGCTCAGCGCCTTATAGGCGACGCCTCGCAGCGCGAGCGGTATCAGGGCCACGATAATGAGCGCGTTAAAGATGACTGCCGAAAGCACCGCCGACTGCGGCGTCTGCAGCCGCATAATGTTCAGCGCATTGAGCACCGGGAACGTTCCCGCAAACATGGCCGGAATGATGGCGAAATACTTGGCGACGTCGTTCGCGATCGAAAAAGTCGTCAGCGCTCCACGGGTCATCAACAGTTGTTTGCCGATGGCCACCACTTCAATCAACTTGGTTGGATTGGAATCCAGGTCGACCATGTTGCCCGCCTCTTTGGCGGCTTGCGTGCCGGTGTTCATGGCCACGCCCACATCGGCCTGAGCCAGGGCGGGAGCATCGTTGGTGCCGTCGCCGGTCATGGCGACGAGCTTGCCGTCAGCTTGCTCGCGGCGAATCAGATCCATCTTGTCTTTCGGCGTCGCCTCCGCCAGAAAATCGTCGACGCCGGCTTCGCGCGCGATGGCCGCCGCCGTCAGCGGATTGTCGCCAGTAATCATGACCGTCTTAATTCCCATCGCCCGCAGCTGATTAAAGCGCTCTCGCATGCCTCCTTTGACAATGTCTTTCAGGTAGATCACGCCAAGCGCCCGCTGATTCTCAGCAACGACCAGTGGGGTTCCGCCCGAACGCGCGATCTGCTCGACGCTTGCCTGAATTTCGCGCGGCAACGAAGTGCCGAACTGGTGCAGGTATTTGGTGATGGCATCAACGGCGCCTTTGCGAATCTCGCGGCCGTCCAGATTCACGCCCGACATGCGCGTTTGCGCGGTGAAGGGAACGAACACGGCTTCGTGCGAAGCCAGTTCGCGCCCGCGCAGGCTATATTTCTCTTTCGCCAGCACGACGATAGAGCGGCCTTCAGGCGTTTCATCAGCCAGCGATGAGAGCTGAGCCGCATCCGCCATTTCGGCGTCGGTAATTCCAGGTGCGGGGATGAACTCGGCTGCCTGTCGATTACCCAGTGTGATGGTTCCCGTCTTATCGAGCAGCAGTGTGTTGACGTCCCCGGCCGCTTCGACCGCGCGCCCCGACATCGCCAGGACGTTGTGTTGCACGAGGCGGTCCATGCCGGCAATGCCGATAGCGGACAGCAGGCCGCCGATAGTGGTCGGGATCAGGCAAACAAGCAGCGAGACGAGCACAAACACCGTCTGCGGCGATCCTGAGTAAATTGCAAACGGCTGAAGCGTGACCACCGCCAGCAGAAAAATGATAGTTAAGCCCGCCAGCAGAATGTTGAGCGCGATTTCGTTCGGAGTCTTCTGCCGCTCGGCGCCCTCGACTAATGCGATCATCCGGTCGAGAAAGGTTTCGCCGGGGTTCGAAGTGATACGAACTTTGATTACATCGGAGAGCACGCGCGTGCCGCCAGTGACCGCCGACCGATCTCCTCCCGCTTCGCGGATCACGGGCGCAGATTCACCGGTGATCGCGGACTCATCCACCGAGGCCACGCCTTCGATCACTTCGCCATCGCCCGGGATAAGTTCGCCCGCGATCACTAGCACCACATCCCCGGAACGCAGCTTTGCGCTCGGCACGGTTTCCGTTTCGCCGTTCGCCACCAGGCGCTTGGCTACGGTTTCGGACCTCGCCTTGCGCAGCGTGTCAGCCTGTGCCTTGCCGCGTCCCTCGGCCATTGCTTCGGCGAAATTTGCGAAAAGCACCGTGAACCAGAGCCAGAGCGTAATTTGCAGATTGAAGGCGAAACTCTGTTTTTCGCGGAACAGCAGGAGCGTCGTCACTACGCTTCCCACTTCGACCACAAACATCACCGGGTTCTTCATCATGGTGCGAGGATCGAGTTTCACCAGCGCGTCGACCAACGCCCGCCGGATGATTTTTGCGTCCCACAAACTCTTGCTTTTCTTCTCCGCCATATTCCTCTTCAGACACCCTGCCTCAAAAAGTTCCGCCTCAGAAAGACTTGCCCGCCATCATCAGCAGGTGTTCAAGCACCGGTCCCAGACTGAGAGCCGGGAAAAATGTCAGCGCGCCCACGATCACGATCACTGACACCAGCAGCACGGTAAACAAAGGCGTGGTCACCGGGAACGTCCCTGCCGAAGCGGGCACCGCTTTTTTCTGCGCCAGGTTGCCGGCAATCGCCAGCATGGGGATGATCATGAAGAATCGCCCGACCAGCATCGTCATCGCGCCCGCCGTGTTATACCAAAGCGTGTTGCCATTTAATCCCCCCAATGCGGAACCATTGTTTCCCGCCATGGAGGTGAATGCGTAGAGAATTTGCGTCAAGCCGTGCGGACCCGCATTGCTGATGCTCGAAGTGCCAAATCCCTCGACCGACGAAATGGCCGTGAGCACCAGAATCACCAGCGGGAAGACCAGCGTAACCAGCATCGCCATCTTCACGTCGTAAGCTTCAATCTTCTTGCCCAGATACTCTGGTGTTCGCCCAACCATAAGTCCGGCAATGAACACCGCCAGCACGACATAGATCAGGATGCCGTAGAGGCCCGCGCCCACTCCTCCAAAAACGGTCTCGCTGAGCATGATGTTGACCAGCGGCACCATTCCGCCCAGTGGAGTGAAGGAGTCATGTTGGCCGTTGATGGCGCCGCAACTCGCGTCAGTGGTCACGGTGGCGAACAGCGCGGAATTGGCGATGCCAAAGCGCACTTCCTTGCCCTCCATGTTGCCGCCCGGCTGCATCGCGGTGGCACGCTGGTCGACACCGCGCAACAGAGGATTGCCCCTGGCCTCAGCCCAGTAGGCGGTTGTAACTCCACACAGAAACAGAATCGCCATCGCCGCCCAAACCGCCCAACCGTGACGCGGCGACCCCGTCATCCGGCCCAGCGTGTAAGTAAGACCGGCCGGGATGGCAAAGATGGATAGCATCTGCAAGAAGTTGCTAAGCGGTGTGGGATTCTCAAAAGGATGGGCGCTGTTGGCACCGAAAAATCCGCCGCCATTCGTCCCCAGCATCTTGATCGCCTCTTGCGAGGCAACCGGCCCCTGCGCGATGGTCTGGTCGGTGACCGCATCCATCACCGGCTTGCCGTCCTGGCCAACCATGGGCTTGCCGTCCGTGCCGGTCTTCTGAACTTGTTGCGGCTCGATCAGCTTCGCCGTGTCGTAGGGCTTGAGATTTTGCACGACCCCCTGCGAAACCAGGAGCAGGGCATACACGATGCACGCCGGCAGGAGCACCCACAGAGTGGAGCGGGTCATATCGACCCAGAAATTTCCAATAGTTTCTTTTTCCTTGCGTGCAATGCCTCGAACGAATGCAATCGCCAGCGCGATCCCTACCGCTGCCGATGTGAAGTTGTGGTAAGCGAGACCAGCCATCTGCGTGAGATAGCTCATGGCAGACTCGCCCGAGTAATTCTGCCAATTCGTGTTAGTCGTGAAAGACGCGGCGGTGTTGAAAGCCAGCGCCTGGGCAACAGCCCCGAACTTCTGCGGATTCCACGGCAGGAACGGCTGCACCCGCTCCATCAGATAGAGCAGCAGCATAGAAACGCCGCTGAACAGCAACATGGTGAACGCGTATTCCGTCCAGCGCATCTCGTGCTTTTCATCAACCCCGGTAACGCGATACAGCAAGCGCTCGATCGGTCGAAAAACGGGATCGAGAAAAGTGCGCTCGCCGCTGAACACTCTCGCCATGAAGACGCCCAGTGGTTTGGTGATCGCCAGAATCAGAGCTAGAAATAAGCCGATCTGTATCCAGCCATTGCTTGTCATTTCAGAATTTCTCCGGTCGCAGCAGGGCGTAGAGCAGGTACACCATCAACCCGGCGCTAATAATCAGCATGATGATCGATTCAGCATTCATAGTTGTTTGCCGCGGTGTTTTGCCTCAGGCGAATTGTCCTCAGCGAATGCGCTCGCAGAACTTCACATAGCCGAGCGCTAGCACGAAAAAAACTATCGTAGCGACGACAAAGATCACATCTTGCATGCTTGATCTCCTCCCCTAATGAACGCGCGCAACATGCGCACGCAGTCAATCACTCCCCTGCAAATCGCAGCGGCGTGGGTGTCTTCTTGATTAGATTCTGGCCTCCATAAAAAGGGACTGAGTGCTTCGTAAGGAAGTCGTAAAGATAGAGACCCACAAGCGAATGATTCCCGAACCATCTGCCCCTCGATGCGACACCCTAGTCGCTAGCCCGCGCTCGCAACCCTAGAACTTAACCAGGATGTCGATATCGACTATGGACTCGTCCTTGCGCAGATCCGGGAACCACACGCTGCTCGTACTGCCGGGGCTGCCGCAAGCGGTTTCCGCGGCGCTGAGGGTCTCTTGCATGGACGAATTCCCATTCAGGCAAGCAAAGTACTCGGGATATCCGTTGTTGGTGTATGGCACTCCGCCCGGACCCGGCGGCGTGATTCCGCCGTGACCAGTCCAATATGGCACACTGGCGTGACGGTAGTCGTACTCCCAGCGGAAGGTGAGCCACTGCCTGGGCATGTAATCAAACGTGAACGAAGAATCCCATGCCTTGAATGGGTCTCCGGGATTCCCGGTAAAGTAGGGCGCGTTGATGGATGCGGAAGGGGCCGTTTCGCCATTGATAGGTGGATCCAGGACGAGATAGCGTCCGGGATTGTTGATTTGGCCACCGCCGACAGTTAGGCCGAACATATCTTTCTTGAACCACATGCGATTGTAAAGCATGTAGCCGACAAAGCTTTGCTTAGGGTCGATCCCCCCCTGCGGAAAATTGGCACTCGGCGCGGCTAGCGCATCTTTCTTGTCGCCGTGACAGCTCACGCCTGCCAAGGTGGCCGTGCTGGGGCCAAATTCGCAACCCAGATCGCCGGTGAACGAGAATGCCATCTTGTCGAGGGTCTGCCCGGGCCGGTCGAAATACTTGACCTCAATACTGTTGTCGGTATGAATGCGGCCTCGATTCGGTATGTAGAGATCGTCGTGGCCGAGACCGTAATTGTTGGAGATGATGTTCACCCAGGGTCTCGGGGTCCACTTGATCTGGCCACCCAGACCTTTCCTGGAATTGGCCGAGCCATAGGATTGCCAGCCATTGATAAACCAGGGCTCAATCTTTAAGTGGGGAGTGGGGAAAATCTGCACACGCAGTCCCTCGAAAAACCATGGCGTGTTGGAAGAGACATAGGAAGGCTGATAAGCCCAGTTATCGGCGTTGTAATAGCTGAACAGACCGATGTACGACAGGAAGATTCCCGCGTCGACGTTGATGCCGTTCAACGCGTTAATGTGGTAGCCACCATAGGCCTCCGCGATATAGCGATCGGCGGTGTCGAGGTCCCACTGGCCTTTTGCCGGGCTGGGATCGTTGCGTGGCGTGGTTGCGGAATACATGCCAAATTGTGTCATGAAACGGGCGCGAACGTTGTCGAGGTGGAAGTCGCCGCCGATGCCGAGCTGCTCCAACTGGATTTCGTTGGCGCGAAATATTTCGCTCGACCCGCCTATCGAATTGTCGATCGGTTTGTTGAAATCGTAGTTGTAGGTAATATCGGCGCGGATTTCCGGGGTGAAGAATTTCGAATCGAACGCCGTGTCTTTGTTGCGCGGGTTGCCGTTCAGCCAGGTCCAATCCCAGTCGGAGAAGGGTTCGATCTTTTTCGGTTTCGCAGCCGCGGCGGTCGAGGAATCGCTCGCTGACTGTGTCACCATCGCTTGTGCCGGGACCGCTGCCGGTGCGACTGGTGGCGCAACTTCTACGGTGCTCGCCGGACTTACCGCCACCAAAGGCGCCCCGGGCGCCGCCATCCGGGTCTTCAATTCCGCTTCCAGCAGTTCGATGCGAGCCTTCATCGCGGCCAACTCCTTCGCGATATCCGCCGGGCTTGCCGGATCTGGAGCAGCCGCGGGACGAGTGGGCGATACGTCAGGCGATACATCTGGCACAGCCGCGGCTTCGTGCACAGCCGCCACTTTCACCGGTGCGTCTGCTTGCGCCGAAGTCTGCGCATAACACCGCGAACCTCCGCTTACCACGAGACTCAAAACAACCATCGCCGGCAAAGTTGCAAGCGACATGGCTCTGCGCAAGAATATATCTGTGATTTTCAAGTTCGCATCCTTCACCGTCGAAGTTCGGCTACGCTAAGTCAATGGGTCGTTTGCTCTGACTAAATAGGCAACGCTTCATTGACATCCCGGAATCACCATCACATCCGAAAACTCGTAAGGGTCGCGTAAAAAATTCATAAAGAGCACATAAAGACCCTCGAGCGTTACAGCCTTTTGGAGATCGCGGCGAACCCGTTCATGAATCCAGACTTTCGGCACCGACTGCTAGACTAACGAAAACTAGCAAATGTCAGGGACTACTCCCGCGCGGACGCCGCGGGGACAAGGCTCGAGCAACGACGAACGATGATTGGTATCGAAGGCCGCATCCGTCATGTTTACCATCGAGGAGATCAACGACCTCCACGCCCGGCTCGGCAGCGCAAGGACGCTCCCGGAGTATGTGCGGGCGCTTAAGGCGCTCGGCGTCGAACGGTACGATTCCTACCTGGCTGACGGCCATTCGGAGTACTTCGGGCAGGGCGGCTTCAGGGTCGTCTCCCCACCAGTCCACGAGGTGCTTCCCGTCGCTGAAACCGGCCAAGGCGAAACGTTCCTTCAGCACCTGCGCCAACACGAGCGGCGCGAGACGACCTACTTTGAGATGTCCAGGGGCCTGGCGCAGAGCGGGATAGAGAAGTGGACTGTGCTCACGGGCAGGATGACTATGACGTTCTACGATATGGCCGGCACAGAGATGCTGGTCGAGCAGATCGGCTAATTCAGTATTTGACCTCCCGCAAAAATAGACTCGTTCATGCGGACACGGCTTTGGGTCGTCCGCCCATCTTCACTCTTATTTGGCAGTTGGGCTGGTCGGTTTTTTCCCCCTGATGCAGTCGAACTCGAAGCCAGAGTGAACCAAAAAGTGGCACCCTGTCCAGCTTTGCTGGCCACCGTTCAGTGAGCCGTTGCACTGGATCAAAACTTTGGAAATACTCGATAGCAACAGACCTATTGCAGCTGCGCGTACTCTGCTTTCGCTTGTTTCAGGACGGGGATCTCGGGGTCGGCGTCTTTCCAGAGCGTGAGGAAATCTTTGTAGGCCGTGAGCGCTCGAACGCGGGCGGCGGCGGCATCCGCGCCCTGCGAGGTTCTCACCTCCAACGCATTCGCGCGCGCCACCCCCAGGCGCGCCAACGCTCCCGTCCAGCAGTTCCAAACGATGCCGCTGTGATCGAGAATCTTCTGAAACTCGACGGCAGCGGCACTACTCTGTCCGGCCGCCATGTATGCTTCTCCGCGTATATACACCGGATAAAGGCAGGAAAGATTGACGAGGAACCCGATCTGCCCCAACTCAACGAAGGAGGCAGCTTGTAACGCATTGAGGGCGACAGTCGGATTCTTTTTGTTCAGCGCCAATCGTGCCTGGATCGATGGCAGCCAAAGCGACTGCATCTGAGTGTTCAGAGGTAAGTGTTTCCCCAAGTCCTGTGCCAGGGACCCCGCTCGTGCGGTATCACCGGTCATGGCAAGAGCAAGAGCGGCTTCGCTCTTGGCTGCCTGACTGGTGGGAGCAAGCCTCAAAGCCTCTACCGCGCTCCGCCGGGCTTCGGCAAAACCGCCGTAAGCCGCTTGTTGCAGAGCGGCATTTGCCTCCCATATCGCCGCGCTCTCCTTGTTATTCGCCCGTACCGCGGAGTCCACAGCTCGCTTTGTAAGTTCCCTTGCCTTGCCAAGACGACCGCCATACGCCTCTGTGTCAGATGCGAGTGCCAGCCCATAGGTCTCGTAATCAGGATTACGCGCAAACCACTTTTGCTGTTCCTGCATCGTTGCGGAATCCGAGCCAAGAAAGGAGAGAGCGTAGAGAGCATTGCGGGAGTCCAAATCATCTGGGCGCCGCGCTAGCTGCTCGTGGACGATCTGTCGCGTTTCGTCGAAGCGCTGCAAGGCAATGAGGTAGTTGATCAGATTGGCGTCGTCACCGGCGTAATTATCCTGTGCGATTCGCCTGCCCCGCTTGCTGATCTCCATGGCCTTCTCGTACTGCCCCAGCCCGGCGTACACTATGCCCAAGTTCCGGTATGCTAAGGACGATCGCGGGTAGCTCTCGATCTCCTCTTGAAATGTTTGTGCCGCTTTATCCAGTTCCCCGGTTACACGGAGATAGTAACCGGCGGTAATCGTCTGCTTTTCAAACTCGCTGGCGTGTTCCTGCAACGCGAATGCCTTGGCGCAATACTCGCTGGCCAAGTCCTCCTGGTCGAGATTGGAATACGCTCCGCATACCGCCTGGTATCCCATGGCGAAATTCGGATCAAGCTGGATGGCACGTTGATCGTAGGGCAGGGCTGCGGCAGCGCCTTTCTCGCTATCAACCTTTCCCGCAAGGCTGAAAACTTTCAGAGCTTCAAGCGAAGGCGTAGTGGCTAGATCGAGCGGCACATCAAATTTCTGCACCGTAGCCAGCGATTCGCCCAGTTCGCTGCGCAGCTTGGTTGCCGCCTTGCCTAAGGCGTTCAGCACTTTCTCTTTTGCCGCCGCAGTCACTTGCTCCTCGGCCAGCGTGTCTCCGTTTTGGCAATTCACCGCCTTCAACCCCAGCACATATTCACTGCCGAGACTGCCAATCGCTCCGCCAATGTAGGCCTTGCTGCCCGCCCGCAGGCAAAGCTCACGAGCTACCTCCGGCGTCAGTTTCGTGTCGACGGGGCGGGTCATCAGTTGCAAGGTCCTCGCCACTTCGCTGTCCGGGAGCACATTCAAGAAAGGGGATTGCCGCAGGGAGACATTCAGTGCCGTCTTCAGCGTGTCGTCGAATATCGCGTCGCCCGTGCTATTGGTAAAATCATCGAGCACTATGGTGTCTTTGTCGGTGAGCTTAGTCGTGCGGTGAAAATAGAAGTATCCACCCACCGCGATGGCTAGCACTGCCGCGACAACGGGAACGATTGCCGTCCAGCGTTTTGCGACGGCAGTCGCGGCTTTCGCAGCCATTCCCCGGTGTGTCGAACCCGAGTCCGGCAGCGCTTCCAGGGCAAAGACCAGATCCGAGGCCGACTGAAAGCGCTGCTCCGGATTCTTTTCCAGGCAACGATGCACTGCCCGCTGCAGCGCTGGCAGAAGATTCGTCGTGACCTGCGAAATGCCAGGCGGGTCTTCATTCAAGATGGCGCTCATCGTGTCAGCTGAAGTCGGCTTCTGAAACGCTCGCTCCCCCGCCAGCATTTCGTAAAGAATCGCACCGAAGGCAAAAATATCGGCCCGCTGATCGGCCGTTTGTCCCCGTACCTGCTCCGGTGCCATGTAGCCCACCGTGCCCATCACCACTCCGGGTTCGGTTCCCTCGGTTGAAATCGCTGCGCCTGGTTCCGAGTTGGGCTGCGATTGCGCGAGCTTCGCCAGCCCAAAGTCGAGGATCTTCAACCGCCCATCTTTGGTGACGAACAGATTCTCCGGCTTCAGATCGCGATGCACGATCCCTTTTTCGTGGGCTGCGGATAGCCCGCGCGCAATCTGCACTCCGTAAGCAATCGCTTTGCGCACTGCCAGAGGGCCGCGCTTGATCTGCTCCCGCAGCGTTTCTCCCTCCAGCAACTCCGACACCAGATAGGGCGCGCCCTCACACGTGCCCATCTGAAACACTGCAAGAATGTTCGGATGGTTCAGTGCGGCAGCCGCTCGTGCCTCCTGCTCAAAGCGGCGCAGCCGATCGGAATCCGCGGAAAAAAAAGACGGTAGAATCTTGATCGCCACATCCCGCCTCAGCCGCGAATCGTGCGCGCGATAGACCTCGCCCATGCTGCCCGAACCTAGCAGTGATTTGACCTCATACTCACCCAGTTTTGTCCCCGGCGTGAGCGCTTTTTCGGCGATACGATATTGCGTAAGCCCCGTGCTGATCATCTTGCCGGTCTGGTTGCCGTCGCGAGCCCGAAGATCTTCGGCCATTGCCGCAATGACAATCTCTAGTGCTGGCTTGTCGATGATTTGTCCGCTTTGCCCTGCGTAGGCAATCAGGGACTCGACCTCCACCCGAAGCGCCTGATCGCCGGCGCACGAACGCTCCAGGAAGCCCGCTCTTTCGCCTTCCGCTTGCTCCATGGCGGAGTGATAGAGTTGCTCCAGGCGGCGCCAGCGCTCAGCTTGCATGGCATTGTCCTTCATCCATTTCGCGCAGCAACCAGGCGCGGGCCATACTCCAGTCCCGCATGACGGTCTCGGGTGAGATCTTCAACACTTCGGCAATCTCTTTGACCTTCAGACCTCCGAAAAAACGCAGTTCCACCACTCGGCTCTTTCTCGGGTCATCCATTGCCAGTTTGGTTAATGCTTCTTCCAAGTCCAACAACTGCGCGGGCACGTCAGCAGACACAATGAGCCCTTCTTCCAGCGTCAGCTTGGGCTCGTTTCCGCCGCGTTTCAGGGAACCGCGCGAACGGGCAAAGTCGATGAGAATGCGCCGCATCAAGCGGGAACAGACAGCATAAAAGTGAGCGCGGTCCTGCCATCGCACACTCTGGAACTCAACCAGTCGCAAGTAGACTTCATGGATGAGTGCCGTCGCTTGCAGGGTGTGTCCTTCGTTTTCCCGGGACATGTGGCGCCGCGCCAAACCGTGGAGTTCTTGGTAGACGAGAGGCGTAAGTTGTTCCAGCGCGGACTGATCCCCTTCACCCCAGGCTCGAAGTAATTGGGTGATGCTGCGCGAAGAACCTGGATTGGCGGCCATTGGACCCAGTAGTGGCGAAAGGGAAGGTCCACCTAAGCACGACATCCTACCACGGCTCCAACCGGCTTCCAACGGTCTTTATATGTGCGTCGCTCCCCCACAAGAGACTTTTGACTCGTTACCTAAATATTTTCGCGAACCGTGCCAGTTTCTTGTCGTGCTATCCGCTATCCCAAGTAGAGCCGGTCTTAACTACTTGTTCGGTGAGCTTCCCCAGTAATTAAGAACCGGTCAAAAAAATCGAACTATCGGCACTAAGGTTGCCGAAAAAGGAGCACTACAATGAAACGAAAAGCAACGTCACTTTTTCTGGGAATCTGCCTGGTCATTTTGGCCGGCGCAGCCAGCCCTGCCTTCGCACGCTCAACCACAGCTTACAACTCGTTTAAGGTGTGGATGGCGGACAAGAACCAATTCAAAGCTACCTACAGCTGCCTAACGGAATCGTTCGGGGCGGTACTCAATCAGTGCGCATTTCCGGTGAGCCTGGACTTCGATGTGCCCGTAGACACCGAGGGAAGCCATACGTTCACCGTACAGAATTACTGGAGTGGAACTGCGGCGGAGAACACGTTTCAGTGCCAGGCCTTCGCATATCCAGGCAATGGCAATATCGTCATCGGGAGTCTTATCAGCTTCACCGGTCCGGGCCAAACGCTCGAAACCACTGTCAATGTGGCCGCCGCTTCGAGCGTTCAGTTGATTTGCAGCGATATACCCGAGCACGGCGGCGTCGCCAACATCAACTGGAATCCGTAACGAAATAGAGGCACACAAGAACGCTGCATCACAGTGGACCTACGCTGAAGCCGCAGGGATCAGGGCGCAAACCAGCCCTCAACCCTGCGGCCCTTTTTCTCGTGGCGATCAACACGATCACCGCTCCGCGCCGGGTTTCAACCCTCCGTCTGTGATGTGCATCGATAATCTCTAAAGGATAGTTGACGTAACAGCAACAACGTCCCGTGGGACTCGACGGTTCCACGGGACGTCATTATTGTGTCCCGCCAAGTTGCGTCCTGCTAATTATTCTCCCTCACCGTGCCAGTTTCTTGCCCTGCTTTCCGCTATCCCAAATAGAGGCACAAAAAGCGCTGAGTAGCGCTTGAGTCGCCCAGGAGGATTAATCATGCAAAACAATAAATGTTCCATCGGATTAACTGTGATGTTGGCGATCTTGACCGCGAGCCTGCTGGCGACCGGCACGCGCGCGGCCGCCCAGCAAGAACGGATATTGCATAGCCTCAATAGCAAGATCGGGACACAACCCGCCGCCAGCCTGATATTCGATACTGCCGGAATTCTCTACGGCACTGCGGAATATGGCGGCACACACGCCGCCGGGACGGTTTTCGAGTTCACGCCCAAGCCAAACGGCGTCTGGGACGCGAAGAGTTTGCACAGTTTTAACAACAATGGCAAAGACGGCACCAATCCGAACGGCGTCCTGGTTTCCGATGCCGCCGGCAATTTCTACGGCACCACGCACGAGGGCGGCAAATATAAATGTATTGACGGCTGCGGCACCGTCTTCGAGTTGGAGCGCAAGGCGGGCGGGGCATGGACCGAAAAAGTGCTGTATAGCTTCGACGACAACGGCACAGATGGCACATATCCTGACGGCGGCTTGATCTTCGACGCCGCCGGCAATCTCTATGGCACGACGGCCAGTGGAGGCGCTAATGGCCATGGTGCGGTGTTCGAGTTGACACTGCAACCGAACAAAAAATGGACCGATACGATCTTGCATAGCTTCAACGCCAATGGGACGGACGGTTACTTACCCGAGGCTGGCCTGATCTTCGACGCGGCCGGCAGTCTCTACGGCACTACTTACGAGGGCGGCGCTGATTTTTACGGTACGGTGTTCGAATTGACGCCCGCCGGGAGCGGCGTCTGGAATGAGACGATATTGCACAACTTCGGCAACGGCACCGACGGGAGCGAGCCCCAGGCCAGCCTGGTCTTCGATGCGGCTGGCAATCTTTACGGCACAACCTATCGGGGCGGCACTGATGGCTCCGGTATGGCGTTCGAGTTGACGCCTGCTGGGGGCGGGGCCTGGAATGAGACGGTACTACATAACTTCGGCAGCGGCACCGACGGGGCCAATCCCTCTGCAGCGCTGATTTTCGACAGCGCCGGTAACCTCTACGGCACCACGAGCGCCAGCGCTTATAACGGCGGTGGCACGCAGTACGACGGTATGGCGTTCGAGTTGACGCCCGCAGGGGGCGGGAACTGGACTGAGACGGTGCTGCATGACTTCGGCGTCGGCACGGACGGGGCCAATCCCTACGGAGCGCTGATCTTCGATAGCGCGGGCAACCTCTACGGCACCACATCCAGTGGCGGCGCTGATAGCGGCGGGACGGTATTCGAAATCACACCTTAATCGCTCCGTCTCATCTCGACCGGAGGTTCACAGATTTCGAAAACAGTCACATCGAAACAGAGACGACGCCTGCTTGTAACCTGCGTACATGGCAACGGCGAGTAACTATAACTCCCGAGCCCGATTCGCAGTGGCTGATACACACGGTCCGGGATGGGCTTCGAGGAGACCGCCATTGGTATCCTCCAAGCCCGTTCTAGATAGCTTCCGGGTTGCCCAGCCTACCGCACAGAAACGCTTCTGCCTCGCCATTCATGAAACTTTGGCGCGCCCTAAGGCCACGCGCCGCTGGTTCACGGAATCTGCGCTTTTGTCTTGTGAGACCTCAGGCGACTCGTCCGCCGGTTGTTCGTCCCGCCGCGTCGACGTTTTCATCCACACGGCGCGATTAGGAGTGGGGTCAACCTCCAGATGAAAAATGTCGAACCGATTGTAGTGGCCCACGATATCGTGGAGCATCTTGTGCTCGATACTCTGAGCAATGTCGATCTCGGCCACAACCATACCTTCGCCTGCCGTGACCGGGCCGGCAAGCAGTTCGCCGTCCGGCCCCAAGATGATCGACAACGGGGCGGGCACCGCTTGCAACAACTCCTTCATCTTGAAATCTGCCTGCGAGAGTTGCTCAATGGCATCCGCGTCGAGCGCGCAGGACGCGACGACGTTGAATACCTTCCCTTCGAACGCATGGGCGGCTGAGCGCAGGCGGATCGCCTCCGTCAGATTGTAGTTGCGAGCACCACCGGGGCGGTAGAAAGGCCACGCTGGTGGATAGGTCGCAATATGTACCTGTTCGCCCTGCGCCAGCAGCGCGAAACGCGCCAGGGTATTGGTGTTCTCTCCACAGATGAGGGTGCCCACCCGGCCGATGTCTGTCTCCTCGGGACGCAGATACGCCGCGTCTCCATTGGCCCAGGTAAGCTTCTCGGCCCAGGTAGGGACGAGCTTACGATGGCGGTTCAGCAGCGTTCCGCCGCGATCGAACAGGAGGTTGGTGTTGAAAAGCGTCCCCATGCTGATCGGATCCTTTTCCGTGATGCCGACCGACAGGAATACGCGGTGGCGCCTGGCGATCCCGCTGAGTTTCCTCGTGTGCGGCCCCGGAACCTGAACGGCATTGTCAAACAGCCGGCGGAAGAATCCGTGCTGGTCGATCGGAGCATAGATCAGGTTCCAGACCGGGAACGCGGGAATGAAAGACTCGCCAAACACGATCAGGTCAGCGCCGGCGTCAACCGCCTTCTGAACTAGCGTGTCCAGCTTATCGATGGTGGCGTCACGGTCCAGAAACACGGGAGCCGCTTGTACCGCCGCCGCGCGAAACTTCGGATATGTGTCTCCTGGCATGATGATCTCTCCACCTCGACTTTATGCCAACGTTCTTCCTCAATCAGCATCAAGATCCCGGCCCCGGGTTTCCTGCACGCAGCACATTCCGATGAGAAAGCTGAGAGAAACAACGATTAATGGATACCAGAGACCGTAATAGATGTTGCCCGTCGCCACCACCAGACTAAATGCCACGGCTGGCAGCAGTCCTCCAATCCAGCCCACTGCCGCATGGTAGGGAACGGACAAGGCGGTGTAGCGAATTCGCGTGGGAAACATTTCCACGAGAGCAGCAGCCTGCGGAGCATAGCCCGCCGCCGCCAGCGCAACAAGCACCGTTAGCAACACAAGGATCATGGCGATGTTCATCTGGGTGGGGTCGGCAAGAGGGGGATAAGTGGCTGCCATCAGAGCACTCTGAATCGCCTTGGCATCAAATCCTGTGATGGTGCCGGAACCGACCTTGATCTCGACGCCGGACCCAGCCGGCAAGGTTGAATTGGTGTAAGGAACGCCCATTTTTGAAAGCAAGGCTTTGACTTTGTCGCAATCGGTGAAGTTCTTTCGCCGGCCGACAGGATCGAACTGGAATCCGCATGTGACCGGGTCCGCCGCCACCATCACCGGGTTGGCGCGCGCGGCCGCCTCTAGTTGAGGATTCGCATAGTGCGTCACGCCCTTGAATAACGGGAACAGAAGCACAACCGAGGCCAGCATCCCCGCCATCATGACGGGTTTTCTTCCGATCCGGTCTGAGAGCCATCCGAAGAAAATATAAAAGGGAATGCCCAGAACTAAAGCTGCACCCAGGAAGAGATTGGCGGTCGTCGGAGCCACGCGCAAAGACTGAATGAGGAAATAGAGAGCGTAGAATTGCGCTGTGTACCACACGGCAGTCATTCCGCTGACCATGCCGGCGAAAGCCACGAGCACCTTGCGAAGATTCTCCTTTTCCCCGAAAACTTCTTGCAGCGGGGCGCGCGAGAGTTTGCCTTGCGCTTTGGCCTGCAGAAAAGCCCGGGATTCCTTCATGGAAAGACGAATCCAAAGCGACAGAACCAGCAGGACCGAGGAAAACCAAAACGGAATTCGCCAGCCCCAAACGTCAAAAGCCGATTGGGTCGCGAGGCGACAACAAAGGATGACCGCAAGAGAGAGCAATAGACCAAGCGACGCTGTGGCTTGAATCAAGCTCGTGTAAAAGCCCCGTCGGTGGTCGGGAGAATGTTCCGCAACGTACACCGCGGCGCCGCCGTACTCGCCGCCCAAGGCGAGTCCCTGTAACAAACGCAGGCTGATCAGCAGGATCGGCGCGGCGATCCCGATGCGCGAATACCCCGGCAACAATCCGACTGCGAGAGTGGTCACTCCCATCAGGAACATCGTCATCAGAAAGGTGTACTTGCGCCCCACCAGATCTCCCAGGTGGCCGAAAAAGGCTGCACCAAAAGGGCGGACCACAAATCCCACCGCAAACGCCAGCAGGGCAAACATGAATCCCGTGGTCTCGTCCACCCCGGAGAAGAATTGTTTGGAGATGATCACGGCCAGGGAGCCGTACAGAAAAAAGTCGTACCACTCAAAGATAGTTCCGAGTGACGCGGCTAAGATCAGCCTCCGGTCGACGGTGAGGATCGTTGGGAGCGATCTGGTGGTGACTAATGGGAAAGTACGCGTTTCCACATTCCACTCCTCAATCCCAATGCGGTGCAAGAGCCCACAGCCGCTGCATTAAGTAAGTTGGAATCCCCAAGGCTGGTTCTACAGGCACCTCACAATACGCTTACCCCCGATAGACGGCAACTTGTTTTTCCTGGAGCCTTCGCAGTAGTCATACGGCCCATCGCACTGTTACCCGCACGGTTTTCTACCGCCAATGTGGAGCTTTTTCAATTGCAGATAATTCACCGCACGCTCTCACAGGTTGCGGAAAACTCAATTCGGTGCCCGTTTTTGGGCGGGGGTTTAGCGCTGCGATAACCGGCTTCTTTTTCGACGAAGGCTTCAGTCGCTGAGGGTGGATGCGGCATGACAATCCGACTTTTTCCGCAGCCTGTTTAACCGCATGGTGTTAAGCGAGCCACATTGCCTCCACAGCCGGTCAGCGGTCGGCTGGCTCTATGAAGCGTCGATTGTCGGTGAGGTTAGAGTGCGCCCTCAAATTGCCGGTTACCTTGACGGAAAAATTCTTTTGGGCCGGTGCTCCGTCCACTCCGTCGACTGTAAGGCGGATCGTGAACTCCCCCGCTCTGGTGTAGGCATGAGATACCTTGGGGCTATCCGCGCTCGTGCCGTCGCCGAAGTCCCAGTGAAAAGCGACGGCGGGCACACCGCCAGCATCGCCCTGCGCCGAAACCGTCGAAAACGCAGTAAGAATGATCGTCTCACCGGCGTTTGCCGCCGTGGGCACCTGCGCCGTCACGGTCGGGGCAGCCGCGGCAACGCTCGTGTCGATCAGCTTGATCACCCTCACCGACTGGGGTGGCTGGTTCTCCAACCGCACTGCACCATCTTCGAGCGCAACCGTCTCACTCTGGTTGAGCACATCCGTCGCTGCAAATGTGTGGTCGGCAGGCAGGCCAAGGTCCGTCAGTCTCAGCGTGTGCGCACGCACCGTATTCGTCCAATTGAAGACCGTCAGTATGGCTTGTCGTTGATCTTCCCGGAGGAAGAAAATGCTAGGCTGTCCATCCTCCGGCGCGTAGGTCATCAAGTCTAACGGCGTGGACGCTTGGCCGACCTTGGCCATACTGAGCAACTCTCGGTTTTCAACCAGCGCCAACCGATCCTTCTCTGAGCCCAGGACCAGCATGTCATCGCCAATCTCATACATGCCGCCGGAGACTGCGGAGAGCGCGATCGACGCCTCGGCCGCGCCCTGGGAAATCGAAGACTTTTCGTTGGCACGCTCCATGAGATGCGTTGCGGTGACGTTGAAGGCGTCCGGATCATCGACGAAGAAATTACGGTGCATATAGAAACGGGCTGCGATGCCAGAGGCTGCATTCCTGGTTCGCTCAAAACTGTGGCCCGTGTCTGCGGAGATCCGGCCCGTATCCACCAGCCCCACCGGGTTGAGCATGGGACTTCCATCTTTATCCAGGATCACGTCATCACCCACGGCATCGCGGATTACCTGGAGGCCGATGCGCTGCGCTTCGAGAGCTGTGGTGTTGGGCCGGTAATGGTAACCCTCGATCGCGGAGGTATCCATGAAGTCGAGTTTGATGAAGCGGACCCCCCATTCGCGGACGAGTGTCCTGTAGGTGTCCCGCATATACGCCTGGGCTCCGGGATGGGTCGTGTCCAGCGCGTAAAGCACATCCGACTTCTGCCCCCAGACTAAGCCAATGGGGATCGGCTCGCCCTTGGCGTTGCGCACCAGCCAGTCTTTGTGATGCTCGTAGACCCACGCTCGTTTGGTCACCTCAAACGGCGCCGTCCATAGACCGAAAGTCAGGCCCTCTCCGGTGAGGTGATGCCCGACAAACCGCAAACCATCCGGAAATTGCGCCGCATTCGGAGTTGCAAATTCTCCGCGAGCATACTGATACCCTTCATCAATTTGGAAATACTTATAGCCTAATGACTTCAAATGTTCCGCTTGCCAGTCACCATTGGCCAAAACCTCGCCTTCGTTGATGGCGCCATAGTAGACGGTCCAACTCCACCAACCGATGGGAGTCTCACTAGAGACGCGGGCATGGTGCAATCGACGAATCGCATCACCGTAGGCGAGCAGTTGATTGTGATAATCGGGACCGGCCTCGAACATCAATCGCTCTGAAACCATGTCTTCCCCGGGCTTAACGGGAAGACTCAATTCGACCTGGTCGTCCGCAAGAGCATCCTTCAGATCGAAATCCTTCTGGATCTCCGTGGTTCCGGTGGATTCAACGGTATAGGACGCTATCTTGGTCTTCGCCCCCGCACCCTCAGCTTGCAGATGCATCAGGGTCAGAAATCGGTCTGAGGTGAGTGCGCCAAGAAATAAACTCTGCTTACTCTCCCGGTTGTAGAGGAGTTGGCTCCCGGCACCGCGATGCATCCCGCCGGGCACTCCTCCGAGGTCGTAAAGCACCAGGTCCGGCCAATCTTCGCTGAAACTGTCGGAGAGAACCCGGTCGGCCGATTGACCGCCACCCAGATTGCTGCCGCTCAGATTGATGATCGGCTCACCAATTGCCTCCACACTTCGAAGGGCCTGCACAGTTACTTCTCGTCCCGCGCTGTTCTGCACCTTTACCTGGACCGTGCCGTAGGGGCGTTGTTTGTAGAGTTGAAGCACGTAGAGAAGATCGGGTTTGCCATCCAGTCCGCTGCAAGTGACCGTGACCTCTTGGCCGGAGCCAAGATCATCTTCGAAGCTAGACTCCGAAGCCTGGCGCCGCGGGTAATCGCTCGAGCGAAGCCACTGGTGGTCAACCTCTGCGGCAACACGGGACCTGAGCACGGGCTGACCATTATGCCCCTCATACAAAGACAGTTGGTACGATCCATCCTGCGCGTTAACGGTCAGGGACAGTTCGTCGTTCGTCAGCTGCTGGGCCAAACGTTGTTGGGACAAACACGGCAGCGCGACCATCAGCGTGCCAGCGGTAATTGCGAGTCCAACTATGAAAATTGTTCTTCGGATTCTCTTCGGCACGGCTGCAATCTCCCTATGTATGCATGATCGTCATCGCATACTACTTCATTGGGTCAACCGCAGTGAAGCGAATACCCAGCGCAAGAATCCATAATGCGAAAGCGATGCCTCTCGCCTCTGGTACAAAACTTGGCCCCTATGAAATGCAATCGCCGCTCGGCGCCGGCGGCATGGGCGAAGGGTATCGTGCGCGGGATTCGCGCCTCGATCGGATGGTCGCAACGACACCGGTCCCGGTTTCGATGAGACCGGGCGCGCCGGGCTACATGGTTCCCGTTCCAGACAGACCGATGGTTTGCGAGCTAGTCAGGACCGAGTCTTTAATCGTTACAGTTCCCTTGAGCGCACCGCTCGCTGCCGGTGAAAAGGTCACGCTGATGGTGCAGTCTTTGCCAGTCGTAAGTTCTTTGGGGCAGCTATTGGTTTCCGCGAAGTCACCGCTGATTTTGATGCTGGTGATTTTCAGCGGCGTCGCTCCAGGATTACTCAACGTCACCACCTTCGCGGCGCTGGTGGTTCCCACTTTTTGCGCGGCGAAAGTGAGGCTGCTCGGCGATAAGCCGATCACCGGTTCATTCAGCAACACGCTTGCGGACCCTACATCGCTAGTCGATCCATTATCGGTAGCGAGATCCAAACCGCCGTCGTCGTTGAAATCCGCGGCCACGATTCCATAAGGCAATGTTCCAGTAGTGAGCGTTACGCCCGCTCCGAAAGTCCCGTCGCCATTGCCGGGCATCACCGTGACGAACCCGGGGTTACCCCCATTGACAACAGTAAACGCCAAATCCACATTGCCATCGTTGTTAAAGTCGCCGGCGACAATCCAGTAGGCATTGTTCAAAGTGTCGTAAGTCACCGCTTTCTGGAAAGTCCCATCGTTGTTGCCCAGCAAAATGGCAATTCCGCCAAAAGCCTGATCGGTGGCAACGGCCAGATCGAGAATGCCATCGTCCCGGAAGCTCGCCGTCGCGACCGAGATCGGATTACCTCCAACCGCGTAATCCACTTTCGGAAGAAATGTTCCGTCGCCACGATTGATAAGTACCGAGACGGTGCTACCGCCCTCATTGGCAACGGCCAAGTCAGGGAAACCGTCGTGATTGAAATCTCCGACTGTGATGCCGTATGGCAAAGATCCAGTAGCGTATGTAGCGAACGATGGAAAGGCGCCAGTACCATTGCCCAGAAGGACCGACACAGTATTGCTCTCGAAGTCGGTAACCACGAGATCGAGGTTGCCATCCTGGTTGAAGTCGCCGGTCGCAATGCCGTAACCGTATCCGTTGATGTTGTATTGCATGTAGGCTCCGAGCGTTCCGCTGCCTGAGTTGAGGAGCACGGAAATACCGCCAGGGCTGCCGAAATTGACAACCGCGACATCATTGTTCTTGTCATTGTTGAAGTCGCCCGTGACCACCGCCTCTGGATTTGTAGGCAGCGCATAAGTCGTAAACGGATCAAAAGTCCCATTGCCCTTGTTGACAAGAACCGCGAGCTGATTGGCGAAAGTCACTGGAACAATCAAATCCGGCTTGCCCTTGCTGGTAAGAGCAGCCGCCGCAATCCCGCTGTAAGCCCCGCTGGTGGCGAGCGTGGTGAGTTTGTAGTCGGTGCGATCGGTCAACAGAGTCTTGCCATTACTCAGCAGCACCGAGATCTCACCGATGACAACTCCAAACGGACTGCCGCCGTCCGCCGTCACCACGTCAGTCTTGCCATCGCCGTTGAAATCGGCCGCGCCCAGTGCCGTCGGACCGAAGTTCGTGCCAAATGAAACCGCCGCCTTCAACGTTCCCGAGCCACTTCCGGCTAGCACGGACACCGAGCCGGTGCTGGCACCATTGGTGACTGCAACATCGAGTTTACCGTCGCCGTTGAAGTCGCCTAACGCAACGATATCCGCGCCCGCGGGCACAGCATAATCTTTCGCCTTTCCAAGTGTTCCCGTGCCGCTCCCGAGCAACACCACGATCTGGCCAAGTGTCTGGCATCCGGCAACCACGTCGATCTTGCCATCGTTGCGCAGGCTCCCCGCGGCAATGCTGACGCAGCCTTGTTGCTTGGTGGCAAAGTCTGCGTGTGTTCCGAAGCTTCCCGTGCCGCTTCCGAGCAGCACCGAGACAGTTTCGCTGCCGCCGTTGATCGTCGCCAAATCGAGCTTGCCGTCGCCGTTGAAATCAGCAACCACAACCATCCGCGGATCATTCGCCGTAGCATAAGTTACTGGAGCCTGGAAGCTTCCATCGCCGTTCCCCAGCATGATGTCGACGCCCTCGGTCAGTTCGAGATTGTCGGAGATGGCGACATCGAGTTTGCCGTCGCCATTGAAATCGCCGACCGCTATGCTGTTGCCCCCCGCGCCGGCTGTGGTCGAGATGAAAGGCCGGAAGGTCCCATCACCATTCCCAAGAAGGATGCTGACGTGCGCATTGCTCGGACCGTAGAGAACGGCAATGTCGAGTTTGCCATCGCCGTTGAAGTCCCCGACCGCGACGCTGATGGGCGCTCCGCCCGCCGCATAATCAACGTGCGTCGCGAACGTTCCATTTCCGTCGCCCAGCAACACCGAGACGGTGTTCGCGGTCGACTGCGTATTCCCGGTGACCACGTCCATCATGCCATTGCCTCTGAAGTCTCCGACCGCCAGCGCTTCGGGGCCGACCCCTGTAGCAAAATCGGCGCGATTAAACATAAAGGTTTGAGCATCCGCCAACGGAGCGCCAGCCCCGGCTAGTGCCGTGATCATGACCATGACGAAGACCAAGATCAGCGCGCCGTTTACCCGAAGGATTCCAATCGCGAATTGATTTCGTACTAACTTTGTCATAACTGCTCCTAACATATAATTTCCTGCACTCCACTTACTTCTCCGCAACCACCGTAGGTTGACGACTCCCTACTTGCGCTTTTACCTTTTGCAGAGACTGGCGAGTAGCCCGCAACTCAGACTTCAGAGCGCGAATCTCCCGCTGCTGTTCTTTGATCGCATTCAACATCGCCCAGATCACCGGATCATTGTTCACCAGCAGGTAGCCTTTGCTGTTTTCCGTCACCGCTTCCGGAATGATCTTCTGCACCTCCTGCGCCACCACTCCTACGTGCTCCTCCCCGTCACGAATGCCCATGGCATTGTCTGGCTTATAACGGTAGCGAACCGGACGAATCTTCAGCACCTCGCTCAAGCCCTCATTGAAGTTGCCGTCCAGGCTCTTGAGCCGGCCGTCGGAGTAGGTGCCCCAGGATCCACCACCCGGTTTATCGGCGCTGCCATTCACCGTGAGGTTGTTGTCCGGAGTGGTGGTGCCGATGCCGACCTTGACCGTCGCTGTCTGGCCATTTACACCGTTGATGCTGCCCAGCACCAGGGAATTACTGGCATCGACTTCGGCATTGGCGCCAAGCGCGCTGGCATTGGTCAGAGTGCCGGTGCCCAGTTTGGTCCCCGTTCCTAGAGTGGTGTTATTGCTCCCCGTGACGTAACTGCTGTCGGCGGTAGCACCGGCGTGGTTCCCCACGCCGGTATTGGCTTGGCCCGTGCTGACGAATTGGAGAGCAAGGTCCCCGACCGCCACGTTACAGCAGGATGTACTGTTCAGCAGCGCCTCGTAGCCATCGGCTGTGTTGCCGCTAGCTGTGGTGTTCAAGAAAAGCGATTGGAAACCGATGGCGGTGTTCTGACTGCCGGTGGTGTTGGACCAGATTGCACTGGCGCCGCTGGCTGTGTTGGAGGAGCCAGTCGTATTCGCGACGAGTGCCTCCATGCCGTCGCCTGTGTTGGAATTGCCAGTCGTGTTGGCGGCGAGCGCGAACCCACCGGTCGCGGTGTCAAAGTAGCCAGTCGTGTTGGCGGCGAGAGCGATAGCGCCGGTAGCCGTGTTGTAGATGCCCGTCGTGTTGGCGTAGAGGCTCTGCCAGCCGCTGGCTGTGTTGAAGTAACCCGTGCTATTGATGGCAAGGGCCTGGTAGCCGTTGGCTGTGTTCTCGATACCGGTGGTGTTGTTTTCCAGCGCCTGGTAACCGATGGCGCTGTTCCCGGTGCCTGTCGTGTTGGCCGATAGAGCATACGCTCCATAAGCGGTGTTGCCCGTCGGGCTCGTGTTCGACGAGAGCGCCAGGAAGCCGGTCGCGGTATTGCCAAGGCCGGTCATCGTGAAGTTACCGGCCAGGCCGAAAAATCCGTTCTGGCTTGCGGCCGAGCCATAAACAAATTGGCTGCCCCCAATGTTGAAGCTGGTGGCGGCGCTGATCGCTCCGGTGGCCGCGACATTGCCCTTCACCGTCTGATTGCCGGTAAAAGTGTTTGCGGTGTTCAACTGCGGCACGTTGGCAGTGTTCAGGTTCAGCGTGACGTTCCCGCTGGTCCCACCGCCAGTCAGATCCGTTCCCGCCGTGACACCCGTGATCGTGCCGGTTCCAACGGCGGCGCAAATCCATGAAGTGCCATTCCACTGCAACACCTGATTCGCCGCGCAAGCATTAGTCAGCGCCAGATTCAGCGTACCGCTCGTCCCGCCGCCAGTTAGTCCGCTGCCGCTAGCAGTTGTAACTCCTGTAATCGTTCCGTCGCCGCCAGCAAACGCGATATCCAATTCCGGCGGATGGCTGGTCGTAGTATTTTCCTTGCTGTCGAACGTCGCATTGAACGAACCATTCGCCACCAGCGCGATGCCATTGTTCGCTTCGCTCCCGCTCAACCACGCCTGCACCGCCGACGTCACATTAATAAGGACGTACTGATTCTTATCCGCCGTAGTGATGGCCACATCCGAAGCAATCGTCGTTCCCAGCGCCGGAGCATTGCTCGCGTCAATCGTGCTCTCCGCCCACGCGCCGTTGACGTAGTCCACATTGAAGCTCCCCGCTGTAGTCACGGTGTTGACGTAGAGCTTCAGCGTGGCCTGGCTGATACTCGCCGTGGTCGGAACCGATGCCAGATTAAATTGAATGTAAGTAATCTGCGTGGTGTCATCGACGTCGAGCAACGTCTTAGCTCCATAGTTAGTCGTAGAGCTGGCGGTATTAGTGTAAGCATCGCCAGCGGGCGTAAGTTGAGCATAAGCTGTGGCGCACACGAACAAAGTCAATAGTGCGAAATGCTTCAAGGTTTGCTGCCTCATCGGACTCTCCTAATTTGTTCTCGAAAATTGCGATCCGTAACTTGTCGATCGGTAAAGCCAGCGGCAGGTGGATGATTCCCCGCACCCGCCTGCCGCCGTTTGTCAGACAACGTCACCCCCTCGACACCTTTCATAGCTAGCCGGACAACTCGGCAAGTGGATTGTTCCCCGCAACCCACGCGCCGCCATTTGTCAGGCGACGTCGCCCCATGACAACTTTGCAATCTGCCCCCTCAGCCGGCCTTGAGCAGCGACTCCAAACAGACCAGCGGTGTCCCGTCCGGCCCGTCGAAACAATGCCATTGCTTCGTCTCACCGCCCGTGTCGAGCATGCGTCCCTTGCCCGACAAAATCTCTGCCTGGACAACATCGACCTCGCAGCCACACTGCTGGCACCACAGCCGCGCGCAAGCGCTGCGCCGGATGGTCAGAATCTGGTCGGTCTGGATGGTGATTTCTATCCTTTTATGTACCGTGACGGCCTCCTCTGAAACCTTTACCCCGCGCGCTTCTCGTGCTAAAGTGCCAGCCAAGTTCGGGACGACTTTCGGAACGACTTCCGGTCGATTTCGCCTGACGGGAGTGCACTCTGCCGCAACTGGGCCGCGGAAGTCTTTAGGAAGCCATCAGGATTTCTTAGGATTTATCAGGGTCGGGCTATGGCCACGGAAACAAAACAGTTGTACGAGTTTGGGCCTTTTCGCCTCGACCCCGACAAGCTGCTCCTGCTGCGGGATGACCAACCCATCCCGCTGCCGCCCAAGGCTTTTGAAACCCTGCTCGTGTTGGTCCAGCACAGCGAAACCCTGGTTCTCAAAGACGATCTAATGAAGTCAGTCTGGCCCGACACCTTTGTCGAGGAGTCGAACCTGGCGCAGAACATCTTTGTCCTGCGCAAGACCCTAGCCGAGGCTGCCGGCGACCATCGCTACATCGTCACCGTCCCCGGTCGAGGCTACCGGTTTACCGAAAAAGTGCGGCTCGTTCCCGAAAGGCTAGACATCGTCGTCGAGAGTCACTCGATCACGCGCGTTGTAGTCGATGAACAGACCGACGACCAAGCCGACGACAAAACTTCGAGCCGGTGGTGGCCTTGGGTTGGAGTCACGGCCATCGCACTGGCCGCCGTGTTTGCTGCTGCCTGGTACGGGTCGTCGCACAGGGCGCCGAAGCTTACTGAAAAGGACACCGTCGTGATCGCCGACTTCGCCAATACGACCGGCGATCCGGTCTTCGACGGTGCGCTGCGGCAAGGGCTTTCGGCACAACTGGAACAGTCGCCTTTTTTAAACTTGCTCTCCGACCAGCGCGTTGGACAGACCCTATCTCTGATGGGGCAGCCCAAAGATGCGCGCTTGACCCACGAATTAGCGCAGGAAGTTTGTCAGCGCACGGCGGGTGCCGCGGCACTGGATGGTTCGATTGCGCAGATCGGCACGAGTTACCTTCTAACTCTGCGGGCGCTCGATTGCTCAAACGG
>DATBYM010000036.1:0-46727 GCA_036513715.1 Terriglobales bacterium
GGGCCGATGGTGCAGAAGGAACTGATGAGGCACAGCACGATCAGCATGACAATGGATGGATACGGTCGTGGAGTTCCAGAAATGAATCGGGCTGCGAATGCTCGTGTGGTGGAAGGGCTGTTGCAGTGAAATCCGCTAACGGACGGTTAACGGACTGTGGTGGCTTGTAAGTGATTGAAAAATTGGTGCGGAAGGGGGGATTTGAACCCCCACGCCTTTCGGCGCCACCCCCTCAAGATGGTGTGTCTGCCAGTTCCACCACTTCCGCACTTTGTAAGTTATTTGTAATCAATAGTTTAGCAAGTTCGCCCTGCGATGGCATTTCCAACCGCACCGGATTTTGCACCGACTTGTTGCACTCGACGCGCTCTTCCGGCCGCTGCAACTCCGCCAGTCGCGCAAACAGCTTGTGCACCACAGCCTCTCGCGGGTCTACGTGGCGCATGGTGGACTTAATGTTATCGTGTCCGGCGACGTACTGCAACGTAAACGAGTCCGTATCGACTATCATGGTCAACGGGTTAAATCTCTATTCCTTATGCTGACGACATGAAACGTCAGCAGAAGACCACGAGCAATGGACCTGGCGAATGGGTTTCCTGAGCGCCTGCTTGCGGCTCGGAAAGAGCGCAATCTCACTCAGCAGGACCTCGCGGAGATGGTGCGCTGTGCGATCACCCAGTTGAAGCGTTATGAAAGTGGCGCTTCACAACCCACTCTCGATGTCATCAAGAGATTGGCGCAGGCCCTTCACGTCACTTCGGATTACCTGCTCTTCGGCAAGAATGAACGAGGACCAGCGTTCGCAGTTTGAAGCGGTCTCTCGTTTTGATCCTGAAGCCAAGAAAGTTGTAAAGCAGGTCCTCGACATGATCTTGCAGCAAGAGGCTCGCCGCTGATCGTCATCGACTTCCTGAGCGAAACATAGTTGGAAAGGATTTTTTTCGACCTTCTTTGTCGTTACAGTGCTAATCTTCTTTATTGCCGGGCTCCTTTGTCTCCTTGCGCTTCGAGCGCGTCGACAACTTGGGAGCTTGTCGCATCCCGCCGAAGACCGGCATTCTCATCCCATCTGATAACAGAAGTTACGACGCTACTACCTACTCCGGCGTGATGCGAAAGAAAAGCCGCCCAGGTATCAGGCGGCCTATAGTAATTGTTTAGATTCCAGTCGGTCGTCCGCAGGTTAAAGGCTCCGTCTGGGCTGTTTTCCTAACTTTCCATCGATGCAGGTCCTGCCGCTTGCCACGTTTCTCGGCGCGGCTACTTGATCGTTATTCCGGACGGACTACTTGGTACGAAGACAACTGCGCCGTTGAAAGTTTGTTCATCTCCACTTTATTGCTCACCGCATCAATGGCCCTGGCCTGTTCTTTCATTTGCCCCGCCATCGCGTCGAGTCGAGTTTCTAATTCCTGAACCCGTTGATGTTCTTTCAGAAATTCGTTGAGCAGCATCGCGTTCACCGCTTCATACCGCACGGTGAAAACTTGTCCCTTCTCATCGCGAACGACCAAATCTGGATCTACCTTCTCCACCTGCTCGGCCACCAGCCCAAACTGCGGGATGCCTTGCGGGTCGAGTTCCTTCTTATAGCGGAAGGTCACGGGCTTGAGGGCCAGAATCGCATCGCTCGCATCGTCCATCGGCTTGATTGCTTCCTTGAAGCGCGCCGACGAAGTTTTTACACCCAGCTGCCCCGCCGCATCCACGACAACCGCGACGCCGCTCGCGACCGTGGCTCCATGAATGCCGGCGATATAAGTGGCGGTCTGAGTTCCCTGTGCTCCGATCTTGATCGTGTTGTTGTCGCCCGCAACGCCCTCGTTTGCGATATCGATGTTGTTACTTCCTGTGGTCAGGTTGTAACCGGAATAAAAGCCCAAGGCGACGTTGAAAGACCCGCTTTGGTTCTCAAAGAGCGCGCCAGCGCCGATCGCGGTGTCGTAGTTGCCGATTGTATTAAGGTCAAGCGCTGTAGCGCCGGTCGCCGTGTTGTAGGTGCCGCTTTGGTTGGCGGAAAGCGCGCTGGCGCCCACCGCCGTGTTGAGGTCACCATTGTTGTAATAAAGGGCGTCAGCACCTTCGGCCGTATTGGCGCCGCCTGTCGTATTGGAATAGAGGGCCTCATAGCCCCCGGCCGTATTGTTAGAGCCCGTCTGGTTACTCAAAAGCGCCTTGAACCCATCGGCTGCATTGCTTGTCCCTGTGTAGTTGCTATAGAGCGCTCCGTAACCGGTCGCTGTATTGTAGTTGGCTAGATTGGTATAGAGTGCCTTACCCCCGACGGCCGTGTTGCCAGTGCCATTCTGGTTGCTATAAAGCGCTAGATAACCGTTCCCCGTGTTGCCTGTGCCCGTTCCGTTGGCGAAGAGCGCATAATATCCAAACGCTGAGTTAGAGGTACCGGTGGTGTTCTGCGCGAGTGCATCCGTGCCGTATGCCGTATTCTGCGCTCTGGCTGGCTTTGGCAGCGTTAGAACCAGAACGAGCGCGGTCGCGCAGGTCAGCCACAGAAGTTTAGAAGTTTTTGCGAAATGAACGTTGATGCGTGACATAAGATCCTCCATTGCTAGCCAGGGGCCAGCTTTTTTTGTTCGAGCAAAGAGCGTCGGCCTTTCGACGCTTTTCCTCTCTAATCACTAACAGCGCAAACCGCAGCCAAAAAGACAACATGGCGGCAAAGTTTTTTTTTCGCTATAGGCGGGGCTGGCAATCAGTTGCAGGGACCTGCACGCAATGGATAACTTTTCCAGGCAAGCAGATTGAGTAAGTCCATCAGGGGAAGGGACTTGCCCGGCACCTACGACTCAATTGTCGGGGAACGGGCGCGCCGCGTAAAGGCGACGACCGGCGTATTGCAGGGGAATGAGAAGGTTGCCCACCGTGAGGCTAACAATCATGACGACGAAAAGTGAAACCGGATGGTTGATCGTGGCCAGGTTGGCATAAACCACTAACCCGACGGATACCACCATCTGCTCGATCTGGAATGCGAGCCGCCAAAGAACCGAACGTTTCTTTGAAGTGAAGGAAAGAGTGTCCACTCGCAGACTATGCGAGGAAAAACCCAAGCCTGCCGCCCCGGCGAGCTACACTTCACCCCTTATGCATCTTAAATGTTTATGCACGGTCAAACGAAGCGGTTCGAGTTCGCCGGTGTCCCGATCAAATGCCCCTCTCGGAAATGTCAGGCGACGATGGTCGACCCAAAACGAGCGTCTGCCATTGTAGAGATTGGGAGAAGCCGCGCGTCGAATGGTGCATCCTATAGCGCTATGACCGTGAATGTCGTCGGCCTGGGGGAGGTTCTGTGGGACTTGCTCCCGACTGGCCCGCAATTGGGAGGAGCCCCCGCAAACTTTGCCTATCATGTTCGGGCACTGGGCGAGCAAGTCGGCGCACAAGCCGACCTCATCACACGAATCGGAGATGACAACTACGGCCGCGAAGTCGTTCGCCGCTTCCACGAAATGAGGCTCAGGGATACAACAGTCCAAGTGGACAAACTCGCTCCAACTGGAAGCGCGGAAGTCGAACTCTCGACGGATGGAGTGCCCCATTTCACTATTCAGGAGAACGTGGGTTGGGATTTCCTCGCTGTAACGGACAATGCGCTCGCAGCCGTTCGTCAAGCCGACGCAATCTGCTTCGGCACGCTGGCGCAGCGTTGCCAGCGTTCGCGCGCCACTATTCAGCAACTGGTCGCGTCATCGCCGGCCACCACACTGCGCGTTCTCGACATCAATCTGAGGCAACCATTTTATTCGCGCGGCGTAATCGAAGAATCGCTCCAATTGGCGAACGTGCTCAAGCTGAACGATGAAGAACTGCCAATCGTGGCCGAAATGTTCAACTTGACTACTGAATCGTGTGGCGCGGACATTCCTGTCCGCGTGCCAGCAGGGGATAAACCCTGCTGGCCAATAAGGCAGTCCCCGCCACACCAGATCGAACGTCATGTCGAGATCCTCGCACAGACATTCGGCCTACGCTTGGTCGCATTGACTCGCGGAGCCAACGGCAGTCTGCTATACCAGGTAGATGGAGACGAGCGGCGCTGGTCTGACTGTCCGTCTCGCCCCGCCAAGGTCATAGACACCGTCGGCGCGGGAGACGCATTCACCGCCGCGCTGGTTCTCGGATTGCTTAGAAAAATGGATCTCGACGAAATCAACGAGATCGCCAACGAAGTTGCGCGCTACGTCTGCTCGCAGCCCGGAGCCACTCCTCAATTGCCGCTAGAATTTGCTCAGAGACTTTCAGCCTCCTAATGGCCGCCACCGACCACGTCCGCATCACCGCCTCCGCGCTCAAGCACTGGGCCATCGGCCAGTTGCAAGACTCGCTCGCCGTCGGCCTCCTCTGGTTCGCCGGCCTCTGGATCATCGGTGTCCCCTGGGCTGCGCTGTGGGCGCTGATAGCAGCAGCCTTGCAGATCATCCCTCACTTCGGGCCCATCCTCAGCTTGCTCGGTCCAGTCCTTGCCGCCGCGCTTCGCTGGCGAGATTGGCAGCATCCACTCTACGTTCTCATTCTTTATGCATTGATTGTCGTCGTCGATGGCTTGGTGCTCCAGCCCTATATCATGCGGCGCGTAGCACGAGTGCCGATCTGGGCATCGATCCTCGCCCCGCTCGTCCTCGGATTTGTGTTCCCGTTCTGGGGATTCCTGCTCGCGCCTCCGCTGCTGGCGGTGGTATATGCGTTCAAGGCGCGACGAACCGCAGATCGTGAAAATCTCAACGCCCACACCAACTAATTTCACTGAATAGATTTCATCGAGCCAAAGAAAAGAACTGTATGAAGCTCGATCCGAAGAAAACGGAGTATGACTTGTTATTAAATGTGGGCGCTGCCGCTTAACCTATTGCTTCACCGTGGTTGATGTAGTTGTTAGCCAGCATCGGCGAGTGAAGACCGCACAACGAATACCTGCGATTTCACACGCAAACTACGACCCGAGATCTAGAAGCACTTGTCTGAGGCGACTATGCCGTTGCGTAAGGTGCAGGTAGAGCATTTCGTTCGGTTTAGCTTTGGCGCGGATAATTCGGATGAGGTCGTCTTTCTCTTCACTCGTCCATCTCCGCAAGTCTGGTGCTTGCGTTAGTACGAACGCAAGATTCTCGAACGCCGTCTTCTCCAGTGCCGTCCACGAAGATGTGCTGGCGCCTAGAATCTCCTCCAGAACATGCCTCGACCGCTCGCGCATGAGAACCGCATCTCCACCAAAATCGCGCGCCATCCGCCGGTTGACTCGCAACCCAATGTTGCGGGTTGAAAATCTGTCCCAAACCCCTACTTCGCTTCCAGGCAATTCGTAGAAGACATGTCCCGCTGCCAGCCGCTTCAGCGTGCGCGCCCCGGTTCGGTATTTCGCATCGGCGGCGATTTTCTTCTCTTCGCTTTCCGCCAATCTGCAAAGTTCCGGCCGCCCCGGCCGAAAGCCCATCTTCCGATAAAACCAAAACGCCCCAGACTCAATCGCCTCTTCGTTCTCATACCCAAGTTGATACGGATAGACCGCGATGCACGTCGTCTGCATCATGTGACACAAGCAGCGCAACACCTGCGCATAGATCCATCCCGCTTCACCGCCGCGAAACGTGTAGAAAGTGTTGAAACCGACCTCCATCCACTCGCACAGTCCGATGGCCTCGATGTAGTTGATCGGGACGCCATTCTTGAGCGTCAACCCTGCAACATACGCCCGCAGTGGCAGACGGCGGTCAGGCGGCAGGTTCCAAAGATAAAGTTCAACACCTCGTCCCACATCCGCTCGCACCACCGACCGCGGATCGCCCAGCGTGGTGCCGTAAAGCTCGCGATAGCGCACCAGCATCACCTCACGGATCAAGTCCATGATCTCTTCGCCCCGTTTGCCTGAAAGCCTCGTCAACTTCGGCGGATGCTTTGCTAGTTCGTCCGCCAGAGAAACTTGGCTGCGATTAATCAGGGGTTCGCTGTGATAGAAAACGCTGCGCAATCCTTTCCAATTACGCGTGCGTGCAAGGGTGGAATTTTCAAGATGCCAGCGCAAGGGCACGCGCAGCGATTCGTATAGCTCGGCTCTCTGTTGCGGCGGCAGAGGCAGTTGATCGAAGCGTTGAATCAGCCAAGCAGGAATTACCCGCGCAGGATCTGATACCTTCTTGCGCCCAGCCGCTTCCAGCCACTGGCGCCACGGCGTGTCAGCCTCGACGTACGCGTCATCCTCCAGCAACGGCATAAAGCGCGGACCAGTATTTCCTAACTCACGTCCGGGCTCGTAATTTTCCCAGGCAATTTCAACTTTGCCAGGTAGTCGCTTGATGACCCAACTCGCGACATCAAAGCTGAGCGTGTCTTCCATCTGCGTGCCGGCGATGCCCGAGAATTCAAAAGTGTCGAACTCGTCCATATCGGCTCCGGCTTCGCGCAACGCTTCCACCTTTTTGTGAAAGTTATTGAGAATGCGCTCGGTGGCGCTCACCACGGCTGACCCCTGCGGAAACGCTCGCAGAAAAAGCAACGCCTCGTGAAATCGAATCAGCGAAGCCGTATCCGTGAAGGGCAGGGAATCGAGCCGCCTCAGCAGCTCGGTAACGCGCGCAGCTTCGCCGCGACCGAATCGGTAGCGGCAGGCATCGAGTTGTGTGAGTTGACGATCGAGAGTGCTTGCGGGCATGGGCGAGTCCCGACAAGGGTACATCATGCCTCGTGCGCCGAGGATGCCTTGAGCGTGACATCCTGGCGCGTGACGACCCATCAGCTCAGTTCGCCAACTCAGCGAGAGGGCGCGAGCGAACCAAAGAAATCAGCGATCATGGGCTTGGCTTCCGGCGGCCCTGCGACCTCAAGGCAGATTGCTTGATTGTTGGCGGCGACGGTAATTTTGAAGGCTAAGAACGGGCAGCACTGGCGTTCCAAATCGACCAGCTTGACAATCTGCGCAAGGACTGCGGAGGTCGGCGCAAAGTGATAGACATAGCCGAGCGGCAATGAGGTCACATCGATAGTAGCTCCCCGAAAAGCGTCCAGAATAGTTCTGCGGCGCTCTCGCATCTCAGCATGGTTGAGCGTGCAGGCGATTGGCGACTCCATCGGCATAGCGTACCTTGCTGCCGAAACAACTTCAAACTCAACCCTAGCCGATGGCGCCGATGGCTCCAAGTCCGATGCACACGCCACCCACCATGCTATAATCTCTCTTCGCCTGAACGTGTTTACGTCGAGGCCGATCCTGTGAACTCCTCCGCGGGCGGAATCCGTAATTCCGAGAATCAGCGCAATTCGACTACTCTAGAGACGAGGTAGAACCATGTCCGGCCATTCCAAGTGGGCAACCATCAAACATAAAAAAGGCGCACTCGACGCCAAGCGCGGCAAGATATTCACTCGTCTCATCAAGGAAATCGCCATGGCCGCCAAGTCCGGCGGCGATCCGGACATGAATCCGCGCCTGCGCACGGCCATCCTCGCAGCCAAGTCTGAAAATATGCCCGCCGACAACATCAAGCGCGCCATCCAGCGCGGCACCGGCGAACTGCCGGGCCTAACCTACGAAGAATTTGTTCTCGAAGGCTACGGCCCTGGCGGCGTCGCGCTGCTCGCGGAAATTTCTACCGATAACCGAAATCGCACAGTAAGCGAAATCCGCCATGTCTTTGGCAAGAACAACGGCAACATGGCTGAGGCAGGCGCCGTCTCGTGGATGTTTAAGAAAAAAGGTGACATCGTCATTCCTAAGTCCGCCGCTAAAGAAGACGATCTGATGAACATCATCCTCGAATCGGGCGGCGAAGATTTGAAAGATGAAGGCGAGAACTGGGAAATACTGACCGAGCCTTCCGCCTACGAAGCCGTTTTAGAAGCCGTGAAGAAGGCTGGCATCACTCCCGCTTCCTCCAGCGTCAGCATGGTCCCCGATAACTACATCAAGCTCGAAGGGCAGCAGGCGATGCAGATGATTCGTCTTCTCGAAGCGCTCGAAGATAGTGACGATGTGCAGAACGTACACGCCAACTTCGACATCGATCAGAAGTTGCTGGAAGAAGTTGCGGGCTGAAGTGATCGAATGATTGCGCTAGAGCTCATCTCATTCGGGAGAGTTTTCAACACGATTGTGGAGAAGTTTGTGGAAAAGCGGAACGTTACCGCTGTAACCTCCCCTTAACCAACCGCTTCAGCATTCTGCACTGCATCGGGTGCTTACGGTATTGATTCTCCTTTGACCAAATTGCACCAGTGAAAACGCGTCTTGACAAGCTGCTCGTGGAGCGTGGCCTGACCTCCTCGCGCGAGCGCGCACAGGCCCTCATCCTCGCCGGTAAAGTCCTCGTCAACGAACAGAAAATTGAAAAGGCGGGCGCGTCGATTGATTCCGGCTCCGTTCTCCGCCTGCTCGGCGAGGAGCTGCGCTATGTCAGCCGCGGCGGCCTCAAGCTAGAGAAGGCTCTCGAACACTGGCAGATCGATCTTCGCGACAGAGTCTGTCTCGACATCGGCGCTTCCACCGGCGGCTTCAGCGATTGCATGCTCCAGCACGGTGCAGCCCGGGTGATCGCAGTCGACACGGGCTATGGTCAGATAGATTTCCAGCTGCGCAATGATCTCCGACTGCGCCTCCTCGAAAAAACTAATGCCCGCTATCTCAAGCCATCCGACCTCGGCGAGGCCATCGATTTCATTGCCATGGACGTTTCTTTTATCTCCGCGACGCTGGTCCTGCCAGCCGTGATTCGCGCGACGTCGTCTTCCGCCCGGGCGACTGGTGACACGGCTCAACCGATTAACCGCCACATTGTCGTCCTCGTAAAACCGCAATTTGAAGCGGGCAGGGAACTGGTGGGCAAAGGCGGAATCGTTCGCGACGACGCAGCCCAGCAAGCAGCCGTGGCCAAAGTCGAGGCGACGCTCTTGCATCTTGGCTGCGCTGACGCCGAGTCGATCGACTCGCCCATTCTCGGCGGCGAAGGAAACCGCGAATTCCTGCTCCACGCGGCGCTTCCTAACCCGCTCGGCCGCTGATTCTGTACAATCGGAATTCCGACCTCCGCAACGAATGTCGGAATCAGAAGAGGCGCGAGAAACAGACCGAGAAAAATCCGCCCCCATGTCGACCTCCATCCCAACCTCAACTCGCCAGAAAACCGTTGCGATCATCTCCAAGCCCGATCGCCCCGAGCTCAGCGAAGCGCTCCCGGCGCTAGAAAAGTGGTTGCAACAGCACAACTACGCGGTGGTAGTCGACGAAGAAAGCGCCGCTTATTTCTCAGCAACTGAAGTGCTGCCGCGAAGTGATATGGCGCAGCACTCGCCAGACCTGGCTCTGATCCTCGGAGGCGACGGCACCCTGCTATCAGCGGTGCGTGCAGTCGCGAAAGCCGGCACTTTGATCCTCGGCGTCAATCTTGGCACCCTCGGCTTCATGACTGAACTTACCTTGTCCGGTCTCTATCCCGCTCTGGAGGCAATCGAGAAACACCGTTACATCGTTGACAGCCGCTCTATGCTCAGCGCTTCGCTCATCCGCAGCGGCGAGACGCTGGCCACGCACGCCGCCCTGAACGAGGTCGTGGTCAGCAAGAGCGCCATCGCTCGCTTGAATCATTTCGAAGTTTTCGTCGACACGGAATTTGTTTCCAGCTACCGGGCCGACGCTCTGATCATCGCCACGCCTACTGGGTCTACCGCATATTCTCTCGGAGCCGGCGGGCCGATTCTCAACCCCGACGTGAATGCCTTCGTGATTACGCCCGTCTCGCCCCACGGACTGACGCACCGTCCCGTGGTGGTGCGCGATACGGTCGAGATCGAAATCCACGTCCAGACTGGTGAGGAAGACGCCTATCTTAGTTTCGACGGCCAAGTCGGCATGCCTGCGCGAGGCGGCGACATCGTGCGCTGCGTCAGATCCGAGCATCAGGCGAAATTACTGCGATTCCAGAAAACATTCTTCGAAGTCCTCGCCAATAAGCTTAATTGGGGAGAACGGTGAACGGCACTGGTTCCATGAATTTTGCCCCGGGGACGCTGTGAAAGAAAACTCCGCGAAGGAAGTCCATCCCGGCCCGATCGAGCAAACCGTCGACAGCGGCGAAGTACAACTAAATTACGCCGAAGGCCCCGCGAACGGACCACCTCTCGTGCTGCTCCATGGTCTCGGCCGCCGCTGGCAGGTATTTCTTCCGCTCATTCCCGCCCTCAGCCAGCGCTGGCACATCTTCGCGCCTGACCTTCGTGGCCATGGCAAGTCCTCCCGCGTCGCTCGTGGATACCACGGCCCGCAATATGCCGCCGATATCGCCTGCCTCCTTCGTGAGCGCGTCGGCGCCCCGGCTGTCATTTTTGGACATTCGCTAGGAGGCATGCTGGCCATGTGGCTCGCCTCGCATCATCCGGACCTGGTCCGCGCCCTGATTCTCGGTGACAACCGCATCATCGTAGGGCACATGCATCATCCCATGTATAAAGCTCTATTCTCCGGGCTCCGCGATCTCGCACGCCAAGGCGGCACAGTCGATGAAATCGCAGAGGGGATCGGAAGAATCGAACTGCCCGTTCCCGGCAGTGAGGGTGATAGCGGCGATACCGTCACGATCAACCATCTTCCCGGAAATGACAAAGCCTACCTGAGCCGCTGGGCGCGCTGCGTGCAACAAGCCGATCCCGACACGTATGACATGGTGCTCGATGGATCGTCGCTTAAAGGTTGGGACGGTAAGACGGTGTTGCGCGGCATCACTTGCCCAACGCTCCTTCTGCAAGCCACCAAGGAGTTAGGAGGCCTCATGTCCGACGCCGATGTAGCGCTGGCCCAGCGCCTGCTGCCTCACCCCGCGCATGTGCAGTTTCAAAACCTGGGCCACGCGCTCTTCATTCAGCAGCCCGAACCAGTGCTAAAGGCAGTGATGAGCTTTTTGGAGTCGCTCTAAAAACTCGTCTGTGCCGTCTACTATTGTTCCATCCTCATCTGATCCTCTAAGCTTTCCCGCCGCCGTATCACCTTCGCTTTCGCCCCATCCACCAGCACCTCGGCCGCCCGGCCGCGCGTATTGTAATTCGATCCCAGCACCGCTCCATACGCGCCCACATCGAGAATAGCCAACTGGTCTCCCTCTTCCGCCAGAGGAAGTTTTCGATCGCGCGCGAAAAAGTCGCCCGTCTCGCAAATCGGGCCGACCACATCCGTAGTCTCGATTTCGCGCGAGGCGCGGCTCACCGGAACTATCTCATGATAAGCACCGTATAGCGAAGGCCGCATGAAATCGTTCATCGCCGCATCAACAATCAAAAACCGCTTGCGATGATTGGTCTTCCGGTAGAGAACGCGCGTCAGCAAAACGCCTGCCGCTCCCACAATGGAGCGTCCCGGCTCGAGCAGCAAATGCAGCTTTAATCCGCGCAACGGACCAACCACCGCCCGAGCGTACGCCGCAATCTGCTTCTCAAAATTCTGCTGCGTTCCTTCGTAGGAAATTCCCAGACCGCCCCCCGCGTCGATGTAGCGAATATCGTGACCCTGCCCGCGCAGCACGCGGACCAACTCAACCACGCGCGACAGCGCCTCTCGAAATGTAGCGACATCCGTAATCTGAGATCCAATATGAACGCTAACTCCCGCCACGTTTAGATACGGCTCTTTCGCGGCCTGCGCGTAAAGCGCCTGCGCCTCCGGAATCGGCACGCCAAATTTATGCCGATGCAAGCCAGTCGAAATATAGGGATGAGTCTTCGCCGAGACGTCAGGATTGACTCTCACCGCAACGGCCGCGCGTTTTTTCAGCTGCGCCGCAGTCGCTGACAGCAACTTCAACTCCGAAGCACTCTCAACGTTGAATAGCAATATCCCCGAGCGCAGCGCAAGCTCCATCTCCGTCGCAGTCTTGCCCACGCCGGAAAACACAACCTTGCCGGCCATCTTGCGACTCACGCGTAGCACTCGTTGCAGTTCTCCGCCCGAAACCACATCGAAGCCCGCGCCCTCGCCAGCAACCAACCGCAGAATCGGCAGCGCCGAGTTGGCCTTGACGGAGTAGCAGAGCGTGTGAGGAATGGCCCGAAAGACCCGCCGGAAAGCCTTGAGGCGCGCGCGAATCATCGTCGCCGAATAAACGTAGAGCGGGGTTCCGTGCCGCTCCGCTAATCGCTTCAGCGCGACGCGCTCGCAGTAAAGCTCTTCGCCCGGGAGATTTGGTGCGCGTCCGCGCGCGCCCGTCGCGTGATAAGCAAACGCCGGCGGCCGCAGCAGTAACTCGCGTGCGGGCTTCACTTGCGTTTGCCGGAAGACTGACTGTCTTTCACTTTAATCGCGACCACCGTCTGATCGTCGAACGTATCTACACCCTCGGCGTGCTCGGTCACAGCCTTGAAAATCTCGTTGACCACGCACTCCGCCGACTTCGCGGCGCAGCCCGCGACGATCGCCTCGACTCGCTCCTGGCCAAAAGAGTGCCCGTGCCGATTGCGTGCATCGAGAATTCCGTCGCTATAGAACACGAAGAGATCGCCCGGCTTCGCCCTGAAACTCAACTCGTCATACTCCGCCTCGTCGAAAAGCCCCAGCGGCAGCCCGGTCGCGTCGATGAACTCAATCTTGCCCTCATGACAATAGATAGGCCGCGGCAGGCCGGAGTTCGCTACCAGCAGCGATCGGCGCTCATCATCCCACACCGCGTAGATGATCGAGACAAATTGTGCCGCGATGCGGCGCTCGGCCAGCGAAAGATTTACTGCCGAAAGCATCTCAGCCGGTCCCGGTTCAATCGGCGCATGCGAACGCAAAATGCCGCTGACCAGCGCTGCGTAAATCGCCGCCGGCGCGCCCTTGCCGCTCACATCTCCAATCGCAATTCCGAGCCGCGACAATGAGTAAGGAACGAAATCGTAAAGATCGCCGCCAATCGCGCGAGCCGGAACAAATTTAGCCTCGACATCGAGATGCTTCATCTTCGGTCGCGAATGCGGCAGCAGACGAAATTGCAACTCGCGCGCTAGCGCCAGATCGCGCTCCAGTCGCTGTTCCTGCCGCGCGATCTCCTCGTACAGTCGCGCATTTTCAATCGCGATAGCCAACTGCGCCGCAAGCGTAGTTAAAGTCCGTTTATGATCTTCGGTGAAATAGCCGCGCCGCGTGTGCTCCAGATCAAGCACCCCGATCAGTCGTTCCTGATAAATCAGCGGTACCGCCAGTTCCGACCGCGTCTCCGGATTGCCCACTATATAAATAGGACTCGTAGCGACATCCGGCACGAGAACTGCTTCCTTCGCCTGCGCCGCGTGCCCCACCACTCCGCGCCCGAGCGGAATGTCATGCTTCAAATGCAGCCTTTCTTCGAAGCGCTGCGCGAACCTATGCTGCAATTTCTCTCCGCTCTGATCGAGCAGCAGAATGCTAAACATCTGATAATCGATCAGCCGATTGAGCAGTTCGGCGACGCGTTTAAGCAGCTCATCGAGATTCAAAATCGACGAAAGCTCGCGTGCAATCTCGTTGAGCAGCAGGAGCGTGCGCGCCTGCCGCGTGATCCGCGTGTGCAGCCGCGCGTTCTCAATGCCGACAGCCATGCGCGATGCGATCAGCGTCAACAGGCGCTTGTGCTCTTCGGTGAAATATCCTACTTCGCGCGCCTCAATATCGATCACGCCGATCACGCGATTCTTGACGATCAGCGGAATCGCCAGCTCCGAATGCACGTTCGGCATGGCCTCGATGTAGAAGTCTTCTTGCGCTGCATCCGCTACCAGCACCGCTTGCCGCATCTCGGCGGCGCGTCCCGTCACGCCCTGGCCCACCTTCACGCGCAATCGCTCGGCAACTTTCGGCGGGTAGCCCACATGAAACCGCACATACAACTCCTGCCGCGCTTCGTTGAGCAGCAGAATCGCAAAAATTTCGTAATCGATGACCTTGCGTACCAGTTCCGCCACGCGCCGCAGCGTGGTTTCCAGATCGAGCGTGGTGTTGACCACGTCGGCCACTTCCAGCAGCAGAGGTTCCACGCCGCCAGCAGGCTCAATTCGCGAAATCGTCGTGTTCACAGGCTTCATCATAACAGCCGGTTAATTTGTGATTTGCCATTTGTATAGGCAATTTGAAAAGCAGGCACGCAGGGTTGCAATCCCCAATGACAAATCAGCAATTACAAATGCTTCAAAGATTTTCCACCACGCAAACATCCGGAAGATTGCGATACCGCTCCGCATAATCCAGCCCATACCCCACCACGTAAGCGTCAGGAATAGTGAAGCCGATGTATTGCGCCTGGATCGGCTGTTTGCGCCGCGAAGGCTTGTCCAGCAAGGCCGCAATGCTGAGCGACTTCGGCTGATGCGCCTGCACCAGCTTCGAAATGTAGTTGAGCGTCAGCCCGGTATCGAGAATGTCCTCCACCAGAATCACGTTGCGCCCCGTCATCGAACTATCCATATCCTTGGTCAGCCGCACTTCGCCGAGCGAATCCCAAGCCGCGTGGCCCGCCGGATCCTCTTTAACGGTAGGACGATTTCCATAACTCGACACGCCTATAAAATCAAACGTCGCATCGAGCGGAATCTGCCGCGCCAGGTCGCCCAAAAAAATCGCCGCGCCCTTCAAAACGCCGACGAGAATGATCGATTGGCCTTCAAAATCGCGCGCGATTTCTTTGCCGAGTTCGGCAACCCGCTTGGCGATCGCTTCGCGTGAGATCAATACTTTGAGTTCAGACATTGTGCATCATCTTATACACGACCGAGCCCGCAACCGAAAACGTTTTAAATCAAACGAATACCTTCGGCGCCGCGAGTCGAACGTAGGGACAGGTGGCCCCCCCCTGCCCAGCCCAGCAAGGCTCGGCGAATGCTCGCGCCACAGTAATCGAAAATTCGCTATAAAATACTAATTTTGTTTGGGAGGATTTTTCGTGAACATCAAAGGACTACATCTAACCTGGCTAGGCCACGCCACCTTTCGCATCCAGACACCAGAAGGCAAGACGCTCTACGTCGATCCCTGGATCGCCGGCAACCCCAAGTGCCCCGACGCCGAAAAAAGCGTCAAGCACGCCGACGTCCTCATCTGCACCCACGGCCACGGCGACCACATCGGAGACGCCGTCGATGTCGGCAAAAAGCACAACTCCACCGCCGTCGGCATCTACGAGCTATGCGCGTGGCTCCAGAAAAAAGGCGTCAAACAAATCTCCCCCATGAACAAGGGCGGCACACAAACCGTCGCCGACGTGAAGATCACTATGGTTCACGCCGTCCACTCCTGCGGCATTCAGGATGGCGACGAGATCGTCTACGGCGGCGAGGCCTGCGGCTACGTGCTCGAATTCTCCAACGGAGTCAAGCTCTACCATGCCGGCGACACCAACGTCTTCAGCGACATGGCCATCATCCGCGATCTTTACGCGCCCAAAATTATCATGCTGCCCATCGGCGACCATTTCACCATGTCGCCGCGCGAAGCCGCCTACGCCTGCAAACTCCTTCAACCCGAAACCGTAATCCCGATGCACTTCGGCACCTTCCCGCAATTGACCGGCACTCCCAGCCAGTTGCAAAAGCTCGTGCCCGATGTCGAAGTAATAGAGATGAAACCAGGACAAACAATTTCGTGAACTGTTTCGTAAACTATTTTAAAAAAAATTGTCATCCCGAGCGAAGCGAAAGACCTGCTTTAAGATTGCGCTTCGCTGCACAAGGAGCATCATGACCAAACCCACCAAGCCCGACTGGCGCATGGGAGAAATCACCGCCCCCGAAGTCGACGACTACCTCTACACCATGCTCCCGCCGCGCGACGCCGTCCTCACCGAAATGGAAAACGAGGCCGCCAAGCACCACATCCCCATCGTCGGCCCCGCCGTCGCTCGCATCTTTCATCAACTCGCAACCATCAGCGGCGCCCAGAAAATCTTCGAGATGGGCTCGGCCATCGGATACTCCACCATCTGGTGGGCGCGCGCCGTAGGCGACACCGGACGCGTCATCTACACCGACGGCGATCCCAAAAACGCCGAAAAGGCTCGCGCTTATTTTGAGCGTGCCGGAGTCACCAAACGCATCACCGTCCGCGTAGGCGATGCCCTGGAATTTCTTTCGGAAGAGAAGCAGTCCTTCGACATCATCTTCAACGACATCGACAAAACTGATTACCCGCGAGTCATTCGCCTAGCCCTCCCGCGCCTCAAAAGTGGCGGCCTCTTCATCACCGACAACGTTCTCTGGAGCGGCCGGGTAGCCAAGCCCAACCTCGATGCCGACGCCAAAACCAAAGCTATCCTCGAATTCAATAAACTGATCTACGAATCAAAAGAGCTGTTCACCACCATCCTGCCAATTCGCGACGGCGTCGCGGTTTGCGTGAAGAAGTAGGGAAGCCAGCGGAGTCCGCGAAAGTTGACACCCACGGAGGCACGGAGAAAATCTTGCGGCGGCCCAAACCAGAAGTAAGTTCTTGCTCGGCTTTCGTTTTTCTCCGTGCCTCCGTGTCTCCGTGGTGAAAAATGCGTTAGGACAACGCGACAGGCCAGCGCTCGCCGCGTCCAATGCTAAAATCATCGTTTTCCCACGCCGATGAAAACCCCCACACTCCCGCAGGTCGAACAAATCCCGGAAACTCTGCCCCGCAGCCTGCCGCTACCAAAGCCGGACTCGAACACTGACGTTCTCATCGTCGGAGCCGGCCCCACCGGCTTGGCCTGCGCCATCGAGATTCAGAAGGCTGGCTTCAAGGCTCTCATCATCGACAAGGGATGCCTCGTCAATTCCATCTATCGCTATCCAACGAACATGGTGTTTTTCACCACGCCTGAGCTGCTCGAGATTGGCGACATTCCTTTCACCACCTCAGCGGCGAAGCCCACGCGGCTCGATGCACTCGAATATTATCGCCGCGTCGCCGAGCACTATCATCTCGATATCCGTGCCTATGAGTGGGTGAAGACGATTACCGGTGAGAACAATGATTTTCGCATCGCCACCAGCGACCGCCACGGCGCTATTCACGACTACCACGCGCGCAAAATCATTCTCGCCACTGGCTACTATGATCTCGCCAATCAGCTCGAAATCCCCGGAGAAGATCTCGAGAAAGTTTTCCATTACTATCGCGAGCCGCATCCTTATTTCGACACCGACGTGCTGGTCATCGGCGGCAAGAATTCGGCGGCCGAAGCGGCCCTCGACCTGTGGCGTCATGGAGCGCGCGTCACCCTCGTCCACCGCGGAGCGCAGATTCACAACCACGTCAAATATTGGGTGCGCCCCGACATCGAGAACCGCATCAAAGCCGGCCAAATCACCGCCCACTTCAACAGCACCGTGGAGGAGATCAACGAGGATTGCGCCGTCCTGCGCACTCCCTCCGGCCGCCTGCGCCTGAAAAATGATTTCGTCTTCGCCCTCACCGGCTACCACCCCGATTACGATTTTCTGCGCAGTGCGGGCGTCGAATTCGCCACGGAACAGATGCGTCCAGTCTGCGACCCCGAGACCCTGGAATCGAATGTTCTCGGAATGTACGTTGCGGGCGTGATTGTCGCTGGGTCGAGAACGAACGAAATCTTCATCGAAAATGGCCGTTTCCACGGCAAGCTGATCGCCCGCGACCTCGCCGAAAAGCTCGGCGGCGGCAACCCAAATTTTCCTCTTGACGCCACCTAACGTGTAACTTGGAGTGGTCAGGTAGCTGAAGCTGCGGGGAGAACACTTAGCAAAGATGTTCTCGGTGGAACATTTGGCAAGTTCAATATGTACATATGTATATGTATGTATCCATGGGTAGCGCTATCACCTGTGTGAGTCTCTGAGAATGCTCGGCGCTGGTTGCCCTCAGTTTCGGCACCACTAGCAAAAGGCGGGGTCGCGCGGGGCATTCCTGGCGGCTGCGCCTTCGCGGGTTTGCTGGCCCCAGGCGTACATCGACTCGAGGACGGGAAGCAGGGTTTCGCCGAGCGGCGTCAGGCGGTATTCGACTTTGGGTGGAACTTCGGCATAAACGGTGCGCTCGACCAAGCCGTCGTGCTCCATCTCGCGAAGTTGCTGGGTGAGTATCTTGGCCGTGATCCCGCGCAGGAGGCGCTTAAGCTCCGCGTGGCGCCGAACCTTGCCTCGAACGAGGTGGGCCACGATGAGGATCTTCCACGCCCCGCCAACATAGCGAAGGGCATATTCGCAAGGGCACTCGCGGGCGGTCTGGCTTCCGATTTTCCGCATACGGCGTTCTCCGAGTATCCGGTTGGACAGTTAGTCTCCAAATTGTGCGTTCTTGACTCGGCTATCTCCTCGACATACTCTACGCGCAGCTCCCACGAATATGCATTCGCGGAACACATAGGTTGTTGGCACCAACCCAAGGGAGAACGACGAGGGGAAAAAACGATGAAGAGTAACTACAAGCTGGCGCTGGCAGTGCTGGTGGGTGTCTCGATCGGAATCGCTGGAGGCAGGGCTATCCACGCGCAGCCAGCGAAGCCGAAGCCTGCTTATGTCATTGCGGAGGTCGAGGTGACGGACCCGGTTGCGTTGAAGAAGTATGGCGATAAGGCTCCGCAGATTGTAGCGTCTTTCGGCGGCCGCTATGTGGTTCGTGGCGGCAATCCGCAATCGCTCGAGGGCGATCCGCCGAAGGGCTTTATTGTGGTAATCGGCTTCGACAGTGTGGAGAAGGCGCGCGCGTGGTACGACTCGCCAGAATATTCGGCAATCAAGCCGTTTCGGCAGAGCGCGACTAAGAGCCGCCTGATTCTGGTTGAAGGCGTCGCGCCAGAGTAAGGGCGGGGCACTCCCCGTTTTTTCGCCGCCGGCGATGAGTCGCCCCGATTCTGTTTTCGCGAAGGAAAGTCGCCTATCCCCGTGGAGTCGCACCCTAACGTCGAAGGGCACGTTAGGATGGTGCACCCGAGAAGCAGACCTCCCTCCTAAGCGACTTTGCGCGGTTCCTCCGTGTCAGTCTTTTTCTGGTCGGAGCTTGCTTCACGAGTAAAAGAAAGATTTGGCGCGCCGGTTTGCTCCAAGCTTCTGCGCTTTCTCCACCTGCTGAGAGATGGCACCATGACGCCGATGAGGATCACCAAAAGGGCAAACCCGATCAAGAGCACTAAGGCCGTCGTGTGCCTGGCGGGCGCAGCGGGAGTGGCGTCGGCGGCATCCGGCGTAGCGGCAGTCGGCGAAGGAGTGCTGGCAGGCGCAGCGGGTGAAGCGGCGGCTGCGGCAGGTTCGCTGGCAGTCTCCGCTGACTCGCTGGCAGTTACAGCCGGTGCAGTCGCGACTGCGGCCGTTGTTGCCGAACGTCTTCGCGAATGGATTGGAGTCGCCTGGTCGGCGGCGTCCGCGGCAGATTTGTCCCAAGCTTGAGTGCTGGCAGGCGCAGCCGGTGCGGCGGCGGCATCCACGGCGGGCGCGACGTTAGTTTCTACTGGCGAAGTCGCGTTTACAGCGGGTGGGACGGAGGTTTCCGCAGGTGTGATGACAGTCGCAACGGGCGCGGCGGGCGCAGCCGGCGCGGCGGCGTCTGCAGCGGGCACAACCTCAGTTTCCGCAACCGTATTGCTGGTAGGGGCAGCGGCGGCAGGCGGCGGGACGGCATTATCGGCGGGCGTGGTGACGGTCGCAGTCGGTACGGCGGCGGCCATGGCGCAGTGCTCGGAGATCATGTTGAGTTCGGTAACGGCGAAGGTGTTATCAGCGACGTCGGGATTCGCCGCACTGGCTCTGTGCCCGATGAGGGTTACGTCATGCCCCACATGCTGCTTGAAATCGACACTGCCGGCTGTGACCTTGAAAATGTGTCCGGTGCCATCTTCCGCAACGGTGTAATTGCCATCCGAGCCCGCCAGGCAACCCTTAATCGTCTGGTCTGGATTGGTGCTCGCCGCGGGAGTCTGTGCAAACGCCATTGCGACCAGCAGGGCCGGTGCGACCATCAATAGGAATGTTCTCTTCATGGAATCCTCCGAAGATTCTCGCCTTGCGGCGTTCCAGAATTTCGCTTGGGATTTGCTTCTGTTTCCGATTCTGATGTCGAACCCTCGAGGCTATCGGATTCCGGCGTGAGAACTCAAAACATCCAGGTGAAACAAGACGATAGTATTCGGTGAGAACTTGCGTGTCTGTTCTAAACGGCTCACATTCTGAGTTTTAAGTCGAAGGAAAGGCGCAACACGGTGGCGAAGCTAATCCGACGGTATGGATTCGATCGAGGAAACTAGTCGTTGGACCTGCTGTTCGTTCTGATCGTGCAGGTCAAACCACCACCGGCCGGTCTTGGTTCGCATAGCTGATAAAAACGCGCGGTTCGGAATTCGGCGCTTCCGCCACAATGCTTATCGTATTAAACAATCCATAGGTGACTCCCCCTGCTTGCCGCGCGATAGCTGGGGTTCCTTGGGAGAATTAGATTGTGAGCCGTTGGTCGGGGTGAACGAGTAAGCGCGGAATCCCGCCGATCCCGTTCCTGCCGTTCGGGCGTTATCGGGCTTCGCCCGACCGGACAGACGGGGGCGTTTGTCGCTACGTGAGGGGCGCGTCTCTCGTGATTGTGGCTTACCTCGTGATTCTTGCCACTTCCTCCTTCTCGTATCGGTGCTTGATTCTGGCTGGTTTATACTGACTGAATGTCGGACACTGCCTCCAAGACGTTTTACCTAGAAACTTTTGGCTGCCAGATGAATGCTCACGACTCGGAGAAAGTCGTGGGGACGCTTTTGGCGCAGGGGTATCGGCAGGTTCCTACGGTAGAAGAGGCGGGGCTGGTGCTTTATAACACTTGTTCGATCCGCGATAAGGCGGAGCAGAAGGTGTTTAACCGGCTGGCCGATTATAAGAAGTATCGGGCGCAGGGGAAGCAGTTTGGCGTACTGGGGTGCGTGGCGCAGCAGGAGGGGGAGAAGATTTTTGAGCGCGCGCCATATGTGTCGCTGGTGTGCGGGTCGGCTTCTTATCGGAATCTGCCGCAGATGCTGGTGCAGTTGGAGACGGGTTCGTCGCGGGTGACTGGGCTCGACGATCGCATGACGGATGAGTGCTTTGAGACGGAGTTTACGGCTCGCACCAATCCGCATCGCGGGTATATCACGATTATTGAGGGATGCGACAAGTTCTGCGCCTATTGCGTGGTTCCGTTTACGAGAGGGAAGGAGCGGTCGCGGACTTCGTCCTCTGTTCTTGAAGAGGCGCGGCAGCTGGCGGATCTGGGGTATACGGAGATTCAGCTCCTCGGGCAAAACGTTAACTCTTATCACGATCCTTCTGGTTTAAAAAGTTTTGCTGAGTTGCTGGTGGCGGTGTCTTCGGTGGCGGGTATTCGGCGAGTGCGGTTCACTACTTCGCATCCTCGGGATTTTGGACGCGACATTATTGAGGCAATCGAGGCAGTTCCGGCGCTTTGCGACCATGTGCATTTGCCGGTGCAGAGCGGGTCGACACGAGTGCTGGATGCCATGTCGCGGCTTTATACGCGAGATGAATATCTGGAGCGGATCTCATGGATTCAGGCGGCGCGGCGGGATATTTCGCTGACCTCGGATTTGATTGTGGGATTTCCGGGCGAGACGGAGCGGGAGTTTGAGGAGACGTTGTCGCTGATGGACGTTGTGGGGTATGACAGCGTTTTTACTTTCAAGTATTCGCCTCGGCCGAATACTCCGGCGCTGCGGTTGGAGGATGCGATACCGGAGGCGGAGAAGGCGCGGCGGCTGGCGGTTTTGAACGATCGGCAGAAGCAGCTCGGGGCGCGGCGCAATCAGCGGCATATTGGGCAAATAGTTGAAGTAATGGTAGAAGGGAAGAATGCGGCGCGCGGACAGTGGGTGGGGCGGACTTCACAGATCAAGGTACTGAATTTTACTGCGCCCGCAGGCGCGGAGTTGACCACAGGGAGCTACGTTGATGTGCGCGTGACTGGATGTTTTCCTAACAGTTTGATCGGGGAGTTGGAGTGCGCATCGGGCGATCGGGCGATCGGGTCATCGGGCGATCGAACATCTACAACGTTCTGATTGTTCGAGATTTTTGTCGAGGATTTTATGGAAGTGGAAATGAAAATTCGCGGGTTAATGATGGACCCGGTTTCTAACATGCCGATTGTGCTGCTTAAGGATGTTGGGAGCGATACGGTGCTGCCGATTTGGGTGGGCGTTTATGAGGCAAATGCGATTGCCCTGGAGATTGAAAAAGTCAATACGCCGCGGCCGATGACCCACGATCTGATTAAGAACGTGCTCACGGGACTTGATGCGCTGGTGCATAAAGTGGTGGTGACGGAACTGAAAGATGACACTTTTTACGCCGTGATCTGGCTGGAGAGGGAAGGGCACGTGATCAGCATTGATTCACGTCCATCGGATGCTCTGGCGCTGGCCCTGCGCGTGGATTGCCCGATCTTCGTCGAGGACGAGGTGCTGAAGAATTCGAAACAGTCGGCGAACCCGGTGCCCGCGGTGAATAGCGAGGAACTGCGGAAGTGGCTGGAAGACTTGGGCGATGATGACCTGGGGAAGTACAAGATGTAGGCTGCAGTCAGCTTTCAGCTGATTCGACAGAGTCCGCCGCTGCTCATGATGACCTCATGCCTCTACTCGGGAATTTCAGTTTATGCCTGATTCCGCCGAACAGCTCCAGCGCATCTATCTGGCGGGATTTGAACTGCAGGCGTTTGAGCGCTATCCGAAGTGCGTCGGAGCCGTGCGCGAAGGCTGCGTCGCGTTGTTGGTGCCGGGGGTTGATGGATTGCAAGTCCTCGGAACGCCCGGTTGGCGGATGGGCGAGGTGATGGGCGTGCTCACGGAAAGCGGCGGGCAGAAGGTGTTTCAGGCTAAGAACGAGGTGGTGGAGGCGACGCCGGAGCGTCTGGCCGCGTTGCAGAAGTTCCGGGAAGACCTTAGGGAGTTGCTGCAGGAGCGGTGATAGCGGCGGGACGAGTCTGTGGCCTGTCCCCTCGGCACGCGTCATCACCGCCGCGTCGGCGATGCACAGTATCCCTCAACATCGTTTTTGGACGGAAGGCATCGAAGTTAGCGAGGCGTTTGCTCCCTGGGGACGGCACCTGCGAGGCCACCAGCAAATCACCGATGCCTATCTGCTCGGGCTTGTAATTCATAAGCAGGGAACTGGCCACGCTCGACGCCCACCTGCCCTCCCTACTGCCGGAGCAGAGCTCGGCCAGAATCCGCATCGCGGTACTATGAAGCTCACGCTTGGAGTTCATGGGGCGACTGCCTTCATCTGCTCTTTCATCCACGTCAGGATGGTCGGGATCAATCCCTCGCAAAATTGTTTGTTAGTCGTAAAGCCGTGGGTCATGTCGTCGATCTCTAGATAGCGGGCGTTTCCGGGATGGGCCAGGTTTACGATCTGAGCGATGGCTTCGCCATCAGCATGGCTCATAATGCTATCGGCGGTGCCTCGAATCACGAGAACGGGTGCGTTGACTTGCTGCCAGCTTTCTCCCAAGTTGAGCGCTTGCAACTGCTGGTAGAAGGATGCGGGGCGCCCGTACTGCCCGTCGGGCGAGTCGTACCAGAAACTCTTCCATTCCGGATGCTGGGTGATCACTTCGCCCGGCGTCATGCCTTTGATCAGGTAAAGAGTATAGAACTCGACGAAAGCTTTAACGGCGGTATTGACTTCGGCCGGCGATTTGCGATCTTGCGTCAGACGACGACGCTCGAGGTCGAGCATGTGCTCGTACCAGGTGCGGCCCCAGGAACTGGCGGCGATGTATCCGCGAACCGGATGCTCGCGGGGAATTAGCGGTGCCGTTCCGCCTCCATTGCTCAAGCCAATAACGAAAATGTTTTCGGGATCGATAAAGTCATACTTGAGCATTTGCTCAAAAGCGGATTGATAACCTGAGAGTTCTGTTGTGAAGTCGGTCTTCGGACACTCGCCCTCGCTCTCGCCCACCCCCGGCTTATCCATCCGCACAGTGGCATAGCCTGATTGCTCGATCAGGCGGCGCAGTAGGATTCCGAAACCGTCATTGGTATCTGCGTTCGGATATTCCATGGTGTCACAACTTAGCCAGCCAACGAAGAAGATCGCGGGAACCTTGCCAGAAGCGCGGTTTGGACGAGTAACAAAAATTCGGAGGCGTTCGCCTTGGTTGTCTTGCGTCCAGCCATAGATAACCTTTGCGTTCTGAAAGCGTTCACGCTGGGGTTCCGGTGGCACTGCTTGGGCCGCGAGCCAAGGAGGGGTAGTGGCCAGGAAAAGCAAGAGGAGCGCGGAGGCGGTGGGGCGCAGCATGATAGAGGCTCCGACAAGGGCAAGGCCTGAGTGACAGACGTAAAAGGCAGCGGGTGGTAACCAGGGTTAGGCTTGCTGTTGTATATAGACATAATACTTCTTATCGGACATTGCTAATAATACTGTGGATCTTCGAACTCGCACCTCGATTTCGCCACCATCCCTTCGCCACCATCCCAACGAACGTGAACATAATAAGCGCCGGGGACGCAGGCCATCACTCATCACTGGCCCGCGCCTCCCGGCGTGTGAAATTCAGAGCGATTCGTTATTTTGCATTCGATTTGTGAGGCGATGGGCGAAGCGACTGATGCCGGACAGCAGCTTGCGCGCCGGCGAGCGGTGTGCAGGAATCACCCGCTAGGGTTGTATTCGAAACGTTCATGAACGTATTCGTACCGATCGAGTTGCTCGTGCTGCTCGGACCGATGAGAATTCCAGCGCAGGATTCGTTCACCGTATTAGCGTTTACTGTCGTGTTGCTTCCGGTAGATGGCGAACACGAATCGTCCAAGTGAATCCCCGATTCGGCGCTACCATAGATCACGTTCGATTGCGCCGTATTCCCATCGCTGCAAAGATCAAGGGCGTCGTAATTTTGCGTTCCGCCCACACGGTTCATCTTAATGACCGTGCCGTTCGCAGTTAGGGTCGCCGATGCCGTCGCGGGGACAATTCCAAGCTGCGTGCTCTCTACCGTATTGCTGGTAACGGTGATACCGGCCGAGCCGTAAATCAAGATCCCGGAGGACCCATAACATGGTGGCTCGCTGTTGCCCCCACACGACGGTGGGTTTATATAGATGTCGTCAACCACGTTGTTGGTGGCGACCGATCCCGTCGCGCCATAACCTATCTGAATTCCGTTCTGGGCGGTGGCCGCAGTCGCACCTAGACCGATCACTGTATTCGAGGTGACCGTGGCATCTGGTCCCGCCGCGCCGGTGTCGGGGCCAGTTACAGTAATTCCATTCTTGTCGTAGTTGCGAACGGAGTTATCTGAAATGGTGATTGCGGGAGCGCCGGTGTTGCTTTCCACATTGATCGCCAGGCCGAGTTGGCAACCTTGGTCCGCCGGGTCCATGAGCACATTTCGAACGGCGTCGTCGGTTATCTTCCCGGAGGAATTCTGGTAGTAGATTCCGATCGGGTTAGGCGCACCGCATCCAGACAGCTGGTTGTTGCTGCCGTCTACGGTAAGATGGGAAACCGTGACATCAGCGCCTTGAACGAAGATCTGCGCGGCTACGGGATTGCCAAAAATGTCCGAACCATTGGAAATGAGGCCGCCCGCTGGCGGTACCACGACGGCGGCGTCACTGATGCCGGCGGCAATTCCGATCAGGGTCAAGTTCTTGGTGATCATAACCTGCTCAGAGTAGCTGTTGGGGCAGACGTCAACCGTGCCGCCTGCCGGACTGGCGTTGACTGCAGCCTGGATTGTTGAAAAGTGGACTCCAGCCTTGCAGGTTCCTACGACAACGGTGGATGCGTGGGCAATCGGTCCGGCAAAGCACGCTGTAAGGGACAGCATTATCAACGCGGATAGGCAATTACTTCTAGACATACATTCCTCCTGGAATTTTTCGTTCAGTTTTTAGATTTGGGCTTACGTGAAATTACCTGGGTCTGATGTGAACTTAGGGACGAAGGAACGTGGTTATATAGCGCGTGAGTCGATTATAGCGCGGATTGGAAGCGAAATACCGCGCCAGAAAACTATTCTTGGCTTTAGTCGACCGCGCCCCCGAAGACAATTCCGGCATGGAAGAGCGTGCCTGCGATTCTTGTCGCTATGGCGATCAGGTCGCGCTGGCCGTAGAAGACCTTTACCTGCGGGGCGCGGGACATTTCTGGAAGGTTTACGGAGCGGCCGCTGCGGATGAGAGAGGCGGATTCTTCGGTCGCGGTGACGCTTGGCAATTGCGGCACCAGATTTCTGGGATGGACAAATAGGGACTCGGCAGTTCCCTGCTGCATTCGGTCTTCGAGAGCCTGAAGCGAGTGAGCTTCCGTGATCGCAAATTCGGCTACCGAGGTACGGCGGAGGCTGGCTAGATGAGCGCCGCAGCCTAGCTTCTGGCCCATCTCGTGCGCGACCGACCGGATGTAGGTGCCCGAGGCTACGCGGGCGCGGAAGATGGCTCGATCGCCGGTCGTCTTTAGAATTTCGAATTCCTTGATTTCTACCGGTACCGGCTGGAGAGTTACTTCTTTGTTTTTGCGGGCCAGTTTGTAGGCGGGGACTCCGGCAATTTTCTTGGCGGAAAAAGGCGGCGGCATCTGCTCGATGACGCCTTGAAATTGAGCGGCGAGAGCGCGCACCTCATCGTAATTGAGCTGAACGTTTTGCTGCGGCGTGGTTGACTCACCATCGGCGTCGTAGGTGTCGGTCGCAAAGCCGAAGCGGATCACGCCTTCATAGGTCTTTTCGGAATGGGAGTAAAACTGCGCCAGGCGCGTCAGGTTGCCGAGAACGATGGGCAGGAGGCCGGTGGCGGAGGGGTCGAGGGTTCCGAGATGGCCGACGGCGCGCTGGCCGAGAATTCGACGCACACGGTTGACCACGTCGTGCGAGGTGAGGCCGGCGGGCTTATCGATGATTACGACGCCATTCATAGGGATTTGTAATCTGGTAATTTGTAATGGGTAAATGAAAGGCAATCGTCGCCAAATCAGGTCGAGCGATCTTGATTTGAAATTACCAATTGCAAATTACACATTGCCAATTAAATGATTCCTCTTCGCGACGATCAGCCGACTTTCTCTACACCCTTCGTCAATTATTTTCTGATCGTCCTCAATGTGCTCGTGTTTACGTGGGAGCTGTCGGTCAGCCATCGGGCGCTGGCCGGGTTCATGTTTGAGTTCGGAGTGGTGCCTCGCCACGTCCTGGCTGTGCTGACTGGCCATTCGCCTGATCCGGCGGCCACAGCAATCGTGCCCTTATTCGCGTCGATGTTTCTGCATGCTTCATTCTTACATGTCGCGGGGAATATGTTGTTTCTGTGGATCTTCGGTGACAACGTCGAAGACCATCTGGGGCATTTCACTTATCTGGTGTTTTATCTGCTGAGCGGCCTGGCGGCAGGCATCACGCATATTTTGTTGAACCAGGCATCACGCGTACCGAGCGTAGGCGCGAGCGGGGCGATTGCCGGGGTCATGGGAGCGTACTTCATTCTTTATCCGCGGGCGCGAGTGCTGGTGTGGTTTCCGCCGATATTTTTCTTTCACGTTCCGGCCTGGCTGATGCTCGGCTATTGGTTCGTGGTGAATTTCCTGAGCGGAACGGCCACTGCCGTTGCCGAAACCAGCCAAACCGGGGGCGGGATTGCTTTCTGGGCGCACGTGGGCGGCTTTGTTGCGGGCGTGATCATGATTAACGTCTTCCCCGAGCGGCAGCATCGCTATCGCTATGGCACTTGGTAGGACGGGGCAGCTCTTCGCTCGCACGTGTGAGGTCTTAGAAAAGGCGAGTGACACCAGGTTTTCGGCGAAGGGGTTTTCGGCGAAGGTCTTCTCAGCGGCGTGGTTCTGGCGCGGGGCCTGGCGGCAGAATCTCTACGTCTCCGGAAGGCTTGCTATTCGATTCGGAATTGGGCGTGAAATCGTCGTTCGAACCGGCGCTTACTTGCTGGCGAGTGACAAACCATACGGCCGTCGTCCAAGTGGGGAAAAGATCGGCGCCGGGGATTAATTTGGCAGCCGCGGTCGGCAGGAAGGCCCAGTGCCATCCGAGCAGGCGAATCATTACGTAGGCGACGGCTAAATCGAGAATAGAATCGGCGGGCGATAGGGCTCCCTCGACGAAGAGCGGAAAGGCGGCGATCTGCAGCGCGTCGGCGGCGACGGCTACGGCCCAGGCGATGCGGTGCTCAGGCTCTTTGATGGATTTGAAGTGGTCGAGGAATGACATGGTTCGGCTCGGTCGACGTTGTCAGTCGTTCGCCGATGATCGCTAGCGAACAAGTGGACGGACTGTTGTATTGGATGCCCACTGTGGCATCCGGGTCGCCACTAGTTTCGCTAGAGAGTTCCCATTGATGGCCTTATAACTATTTTCTCTACGGTGGTGTTTTCCGGCAGCAGCAGCCCATCGACCACAATTTGAGCCACGGATTCGGCGGACATCATTTTGCGCCTCGGCGCTTTCGGCCACAAGGTTTGCCATATCTCGGTGTCCGTCGCGCCGGGCAGCAGCGCGATTACGCGAATGCCTTTGGGGCGCAATTCCTCGCGCAGCGTGTCGGTGAAGCCGAGGGCGCCGTGCTTGGACGCGTTGTAAGCGACCGAGCCGGGAAAGACCCGTTCGGCGGCGACGGAGAGATTGTTGACGATGGTGCCGCCGCGCTTCATCACCGCGAGCGCCGCCTGGGTCATTAGAAATAGACCGTTGAGGTTGGTGTCGATCACTTCCATCCAGCTTGGGTAGGGTAGATCGGCAACCGTGCGATTGGGATGGGCTATGCCGGCGTTGTTGATGAGGATATCGAGCGGCTGGCGTAATCCGCGGATGATCGCGAAGAGGTAGTCGACGGATTCAGGGCTGCGGACGTCGCAAGGCTGTGCAAGGACGTGGACGTGAAGTTTCTCTAGCTCAGCGCCCGTTTTTGCCAAGGCACGCTCGCCGCGAGCGGTGATGATCAAATTACATCCTTCACGCGCTAAGGCGCGCGCGATGGCTAGGCCGATGCCGCGATTGGCGCCGGTGACGAGGGCGAGGCGGCCCGAGATCCGCGATTCGCGCGCATTAGCCTTGCGTTTGGTCATGGTGCGGGGCTCACGTGGAGCGGACACTCTTATCCGCTGCCTTTGAAACTGGTCTTGATCTTATTTCCTTACACCCGGCAGGAGCCAACTGCAAAGGCAGCAAACAAGAACGTCCGCTCCACACTCTACCCTCCCCTAACAAATTACACGCCGTTGGTGCGCTGGCGGATCAGGGATAAGAACTCGGTTCTGGTTTCTTCCTCGCTGCGGAAGCAGCCCAGCATTGATGAAGTCACCGCCGACGAATGCTGTTTCTCGACGCCGCGCATCATCATGCAGAGATGGCGCGCCTCGATGACTACGCCTACGCCCTGCGGTTCGATCGCCTTTTGGATGGCCTCGGCGATTTGCGTGGTCAGGCGCTCCTGAATTTGCAGGCGGCGCGAGAAGGCTTCGATGAGCCGCGGGATTTTGCTCAGGCCGATGACTTTTCCGTTGGGGATGTAGGCTACGTGTACCTTGCCAAAAAATGGCAGCAGGTGATGCTCGCACAGGCTGAACATTTCTACGTCTTTCACGATCACCATCTCGTCGTAGCTGACGGTGAAGAGAGCCTTGCGCAGAAGTGCTTCGGGATCGTCTTTATAGCCCTTGACCAGGAATTGCATGGCCTTGGCCACACGCTCAGGAGTGCGGGCGAGACCCTCGCGCTCGGGATCTTCACCGAGGCGAACGATCATTTCGCGGACGAGGTCTTCGTAGGTGGCACTGGTGAGAGTGGTGGACAGGTCGGCTGGCGTTTTCATAGAGTCTGCATGGTCGGTCGCTGGCCGTCGGTCGTTAGTCGCTCGAAAATCAAAAACCGTCTCTCCCAACGACTATCGACCGTCGACTAACGATCGTTTTCTCCCAAGTATTCAAACGAATTCATCATTGTCTCTTCGATGCGTACCTTTTCTAGATGAGCTTGGTTGAAGCCGCGCTTCACTATTTCGTAGATCGAAATGCATAGGTTTTCCGTGGTCGGAACCTGCTTCCGGAATTCTGGCAGCAGGTTCAGATTCTGGTGATCATAGCGCTCGACGACGTGGGCGTGCACGAAGCCATCTAAATCGACCAGATTGCAGACCATTCCAGTTCGATCGTCGACCGGTCCACTGACCGTGACCCCGATCACGTAGTTGTGGCCGTGACCGTAAGGATTATTGCACTTGCCGTAGGTGACGCGATTTTCTTCCTCCGACATTTCGTCGCTGTGCAGGCGATGAGATGCGGAAAACATGTAGCGGCGAGTGAGGTGCGCCTTCATGCCTCACCATAGAAGTCGACAAAAAGATCGTCAGTTTCGTAGACGCGGACGCGGTGCAACTGCGCGGCGGTGAGTTTTGGAGCGAGGCGCTGCCAGATGACGATGGCCAGATTTTCGGTAGTCGGGATTTTGCTGAAGAACTCTGGAACTTCTTTGTTGAGAAAGCGATGATCGAGCGCATCGAGCACTTCCCTGCTCATGACATCCTTTAATTGCTTGAGGTCGACTACGAAGCCAGATGTTGGATCGACCGCACCCTTCACGGTGACCTCTAACGTGTAATTGTGCCCGTGGCCATTCGGATTATTGCATTTGCCGAAGAGGCGCTGGTTCTCGTCGGAAGTAAATTCCGGATTGTGGTAATAGTGCGCGGCCGAAAATTCCGCTCTGCGGGTTAAGTAAACCATGTTAAGTAAACCATGAAGATCAGCTTTCAGCTCTCAGCGGTCAGCTTTCAGTTCTAAAATCTTGCTTCTCGATGGATGCATTTTGCCGATTGCTTTCCATCGGTCGCCTCGTCCTTGCCTGCGCCTGTTCCGTAGACTCGACCCTTCCAAGATATTTGGCCGCGGGCGTGGGCCTGCTTGGAGCGAAGCAGCAGATAGGCGAAGAGGGGTGGACCGGCAGCCATTGCTAACAGATTGTTTTGGGGAGTGAATCGGGCTGTGCTGAGGCGCGCGTAGGCCACGAGCCAAACCGTCGCGAAGACCAGGCTCCAATGTCGATAGGCGAAGGCTGTTATGGCGAAAGCTAGCGATCCCCACGCCGCAAACCACCAGAGTACGGTCTTGAAGGCGAGAAACTCTGGATGCGGAAATAAGAGCGCTAGATTTTTGGTCCAGCCTTCGCGAAGTTGCATCCAGTTGCGATACATGCGGGTGCGGACCGCGTCCGCAGCGTAGCGGAAGTAGACGCGATGGCCGGCATTGCGAAAGAGGCGTGCCAGCGCGACGTCCTCTAATATTTCCTCGGCCACAGCCGCGTGGCCGCCGACCGCATCATAGGCGACGCGACGAACAAGGATGTACTGGCCGTTGGCCGCGACAATCTTCGAACTGTGGTCGCGGACTTTGTGGGGCGGGTACTGTGCCGCCAATTCTGCGAAGATTACGGGCATTACGGCGCGCTCGCTGAAAGTTACAACCACTTGCTGGGGTGAATAGGAGAGCAGATCGGCTTGCTCTTTCTTCGCCTCTGCCAGGGCACGTGCGAGCGATGCGGGTTGGTGCACGGTGTCGGCGTCAGTAAAGAGCAGCCAGGGCGTGCGCGCTGCCTTCGCTCCGGCAATCAGCGCGTTGTTCTTGCCCGTCCAATTGTCAGGTACCGGACCCGGCGAAACCACTTGCACTCCGGCAAAACTTTGCGCGATCTCGCGGGTGCGGTCGGTCGAAGCATCATCGACTACGATGATCTCGAACCGGACGCCGGTTTGCGCGGTAAGCGATTCGAGACAGACGCAGAGATTGGCCTCTTCGTTCCGGGCGGGAATAATTATGGAGACGTCGGGGCGAGGAGAAGCAGGAGCGGGCGTGCGCATGGCGGTTCGGGGGCTCACAATCTTGAGCAGTGCCAGCGGGAGCGGAAGCGTCGAGAGCGGGAGTGAAGGACGCATTGCTTTTCGCTATTATAGCGGTGTGAGACGAACCCTTGTTGTCGCGCCGCTGCTCGGTGGATTGCTTGCCGGCCTGATTGGATGCTATAGCGGGAGCCACCCATCGCGCATTGGATCGAATGCTCCGGATTTTACGTTGCAGGATTCCGACCACCAGGTCACGCTCAGCCAGTTTCGTGGGGATGTGGTGCTGCTGAATTTCTGGGCAACCTGGTGCCCGCCGTGTATCGAAGAGACGCCGTCGATGGTGCAGATGCAGGCGCGTTTTAAGGAGAAAGGCGTCGTAGTGCTCGCCGTGAGCATCGATGAAGACGACGATGCGTATCACAAATTTCTCAAAGAATACAAAGTGAATATGGTCACGGTGCGGGACGAGGCGAAGAAGGCGTCTACGCTTTACGGCACGTTTGGCTGGCCGGAAACCTACGTCATCGATCGCGGCGGAGTCATCCGCCGGAAGTTTATCGGCCCGGTCGATTGGACGAGTCCGGAGATTACGGAATATCTCAGCAAGCTCTAAGGCGGGTGACAGGAAAAGCAGGAAAGGCGAAGCCCTTGCTTTTCCTGTCATCTCCACCCCAGCCTTTAGAGTTTTACACTCCGCAATCGCAACGAGTTGGTGATCACCGATACTGAGCTGAGGCTCATGGCGGCGGCGGCTAAAATCGGGCTTAGCAATATGCCGAAAATTGGATAGAGCACGCCGGCGGCAATCGGCACTCCGATTGAGTTGTAGATAAATGCGAAGAAAAGATTCTGGCGGATGTTGCGCAGGGTGGCCTTGCTCAGCTTGCGGGCGCGCAGAATTCCTTCAAGGTCTCCTTTAAGCAGGGTGATACCGCCGCTCTCGATCGCTATGTCGGTTCCGGTGCCCATGGCGATCCCAACCTGGGCTTGCGCGAGAGCCGGGGCGTCGTTGATGCCGTCGCCTGCCATGGCCACGATGCGGCCTTCGTTCTGCAGACGCTTTACGATCTCAGCTTTTTGCGCGGGCAGCACCTCGGCCCTGAAGTCTTCGATTCCTAGCACGTGAGCCAACTCCTCGGCGGTCGCTTGGTTGTCGCCGGTGAGCATTACCAGTCGCATTCCCTGAGCCTTCAGTTCGCGCAACGCGCCGGCCGCGGATGCCTTAAGCGGATCTGAGATTGCAATGTGGCCGGCGTATTGACCATCGACTGCAATGTAGATCTGGGTTGCACCCGGCGTCGTCCCGACAAGAGTTGCATTCTTGCGGCCTGAGCCGAAAACGCCCAGATCCGTCATGAGCGCCGAATTCCCTGCCGCGATGCGCTTGCCCTCGACAGAACCCTTGATGCCCTTGCCGGGCACATATTCAAATCCAGAGACATCGGAGAGCCGCAGACGCTGCTGCCCCGCTGATTCGACGATTGCCGAGGCGAGAGGATGCTCACTGGCACGCTCCAAGCTGGCCGCCAGGCGAAGAGTCTCAACATCGCTGTACGCCGTCACTTTCGGCTTTCCTTCCGTCAGCGTTCCGGTCTTATCGAAGACGATGGTGTCTACTTTTTCGAGGGTTTCTAGGGCCTCCGCATTTTTTATTAGCACTCCTGCGTGAGCGCCTCGGCCGGTGCCCACCATGATCGCCATCGGCGTGGCGAGGCCGAGCGCGCAGGGGCAAGCGATGATCAGCACGGCTACAGCGTTGACGATAGCGTGCGCCAGGCGCGGCTGCGGGCCGACGCTCGCCCATGCAACGAAGGTCACTACCGCAATCGCAATGACAGCGGGAACAAACCAGCCGGCTACTTTATCAGCTAGACGTTGAATAGGCGCGCGCGTGCGCTGCGCCTGATTAACCATTTGCACGATCTGCGCCAGCATGGTTTCGCTGCCTACGCGCTCGGCTCGCATCACCAGGGCTCCCATGCGATTGATCGTCGCGCCGATCACCCGCGACCCCACCGTTTTCTCTACCGGCAGCGACTCCCCGGTGATCATCGATTCGTCGACAGCGCTCGATCCTTCGAGCACGACGCCATCGACGGGAATCTTTTCTCCCGGGCGCACGCGCAGGCGATCTCCGGGCTTTACGTCGGCGAGCGGGATATCACGCTCTTCGCTGGTATTTGTCCCATAGTCGTTGGTTGTCATTAAACGCGCCGTCTTGGGGCTGAGATCGAGCAGCGCGCGAATCGCGCTGGACGTGCGGCTTCGCGCCCGGAGTTCCAGTACCTGCCCGAGCAATACGAGAGTGACAATCGCGGCCGCGGCTTCGAAGTAGACATCGGGACGATTTGCCATGCTCCGGAACGACGATGGGAAGATCTGCGGGAATAGCGTGGCCACGACGCTGTAAATGTAGGCGACGCCGGTGCCGAGAGCGATCAGCGTGAACATATTGGTGCTGCGGTTGACGATTGAGGCCCATCCGCGCTCGAAGAAGGGCCAGCCGCACCAGAGAACGACGGGCGTTGCCAAAATGAGTTCAAGCCACGGCAGCATCGAACTCAGCAGGGGTGTTCCAGCCGCAATGTTGCCGCGATGGATGGCAATGTCGCCCGTGAACAAAGTTGGCCAAAACATGCTCCCCATGGCGATTGCTAGCAAAGGCACGGTCAATGCCAGGCTCATCCAAAAGCGCCGCGTCATGTCGCGGAGTTCGGGATTCTCTTCTTCGAGAGTGATCGCGCGCGGCTCGAGAGCCATGCCGCAGATGGGACAAGTGCCTGGCTCGTTTCTCACGACCTCGGAATGCATGGGGCAGGTGTATTCGGCGGTGGTGGCAGGGAGCGCGGGCGACTCGCGATCTAACGACATGCCGCACTTCGGGCACGGGCCCGGCGCTGGCTCCCGCACTTCGAGGCACATGGGACAGACGTAGGCGGGCGTGTCGCTTGCCGTCTTCTGCGCAATCGTTGGTGCTCCTAGTGAGATAAGTCCGGATGACATCTTCATCGCCATTGGCTTCGGCGGAGACGAGAGAATTCCTTCGGGATTGGCCTGGAATTTCGCCAAGCAGCCAGTGGAGCAGAAAAAATATTCTTTGCCGTTGTGCCGAGCCTTGTAGCGAGCACCTTCGGGATTCACGTTCATGCCGCAGACTGGATCTTTCGTGATCGCGCGCGCGGGCGGCGGGGCGGCGTTCGGAGGGTTCACGAGATCGGAATGATCCATAGTTTCGCCGGCCTCGACGCTTAGTCTATATCGACCCCTGCGCTCCATCAGCCCTGAGCTGCGCTCGGCATGGACAGGCGCAGGGCACGGGTCCATGTGTGCGCTTGCGCAACCTCTGGCTGGCGGAAGCCGTGTCTTTATTAGATACTCGAAGGGTCAACTTTGAACTTTTTTCGCGGGAGAGAAATCAAATGACCTACCTTGAAGCGGCCTACCGCTACCAGACTCCGCCGGGAGAAGCTGAGCTGCGGGCGATCGATACCATTCGCGAGGTGTACGGCATACTGCGCCTACAGTTTAACGAGAAGGAGCGTAGCGTTCGGGTCCTATTTGACGCGTCGCGATTGACAAGCGACGCCGTAGCTCGATTCCTGCGCCAGGCAGGGATCGATGTGCAAGAGCAATTGGTTTTGGCGTGATTGCCAGCTGATAAATACTCAAAAGTGGGAAGAGGATTGCGAGGAAAGAAGCAGCACTCCGCCCCGATTCCTAATCCTCAATTGGGGAGGATTTTGGGGAGGGCGGAAACCGAGCGGAGTGCGAGTTAGCGACCAACGGAGTTTTGCAAGGGGGCATTCGGAAAGACCTCTGGCCGAAGTGATTCCCAAATGCCCCGTTGCGCGCCACTTCGTCTTGGCTGAATATAAGCATCTGGGTTGCCATCCCTAACCCATTGTTAACACGCAATCGCGAGATGAGAAGTCGGTAGGTTTTGCGCGGAGGCCGGAAACTTTTACGCCTCAGGGATTTCCCTAGGAGAATTGGCGCAGTGGATTTGGGCGAAACGAATCTGTCCGCTATAATTCAGAAACGCAACTCGGCAAAACATGCGCCCGTAGCTCAATTGGATAGAGTGCTTGGCTACGAACCAAGAGGTTGGGAGTTCGATTCTCTCCGGGCGCACCAGTTTCTACTTACGGAATGGCGAAGATTGTCGCTGAAGTCCTCGGGAATAGCGTTTCAGAAAATCGCCACCTGCACCTCGTCCTTAACTTTCTTGAATGCTTCCGCAGCCGGATCGATTAGATCGAAATGGCCTGCACGCGGAATCTCCGCCAGCACAGCCTCCTCGCGGGCCTTGTCCTTTTCCCTGACGTACTCGCGGCTGAATTCCGGCGGCACTATGTCGTCTTCGCTGCCGTGGATAAGCCACTGCTTCGCCTGCGGGATGCTTAGTTTCATGGGGTCCGCTTCGCGATAGTGGTCGGGAACCGCCTCTGGCCTGCCCCCAAGAAACTCGGCCACCGCGTCATTGCTGAGATGCAGCGCGAGCGCTTTCTTGAGGTCGACGACTCCGGCCAGCGAGATTACGCGGCGAATCGCCGGTTCATGCGCTACCAGACAGAGAGCTAACTGCCCGCCAGCGGAATGGCCCATCACCACCAGCGTGTCGAGGTCGAGATGAAAGCGGGAGTGCGCCTGCTGGATGAAACGGTACGCCGCGCGAATGTCCTCGAAGGTTCCGGGCCATCCTCCACCGACGTTGCCGACACGGCGGTATTCAAGATTAAAGGTCGCCAGGCCTTCGCTGCGCAAGGCTTCGCAAATGTGTCCGCTATGAGCGAGATCATATCGCGCCCGCCAAAACCCTCCGTGGATGTTCAGAAGAACGGGATGCGGCGGCTTGGTCCGCGGCAGGCGCACTTCGAAGAACTGATTGGGATCCGCTCCGTAAGCAATCCGCTCATCGGGTGGAGGCTGCGGCTTGGTGAGGATATCTTCGGCAGACATGGAGGGGCTCTTAGCAAGAGAATGCGGCAAGAGAGTGCGCGTCGGATCTTTCTCGTCAAATGCAAGATTCCGGTACATCGGGCAACCGGCGAGCTCCGCTCGGCCTGAACAGGGGAATGCCGCTGCCCCTACGCGAGCGCCGCGTTAACTCTCTTTCAGCTTCAGTTTGCTCTTATTTTCTTCAATGAACGCCTTCAGGTCGGGAACGGCGTTGAGCAGCTTCGTCCACTGCTCATAGTAAAGAGTCACAGGGAAACGGCCCAGTCCGTACACGCTGACGCCGCCCTTTTCACTGACGCGGAACTCCATTGCGCCGCTTTTCTTCTTCGTCTCCACCTGCTTTTCCAGATCGGCCAGGCGGGCTTTCAATTCTTCGTAGCTGGGTTCGGTCATGAATGCTCCTCTCGAGTCGTTCTTATCATAGGGTGGCAGCCGCCTTTTCGTCGAGACATGGCTCCTGAGGATAAGGCAAACCATGGCATCTCCAAGATCGTGCTTGCTCGTCCTCCTGTTCTGCGACCTACCTATTAGGTGAAAAACTATGCACTTCTCCGATATCCGAAAGCGACTTTTTTCTCGAAGTCCCTCTGCCATAGGCAGTTACGGTACCTCTGTAAGCTGCAAACGGAAGCGCAAATGCTAAAATCCAAGGGGCAGTAATTTCGAACTTGAGACGCGGAGAATATTCAATGCAGCAGTCGAAAAAGAAGTCGTTTCTTGAAAGCATTCCTTTGCTGATCGTGATCGGGTTAATCGCCGGAGCGGTTGGAGGCTTGGGAGTTGGCTTGGTTCAGATGCATTCCATGTCGGCGGCTTCATCGGCGAGCGCCGCAGGCAAATAAAGTTGAAAGTTGATTGTTGAGAATTGGAGAGGGAGACCGGGGTCGAACCGCCACATCCAGCTTGGGGGGCCCAGGCAAACGGAGAATCAGTAGGTTACAACGGCCACAGAGGGCTAGAAAGCGGCATTACGGCCTTCAATTGAACACGATTCTGAACACAAATTTTTCCTTGCGGTCGTGGTGCCTCGGCTGCAATGAATGAAATCGGGATTTTCACTAGCTACCGAGAACGACGCCTACAATTGAAGGCGTGATCGACAATGATGCTCCGATTGTGACAGGTAAAGATTCTTGGCAGCCCTAAATGTCTCCTGGAGACGAGCATTTGCCTGGCTTGTCAACGCTAGATAAAAACATTCGAGCGCTGAGGTCGACGGGACAAATTTTTTAGTATTGGCGACCATCAGATTGCGCACCATACCCATTGTTCACAATACCGAAGATCAAGACGCCCTTGGATAGCCGGTCATGCTGATGCTTGTGTAATTCGTAGGACACAGCGGCATCAATGATTAGTAACCCGCCGAAATATCCAACCGCCAATGCGTTGCCATGGGAGACGAAGGGACGAGCGATAGGGTCGGTTTCAATCGCCAAGCCGGGATGGTCCATGCCTCGCATGGTGTAGTAGAAGTCAGCGCCCTTGGCTGCGGCATCGAGCGCGAGCAGTGTGGTATTCGCTTTGGTCCAGAAGATTGTGGACGGGCTGTTCGGGAGTTCACCGCTCCCAGCGAAAGCGGCTTGTGCCTGCACATTGATTGAGGTCATGATTGAGGTCATAAGTAGAAAGACAATAGCGATCGCTAGAGATTTCAAATTGCGGGCCTCAGGGTGTTCCGAAATGGTTGCTGGCGATGCTGGGCCAGAAAAACGCGGCCTTAGAACGTTGATCCCATCGCCTCGGGGTGGGCGTGAAGTCATAGCTGCATTCTTGGGTCCAGGGAGGCCGACGAAACAGAAGAGAGATGGCTGCTAAGTGGAGCAGCCGACAAGCGAATTCAGTTGGGTTCCTTTAAGTCGATAGGACTGAGATGAAAGAGAGTTCACTAGAAGAGAACTTCTTTTGCCTCGGCCAAACAGTCTGACCTCGTTGCTGATTGTCACGTTGTCCCGTCCAGCTTCGTGAAGCGTGAACTTCTCGTTGCAGCAGCATAGGCCGCTTAATTTAGTAATCTCATGCAGGAGAAATCGAAGGTTATTGAAAACCTATCAGGACTCTATCGCACCCGTGCTCAGGCCGAGAAACCGTAGGAGCGCAGAGGAAGTAGCCGCCTGAGCACTGGCGATAGAATTGGTTGAGCGAAACCGCCGCTAGGAAACCGCTTTGCTTGCTGGCCGACGTGCAAGGTGTAGCACGCACCTATTTCGTGGATGCGAACGGCTCTGGTCGGCTGACACTTTCGTGGACTTCAATGACGGGTTAAAAACCGCCGGCAGTAAGTTGCGAATAGCGCCTCTACACTATTCATTATTCATCTGAAGTCAGCAGCTCTGAGTCGTGAGATGCGAAACGCAAATTTGACTCTCAGGAAGCAAGGACATGCAGGGCGACGCGACACTTCGACCGATTTGGCACACCTTTCGAGTCGACGCCTCCTTCGACAAACAACAAGGCATTACCGGTATTGGACTGATCCTGCGAGCAACCAATAAGGCCGGTCGAGATGGTGCAGTCGTGGCCAGATTCTCTGAATCATATATTGGTCCGCCGAGCCGAGCGGGTGAACAATTTGCCGTGCTTCGCGCCTTGGAAATTGCTTTCGAAGCAGGCTATCGGTTGCTCAGGGTAAGATCCGACTACAACCAGATGCGAATCGCGCTGAAAGATGATTATCGAACTGGTGTTGTTCAGGAGGAGGACAACCTTCGGGGGATGATTTTGCGTCTAGCGCGAAAGTTTGATCAGATAAAATTCGCCTGGATACCGCGCCGCAGGAATCAGGAAGCTCACTTTCTAGCTCGCAAAGCGGTGCGCCAAAGCACGCCGGTCTTACGCGAAGATGTGGAGAGGTTTTTCGAGTCAGGCGGCATCAAAAACACTCAGGACCCCCGGCCGCGAGTGTAATCGGGATATTTCGACAGTTACTATTTCATCCGGTTTTTAAGCGAACACGACTGTCTTGTTCTGGTAGACCAGGATGCGATTTTCCAGATGCCAGCGCACGGCGCGCGAGAGCACGACCTTCTCCAGGTCCCGGCCTTTGCTTACCATGTCCTCGACCGTGTCGCGATGCGAAACGCGCACTACGTCTTGCTCGATGATCGGTCCTTCGTCCAGGGTGGCGGTCACGTAATGACTGGTGGTCCCGATCAGCTTCACGCCGCGCTCGAAAGCTTGATGATAGGGTTTCGCCCCGATGAAAGCGGGAAGAAAAGAATGGTGGATGTTGATCATACGCAACAGATATTGGGCGACGAAATCCGGCCCCAGGATCTGCATATAGCGCGCGAGCACGATAAGGTCTACATCCTGCCCGAGTAGCTCAAGCATTTCCCGCTCAGACTCGCGCTTGTCCTTGGGGTTGGTTAGCAGATGGAAGGGGACGTGATGAAAGTCGGCCAGCGGCCTGGCGGTCGGATGGTTGCTGATAATCAAGACGATGTCGCACACCAAGTCGCCGGTTCTTTGCCGGTACAGCAGGTCGGCAAGACAATGGTCATAGGCGGAAACCAGGATGGCGATTTTAGGGCGGTAGTTTGTCAGTGCCAGGTTGTAGTTGATCCGGAAGCGTTCGGCCACGGGCTCGAAGTAGTGCTCGAAATCAGAGATAGGAATATCAAACCCGTCCAGATCCCATTCCAGCCTTGATAGAAACAGGTCGCGGCCACTGTCCAGATGATCGTCGCTGTGCAAGACGCTACCGTTGTGCCCAATCAGGAATTGGGAGATTTCCGCCACCACGCCTTTGCGAGCGAGCGGCATAGGAGTACTGAGGAGCAAGACGGCGGTGTTCTTCATTTTCCGCTCATCATACTCCACGCATTAGGTAGCGAAATACAGGGGTCGGTGAGTGTAATTGCGACTACTACCCGGTAGTGGAGTAGTTTGGTCTTCGATAGAAGTGGCATCGGTATCCGGCTCGTTAGTCTGTTGGAGAGACTCACTTCTTGCTTTTTCATAATGAATTCAGACTTTCGCTCTACGAAAAGTACATGAATCGGATTCCCCCTTCTAACCTGCTTTCGCTAAATCTCAACCGCCAATCTCAGTGACTTTTTCAACACCCACGGATTTAACCCCACTTGCCTAGGGGGGCCATCCTCTTCCTGCGATGGTCGGCGGCGGTAGTTTCTATTCCAACTTCAGTCGGCGCAACAACGCCTCGAATCGCGGGTCGGTTCGGAAGGGATCGTAGAGTGGGTCTACCTTGATTTGCACCACAGCATTCGAGTGTTCGGAGTAGGCTTTTTCGAGTGCGTCGAGCATACGCTCTTTTTGTCCAGTACCCGAATAAGCGGTCAGAAATGCCGGCGTGCGATGCATGTCGGAGGCGGGAATCCGCTCGAGCCGGTCGAACGCAACGCGCGCCTGTTCGGTTTGGCCCCAACGCGCATACACGACCGCCTGCCACGCCAAGGTCCACGCACTATCATCGTGGGGCGCCCATCGGGTCAACGCGTCGGCCGCATCGGCGTACCGGCCGAGCTGCAAATAGGAAGACGCCATCATTTGTCCGGCGTGGCGATAAGTCGGATCTAACTCAAGAACCGAACGACATTGCTTCAAAGCATTCTCGTATTGATGGGAGTTATAGAGAATTATGGCGTGATCAGAGGCAATAATCAGCGACAGAGGATCGAGTTGACGGGCTTGCTCGCTCTCGGCGAATGCCTCTTCGAATCGCCCTTGCCAGGAAAGAAACTCGGCGTACCATTGATGAGCAGTGGCGTATTGCGGATTGAGCTGGATGGCGCGCCGGAATTCCTTCTCCGCGCCGGGCCAGTCATAGTCGTAGTTCTCTTTGATCAGAGCGAGCGATGCGTGCGCCTCGGCAAGTCTTTCGTCGATTTCCAGCGCACGCGAGGCTGCAGCTCGCGCCTTCGGCATGAGCACATTCTGCGGACCGATGGCCCACGTGCTGATCAGGCTGTAAGTGTCGGCGAGTCCGGCATAAGCGCGGCCGTAATTCGGATCCTTATCAATGGACTGCTGAAAGTAATCGGCCGCCTGTCGAAAACCATCGTCGGTCCTTTTATTCCAGAAATAGCGGCCTTTTAGATAAAGGTCGTAGGCCTCGTAGGAGTTTGCGCCAGCCAATGGAGCGGCGGCCTCGCGCGCCAAGCTGATCGGACGCTGTCCAGTCAGGCTGAATTCGACTTCGTTCGCCACTTCGCGCGCAATCTCTTCTTGCAGTTCTATCAGGTGGCCCAGGTCGCGATCATATTCGCGCGCCCACAGGTGGCTTTGGTCCTGGACCTGGATCAGCTGTGCGGTGATGCGCACCCCTTGGGAGTCGCGACGGACGCTTCCTTCGACCACGTACTGCACCGACAAATCTTGGCCGATTTGCGGGATGGATGCCGGCGAATGCTTGTAGTGCATGACGGAAGTGCGGGCAATTACTCCGAGGTGGGCGGGATCTAGATTTCCGAGCTGGCTGATGATCTCCTCGGTCAACCCATCGCTGAAATAATCCTGGCCCGGGTCTCCGGTGAAGTTTTCAAACGGCAGAATCGCCAGCATCGTCTTTGCCGGCTTAACAGCAGCCGCGCGGCGCGAATTCCATATCCAGATTCCCGACGCCGCGATCATGAGCATCGCGATCGCTACCGCGGCGAGCGTGCTTGATAGCCGAATGCTGGCGCGGCGCGAGGGCGGGGGCAGTGTGGTTTCACGGACAGATGCGGCCTGGGAGGTTGTCGGGGGCGCATCGGCCTTTTGCCCGGGAATGGTTGTTTCGGTGACTGGGACGAGAAACGTGTAGCCTTGTCCCTGCACGGTAAGGATGTACCGATGATCGCTGGTTTCATCCAGAGCCTTGCGCACCCTGAAGATGGTCTGGGTCAGGTTTGACTCTTCGACAAAACTTTCGGGCCAGACCGTTTTTATCAGTTCCTCTTTTTTGACAATCCGTCCGGCGTTGCTAATTAGCAGGAGGAGCACGTCAAAAGCCTTCGGAGTCAGCGCCACGGTCGCGCCGCCTTTTCTAAGTGTGCGATTTCGCGGATTAAGGGTGAATCCCTCGAACTCGTACAAGTTATTGGTCAGGATGGACATAGCGCCATTGTTAGAGATTTTGAGAACTTTTGAGCGGCAATGTTAGGACTTGTGATTGGCATATGAAGTAGCGTCTGCCGCGTAGGAATGCCGGGGGCGCTCAGACCCAAAAAACTGGCCAGAATTTTACCACGGCGGTTTCGAGGTTCGAGCGTAAGTTCCGACGCTTTGCCGGGCCAGGCAGATTGCGGCTGCGGCACTGTAAGTGGAATTTGCCTTCCCGGTACTACAGAAGGAAAAACAAATTTCTCTTAAGGAGATTCTATGTCGCGCCCAAACATCTCTCGCAGCCTTATTCTCGCCCTCGTCTGCTCAATCTTGCTCGCCGTTCCGGCCTCGGCCCAGCACTTCCAGCAGGTGAAGGGAACGCTGGTCAGTGTCTCCGCGGGCCGAAACGAGGTCTTTGGATTTGACACGAAAGGCCAAGTATGGAGGTACAACGCCAAGACGACAACATTCACCAAAATAAAAGGAGCGTTTCTAGTGGATATTGCGGTCGGTGGAGGAACTCTCTCGCAATTGGACGAGATATGGGGAGTCAGCTCGAGCGATGCGGTTTTGCACTTCAACTACAGCACGAAGACCTTTGATCAGATCACCGGCACTCTTTCTCAGATCACAGTGGGTGTGGGCCACGAGGATCAATGCCACCCCTATGAAGTGTGGGGGATTAACTCGAACCAGAACGTTTTCCGGTACGACTATTGCGCAGGGCAATTCGAGCAAATCCCGGGCATTTTGACCCAGATTGCGACCGGCGGAAGCGATGTGTGGGGGCTCAACAATGGCCAGATCTTCCACTACAGCTTCAGCCAGGAGAAGTTTGCCGAGCTCTCGGGTTCTCTGACCCAGATCGCCGTCGGCGTGAATGACGTCTGGGGAATCAACGGCGATCAGGAGGTTTTTCGTTTCGATCCAAACACGGGCAACTGGATTCTTGTCGGTGCCAGTTCCGACCAGGTCGCAGCTGGCGGCGATGGCGCCTGGCTCATTGCAGGTTCCGACAACGTTTATCGTTTTGATTCGAGCTCCGAATCATTCGTCGAGCTTTCCGGCAGCCTAAAGAGTGTTGCAGTTGGATCGGGAGCTGGCATTTTTGGAGTAAATTCTGCAAATCAGGTGTTCACTTGGGTTCGACCGTAATTTGAGACTGTAAGAGATAGAAAGCCCAAGTAAGATTTCCCGCTTCACAGAATTCGGCAACTCGCGCAACTCGACGCTTGCCTTAATGGAAATAGGCTTGCCGAGAGGTGACGTTGTGGCATTGGGGCACTCCTATGCACCACACGAGTCGACAATGGTTCGATGGGAGCGAGAAGAACAACGGTCTCGCGCTGGTGGCTAATAGCTCGTTCAACGCGACCTTTGACAGTAAAGAGAACACGACAACGAGCCATCCGGCGGAGTTGGACATTGCATTTGCCGGGGGCGATGGGACCATTACGGGGATGACGACCGCAAGCGGCAGCGGGCTGACCGGCGGCGGCACGAACGGCACGCTGAATCTGTCACTGACGAATGCCTGCGCGTCGAAACAGGTATTGCAGTGGAGCGGCAGCGCCTGGGCGTGCAGCAACGCAGGCTCGGGCACGATCACTGGCGTAACAGCTGGAACCGGCCTGAGCGGCGGCGGCACCGGCGGCAAGGTGACCCTGAATAACACAGGATTGTTGGGCCTGACGGCGGGGACGGGCATTGCAAGTAGCGGCGGGCAGACTCCCACGCTCAGTGTCAGCGGTGTGCCCGTGCTGGCCGCCAACAACGCCTTTACCGGAAATAATGTCTTCGAACCGTCGACCACGGCGGACGCCCTTGACGCCTATTCCTCGAGTCCGGGTAATGCCGCGGTGGTCGGGCTTCAGTCTGCGACCAGCGGCGGTTCGTACGGCGTTTACGCAATCACATACGATTATGAGGGAGCGGGCGTTTCGGGCAACAACTATTCGAGCGCCACCGACACCGTGGCGGCCGGAGTAGCCGGCAACAGCGCGAACGGTTTCGGAGTGTACGGCAGCGGCAGCACCTACGGAGTTTACGGCGAAGGCCCCACCGGAGTGTCCGGCTACGGCGCCACCGGCTCCGGCAACAACTTTGGAGTACTCGCGGGACATTCTCGTCGAAGAGGAGAAGCCGGAGGTTGAACGCGGATTCTACCTGCATCCTGAGTTGTACGGCGCGCCGGAGGAAAAGGGCATCCTATGGGCCACCGCTCCGAAAGCTATGCAGCAATGGAAAAAAGCAAGAACCAAGGCCGCAACCTCCGATGGGAACGGGCGACCTCACCCGTTGCCTGTGCCGCCCGCGCCAAGGTCTAGTTCTGTTCGCTGAGGGGCCGTCGTGAAGTTGGGGAGAAATGCAATCTGCGGTTGGCCGGTGATAATTGACGTAACCAGATTTCACTCAGGGACGTCTTGTTCCGATTCCAGAAAAGCGCCATCCAGCTTTTCGCCCAGACTCGCCTGTGCCTTAATTCCATGCTGCGGAGTGGAGGGCCGCCAGCGTGCGCAAGCGAAAAGTCAAACTGAATATCGTCGGGTCGTACTCCGACTCCCCGACGTCGACCATTTCCAAAATGGCCGTGCTCAACAGCCTCACTTCCCCGGGTTCGCGCCGGGTCTATCAGTTTGCGATCAATCAGTTCATCACCTGGTATTGCTCCGAACTCCGCTTGGCTTTCAATCGCATCGTTGTCGTGCGCTGTCGCATGTAACTGGAATCTCCTAGGCTCGCGGCCAACACCATAGTTCAGCGCTAACCATTGACGGTAGATTGAGCCCCGAGAAACGGATTCGCGACCCTCGATCTGGCGCATCTGGTCGAATCGACCAGGGGCCGTTCTGCGTCTTCTTGAAATGCCCGCTGACTTATGCGGCCCAAATCTGCTGTCGCTACTTTACGGATCCTACTCTTCGAAAAAACGTACAAAGAGCCACGGAAGTTAACCTGGGGGCTGCGCTGAGATGGCTCTCAGTCAATTGAGCAAGCGCTGCCAATCACCGGACCGCTCGTGAAACGCCAGGACACTACCAATGGCTCGGCTCCTTGAAGGTCGTTGAGGACTACACGATTGCGTTTTTTAACGGATATCTAATACCACGGAAAGAGCGCATCACCTACTGGACGACTGCGGGTCCTTCAGGACACGCGCGCTGGAAAGATTGGCGCAGACATTTGTCAACCGTCTACTTTGTCTAACGCTTACGGTTGACACATTGAATCCACAGCCAGCGTGACTCTGCAATTTCAGCCCTGCCGTGCGCGCGTGATATAGGACAGACTCGAGCAGCTCACTCAGTTGGGTTTGTGCGACCGAGGGATCGTTCCAGAGAACAATAGCTTTTGACGCGCGTCTATAATTGCGGCGCGGAAAGTGTGGGGCGCTAGATTGGCTGATAGTACGCAGGTTTTCGAAAAACTGCGTCGGGCGGCTTGGCCGGTCTCGGAAAGGACGGGTGAGGACTTGAGTTGAGGCGAATTTTTCTAAGCAGGAGCGTTGAGATGGTTCTCAACCCAATCCGCGCTCCGTTGGTTTCGAGTTCTTTCAGGGTTGCGTGCGTCACTGCAATCGCACTGGTGACAGGCAGTGTTTGTCTCGCACAGGTCGCTGGAGGGACTATTTCGGGGAGCGTTAGAGACAGCTCCGGAAGCGCGATTGCAGGAGCGCAGGTCGCTGTTAAGAATTCCGAGATGGCTATCCTCCGGTCCGTAGACGCAGACAACAATGGGAGCTACACGGCTCCGAACCTGGTGGCTGGCACGTATGAAATCAGTGCATCCAAGAACGGATTTGAAACGGTTGTGAGATCGAGTGTTGTTGTGACGGTCGGCTCCGAGCAGGTAATCGACTTCAAGCTAAACCCAGGCGAGGTTACAACGAAAATCGAAGTTTCAGGAACACCGCCTGCGATCCAATTCACCACTTCGACTCTGGAGGCAACCGAGAACTCC
>DATBYM010000037.1:0-161515 GCA_036513715.1 Terriglobales bacterium
CCCGCCGGCGTTCGCCGAACTCTCGGCGCCAACGCGCCCGTCATCGTCTTCGCCAACGAATTCTTCGACGCTCTCCCCGTCGAAATTCTCGGCACGCAGGGCAAACTCCACCTCGCCTTCGAAAACAATCGCCTGCAAGAAGTCTGGCTCCCTCCGCTCGCCGAAGAACTAGAATTTCTCGACCGCTACAGCGTTCATCCCGAACCCGGCGAGCGCATCGAGGTCGGTATCGTCGCGCCAGATTGGATTCGCCAAATTGCGCATGTCAGCGCCAGCGCGCCACTGCTCACCCTCGTCATCGACTACGGTTACACTCGCGAGCAGCAACTCGCCGGCCGCCACCGCGGCACGCTTATGGCCTATCGCCATCACTCCGCCAGCCCCGACCCCTATCAGGCGCCGGGAGAGCAAGACCTGACAGCGCACGTCAATTTCACCGCGCTAGCCGCTGCCTGCGAACGAGCCGGAATGCGGTGCGAAAAACTTTTCACACAATCGCAGCTCCTGTTGGGTATAGGTGAAAAAAATCAGTTTGCCGACGCCTTCGAAGACTGCCGCCTCCCGCAAGAGCGCGCGAAAGTGGCGCTGCAACTGAAAGATCTCGTCACGCCGGTGGGCGCGGGAGAGAATTTTCAACTGCTAGCCGCCAGCCGCGGAATAGAGCCAAAGAAGATTGGCAGACTTAGCGGCCTTAGCTTCGGGCGTTCTTAATGTAGGTGCTCGATTCGGGGCACAATGATTGAGGTCGTTCGGCTAGAACGTCGCCTAGGTGAGAACCGAGGATCGGGAAACTGAGAACGAGAGTGTAGCCACCAAAGGTATGCACCATTTTCGCTGCATGTAACATTCCTGAAATATCTTCGCGGTAAACTACTCTCAATGAGCTTGCCTCGGGTCTCTCGGTTTGCGCTGCCCCTGCAGGTGGCGGCTGTCTGCTATCGGCGCATGAATTCGCAGGTCGAGTTTCTTCTGGTCCATACTAACGGCGGCAATAAGTGGACGTTTCCCAAGGGAGCCCCGGAGCCCCGCCTCTCGCACAGCCAGGCCGCCGAACGCGAAGCCAAAGAAGAAGCGGGCGCTATCGGCATCATCGAGCCGCGCCACTTCCATATCTACATTCATTCGAAAGGCGTCTTTTGGCAGCCCGCTGGCGTGCAGGAATATGTCGTTAAGGCTTTTTTGATGGAAGTCCGTCAGACCCGCCGTCCCGACGAAGACTATCGCGATCCCACCTGGTTCGATGCAGCGAAGGCGCGCATCATTCTTGCCAAGGGCCGCGAGGTCAAATATGCCCACGAACTACAGACTGTCATCGACCGCGCGCTGGAACACTTGGGCGTTGCGAAAATGGCCGCCGCTCGCTAGTGTTGGTGTGATGACGGGCGTCTCGCCCGTCCACGCGAACGCTCAATAGCGACCGCGTTCCTTGGTCGCCAAATCCGCCCCAGGTAAGATGCGATCGGCAAATATCTCCCTCGCATGGCCGCGAAATCCGGCCAATCCGCGGGATGCGAATTCGATACTTCGGGAACAATTCGCGTCACCACCTTGCCTCGTTCGCGGAGTTCTACAATTTCCCCCAGCGCAGAGCCAAGCTGTGAGCCGCTTGGCGTTTCTGAACTGGCGAAGGTTAACGCTCGGCATAGTAGAGATTGGCATTGTCAAACACCCAAAACCAGCGCGCGTGGTGGGTCATTACAAAGTTGCTTATTCCGCATGAGCCATCGAGCCGTCTGGTATCGGCTCAAAATCTGCGAACCCTCAAAAGCTTACTCGATGGACTCGCTCGAATCACTTTGAGCCGTCGCAACTTTTGATCCAGAAGAATCAATACCGTGGTGCAAATCATCTTCTCCAATAATGTTTGCGCAGTTACCCTCGGCATCGCGCTCATCCGCAACCTTGAATAACGTGATTCCTTGGAAGGCGTCGGCCGTCTCGCGCGTTGCCACCATCGCTCAGCCACTTCTCTGTTAACCGCGAAGTCAACAGCTCAGACTGGCATCCGATCCGCCCTCCACTCCAATCCGGAATAAGCAGGGTCCCAAACGAGCGCGACCGTCATGGCGCTCCATCTCTCGCTTTTCAGTTCAATAACCCCACTGAGAACTCACAACTGACAACGAGTGTCGCCCCGTCCGCTATATTTAATAGAGAACCCCATGATCCAACTCTCCTCCGCCGGCAAGCGCTATGGCCACAAACTTCTGTTCGAGGACGCCGACTGGCTGATCACGCCGGAATCGCGGGTTGGTCTGGTCGGGGCGAACGGCACCGGCAAATCGACCGTCATGAAAATCCTCGCCGGGATCGAATCACTCGACTACGGCTCCCTCTCGCGTGCCAAGGGCATTTCGACTGGCTATCTTCCGCAGGACGGCCTCACCATGACTGGCCGCACCGTTTTCGCCGAGTGCATGTCGGTGTTTGATGAGCTCCACGCCATGGAAAAGGAGATGGAGGCGCTGACCCGCAGCATGTCGGAGCTCGACCACGAGGGGCAGGAATATTCGAACGTCGCCGACCGTTACCAGAAGCTCGAACATGAATTCGTCGCCCGCGACGGATACACGCTCGAGGCACAGGTGGGACAGGTGCTCACCGGTCTTGGCTTCCGCCGCGATGACTGGGCTCGGCAAACCGAAGAATTTTCGGGCGGATGGCAGATGCGTATCGCCCTCGCCAAGCTTTTGTTGCAGAAGCCCAACCTGCTGTTGCTGGACGAGCCCACCAATCACCTCGATCTCGAAGCCCGCAACTGGCTTGAGGAGTACCTGACCACCTATCCCTACGCCTTCGTTCTCATCTCGCACGATCGTTATTTTCTCGACATCACCGTCGATCGCATCGTGGAAATCTGGAACAAGCAAATCCACTTCTACGCCGGCAACTATGATCAATATCTAGCCGCGAAAAGCGCCCGCAAGGAGCAGCTCGAATCCGCCTATAAAACGCAGCGCGACCGCATCGAGCAGTTGGAAGTATTCATCAATCGCTTCCGCTATACCGCAACCAAGGCGAAGCAGGTGCAAAGCCGCATCAAAGAGCTGGAGAAAATCGAGCGGATCGAAATTCCGGAAGAAGAGAAGACTGTACATTTCTCTTTTCCGCAACCCAAGCCGAGCGGACGCATCGTCGCCGAGTTTGCCAATGTCGCCAAAAGCTACGGTGAGCGCGGAATCAGCGAACACAAAGTATTTGACAAAGTCAATTTCATGATCGAGCGTGGCGAGCGCATTGCCCTCGTAGGAGTCAACGGAGCGGGGAAGTCAACGCTTATTAAACTCCTCGCGGGCCAGGAGCCGCTCACCGCCGGTGAATACAAGCTCGGCCACAACGTCGAGCCCGACTACTTCGCGCAAGATCAATACAAAGAACTAGACCCTGAAGCTCGTATCCTCGACGATCTCGGCGAGCTCTCGCCCGCCTCCACACAAACCCAGCTGCGCGGCCTGCTCGGTTGTTTTCTTTTTTCTGGCGACGACGTTTTCAAGCGCATCGGCGTCTTATCCGGAGGCGAGCGTAATCGCTACGCGCTGCTGAAAATGCTGCTGCATCCCGCCAACTTCCTGCTGCTCGACGAGCCCACCAACCACCTTGACCTTCGCGCCAAAGACGTCCTGCTCGAGGCCTTGATGAAATACGCGGGCACCGTCGTCTTCGTTTCTCACGACCGCTATTTCATCGACGGCTTAGCCACCCGCGTCTTCGAAATCGGCGACGGCAAAGTAGAAATCTATCCGGGAAATTATGAAGATTATCTCTGGCGCAAGCAGGGAAGAGCCGCGGCGGTGGAAGCAGCGAAGCGGTCGCCATCGTTGGCTCCCTCATCTCCATCGAGGGCTCCGGCGGTGCCTTCGGCCGTGCCCGTGAACGGAGATCGTGCTCCAGTCGCCGATTCGGCCGAGCCCAAGGGCAAGCGGCTGAATCCTATCAAGCGCCAGCAGATGGCAGATCGTCTGCACGAAGTAGAAGAGAAAATCGCGCGCGCCGAAGCGGCCATAGCCTTGTGCGAGACGCAACTGCAGAGCTTTGTGAGTGCGGAAGAGACGCAGCGGCAAACGGTGGAACACTCCGACCATAAAAGCGCCCTGCAAAATCTGATGAAGGAATGGGAGCGAATTTCGCAATCGCTCGACGATTGAGAGACTCGCTCACGGCGGCGAGGCACCTTGCTTTGGAGGGATTCCAGTAGGTTAGCCGCCGCTCGCCAAGTCTGGACTCGATCTGACCTAATCGCCGTTGCGCTTTGTCGCAGTTGTACCGGCAGCGAAGACGGTATTCCGCGCAAAGCGCAAAAAAGCCATCCCTCGGCGCAGAGCAACTCCTCCGGACGACGGACGGCATTTTCTGATAACGAAGGTTGACGAGCAAACTTACTGCGCTTGGTGGTTTAGTGTTCCGCCCTAATGGCCTCGACAGCATCGTGCAGTTCGTGCTCGGCCGCGTGCAAATGCTCTTCGGCCTTGGCGCCATGCCCGGCCATATCGTAGTGGTTGGCGGCACGGGCGTGGTCCAGCTCTCTGATCGCTTCCTCCACATGGTGATGGACTGCGTCTAGATCGTGCCAGTCGTGTACCCTATCGGCAACCGCGACTCCGACGACGAACGACAGACACACAGATAGAATGGAAACGGCAATCATTTTCTTCATAATTTTCTCTCCAGGTTGTGGGTTAAGTTTGTTCCGGCACGCATGGATATCGGCTATTTTCCTCGGCCGCTGACCTCCTGTCAAAAAGAAACCAGGACGGTCTAGTGTAACCAAAGGTTCGTGTCATCCGGACATGACCCACCGCGGCAAGCCCCGTCTTTATGGTACAGTCCTATCCGCGCGGCTGGTTCAGCGCAATCACGAAATCTCTGCCGCAATGATTGCATTTGCAGTTGGCGAAGAGGATCATCTTCCCTGGCCACGGGTGGATGGTTTCCTCGCGGCAATGCGGGCATTGAATCGCATGCCGATCAAAAGCTAATGCGATAAGCTCGAGCTCCGGCATGATTCTCCTGTGAGAGCAGACATAACGGAGCAGAGAACTCCGCTGCGAGGAACATCTTGCGCGCACGCTCCGGAGCATATTCCGCAACGGATAGGTCTGTCAGTCCGCCGGGTAACCTACAACGGTGCGCTGGCGCGCGCTGTAGCCATGCGTTATCACGATTCTGTTTCGCTCCGCCATTCCCGAATTTGCCGGTGCATGATGGCGTAGCATTCACAGGACGCCTCTTCCAATCTTGGCCGGTCGATAATCTCTACGTCGCCGCGGGTATGGGCGATGAGTCCTGCTTTTTGCAGGATTCCAGCGGCCACGGTCACGCTCGAGCGGCGCGTTCCGAGCATCTGGGCTATCAATTCCTGGGTCAACGGCACTGAATTCGATCCCACGCGATCGGCGCTCATCAACAACCATCGCGCCAATCTCTCGTCCACTTCATGCAGACGATTGCAGGCGGCTATCTGCGTCACTTGCATGGCCAGGATCTGCGAGAACTGTTGCAACCGGCGCTCTAGTTTGGGGCACTCCCCCAAGAGTGTGATCAGTTTGTCGCTGTCGATGCGAAACGCGGATCCCTCGATCTGGGTGATGGCCCGGGTCGGCGCGGTGCGAAACCCCGCCACCAGCGGCACGCCGATAAATCCTTCCTTGCCCACCAGACCCACCTCCACCGTTTTTCCATCCGGGAAGACGCTCAGAATAGAAACCAAGCCGCTATTACAAAACCATGCCGACTTCAATGTGTCGCCCGACTCGTGCAGCACCTGGTGCGTATTCAAGCGCACGAATTCCAATTTTGGCAGGATCTGCTCGGATTCTTTTTGCGGAAGACCAAGCAGAATCTCGTTGTAAACATGGTTTCCGTCACCGTCAGCGGACGGTGGTGGCGCAGGGGACTTCTTTGGCAGACGGGTTTTGCTAACCATCATCATAACGGCTCCTCGCGCAGCGCAATGCTGTCTGATTTCGCAAGGGACCGTCACCTTCGGTACGGCGGAAGGATGCTAGAAGAGACAAAGCAACACTACTAGGTTCGCGAACTAAAAGCTGTGCGTTATAGCACACTCTTGTGTCGGTTGGGATATTCGCAAAAAGGCTGATAGGCGGCGTGTCCTCGGCCTGCGGTGCGCAAGATGCCGGGTTCATCCCTTGATCGCAGGTCGATGAATAACTTCGAAGTGGGTTACCGTTTCATCGAAACCGCTAAGCACGGCCCGCGCTTCCGGTTCGACGACCGCCTTTTCTGGTTTACTTCCGGCAAACCGGCGAACCGCTTCCATCGACTCCCACAGTGTCAACACGACAAATTCAATCGCCCCATCCACCGTCCGACGAAGCAGGTAAGCTCCGCGATGCCCTTCGATCTCCCGCAGTGACGGGAAGATTTTCTTGGTTACGAAGTCGACGTACTCACCCGATTTCTCGTCGCTCGCGCGCCCCTTCCACATGCGGAGGATCAAGATCGAGTGGTTATCGTCTGACGTATCGTCGGGCATATCGTCGGACGAAGCACGGGCTTCCGATGCGATCGGAGACGCGCTTTGATTTGTGGCGGCGGCAGCCGTCGAACCTGGCCTGATGGGCGTCGCAGAGTCTTCGCCCACCACCGTCTTCCACTCCCGCACATGCCATCGCTTCACCAGCCCGCTCGTCACATAAGGATCGGTGCGCGCAAACTTCTCCGCAACCTCAGGCGAGTCGGCTTGGAACAGCAAGACCGCGCCGTCTACCGGATCTTGCAGAGCTCCGCCGAGCAGCAATTCGCCGCGTTCGCTCGCCTTCCAGGCTTTTTCCAGATGCGCATCGCGAAACTCCGCCCGCCGCGCAAGGTAGTCGTCAGCAACTTCGTAGAATAGAAGGTAATGCATTCCGTTCTCGCTCCGCCAACTCAGATGATCGTACAAGGCATTGCTAGGCGGGCTACATAGGCGAGTCAGAATTGAACGTATCGGCAACCGCCTTCCAGCTTCCGTCGGCCTGTTTGGCATAGACCGTCAGAAACTTTCCCTTGTCCGTCATCGGCTTCTTCGTCTTCGGGTCGGTCATGGTCATCGAGTAGGTGCCTTGAGAATAGACCAAGTCGCCACCCTTCGAGGCCACGGTCCGCGTCGATTGGAAGGTCAGCGCAAAGTTAGGATCGGCAAAATACGGCGCCATCGCCACCCTGATCGCCGCCTTGCCATTCAAAGTGGCCGCGCCCGGATAAAGCCCCGAACCATCATCCGTAAAATAACTAGCCCACTTTTCCGCATCCTTTGAAGCGGCGTCGTTAACCCACGCCGCCTCAACCTCCTTGACGGCTTGCACATCGGCGGCGCGCGTGTCGGGGGCCGGGGCCGGAGCGGTCGAACAGGCAACCGTCAGCAGCGCGAGGGTCAGGGATAAAACGAGTGAAGTGGAACGCATCCTGTTTTGTCTCCTTGGGATTGAGTCTCGAAATTAGATCGGAATCAGTATAGTGGAACTCTTTCGGGAGGCGCGGCGCCGATCCCAGTCATGGTGTAGTGCGTATTGATATGTATTCTGGCATTGAGCGATGTGTAATACGTGTGAATTGTTTCAACCGAGGTAACGAGGCACGCCGGGACGTCATAGAGCGGTCGCTGAAAGACGGCTGGTTCGATGGTGAAGGTGGACGCTCCGGATGTCACGGTAAGAGTAAACATCACGGCGAGGGAAAGCCAGATCGAAAAAATCGATGCATTGGCCGAAGCGGCCGGCATGACGCGATCTGGGGTTTACGGTGCGCGCCGCTCTCGGCAACGGAAGAAAAAGCGAAAAACGGAAAGCAAAAGCAGGCTGCGCGTGGCAAATTACGCCGCTCGCGCCAGCTAATCCGCTAACTCCCCTTCACGCCGCCCGACTCCAGTTCCGATTGCGCGAACACCTGATTGGCGCCCATATGGGCCGGCGCCGGAGCCAGCATCTGTTCTTTTCGATATACCAGATTGCTCGCGCTGAACGTTGCCAGCTCAAATCCGTGCCCATGCGTAATCGCGTCGGTCGGACAAGCCTCCACGCAATACCCGCAAAATATGCATCGGTTGTAGTCGATGTTATAAACGTGGGCGTAGCGCTCGGCGCCCGAAACCCGCTTTTCAGCCGTGTTCTCCGCGGCCTCTATATAAATGCAATTCGCCGGGCAGGCGGCAGCGCAGAGGAAGCACGCAACGCATTTCTCCAGCCCATTTTCGTCGCGCTGCAGCACATGCATGCCGCGAAACCGTTCCTGAAACTTCGCGCCTTTCGTCGGGCCGGGGCCGTCCGGGTAGTTCTCAACGACAGTAGGCTGAAACATTTCCCTCAGGGTGATGCTCATCCCCTGGGCAATAGCGCCGATGTTCTTGATCACGGACATGCCTTATTAGTATAGCGGATGGTTGCGATTTTAGATGGGACTACGGTATACACAGTATCGAAGAATACTTCTGCGGATGAGAACCTAGAAGCACTCTGGCCACTTCGTACTATGCAAAGGCGGCTCGAGGATCGCATCAAGGCACTATGCGCCAAGGCTCTCACGGCGCACGAATCAGAATTGGAAGCGATCATCCTTGCGCTTCGATCTGCTCTTCGCGAACACAATCTCCGACTCAGAAAACTTGTCGCCACCAAACTTGCCGGGCCGCTGAATCCACAACCCGAGGAAAGACGTTCTGCTTAGGCCCTGCGCGCTATTCGGAATCAAGCGCAACCCTCAGTTTTTCCAGCTCTTTGTCTTTGCCGGCGATTGGCTACCCGGGGCCACCGGTCTCTAGAGGACCTGGAAATCTTCGCCGAATCATTGAAGCTGTATTCGTGCGCGGCGTCGTGCCGGCGCGACTGTGGCGCTTTCAATCTATGGTCAGCCGTGGTTTGCGTTCTTCCAGAGTTTCCTCTTTCGTAATTTTTCCGGTGGTCTTCCTTCTTTTTTTCGGAGCTGGTTTTTCGAATCGTGTTTTTTCTCAGGAGCCAGGCGGAAAAGCAATTCCCACATCGTCTCCACCGGTTGGCCCCAGTCCATCTCTCGCGCTCGATTCGACGGCAAAGCCGAAGTGGAACTGGAACCGGCACGGGCGAACCGTCCCGGCGGCACCGCAACAATTCGCCGCGACCGTGAACGGCTCGACCGACCACACCGTAACCTGGGCAGTTGCCGGTTTCCAGAATGGCACGGTCGATATCCCACCGGCCTTGATTCCGCGCCGACATTTGTGCCCAGTCCCGCCACGGCAACCGTAACGGGCCACGTCGAGCGCAGCGCCATCGCCCGGATCAGCCTTCGTGAGCGCGGCCTCGCCTGCGTGAGTGGGAGTCTCGCAAGTAACCGTGATCGCCACAGCCGCCGGCGGCGCGACCCACTCCGATATAGTGACTCTGACCGTGCAATAAGAGTTTTCTACGTCTGTGTGGAGTTTGGAGCGGGAAGCGAGCGCGAGGTTTGGAGCGGGCGCGCCTGCCGCTACCTTTAGCCGCGAAGCGGCGTAAGAATGCAGCCCACGGTGCAAGCCGTGGGTAGAGTAGCAAAGCAGAAAAGGGTCGAGCCCGGCAAGGGGCGAAACAATAGTTTTATGCAACCGCTAGAACCCGCCTCGACATCCCCTGTAATGTTAGTCTGTTGGACTACCACTCAATCAGGATTGGAGGTTCCCCATGGGCCAAGGTGTAGGCGCTAAGAAGAAAGTTGCAATCCTAGGTGCTGGTAAGATGGGATCGATTCTGCTGCAATCTTTCCTCCGTGATGGACTGCTTTCTGCCGGGCAAACCTGGGCCACCGTAACCCATCCCGAGCGCGCGCGTTTGTTAAAGGATAAGTTGAAAGTTCATGCCGGAACCGACAACCAAGAGGCAGTCCGGGGGGCGGACATAATTTTTCTGTGCGTGAAGCCGCAGGTAGTGGCCGACGTCGTCCGAGAGATCCGCCCGCACTTGAATGAAAAGCAACTGGTGATTTCGATAGCCGCCTCGGTTCCAACCGACATGATCGAGCGCGCCCTCGAGAAAGAAGTCCCCGTGGTGCGCGCCATGCCCAATACGCCCTGCGTGCTCGGCGCGGGCATGACCGCACTCTGCAAAGGCAAATTCGCAACCCGCCAGCATCTCGAAATGGCCACAAAGTTTTTCGATGCCGTAGGCCGCACCGTGAACGTAGACGAAAAACACATGGACGCGGTCACCGGACTATCGGCAAGCGGTCCCGCCTATATCTACATCATTCTCGAATCGCTCGCCGAAGCCGGAGTAAAAGTCGGTCTGCCGCGCGATGTGGCAACTCTTCTGGCCGCGCAAACCACCATGGGCGCCGCCCGCGTAGTCCTCGAAACTGGCGATCACCCCGCGCTCTTAAAAGATGCAGTCACCACTCCCGCCGGATGCACCATCGACGGCATCATGGAACTCGAAGAAGGGAAGTTGCGGGTAACTTTAATCAAGGCGGTGGTGAAAGCGGTGCAGCGCGCTAAAGAGCTGGCATTCTCCTAGAGGTCGGTCTTAGAAGCGACCGGAGCTTACAAGCCCAACGGGCGCTTATTGTGGACTTCCACTTCTTTGATAGGCCGCAGCCTGTGCCAAAGCGCGAGCCCGCCCGCGATAACGACCCCGATAAGAACGCTGATCAGAAAAAACCAGCGATAAGCCGGTAGAGCGATCAGCAGAATCGTCACCACCGCAACCGCGACAATGAGCCCCGCAGATCCCTTCAAACTGAATCTATACCGGCCGCCAGATTCCGGTTCCATAAGCCAATTTTACCGCTGGTTTACTCTGCACGGAAGCCAACCGGGGGCGCTCCGCCCCTGCGTTCTGTGCAAGGGTGGGACGCAATGCTGTCACAGGATTGTGCATGGACCCAGAACGATCCCGCGTTTCACGTACGCACAGATCGATGCGTACAATTTAGACGATACAAATGTTCCACGGGGAACATTTGTACACACAATTGGTCTATTGGCGGGCTTCCGGAATCTCCGCCACCGGCGGAGTCACGATGGGGGCCATGGTGGTCTCCGCATCCGACGGCATCTGCGGTAGCGGGCCTTCGAGGGCGATGGCCAGCACCTGATCCATGTTGTCGACGAAGTGCAACTTCATGGCGGTACGCAGATTTTCCGGAACTTCGGCCACATCTTTCTCGTTTTCCTGCGGCAGGATCACTTCGAACAACCCGGCCCGGTGAGCGGCGAGCAGCTTTTCTTTCAGGCCGCCGATGGGCAGCACCTTGCCGCGTAGCGTGATTTCGCCGGTCATGGCGAGATCGCGGCGCACCGGAATCCGGCTCAGCGCGCTCGCCAGCGCGGTCGCAATCGTGATGCCGGCAGAAGGACCATCCTTCGGGATCGCGCCTTCGGGTACGTGCACGTGAATATCCAGGTTGCGATAAAAGTCACGCGACAGGCCGAGCCGCAGAGCGCGCGAACGTATGTAGGACATCGCCGCTTGCGCCGATTCCTGCATCACGTCGCCGAGCTTACCGGTCAGAGTCAGCTTGCCTTTGCCATCGACGGCCGTGGCCTCTGTGCTGAGGATCGACCCGCCCACCTCGGTCCAGGCTAGTCCGGTTACGAGACCGATTTCGCTCTTCTCGTGGGCCAGCGTGTCGCGGAACTTCAGAACTCCAAGGTAGTCGCCGACTTTATCCGGCTGAACCGTCGCCGAGAAGTTCGCGCCTTCCTTCACCACCTTGCGCGCAACTTTGCGACATATGTTGCCAATCTCCCGCTCCAGGTTGCGGACACCGGCTTCGCGGGTAAAGCCGCGAATGATCTGCCGGATCGATTCGTCGGAGAACTGTACATTCTTCTCCGTCAATCCCGCCTGCAACATCTGCTTCTTTACCAGGAACTGTCTCGCGATCTCAACTTTTTCCGGTTCCGTGTAGCCGTGCAGTCGCAGCACTTCCATACGGTCTTGCAGGGCGGGCGGAACGGTGTGAATCACGTTCGCCGTGGCCACGAAGAAGACTTGTGACAGGTCGTACTCGACGTCGAGATAGTGATCGACGAACATGAAATTCTGTTCGGGATCGAGAACTTCGAGCAGCGCCGCCGAGGGATCGCCGCGGAAGTCCATCGACATTTTGTCGACTTCGTCGAGCATGAAGACCGGGTTCTTGGTGCCGGCTTTCTTCATCATCTGGATGATTTGGCCGGGCAGGGCGCCGATGTAGGTACGGCGATGGCCGCGGATTTCGGCCTCGTCACGCACGCCGCCGAGCGACATGCGCACGAACTTGCGGCCGGTGGCCTTGGCAATCGACATTCCGAGCGATGTCTTGCCGACGCCGGGAGGCCCGACGAAGCAAAGAATCGAGCCCTTGGGGTTCTTGACTAACTGGCGCACCGCGAGAAATTCGAGGATGCGCTCCTTGATTTTCTCCAGGCCATAATGATCTTCGTTCAGAGTTTTCTCGGCACGCGTGATGTTGCGGATTTCCTTCGACCGCTTCTTCCACGGCACCGCCAGCAGCCAATCGAGATAGTTGCGCGAAACGGTCGATTCCGCCGACATGGGCGGCATGGCTTCCAGTTTTTTCAGTTCCTGGATGGCCTTGTCGCGAACATCTTTCGGCATGCCCGCGGCTTCGACCTTCTTCTTAAGTTCGTCGAATTCGCTCTTTTCGCCGCGGCCAAGTTCTTTCTGAATGGCCTTAATCTTCTCGTTGAGGTAATACTCTTTCTGCGCCTTCTCCATCTGCCGCTTCACGCGCGACTGGATGGTGCGATCCATGTTGAGTTTTTCGATTTCCACGTCCAGCACATCGCCGATGCGGTTTAGTCTTTCGGCGGGGTCGAAAATTTCAAGGAGTCCTTGCTTCTCTTCAATCGAGAGCTGAAGGTTGGCGGCAATCGTGTCGGTGAGCTTCGACGGATCTTCCATGCGCACGGCGGCGATCATGGTCTCGTAGTTGAGCGACTGGCAGAGCTTCACGTATTGCTCGAACATGCCGGTAACGCGCTGCATGCCGGCTTCAATCTGCGCGGTTGTTTCGGTGGCATAGCGGGCAACGCGCACGGTCGCTTGTAGATAGCCATCCGTCTCGATGACTTGCAGAATCTTGCCGCGCTCAATGCCTTCAACCAATACTTTAATGTTGCCATCGGGCAGTTTGAGGCTCTGCACGATGTTGACAATCGTCCCGACCTGAAAGATGTCACCGGCTTTGGGTTCGTCGATCGAGGCATCGTGCTGCGTGGCGAGGAAGATTTTTTTGTCGCTGGCCAGAGCTTCTTCGAGCGCGCGCACGCTCGACTCCCGTCCCACTACGAACGGCGTCATCATGTGCGGGAAGATGACCACGTCGCGAATGGGCATCATCGGCAGTTTCTTGCTCTCGAATTTTTCCTTGGGGTTCGACAATGCGCCTTCTCCCGTCTTGGTCAGGTTCGATCGTTGGTGGTCAGTCGGTCGTTAGTCGTTGGTCGCTCGCCATCCAGCTAGCAAACGACTCACCAGCAACGACTCACGACCGCTCAGCTTGCTGCTTTCTCGATCATCGACAGCGAGACGTCGCGCTTTTCCACCATCTCGCGGGTCACTTCAAATTCTTTAACCTTCTTCTGACTGGGAAGGCTGTACATCAACTCCAGCATCAGCTCTTCGAGAATCATGCGCAAACCGCGGGCGCCCACTTTGCGCGCCATGGCCTGGCGGGCGATCGCCCGGTTCGCATCGTCGCTGAACTTCAGCCGCACATTCTCAAACTCGAACAGCCGCTGATATTGTTTCACGATTGCGTTCTTGGGGCGAGTAAGAATTTCGACCAAAGCGTTTTCGTCCAGTTGCTGCAAGACGCCCATAACCGGAAGCCGTCCGACGAACTCCGGGATCAGCCCAAACTTGATAAGGTCTTCCGGCTGCGCCTCGGAGACGAGTTCAAAGTTGCGCTTCGAAGAAGCAACCGTCTGCTCGGTTTCCTCTTCTGCTCCGGTGCGGAAGCCGAGAGCTTTTTTGCCGACGCGCCGCCCGATGATTTTCTCCAAGCCAACGAAGGCCCCGCCGCAGATAAAGAGAATGTTCGTAGTATCAACGGGCGTGAATTCCTGATGCGGATGCTTGCGTCCACCCTGCGGCGGAACGTTGGCGATCGTGCCTTCGAGAATCTTTAGCAAAGCTTGCTGCACGCCCTCGCCGGACACGTCTCGCGTGATTGAGGGGTTTTCGTCCTTGCGCCCGATCTTGTCAATTTCGTCGATATAAATGATGCCGGTCTGGGTGCGGCTGACATCGCCTTCGGCCGCTTGCAGCAATTTAAGGATAATGTTCTCGACGTCTTCGCCGACGTAACCCGCTTCGGTTAACGTTGTGGCATCCACGATGGCGAAGGGCACATCGAGCATGCGTGCGAGAGTCTGCGCCAACAGTGTCTTGCCGGTTCCCGTCGGCCCAATCAGCAGGATGTTCGATTTGGTTAATTCCACGCCATCGTTGCCGCGCTGGCGGTTCATGTAGATGCGCTTGTAGTGATTGTAGACGGCAACGGCAAGCTTCTTCTTCGTCTGCTCTTGCCCGATGACGTACTCGTCGAGGAAGGTTTTCACCTCCAGCGGCTTGGGCAGTTGGTTGGGAACGGCGGTCGAAGGAGTGGCGGAGCGGTCGTCTTCGAGAATTGAGTTGCAGACAGCTACGCACTCGTCACAGATGTATGCCCGGGGATAGTCGCTCGGCGACGAGATCAGTTTTGCGACTGCGTCCTGTGACTTGTGGCAGAACGAACAGCGCAACATTTCTTCCGAACCAGATCTGGTTTTCACTCGAACTTACTCCCTTTCTGGGGGCCAGCCGCAGCTGGATTCCGGCTTCGGGCTAGAACGCGGCCAGCCGCGCTCAGTCCATGACTTCATGAATTGCCGATCATAACCTCTATCTCGTCTTATAAATGATATCGTCGATGATTCCATACTCCTTAGCCTGCTGCGAATTCATGATGAAGTCGCGTTCCACGTCCTTCTCCACTTTATCGAGCTTCTGGCCGGTGTGCTTGGCCAGTAACTGATTAGTAATCTCCCGCATGCGCAGAATTTCGCGCGCGTGAATGTCAATATCGGTCGCCTGACCAGACAGCCCGCCCATCGACGGCTGGTGGATGAGGATGCGCGAATTCGGCAGCGCCAGCCGTTTTTTGGCTTCGCCCGCCGATAGCAGCAACGCCGCCATCGAGGCGGCCTGCCCGATGCAGATTGTGGTCACGTCATTCTTTACATATTGCATCGTGTCATAGATGGCCATGCCCGCCGTGATCGAGCCGCCGGGCGAGTTGATGTAGAGCTGAATGTCTTTCTCTGGGTCTTCCTGCGCCAGGAACAACATCTGGGCGATCACCAGGTTGGCGATGTTGTCGTCGATCGGCGTGCCGATAAAGATGATGTTGTCGCGCAGCAGCCGGGAATAAATGTCATAGGCGCGTTCGCCCCGCCCCGTAGATTCAATCACCATCGGCACCAGCATCATTTGTGCCTCGTTGGAATTCGTCTTCACGTTCACCCTTTCCACACTCCTGCCCTCAGTCGATCGTGGCGGCTCAGGGGAGGATCGAAATGGTCCGCGTGCCTTTTTGGTCAACTACGCGGACTGACGATACAGAAAATCGAGGGTCTTCTCGTTGCGGATTCTTGTTCGTATCCTATCGAGGCCCCCATCCCGTGTCAAACGAGCGCGCACTGCTTCCGATGTCTGTTTTGATTGCCGGGCCAGCGCCTCCAGTTCGTGATTCAGTTCTTCGTCGCTGACCTGTACCTTTTCTTCCTCCGCCACTCTTTCGAGCAGCAGCGCAGCTTTTACATCGTGAATGGCCTGGTCGCGCTGCCCCACGCGCAGACGCTGTAAATCCATTTTCTTCATCTGCTCGGCGGTCAGGCCCTGCGCCGCCAGCGCGCGCAAACCCCGTTCCAGGCGGATGTCGATCTGCTGATCGATCAGCGAATCGGGCACCTCGAACTCGTTGCGCTGAATCAGTTCGCCGACCAGCTTTTCCTTGGCGGCATGTTCCGCTTCATGGCGACGCTCGGATTCGATCTGCTCGCGAATCACCTTCCGTATATCGTCCACCGTCTGGAACTCGCCCAAAGTCTTCGCGAACTCATCATTCAGTTCGGGCAAGCTCTTCTGCTTGATGGCCTGCACTTTTACGGTGTAGGTGAAGGTCTTGCCTGCTAGGCGCTTGTCCTCTGTGTCTTCGGGATAGCTGACGTCGAAGGTACGCTCGTCGCCGACCACGGCGGCCCGGAGATGCTCGGTGAATTCCGGCATTGTATTTGGGCCCGCGATTTCGACCAGCACTTCGTCCATGTGTACGGGCTGACTGTCATCCTTCTTGCTGTCTCTCTTTTGGCCCTCAGCCTTCTGACCCTCGGCGGCTTTCGGCGTGCCATCGAGCGAAACCTGGGCGAAATCGCCATCGGCGAGGGCGCGGCCTTCAACCGGATTGAACGCGGCCTGGCGCTCGCGCAGATCGTTGATCGCCTGCTCCACGTCGGCTTCCGAAACCGCAACCTCCGGCTTATCGGCGCGCAGTTCTTTATAGCCCTTGAGCCTGATTTCGGGCAGCACATCGAAAGCGGCTTTGAAGCGCAGCGGTTCGCCATCGTGCAGGTGCAGGTCGGTCACCCGGGGCTGCGAGACGGGATGCAGGCCGAGCCTCTCGGCCTCTTGCCGGAAAAAGCGCGGGATCAGCGCCTCGACCATGTCCGTCTTGATCTCTTCGGAGAATCGCTGGCGGATAATCGACGCCGGAACGTGGCCGCGCCGGAAGCCGGGAATGCGCGCCACCTTCTGATATTTCTGTATGAGCGCGTCGGTCTGCCGGTTCACGTCCGCGACCGGAATCTCGACCTGAATCTCGCGCTTGGTGGAGCTCTCCTTACCCGCGCTTTTCTGGGTCGGACTATCCTCGGTCGTACTATCTTCGGCCGGACTAGCTTTGACCGAGCCTTCTTTGGCCGCGTCGTCTTTTATATCCGTGGGGCTCACAGTTGCCTTTCCAAAGCGACCCGCGGCAGCAGAATCGGAAGGGTGTTGCTCCGCTCGGACGCACGGTGCCGCAGCCTTGAGTGTAAAGACTCTCGAAGAGCAACGTCAAACGGCGGAGGGGGCTTTGCTACCCACTAAAGTAACGAGCATCGGTTTGTGTGGCGTGGAAACTCCCCTCCGCAGCTGTTCGGGGTTGTGGAAGTTGCTGTTGCCTTGGTGTGGCCGCTGCCGCACCACTTGCGTTCGCTCGAGAAGTCTTTCCCCAGTCATCAAGCGGAGAGGAGTGTGGGCTCGACACGGGCACAGGCTTCACACGAGCAAATACAATGAGAGCGAATGCCTCTGCCCAACTGGCTCAAGGTTTTGAATGCCGAGATCGTCGGCTGCACACGCTGTCCGCGGCTGGTCGCCTATCGCGAGCTCATTGCTCGCGAGAAGCGCCGCGCTTACCGCGACCATGAGTACTGGGGCAAACCGGTTCCGGGATTCGGCGATCCCAAAGCGCGCGTGCTGGTGCTTGGACTGGCTCCCGGCGCTCACGGCTCCAACCGCACCGGGCGGCCGTTCACCGGAGACGCTTCCGGCAAGTTTATGTATCCGGTGCTGCACGAAGTGGGCTTTGCGAATCAGCCGACGGCCACCGACCGCAATGACGGCCTCATGCTCACCGATCTTTATATAACCGCGGCGGCGCGCTGCGCGCCGCCGGACAACAAGCCTCTGCCGGAGGAGCTCGCTAACTGCGCTCCGTATCTCGAAAGAGAACTTGGAGGTTTGAAAAATCTGCGCGTCATCGTGGCGCTCGGAAGAATCGGCTTTGAAGCCTATCTCAACTACTTGCTGCGGAGGAGGGTAATCGCCGGCAAGCGTGCCTATGAATTCCGCCACGGAGCGGAATATCTCTTGCCCGATGGACGCGTCCTGCTGGCGTCGTATCATCCATCGAATCAAAACACGCAAACCGGCAAATTGACGCGCTCGATGTTCGTGGAGATCTTTCACGAAGCCAAACGCCTAGCCGATCGCGTGTAGGCTGGCAGCGCCCGTGCCGGACAATGTATTGAGCTTCCCTACCGTAGCTTCGTCACCGTCACCTCAAGCTGAAACTGCCGCTTCGAGTTCGGATCATCCACGATGCCAACCACCATCGGCTTGCCCAGCAGCACCAGAGTACTGGCATTGATTTTGAGCTGCCGTATCACGGGACGGGGATCGTGTTCTTGCGGTTTCTCTGGAGTCGGAGGGGTGCCGAGCCCCGCACTCGCGAAGTTGCTGAGTTCGGCTCGTACCGACAACCCCAGTTGGTCGTTGCGTGTTTCCAGCCGAGCCCAGATGCTCGTGCCGATGTCTAGGTATTGGAATTCCCCCGGCTTTGGCTCGACTGGCATGCGCGAACCAATCTTGATTTCGTTGGCATCGTTCGCGTTCAGGTTCATCGCATACTGCCGGCTGTTGACCTTCTTTCCGTCCTCTAATTCATTGATGGAGCAATCCAGACGGAAAGCTTCGAGTGGCCTCGCCGGTTCCTGGGTTGTACTTTTCGTGGAAACACTCGACTCTTGCGTCCACCCCTTATTGCTGCCCACCGCAACCACGAGCGCCACAAGCAGCGCTCCCGCCAACACCGTTTTTTTGAGCATACTCATCATTTCTCCTTTGAATTTAAGCTCCTCTGAATCCGAAGGCTCATCGCGTCTTGGCCGCGGCGGCTTCTTCTTCGAGATCCTGCTGCAGTGCCGCAGCTCGGGCTTGCGCCGCCAGCGCCGCACTATCCGGATAGCGTGCAACGTAGCTCGCCAAGATTTGCTCCTGCTCGCTCAACGGCTGCGGAGAAGGGAATTGCGCCAGCTTCGGTGCGCTCTCCGCCACCCCATCGCGCATCGGCCGATTCGCGGACTTGCGCTTGGCGAATTCTTTGGGCGCATGACGGTTGGCGGGAGAAGGTACGGCCTCTGCCGTCGGCTGAGCCCGAAATGATCCCCGCGGCTCCCGGCTGTGCGTTGTCGACCGTCCCGCGGTGCTGGCCGGACCTCTCTCGCGAGCGCTCGGTCCAATCCATACCGCCACCACAATGGCCGCCCCAGCCGTGGCCGTTCCGACCGCCCACCCCCAGCGGCGCCGCGATGCCGTCCGGTATCGCTCAGCCTGAAGGCTGGCCAAGACGCGAGTCTCCAATCCCGGACGCGGCTCGGCCTTGCTGGAGTGGCCAAGTGCCGATTCCAGCCAATGATTCAAATCACGCTCTCTCTCGCTCGGATCCATGTCGATCTCCTCAGGTTCTGGCCCGTCCGAAAGCCAAGAGCTTTCCCCGCAAAATCTCGCGTGCGCGAAATGATCGGGAACGCACGGCCGCCTCGCTGATCCCGAGCATCGCTGCGACTTCGCGCGGCGCAATTTCTTCCAATGTCGAGAGCACTAGCGGATCCCTAAGCCGGCTCGGTAGTGACGCGATCAACTGTTCGAGTGCCGCGTTGCGCTCGTTTTCCAGCAAAATGCGATCCGCTCCGTGGTTGGAAGAGACCAACGTCTCCCCTGCTTCTTCGGTCTTCGCCGCCGCCGTGGCCACTCTCTTACGCCGCTCTACAGCCACGCGCCATGCAATCCGTGCCAGCCATGCTTTCTGGTCGTTAATCCCGGCCATCTTCTTTCCGTAGCGGAGCGCACGCAGAAACGTCTCCTGAGTCGCATCTTCCGCTTCGGCGTCGTTGCGCAAAATGGAGTAAGCGATGCGGTAGACGAGGCGGGCATGTTGGCGCACGGCGGTTGCCAGCAGATCTTCTTCGCGCTCTGCCGACGCTATTTGCGCCGCTGCTTTCTGCGCCAACTTCAGGGCCCCGCCCGCCATTGCGGATTCTGCAATCACGCCTGCTCCTGTTTATGAAGAACGTTACCGAGGGTGATTCGTTCATGAATAATTTGCTAAAGCGGATTGGCAACCGTGCGGATAGAGGACTACGGCGGATTCCGCGCGGTCACGGACACCTCTCGGCCGGCATGGGGGAGCTTCGGGATGGGCCGCCCTGTTTTTTGCCGCCCTGATTCACACTAGGGACAGACGCCCTCGTCTGTCCAAGCGGGGCAAAGCCCCACAAGCGCTAACTTAAGCAGACTGCTTCCGAGTTTGCCCGTCATGCAGGATTGAACCGACCTCGAAGGGCGAGCGGTTCCGCAGTTTGCTGGTTCCGTCGCCGATTCTGCGAGGGTTAACGCCCCGCTCCGGGCACGGAGATCAATCAATGGGAAGGCAGCGGTTTGCGAGGAATCCTTTCATTGCGCATGGCGATTTGGTAAATGAGTAACGCTGCAACAGCGGCGGATTGCTTCAGGTCGTCCTCAAGGACGTGGTCGCAAGTGTCCATGTTCGTGTGAGGGGCCCGCGTGTTGTCGCCTTCCATGTAGTCTCGTATCCACTGGAAGGCGGGCACGCCTACTTCATCAAACGGAATATGATCCGTGGCCCCGATGTCAGCCATCGACAATGTAGAAGCGCCGAGGTCTTTGTATGGCTCGAGCAGCTCGCGGAAAATCGGCCGGGCCGCCTCGTTACCTTGCAAGTAGAGTCCACGAATGCGGCCGGTACCGTAGTCGAAATTGAAATAGGCGTCGAACTTTTCATATTCCGGCTGGAACTCGTAGCGCGCACGACTGGGCGGGTCCTCCGCTGCGCTCACCTTCCGCCCGAGGTGGGCGGCCACATAGGCGTGAGAACCGAGTGTTCCCTGCTCCTCCGCGCTCCACAAACCAACGCGCACGGTGCGCCGGGGTTTCAGCTTCAGGGATTGCAGGATGCGGATAACCTCCAGCGCAGTGGCGGCGCCGGCGGCATTGTCGGTGGCGCCCACGGCTGAGTGCCAGGAGTCGATCGAGCCACCCACCATCACGACTTGGTCTTTCAAGTCGGTGCCAGGAATTTCGGCGATGACGTTGTAGCTCATGGGGTCGTCAGCGGAGAAACGCACAGCGACGTTCACTTCGAGCTGCACGGGGATCCCGCGGGTCACTTGACGAACGATTCCGTTGTACTGCTCGGCTGCAACATAGACCTGCGGAGTCACCACCGGCTTGCTGAGATCCCAGGCGTGCGCACGCTTTTCAAAGGGCACATCCGGCGGATAGGGTACGGTGGCCGAGGTCACGTAAACCGTCCCCGCATCGCGGTAGGATGGCTGCATGACCACGGCGGCGCCCTCCTGCTGGATCAACTGCCATTTGCGATAGTTGAGTTCTTCTGCCGACCGCTGTTCAGGCGTGAATTGGAATGGTCTACGCTCGCCCGGAGGTTCGGCGTTTGCGAGACGCAGCAACTCTTCGTCCGTTTGCCGGTGCGCCGGCGGGTCGAACAGCGGATCGATTTGCCGCGCCTGCGAGAAGAGGACAATCTTACCTTTGAGCTTACCTTTGTATTTGTCGAGGTCGGCGACAGTCTTCGCATCGAGCAAAACCACTTCACCACGAACGATGCCGTTCGTGCCGGGACTCCAGGCCTTCGGATAGGCGATGAGCGGGCCAAACCGTGGCGAAATCACATTCGCGGTGAAACCCTCCAGCGACCAGCCACTGCCAAACGGTCCCCAGGCTTCAAGATGCGCGTTCTGAAGGCCCCACTCACGAAGTTTGTCGCGAGCATACTCCTCAGCCTGCTTGAGGTTGGGCGAACCGGTCAAGCGTGGGCCGGTGACGTCGGTGAGGTAGCCAACCATTTCCATGATTTGAGAGTGATTCAGGGCCGTATCGCGAATCCGGCTGGCGGCGTCGAGGTCTATTTTTTCCTGCGCCGCGGCCATGCCAGCAATGAAGAGAACCGTGGGACACAAGAACGCAGCGAGAGTTCTTCTGCGAGGACGAGGAAAGCGCACTCGGGTTGCTTCCGTCATCACGGGTACTCCTTGCGCGAGAATGTCTCATTGTAGGAAGGCGAGATGGTGATTGGAAGCGTTAATAGGCGCCTTGATCCGAACTGTGGGTTCTGAGCTTATCCGCCATGCAGCGCTGGGCCATCGGCAACAATGGGAGCGCGAAAAGGGTCTGCGAGATGCCGAGAACGCATTCTGGAGGAGTGGTCGGACAAACGGAAGCTATGGGCATCCACTTTTACCCGAGCGCCTTAAGTCAGCGCTTAGGAGAGGCAAAGCCCGGACAGGGTGTGGGTGCCGGACTGCGCCAACGAGAATCAGGGCGAGCTTTGCTCGCCTGGACAGACGAGGGCGTCTGTCCCTACGCGACTCTTCGTTTCAGAATCCTAGGTTTTAGAATCCTAGCAATACCGGCTCCGGTTCCAGCAGAATTCCCCACGCTGCCCGCACACCGTGCTGGATTTCATCTTTCAGCATGACAATGTCGTTCGCGTTCGCGTCTCCGCGATTAATCAACGCCAGCGCGTGCTTCTTCGAAATCCCGGCCGACCCCATTCCGTATCCCTTGGCGAATCCTGAATGCTCCACCAGCCACGCCGCCGAAATTTTGTGCTGGGCATCGAGCGCCGGGTAGCTGGGAATCTCTGATCCTTTCGCGGCGGCGCGATCGGCCAGTTCTTTGAATTGCGTCGCACTGAGGACGGGATTCTTGAAGAACGATCCGGCGCTGCGGCAATCGTCGTCTCCGGGGACAATCAGCATTCCTTTTGTTCGCCGAATCTCACGGACAGCCGCGCGCACCTCGGCGAGCGAGGCCACTTTTTTGCTTTCTGCGAAGTGTTTCTGCAAATCGGCGTACTTCAAACTCGGAGGCCCGCCTCGATTCAGCCGATAGTTCACCTGCAGAATAATGTAGCGTCCGCGTTGCGTAGTATTGAAGATACTCGAGCGATAGCGGAACCCGCAGGCGGGCTTCGGTAGTACAACGATCTCTCCCGTTTTCAGATCGAGAGCACGCACCGACTCAATGGTGTCGGCGACCTCTTGCCCATAGGCGCCGACGTTCTGCACGGGCGTGCCGCCGACGCTGCCCGGAATGCCACTGAGACATTCAACGCCGGCGCAATTCTGCGCCACCGCCTGGGCTACAAAGTCATCCCAGTGGATGCCCGCACCCACGCTGAAGAGCACGGCGCTGCTTGCGGCGCCATTGCCTTGCGGATTCACGATGCCGCCGATTGCGACTCGCAGCACCAGTCCCGGCCAGCCCGCGTCGGCGACGACCAGGTTGCTTCCGCCGCCCAGCACGAACAGCGGCAGGTCGCGGGCTTTCGCGAATTCTACGGCCTCGCGGACTTCGTCTTCTCGTCGCGCTTCCGCAAAGTAGCGGGCCGCTCCGCCCACCTGTAGAGTCGTCAGCGGCGCCAGCGGAATATTTTCCGGAATTGTCATGATGCTGAACCGCGCTCTCGCCGGTGCTCCCATCGGTTGAGCATCTCACGTCCGCTTGGCCAAGGCATATGGAGAACTGAGCGACGTTTTGCCCCAGGCGCGCGCCAGTTTGTGCTGGTTGCGGGCGGCGAGGCCGCGGAAACCCAGGGCCGCGAGCGAGTACATTGCAGCGGCGACGATCAGAAGCGCTTTCATGCCGATGATCAGCGAGAGGCTTTCGAAGAGGCCACCGACGACAGCTCCGAGCATGTTTGCGCGCAAGGACATGGGGGAATCCGCAGAGTCGAGCGGGACAGAATAACACGGAGGCTGGCGCAGTTTTGTTTTGATTTCGAATTGCCGATTGACAGGGTGGGCGACGCGGATTAGTTTGTGGCGGTCCGCCGGCGCGATTCTGAAAATCGCACCGAAAAGAATGAGGAGAATAAACTATGTTAGAGAGACCCGTCGTGAGGATGATCGATGTTAGGACGATCGTTGCCTTGGCGTTCGTGTATTGCGCGCTAACCGCTGCGCACGCGCAAATGCCCAATCCCTATGGCCCGAGCATTACCCTGGAAGGCGCAAAGAAGGCGGCCATGCCGGCGCTCGCCGAAGCCGCGAAGAACAACTGGCTAATGGCGGTGGCGATTGTCGATCCGGCTGGAAGTCTTGTCTATTACGAAAAGATGGATAATACGCAGCTCGGAGGCGCCAACGTCGCCATTGACAAGGCCCGTTCCGCCGCCCTGTTCAAGCGGCCGACGAAGGCGTTCCAGGACGCGCTGGCGGCTGGCGGAGAGGGTCTGCGCGTTCTCGGCCTGCAAGGGGCAACGCCGGTTGAAGGCGGAATTCCGCTGGTCAGCGATGGCAAAATCGTCGGAGCGATTGGCGTTTCGGGTGCCACCAGCGCGCAGGACGGGCAGTGCGCTAAGGCGAGCGCCGATGCGTTCAAATAGTCAGGCCTAGCAAGCCAGTTGGTCGCGCGAAAGCTTCAGTCCGGTCAGATTGCCGAGAATGGTGACGGCGATCTGCTCCGTGCGGAAGAATTCTTCGGCGGTTTGTTGCAGGTCTTCGACGGAGACCGCTTCGATGCGTTCGATCAGTTCGTCGAGCGAGTAGAAATGGTCGTAGTACATTTCCTGGCGGGCGAGGTTTGACATGCGCGCGGTCGAGGATTCGAGCGAGAGCATGAGGCTGCCTTTCAGCTGATCTTTCGAGCGGCGCAACTCTTCCTCGGGCACGGGCGCAGTTTTCAGGTTGCGGAATTCTTCGACGACGCACTCGACCACCTTGATCGCCGACTCGCGCGACGTTCCCGCGTATACGCACATCGATCCCGTGTCGCGATAGGGGTTGAGGTCGCTGTAGATGGAGTACGCCAGCCCCTGGCGCTCGCGGATATTCTGAAACAGGCGCGAGCTCATGCCTCCGCCGAGCAGCGTATTCATGATGTACGAAGCGTAGCGGCTTTCGTGCGCCATGGGATGCGAAGGCACACCGATGCAGATCTGCACCTGCTCGAGCGATTTCTTGTTGCGCAGATTGATGCGAGAAAAAGTCTTGGGCGCGGGCGAATGCAGTCCATTCTTTGCCGGCTTTACTTGTGCGAAATGTTTCTCGACTAACTCGACAAAGTGCTTGTGGTCGAGATTACCGGCGGCGCTGACGATAAGATTGCCGGGCGCGAAGTGGTGTGCATAGAAACGGTTAACCACGGGGGGGTCGAATTTCTTGACCGTGTCGCGGGTGCCGAGGATCGGCAAGCCGAGCGCGTGATCTTTCCAGAAACTCTGGGTAAAGATCTCGTGGACGAGGTAGTCGGGATTGTCCTGATCCATTTTTATTTCTTCGAGGATTACGCCACGCTCCTTCGCGATATCTCCGGCATCAAAGACGGGATGAAGAACAAGATCGCTAAGGACATCCAAGGCGACCGGAAGATGCTCGTCGAGAACTTTAATGTTGAAGCAGATGCACTCCTTGGCGGTGAAGGCGTCCATGTTGCCGCCGATCGAATCGACCTGGCGGGCAATGGCCTCGGCGGAGCGCGTCTCCGTGCCCTTGAAAACCATGTGCTCGATGAAGTGCGAAATGCCGTTCCATTCGGAATCTTCGTCGCGCGAACCGGACTTCAGCCAAATGCCGATCGCGACCGAACGAATGTGCGACATCTGCTCGGTAATGACGGTGAGGCCATTCGGCAGAACCTGACGACGAATGCTGCGCGTTTCTTTTACCATTAGTAGGTTACTTCCTTACCTCTCAAACTTCCCATGAAGTTAGAATCATCCGCGGTATGAATCTGGCGGGCTTGCTCCATCTATTCTCCCACAATCCGGGGAGGCGGCGCGGTCTGACGTTATATCCTGTGTTTTATTATGCTTACCTAAAAATATTAACGAAAAACCTCAATCGCAGACTCCAGCCTCGGTTGGGGAAAACGCGAGAAGCTACTGGTGATAGATGATTTGGCCGCCCCGAACGGTGCAGGCTACTTTGGCGAGGTTGCGAACGTCGGCGGCAGGGTCCGCGTCGAGAATAACCAGATCGGCGTCGAGTCCGCTCTCCACGCGTCCCTTCTTGGCGGCTTTGAAATACGCGGCGGGGTTGGTCGTGAGAGAGGCGAGAATTTCGCTGACCGACAGCGCGCGATGCATCAGTTCATATTCCTGGGAGGTGTCATAGATGGTGATGAAGCCCACGTCCGTCCCGAAAAGAACGGGGCCACCATTGGTAGCAAAAGATTTGAGCTGACTGGTACCGTGTTGCTCCAGATTCGCCACTACGGCCGGGTCACTAACCACAGTCGTCCACAGGGTGAGGGTGGGGATCAACGCCGTGTGCTCGGACTTAAAGCGGGACAATTCCTCCTGGGTATAGTCGCTTTCTCCGGGGAGGGTGTGTGCCAGTATGTCGACTCCGCCGATGACCGCGTTATCGGCACCGGTCCTATTCTGCGGATGAGCGAAAACGGGCTTCCCTTGAGCGTGCGCAACCTCGACAGCGGCCTTTACGATGGCGGTGTCCATGTTGATGACCGGTTTGTCGCCCATGTAGGCGCCGGTAAAGAGTTTCATGCCGTCCAGGCCCATTCTCAGGTCGTCGCGAGCCATCTGCGCAGCTTCGCCGGGCGTGGCGGCTTCGGGGAGTTGCAGTTCGGGCGGCAGGTAAACGGGATGGCCGTTTTTGGGGAAGATATCGCCGGCAAGAAGAATCCTGGGGCCGGGGACTTCGCCCGCTTCGACGCGGCGGCGTAGAGCCAGAGAATTGCTTGGGTCGGAGCCAAGATCCCAGACGGTGGTGAAGCCCCAGCGCGTGAGCATTTCCTGCATGTGCTTCTCGAGCGCGGCGGCCGGCGCGTTGGCGGCGTCGTTCCATACTGCCTCGGTCAGATGGATATGACTATTCCAGAAGCCGGCCACGATGGTTTTCCCGGTGCAATCAATGACGCGTGCATCTTTCGGGATTTTGACTTCGACGCGCTTGCCGACAGCGGAGATGATGCCGCCGGACGTGAGAACGACCGCGTCGTGCAAGGGAGCGGCTGCCGGCGAAGGGTAGACCGTGGCTCCGACGAAAGCCAGAGTCTGCTGGCCGACGGCCGGGAACGCGGCTAGGAAGGCAGCCAGAAGCAGGCCCAGGACAGCGCCATATCTCCGACTCATGCGTGGGGTCCTCTCTTTTGAGAGATTATACTTCGGCGTTACACTCGGAACAGAGACGGATCCCATCGCGAGATCAGCATTCGATGCCAGACAAGCCATCCAATTCATTGTTAGGACTTGACCGGCAGGAACTCACGAATCTTGCGGTGGGGTCGGGACAGCCTACGTATCGCGGCCAGCAGCTCTTCGATGCCATCTACCGGCAGAAGATTGAGCACCTGGATCAGGTTTCCACGCTGCCACTGGAGTACCGCTCGCGGCTCGCGGACGAGGGCTGGAACGTGGGGTTTCCAGCGATAGGGCGCAAGTTTGCCTCAATCGACGGCACCGTCCGCTACCTGATGACGATGGCCGATGGCGAGACGGTCGAGACCGTTTGGATGCCCGAGGGAGATGGCGGCGAAACCGGCGACGGAAGTGAAGCTGGGGACGAGATGGAGAGTGGCGCGGCTCCGTCATGGCGCCGGTCGACAATTTGCGTGTCGAGCCAGGTGGGATGCGCGGTGAATTGCAAGTTTTGCTTCACGGCACTGCTCGGAGTCAAGCGGAATCTGGAGGCGGGCGAGATCGTTGGGCAGATCGCTGCCGTGCTGCGCGATCACGGAGTCGAGCCGCCGCTGCAACGCGTGAACATCGTTTTCATGGGCATGGGCGAGCCCTTCTTGAATTACGACAATTTCATGAAGTCGGTGCGGCTGCTGGTGGAGGGCGTGGGGATTCCGCAGTCGCGAATGACGGTCTCGACGGCGGGCATCGTGCCGCGGATTCGAGATTTTGGCCAGGAACCGGTGCGTCCGAAGCTGGCGATTTCGCTGAACGCCTCAAATGACACACTGCGCAGCCAAGTGATGCCGCTGAACCGGAAGTGGAACCTAGAGGAGTTGATGAATGCGGCGCGGGAATTTCCGCTGCGGACGCGGGAAAAAGTGACGTTTGAATATGTGCTGCTGGCGGGAGTGAACGATGCTCCCGAGCAGGCGCGCGAGGTGGTGGAGCTGGTGCGAGGGCTGCGGGCGAGAATCAATCTGATTGCGATGAATCCGGGAACCGAGTTGCCCTACCGGACGCCGGAGCAGGAGCGGGTGGCGGAGTTTCGCGCAATTTTGGTGGACGCGGGAATTCCGGCATTTGTGCGGCGGCCGCGCGGGCGAGATATTTTTGCGGCTTGCGGGCAGCTGAAGCGCACAGTGGAAATAGCGCCCGTCGCCGAATCGAAGTCCATAGTGTCATCCTGAGCGCGGCGAAGGGAACCTATGCCTTCTGATGGGGCCAACAAAATGCGCCGGTCCTGCGCTGCGCTCGGGATGACAATTCATCGATACCGGGAACATTCCGAAATTCTCTATAGAAGAAACGTTACAAACTGCTCCGCGCCGCGGCGCGATTCGGCGCGTACGACGAACGTCCGGCAGCGCTCCTCATGACCTGCAACTCCAATCGGAACGCGCTGTAGCTGGAAGTCGACGAATGCAAGAGGCGTCCGCCGTGTTCTTCAATGATGCGGCAGCACGCGCTCAGGGAAAGAGTAGACGCCTTGTTGGCGCCTTCGGAATTGAGCGGCGACAGTTCCGAGGATGGCTGCGAGGCAGAAGCGCCGGAAGGATCGAACGACGAAAAGTCAACCGTCACCCGGTCGCCTTTGCTGTGGGTGTGAACAAATAAAATCGAGCGGGCTCCGCGGTGGAGCGGCGCGCTGATCTGTCCCGCCAGGTGCATGCAGACGTGCAGAATCTGGTTGGAGTCGGCGAGCACGGGCGGAAGGGAAGAAGCGAGCTCCATACGCATCGCAGTGCTCTTCGCCTCGAATTGTGGAGTCAGCAGGCGTACGGCGGTTTGCAAAACCGAATTGACATCGACTCCGGCCAACTTCGCCGGAGCCCGGCTGGCAAAAGTCAGCAGGCTTGCAACCAGCGTGGTGGTGCGCCGGACTTGTTCTCCGATTTGCGCCGCCTGAATCTGCTCTTCCGGCGGCAGAGCGGACGCGCTGAGCAATTCGGAGTATCCCAGCATGGCCGTAAGCGGGTTATTGATCTCGTGCGCCGCTCCGCCCACCAATTGGCCGAGCGAGGCCAGTTTCTCGGACTGAATGAGCTTTTCCTGCAATGCCTTGAGGTCGTCGAACGAGCGGCGCGATCGTTCCAGAAACTGCGACAGCTCGGCTCGCAGCAGACGTTGGCGTAAGAAAACCACGCAGCCCATTACGAGCATGGTCGCGAGGCTTACTTTGATGCGAAAGTCCTTAACCGGAGTCGGAAGGGCGGGCGCAAGCTTCGCCTCCATCGCCGCCCAGAGAAGGCTGAAGAGCGCGAGCATGCTGAGGCGTGTGATCCAGACGCCGAGGAACGGCTGCGAAGGCTTGGATTCCGGCAACTGCTGTCGGCGAGCGAGCAACGGAACGGCGGCCATCCATGCGATCGAGACGGTCAGCGGGATGTCATAGAAGCTGCCGCTGTAGTAAATCTTGTGAGCGATGGCCCAGTTCGCGACGTAAGAACTCGAGGCATAAAGTGCGCTGGCACCGAGCAGTTGTCCGTAAAACTGTCGCCACCCGCCATGCGCCGTGTAGGCCACCAAAGCGAGAAAGCCGAGCAGGACGAGCTTCTCGGTCAGATAGGTGAAGTTATAATTCGAGCTGTAAAGTGCCTCATCAACCCGCACGGCTTGCCAGGGGATGACGGCATACACATAAACGAAGACCCACCAGGTGAAGAGCAGAGTAAGGTCGAGCAGGCGAACCCGTTCGTCGCGCTCATCTTCTCGAAGATGAGGAAGGACAGCGACGGCAGCGATCATGGGCACCAGGTGCAGGAACAGTACGACGTCTCCCGCAAACGGGTTGGGTACGTCCACACGTTTGAGGACTTCGAAATAATTCCACATGCCCTGGTAGATCAGCCATAAGAGCATGCCTACGCTCATCAGGATCCAGAAGAGTCGAATGTGGAAGGTCGGGCAGCGTGACCGCGAAGTGTTATGCCAGAAGGCCACGGTGGCCACGAGCAGCAGACTGCCCTGAATAAGGTCGCTGGCAATGGTCAGTGTCTCTCCCCTCGACATGAGCAGAGAAGCCGCCGTCTGGGCCAGAACCAGCGCGACCAGCAGAGATAACCAGAGTTTGGTGGTCGTCTTCAAGGCAGAGTAACCCGTTCCCATTTTAGAGCGGGTTGCGGGCTAAAAGGGGTTACTAGAGTAATCACCTGCCCCTTATCTCTGGGTGTTAGGGCGATGCAACCCCCGTCTCTGCAGTAAGATGCTCATGGAGTTTGCTAACAATTGCCATTAGAATAAAGCGCTCCACTTAGTCGGAGTGGCTTGTCGACGAGATTCCCTTGTCCTGGATGATCCCTAGATACCGTGGTCTGTGGCGCTTCCGCGCGCCCCTTACCGCGGGCGAAATACGGCGCACCGAGCGTTGGCTGGCGACGGCGCGAGTGGCGCTGACGATCGCCGCGGAATTTGCCTTATTGATGGAGCCGGAGCGCGGATTCGTCTACTCGCGCTGGTTGCACTGGCTGCTGATTGTCTACCTGGCGCATGCGGTGGTGGTTCTGTTGCTGGTGCGCTTTCGGCCGCAGTCGACTCGTGCCTTCCGCCTGGTTGTGCATGCGATCGACATCGTCTGGCCAGTCCTGATTTCCTTGTTCGCGTCGGCGCAACACGGACCCTTCTTCCTTTTCTTCGTGTTTGTGATGGCGGCGGCAGCCTATCGCTGGGGATTGTGGGAGACGGTGGGAACGGCGGTGATTGCGGTGGCGCTGCTGGAGGCGGAGGCCTACGCGGTGCAAGCCGGCCTGGAGCATGTCGTCGATCGTTGGTTGCACATGGCGCATCTTCCGCGCCTGGGTGTGAGCGTGCGCGAACTTGACCCCCAGCAGCTTTTTATGAGTTCGGTGTATCTGGTGGTGCTCGGATTTCTGCTGGGCTACATGTCCGAAAATCAGAAAAAAGTGCGAGCGGAGCGCGCCGTGATCATGCGGGTTCTCAGTTCGACTCATGTGGAAGCCGGGCTGACCGGTACGATGCAGCAGATTCTGGCTGAGGTGATGAGCATTTTCGGCGCGACGCGCGTGCTGAGCGCTTCGCAGGAGACGAATAGTTATCGTGTATTTCTCGCCGAAGTAAATCGCGGCGCGGGTGGGGAGGTATTGCGCTGGCGCGAAGCCATGCCGGAAACGGAAAAGGCCTATATCTTCGATTCGCCGGCAGATGTGATTTACGCTACGCGCAACGGCGATGGCTTTCGCACCGTGCTTCTGGACCGCGACGGCGTCCGCTTGCGCGATGGCGGCGCGGAAGTTCTGGAGGGGCTGGCACGGGCCGAGAAATTTGACACCGTGGCTTCCGTGTCGGTGCTCTTCGGCGCGGAGTGGACCGGCCGTGTTTTCCTGTTCGATCCCGCACTGATGGGCGATCCGGAAGAGGAGATGCGGTTCTTGCAGGAGTTCGCACAGCAGGTGGGCCCGGCAATCTACAACGTCTACCTGATGCGGCGCCTGCGGGAGCGGGCGGGAGCGCTCGAGAGGGCGCGATTTGCGCGCGAGCTGCACGACGGAGCGATTCAATCGCTGATCGCGGTGGAGATGCAACTTGACGTGTTGCGGCGGCAGTCGGGGACGCAGGCGCCGGTCGTAAATGCGGAACTCGGGCGCATCCAGAAACTGCTGCGCGAAGAAGTTCTGAAGCTGCGCGAGCTGATGCAGGCGATGAAATCGTTCGAGGTAGATGCGGACCGTGTGCTCGGCTTTATTTCCGACACCGTCGAGCGTTTCCGGCGGGAGACCGGCATTGCCGCGGAATTCAGCAGCGAATTGGAGCGGGTCGATCTGGCCCAGAAAGGCTGCCGCGAACTGGCGCGCATTGTGCAGGAGAGTCTGGTGAACGTGCGCAAGCACAGCGGAGCGCACCATGTGCTGGTGCGCTTAGCGCAGCGGGCAGGGAATCTCCAGTTGACAATAGAGGATGACGGCAAAGGATTTTCTTTTTCCGGAAGGCTGTCGGATAGAGAATTGGAGTTAAGCGGCAAGGGGCCGGCGGTAATCCGTGAAAGGGTAAGGCTGCTGGCGGGCGAACTCGCGATAGAATCGACACCGGGCCATGGCGCGCGGTTGGAAGTACGAATTCCGCCGGCGAGAAAGGGAATTCATGGATAGGCCAGGCGACAGGCATATGACGGGAAGGCCCACGATTGATAGGCCGGCAGAGAGGACGACCGACAGGTCAGCAGATCGGCCAAGCATGGACAAACGCACTCATCCTATACGCATTGTGATTGCCGACGATCATCCTATTTTTCGCGACGGGCTGCGACGATTGCTCGAATCCGAAGGCGACATGAAAGTGGTCGGCGAAGCCTGTGATGGCATAGAAGCGGTGAAGCTGGCGACCGAAATCAAGCCTGACATTCTATTGCTCGATCTCGCTATGCCGCACCAGACCGGCCTCGAGGCGCTGCGCGACCTGAGCACAAGGCAGGGCGCGGCGGGGGCGGTGCGCATTATCCTGCTGACGGCCGCAGCCGAAAAGAAGCAGGTGGTAGAAGCGTTGCAGTTGGGGGCCCGCGGCGTGGTACTGAAGGATTCTGCCACGCAGCTCCTGCTCAAGAGCATTCATGCCGTCATGGCCGGAGAGTATTGGGTGGGGCGTGACAGCGTCTCAAACCTGGTGCAGTACCTGCGCAACCTGATGCAGAGTACAAACGAGGAAACGAAGCAGAAGAAATTTGGCCTGACTCCGCGTGAGCTGGAAATTGTTTCTGCCGTGGTGGCCGGCTACGCCAATCGCGAAATCGCCGAGTATTTCAAAATCAGCGAGGACACGGTAAAACACCACCTCAGCAATATCTTCGACAAGCTAGGCGTTTCAACGCGACTGGAACTGGCGCTGTTCGCGGTGAATCAGGGACTGCCGTTGAAGACGATTGTGTAAGGAAAGTCGGTCGCTGGGCGTCGGTTGTTAGTCTTTCGCGGCTCTTCTAACGACCATCGAGGAGCGACCATCGGCCGACCTCCAGATGACATAAAGTAATCCACTCATCGCCACCACAGAAATTTGCAGATGCGTCCAACGTGCGATCGGCCCGCTTAAGAGCGGGGCCAGATAGGTCCAATAAAGAATAACTTTCATCGCCGAACCCGGGCTTAGAGGCTGCGCGGCCGCTGGCTGGGCCATCACCCAATCCGCCATCAACAAAAACACCGGGGCGAGAATCACCAGGTCGTACACGATCAAGTGCGGTGCCACCAGGACGCTCGCCAGCACTAGCGCGGAATAGCGCACGCCCAATAGCAGAGACGGGCGTGTCCACACTGCCACCGTCACTCCGAGGATCACCAGCGCGCTGACCACATAGAGCGCGAATGGCAGCGCGCGGCCAGGAATCAGCAGGCTCCAGAAAATGCGCAAGTTGTGCGTCTGATAGGGCCGCGGTTCGAGCACGGCAACGTTATAGGCGACGCTGCGCATCACGCGCACCCATGCGCGCAACGACTCCGCGCCGTAATAAATTGCCGGCAAAGCCAACTGAGCCGCGGCAGAGACGATGCCTCCGGCGATTACTCGCCAGGCGCGCGTGTAGAGGAAGATGAACGCCGCCGCGATTCCCAGTTGCGGCTTAAACGCCAGGCACCCCAGCGCCAACCCCGCGAGAAATAATTTTTCCTCGCGCAAAAAAAAGAATGCAGCGGTGAAACACGCGAGCGCCATCGCCGATGTCTGTCCCCATACGATCAAGTGGAAGAAGCCAGGAAAGGCAATAGCGAGCAGGAGAACGGTCCAGGGTTCGTTGCGCAGATGGGGGCAGGCGAGGTATAGCGCGTAACAACAAATGCCGTATAGCACGGCACTAACCATCAGCCAGATAATCAATGCCCGGCCGTAAGGCAAGGCCGCCAGCGGCGCGAAGAAGATGGAGACTTGCGGGGGATACATCGGGATGTAGGCGATCCCGGCTGCGCCGGGAATGCCGAATGCGGTGAGTTTGGCTTGCGCATTCACGTCATACAGGTCAGTCGCGCGATGCGTGAGCGCCACCGAGCCGAGCGTGTAGAGATGCGAAAAGTCGGTGCCTTTCAGATTTCCGTTACGGTCGCGCAAGCCCGGTGTGGCGACGATCCAGCCATAAACGGACCACAGGCAGATAGCGAGGATGGCGCCGTGAGCGCGCAGGCGGCGGTTGATCCAACTGCCCTTGACCCAACTGGCATTGATCCAACCGCCATTTGTCGAGCGCGCCGCACCGATGGGCATGGGTCAGCCTATAACGTAAACCAAGACCGCGTATCGCGGAATTACGGAAGCAACGCCAAATCAATGGTTTAGCAAAATCGGGGAGATTTTCCCGGATGGCACAATAGTGCCATATATGAGGCACTGGGGTGCTATTGGGATGGAGAGCTGATTCACGATACTTTAATAGTCTACGAGGGCGAACTTCTGTCTCGACGTGTAAATATCGGGCGCGCCGTCGTTCAGGGGGCAACAGTGATTACGCGAATTCGTCAACTTTGGATTGAGGAGAGCGGTCAAGACGTCGCTGAATACGCGGTGATGCTCGCGGTCATCCTAGTCATCGTTATTGGCACGGTGAAATTAATCGGAAGCAACGCCAATACCGTGTTCTCGCAAGTCGGCAGTCAGCTCTCGCAATAGCCGCGCGACCAAGCCCCGCTGCATCCCGCAGGGGGCTTCCCCTGATTTCTTTCTGCCGCTTCTCTGGCTGAAAAAGGAAGAGTTTCAAGATGGAAGGGTGAGCCGTCGGCAAGGTCTGTGCGAGCGTTTCAGACTTTGAAACGCCGAAACCTCGCCCCTGTGAAACCCGCCCCTACTACTTTCCTGAAGGAGCAGCCGCCGTTTTTTCCGGCGCCGGCGCCGTCTTTTCCGGAGTCGCGCCGAGCCGAGTCAGGAACGGAAAGAACGGGGTGACTTCGAAGGGCATCTTCTCCGCCGCGGTAGTGATCGCCACCGGCTTCGTCTTAATCAATTCCAGTTGATTGTTCCACGGATCGACCCTGACTCTGCCGCCAAGCGGAAGCGCCGCGACCTGATCGGTTTTCTTCGGGTCGAATTGCGCGGATGCGGTCATCAATGGCGACATTCTCGTGGCGTTGCCATTGAGCAAGCTGTCGCCGAGGTGGGCGCGGATCAGGTTCTTCAACTGCGGAGCCCGCGCCTGAACCGCTTTCAAGAACAAGCCAGCGTTTCCGAGTTTGTCTTTGTAGGGCGAGTTGTTGAGCAGTTCGATGGCTTTTTTGTCGGCAGCTTCTTCTTCGGCGCGATCGCGAGCAAAATCCATGCGCTCGAAGGTGCGGTCATCCGGGAAAAACAAGCGATCGTTGAAGGCCATCTTGGTATCGAGGTGATGGCCGAGCGTGATGTGCGCCAGTTCATGCGTCAGAATCATGGCCAGCGCCCCTTCGTCGGGCAGCACATCGATCATGCCGCGGCTCACGACAATCGTATGTCCAATGGTGAAGGATTCGAGCGGCGTGGTCATCAGCACGCGGCACCTGACCTCGGGCTGTATGTCGAGGTTGTTGGTGACCATCACATTGTTGACGACGGTCGCTAACACCTTGTCGATTTCGCCTTCGGGCGCGAGCAGGCCAATCTGTTGCAGCCGATCCAGCACGTTGATTTCGGCCTGGCGTTCCCACGCCCGCTGCGCTTCGATCGGACTCGCGTCCTGCGCTTTCTGGCTCTGGTCTTGCACTGACTGCGGAGAGTCGACTGTGATCTCGGTGAACTCCGAGTTGCGCCGGAGGTCTTTCAGGTTATATCCCCAGAGCCGCGTCTGCGCCTTGTAATGCAGCGTTTGGCCGAGTCGGCTCTTCATGTCGGACTCCTCGGAATAGATCAGCGAGGGGAGCCATGTGCCTGGGCGCAGATTTTGTCGCCAGCTGTCAAAGTGCAGGTAGTAGCTGTTGCGCCGCGCCTGCGTATAAGTGCCGTTGAAGCGGACGATGTTATAGTCCTGATCCTCAATCCATACCCGCCCGAGGAAGCGGCCGCCCGGCGCGTCTTTCTTGGGCGCGACGTCGAGCACCACGCACCGTACTTCGCCAAGAAACTCGCGGCGGACAAACGTGAAGTCGTAATTCTGGCGTCGAAAATCCTGATCGAGAATCACCATCTGCGCAAAGCCCAGAGGCAGGAATTTCACCGAATAAACATCCTTGAGCTTGCTTAGCATGCGCTTGCCGAGGCCGGCGGTCGTCGGCGAGGAGAAAGTATGGTCGTCTGCGCCTTCGCTCATATCCAATCGGCCGAGAAAGTACACGTCGCTCGCCGGGACCGGCGCGTCTATATCCTTGTCCTGTTTCAGGTTCTGGATATAGGTTTCGACCAGCGGATGAAGTTGCTTCATCTGCGCCATGAAAAAATGCTCGCGCTCAATCGTCTTATCGATCATCTGATCGAAGCTATTGGCGGCGGCCGTAGCCTGTTCCGAGGCGGCATCGCGGGTTGCGAGCTGGGGTTCGGGCGTGGCGGGCGAGGTCTGACCGAGCGAAGTCCCGGAGAACACGAATACGACGCAGCAGACCAGTGAGAGCGTAAGCGGTGCAAATGGGGAACGCAGCATTTTGTGTGGTTTCATTCTACCAACTAACGACTATCGATGGCGTGTCAGTTATGAGGCGAGCTGAAATACAATGTGCAATACCGCCTCGAAATCCGCAGGCTGGCCGTCTCGCATCGCGGGCTTGAACTGAATTTTCTGGGCGGCCTGCACCGCCGATTCGTCCAACCCATGACCGAGGCCGTGCACAACTTTCACCACGCGAATCTGACCGTTTGCTGAAAATACGACATCCAGCAGGACTTCGCCCTCAATCTTCAACTGTCGGCCTTCCGCAGTGTAAGCGGGACGGGGCTTGTAGGTGATCTCAGCCGGAACTGTCTTGACTACGGGCTCAGCCGACTTCGCCTTGGGCAGAGACGCCACCACGTCGGCATCGCCAAAGCCGGCCTGGCGTACCGCGCCGCGCGAACCGGAAGTCCCGGAGCCGTCGCCGGTGGCCACGCCGCTGCCAAACCCTGTACTCGCCACCACTCCGCGGGCGCCATGCGATCCGCCGGTGCCATTGCCGTAGCCGGGGCCATTCGGCATATCAAACGAGCCCTTTTGCGCGATCGTGATCGGATGGCCGTGCGTGTCCTGATTGGGCATGCCATTCGGATCCCCAAAGCCGCCCGTTTGTACCTTCGAGGGCGCGGCCGCTATGGTTGGCGTCGCTGAACTACCCGTCGAGAACACATTCGTCTTCACCGGTGGCCTGGGAATCGCCGGCGCCACCTCCGCCAAAACTTCCTTCTTCGCCGCCAGCGCAACCTCCGGCGCTTTTTCTTCATGCACCACAGGCTTCTTCTGGACCAACTCAGCAGGAACGCGCATCGCTTCCGGGCGAGGAATTACCGGTTCGGTAAACTTCGGCGGCGGAACGGGAAAATGCCTGACCGGCGCCGGAGCTTGTGGAATGGGAGGCGGAGTGCTAACCAGGCTGACGAAATGATAGTCATGCTCCCGGGGCTCAAGAACATCCGGATGCAGGATGGCCATAAGCACGAAGAACGCCACGAACGCCGACTGTATCCCATAGCTGAGAATGAACTTCTCCCCTCGGGCTTGCGGCTCGGGAAGAAGGCCTAGGGTCATTTTTTGAGCCTGGTAATCCATGTCCGGTACCTCACCAGTTTGCCGTTTGGCGCTTGCGAAAGAAGTGGTCCCACAACCAGCTTCTAAAACTCTAAAGACCGCGGGAGACCGGTCGAAGGATGACACTTCGCACCTGTGAAGTGCACGCCAAAGGCCGTTTTCTTCGAAGGTTCTCCACACTTAAGATGCTGCTAAGCGGCTACTTAGATGAGGAAAAAGTCATTCTAGCAGACGCCGGAACCCTATCTGCAAAGTTTTTCCTATTTCGGGAAGGGAAGTTTTTAGGGACGACCGGAAGATTTTGCTCGGACGAGAGGGGTTCAAGCTTCAAGGTTTCGAAGGCTAAACCAACTAACCTCGAACCGCCAACTACGACCGTGATTTCTCAAAACTTAAAACCTTAAACCTCTGAACCTGCTTTTCCTTTCCTGCCGGGCTTCCTACTCATCCTCTTCTTCATCCAGCTTGATCCGCAGCGACTTGAGAAATTTCAAATCCTGATCGCTGATTTTTAACTCCGCATTCGTGCTCAGAGTGGAGACGAGCGATGTCTTGTCGGTGGTGCGTTCACCTTGTTTGCTGACTCCGATGGTGGCTTCCAGGACGAGGAAAATATCGTAGCCGCCTTCCTTGATCCGGGAGACGACTTCGGCAATCGATTCGGAGTCGGAGAGCGACTCGTTGATCGCTTCCCCAAGTTCTTTCATAAGCTGCTTCAGTTGCTGATCCACGAATCCCCCTGGAATCGGACGCCGCTCATGGTTAGCCGTCACCAGGTGCAGTGAGGCCGCCACGGTCATTGTAACTCCGGCGGCTGCTAAAATCGACAGAGTTAGTGATTGGCAGTAACGACTGATTTCTAGCTGCACCGATGCTAACTTCAAAGATCGAATGATGGCCGCCGCCCAATCGGTAAAAAACTTCGCGCTGACCTTTCGCGCAGCCGTCAAGGCAATCGTGACCGTGGTAGAGAGCAGCCGTATGGGCCGCGCCCTACTGGCCGGCGTACGCGAGACCGGCCGTTCTATCGGACGGGTGTTGCATCAACTCTGGTTGGAAGTAACCGGATTCGTATTCCTGGCAATGGCCGCCGTGGGAGCCATGGCCGGAGTCCGCGAATATGGGAAGTACCAGTCCGGTCACGCCAATGGCCCTGGCCGTTTGCTGCTGGCCATAGGCTTTACCATTTCGTTCACTTGGTTCGGGCTAAGTTCCTTCTGGCGTGTAAGGCGAAAAGCAAAGAGCTAGTAGCTGATAGCGAACGCCGCGGCGAAAAGCCGGAAGGCAGGACAACATGACCGAAAGCAAAGCGGCCGAAGCCGCACCGAAACCAGCGTCCAGCCGACCTGGCCAGGAAACGTCCTCCCACATTCCGGTGCGCCCGGTCTACACGCCGGACGATCTTGCCGCCTTCGACTACGACCGCGACATCGGCTATCCCGGGGAGTTTCCCTATACGCGCGGCGTGCAGGCCACAATGTACCGCGGCCGCCTCTGGACCATGCGCCAGTATGCCGGCATGGGCGACGCCGAGGAGTCGAATAAGCGCTACAAATATCTGCTGGCGAATGGAACGACCGGGCTGTCGGTGGCCTTCGACCTGCCAACGCAGATCGGTCTCGATTCCGATAATCCTCTCGCCGTCGGAGAAGTCGGTAAGGTCGGCGTAGCCATCGACTCCATCGAAGACATGCAGCGCCTCTTCGATGGCATTGACCTGACCAGAATTTCAACTTCGATGACCATCAATGCGACCGCGTCGATTCTTCTGGCGTTATACGTAGCCGTGGCGCGGCGGCAGGGCATGGAGGTTCGCAAGCTTTCAGGCACGGTACAAAACGACGTGCTCAAGGAATACATCGCGCGCGGCACTTACATCTATCCGCCGCATCAGGCGATGCGCATCATCACCGACCTGTTTGCCTGGACAAACGAAAACGTTCCCGACTGGAACACGATCTCCATCTCCGGCTATCACATGCGCGAGGCGGGATCGACCGCCGTGCAGGAAGTCGCCTTCACGCTCGGCAATGGAATTGCCTATGTGGAAGCGGCCATTCGCGCCGGCCTCGACGTCGACAAATTCGCGCCTCGCCTTTCTTTTTTCTTCAACGCGCACAACAACTTTCTCGAAGAAGTTGCGAAATTCCGCGCCGCGCGCCGCATGTGGGCCAAGATCATGCGCGACCAATTCAAAGCCAAGAATCCAAAGTCGTGGATGCTGCGCTTCCACACGCAGACCGCCGGCTCCACGCTGACCGCGCAGCAACCGGAAAACAATATCGTTCGCACCGCAATCCAAGCCATGGCCGCTGTCCTCGGGGGAACGCAGTCCTTGCATACGAATTCGTTTGATGAAGCATTGGCTCTGCCAACCGAAGCCTCGGCGCGAATCGCGTTGCGCACCCAGCAGGTCATCGCCTTCGAGTCCGGCGCGCCGCAAACCGTTGATCCGCTGGCTGGCTCGTATTACATCGAATCGCTCACCAGTGAAATTGAAAAGCGAGCGGTCGACTATCTCGAGAAAATCGAAGCCCTGGGTGGCATGCTCAAAGCCATCGAGCGCGGATACGTGCAGCAGGAAATTCAGAATGCAGCCTACGAATATCAGCAGGCCGTCGACCGCGAACAAGCCATCGTCGTGGGCGTGAACCGTTTCCAAATGGAACAGGAAAACGCCGTGCCCATCCAGCGCATCGACCCATCGCTCGAAGTAAAACAAGTCGAGCGCCTGCGTGCGTTGCGAGCCAAGCGCAACGGCGAGACGTGGGCAGCAGCGCTTCGGGGAGTGGAAGAAACGGCGCGCTCGGGAGACAATCTGATCCCGCGCATCCTCGCAGCCGTGGAAGCGAATGCCACCGTAGGCGAGATCTCAGACGCCATGCGCAAGGTTTATGGGGAATATAAGGAAGCAGTGGTGATTTAGGCGGCATCAATTCGCAGGAAGGAGCGAGACAATGAGGAATTCCATGACGTCCATGCGAGTGGTTGGAGGGATATCTCAATCCCTTGGCGCCGTATTATTGCTGTTGACCTGCGCGCTCTGTTTTCAGAACCTCTCAGCGCAGACGCACGATAACGATCATCGCGTCCGGAATGTAGTTCTGGTTCACGGCGCCTGGGCGGATGGTTCCGGCTGGAAGGGCGTCTCCGACATTCTTCGTCAGGATGGTTTCCACGTCAGCATCGTGCAAGAACCGGAGACGTCCTTCGAGGAAGATGTCGCGGCTACGAAACGCATCCTTGCCCTACAGGATGGGCCATGCGTTCTGGTCGCGCATAGCTATGGAGGCGCGGTCATTACCGAAGCGGGAACGGAGCCATCGGTTGTCGGTCTGGTGTACATTGCAGCTCACATGCCTGATGCCGGAGAAAATGAGGCTGATGACGGAAAGCGCTTTCCGAGCGATCTCAGCAAGTCGAACGCGATCAAGAAGACCGCCGACGGCTTCACCTACCTTGACCCGGCGGAGTTTCATGAATACTTCGCGGCCGATTTGCCGGCTGAGCAAGCCGCCTTCATGGCGCGATCGCAGGTGCTGAATAAAGCTGAAAATTTCAAAGCGGTCATCACCGTGCCTGCGTGGAGAAGCAAACCCAGCTGGATGTTGGTGGCGGGAAGCGACAGAACCATTAACCCCGATCTCGAACGCTGGTATGCCACGCGAGCCAACAGCCACAAGGTCGAAGTCGCAGGTGCCAGCCATTCGGTTTACGTCTCGCATCCGAAGGAGGTTGCAGCCTTGATCGAAGAAGCGGCAACCCATGCCCGGTAAGAAGCGGATTCGGACGTGGTAGTGGAGTGTTGGTCTCGGCTAGGGCCTGCGATTCTCTCGTGCACCGTACGGGGCGCCGCCGAGATGGTGCGCAAAAAGAGTTGCGTGTCAGCCGACGCCGATCAGTCCGCCACTTTGTAGTCACACGCTTCGCGACAGCCCTCGCAATACATCAGGCCGTCGGTGCAGAGGCGCACCTCGAGTTGCGACTGGCAATACACGCAGAATTTTTCGCAATAGCAGCTCGTTTCCGGCTGCTCGCACTGAGCGCAAACGATGCGGCTGACTCCTGGCTTAGCGGACATGGATAAAGTTTAGTTCGGAGAGGCCGCGGATAGAACGTAACGGAAGTCACCGGGCGGGTGACAGGAAAGACAAGAGCAGGTGATAGGTAACAGGAAACGCAAGCCCAACAGCAGGTGCGAAGACGGTCAAAGCGGCGGTCTTGTTTTTTCCGCCTTGCGCTTTTCCTGTCACCCGCCACCTGCCGCCTAAGACCCGCTCCTCTGTGTTAACTTAAACATTTCCAGATTCCCGAGGTTCTCTTGTCAGCCGCCGAAACCATTCCGCCCGCCGTTCCGCAGACGGTTCGCAAGACTGCGCTGAACGCCGTGCATCGCCGGATGGGCGCGAAGATGGTGGAATTTAACGGCTGGGACATGCCCGTCGAGTATCCCGCATCCATCGGCTGCGGCATCGTCAGCGAGCATATGGCGGTTCGCACCGGCGCTGGCATCTTCGACGTCAGTCATATGGGCGACATACGCCTGGCTGGCCCCGGAGCGCTCGCCGCCGTCCAGCACATTTCGATGAACGACGCCTCGCGCCTCGCCATCGGGCAGGCGCAATATTCGGCATTGCTCTACCCGCAAGGAACCTTCGTCGACGATGTTATCGTGCACCGCCTGGGCGAGGACGAATACCTGCTCGTCATCAACGCGGGTACGCGCGAAAAGGATTTCAACTGGGTGCGCGACAACACGCGCCAGTTCAATTGCGCGGTTGAACATCTCTCCGACGATTTCACGCAGATTGCGATTCAGGGACCGAAGGCAGTCGAGCTATTGCAAAAGCTAACCGACGCCGACCTGAGCGCGGTAAAGTTTTACTGGGTGACACGTGGAACCTTGTGCGGCCTGAAGAATACCTTAATGGGCCGCACCGGTTACACCGCCGAAGACGGATTCGAGATTTACATTCCTTCCGACGAGGCAACGAGCGAGCGCGTCTGGTATGCGATCCTCGATGCCGGAAAAGAGCTTGGCGCCATCCCCTGCGGCCTGGGCGCGCGCAACACGCTGCGCCTCGAAGGCAAGCTGCCGCTCTACGGCCACGAAATTTCCGACACGATCAACGTCTGGGAAGCCGGCCTCGATCGTTTCTGCAAAATGGAGAAGCCAGATTTCATCGGCCGCGCCGCGCTCGAAAAAGGGAAGGCTGAAGGCGTGAAGAAAACGCTGGTCGGCCTCGAAATGATCGAGCGGGGAATCGCCCGCGATGACTATAAAATTCTGGACGATGGTGGTAGCGAGATCGGCTACGTTACCAGCGGATCGCCAGCGCCGTTCCTGAAGAAAAACATCGCGTTGGCCTACGTTCCGCCCGTGTATTCAGAAATAGGATCAACCGTAAAGGTAGAAATCCGCGGCCAGGGAGTAAAGGCCCAAGTAGTCCCGACGCCGTTCTATAAGCGTCCGAAGAAATCTTGATTAGGGGTTGCCCCATCCTTAAACGTCGCGCCCTTTCGGACGTTCAGGGTGGGCCGAACGAGCGAACCACGAAACCGAGCCAGGAGCCAGAAGCGACATGCCATCCCCAACCGATCGCCAATACACAAAAGAGCACGAGTGGATCACCCCCGACGGCACCATGGGCATCACCGATCACGCCCAGGAGGCGCTCGGCGACATTGTGTTCGTTGAACTGCCCAAGGCGGGCACAGAACTGACCAAAGGTAAGCCCATCGGCACGGTCGAGTCGGTAAAAGCTGTATCCGATATCTACGCGCCGGTGTCGGGCACCGTGACGGCTGCAAACGATGCTCTGGCCACAGCGCCCGAGCAAGTAAATAAGGATGCGCATGCAGCCTGGCTGATCAAGATCAAGGTGAAAGATCCGTCCGAGATGAACGCGCTGCTTTCCGCAGCCGACTACGACAAATTTGTCAGCGAAGAGGCAGGACACTGAGGACGATTGCAGAGAGTAATGGCAGAGGTCAGAGGTCGGATTGCAGAAGTGAAAACCTTGACCCTATGGATGGCCGCTCCGGGCCGGGGGTTTACCTCAGCAATCCCTTCGCAATCGTTTTAACGCCGACGACATCTAACAAAAGTTCCCATGCGCTATCTACCTAAATCTCCCGCGGACCGCGCCGCCATGCAGCAGGCAATCGGAATCCGCTCTATCGACGACCTTTTCTCGCCCATTCCGGCCGAGTACCGTCTGACGCGCGACCTCGCCATCCCGCGCCAAATGGCCGAGTCGGAAATCATCGATTGGTTCAAGCAGCGCGCCCAAGAAAACGGCGAAGGCTACGCCAGCTTTCTCGGAGCCGGCGCTTACGCGCACTATCGGCCGGTCGTCATTGACGCGCTGGTGCAACGCGGCGAATTTCTGACTTCTTACACTCCCTACCAGGCTGAGTTCGCCCAGGGCACGCTCCAGGCCATCTTCGAATTCCAGACCATGGTCTCCGAACTCACCGGCATGGATCTGGCGAATGCCTCGATGTACGACGGCTCGACGGCCGCGGCGGAAGCGGTGATGATGGCGGTCCGAGTCACTGGAAAGAACTCGGCTGTGGTGGCGCGAAATCTCCATCCCGAATATCGCGAAGTGCTAACCACCTACGCGACGCATCAGGAAATTCCGTTGACGACGGTTGCGTACACGGACTCCGGCCAAATTGATTTGCAGGAACTGGAAAAAGCAATGGGCGACGATACTGCCTGCGTCCTCATTCAGTCGCCAAATTTCTTCGGTACCATCGAAGACGCCGAAGCCATCGCCGACATCGCGCACAAACACGGAGGGTTGCTGATCGTATCGATTGCGGAAGCGGTGTCGCTCGGCGTCGTCGAGCCGCCGCGCACCGCCGACATCGTAGCCATGGAAGCGCAGTCCTTCGGAGTGCCGCTAGGCTTCGGTGGCCCCTACTGCGGCGTCCTCGCCACCAAAGATAAGTTTGTAAGACAGATGCCAGGACGCCTGGCCGGTCAGACCGTCGACAAAAACGGCAAGCGCGGCTTCGTGCTGACGCTGGCCACGCGCGAGCAGCACATCCGTCGCGAAAAAGCGACCTCGAATATCTGCACCAATCAGGCGCTGGTCGCGCTGATGGTGAATATCTTCATGACCGTCTATGGCAAGGTCGGACTGCGCGAACTGGCCAAGCAGAACCTGGCGAAGACAGCCTATGCCGCCGGGCAATTTGGCAAGCAGTCGAAAGTGCTGTTCGCCGGCGCGCCGCGATTCAACGAGTTCGTTGTCGAGACGACCGAAGACCCTCGCGCCATCAACGCGCGTTTGCTGGAGCATAAAATCGTCGGCGGATTCCCGCTGAAGAAATTTTATCCCGAACTCGGCCACGCGGCCTTGTGGTGCTGCACCGAATTGACGACACGGTCGATGATCGATAAAGCGATCGACATCGCAGTCGGACCCGGCGCCGAAGGTGTGAACTCGGATCGCAGTCTGAACAATCCCGAGCCCGAAGAGGTGGCGCGATGACAACGAAGCACATAACCCGCAAAGCGACGCGCCACGTCAATCAGAACGAAGGCTTGATTTTCGAAAAATCATCGCCCGGAAAGGCGGCGTGGAAGCTGCCGCCGCTCGATGTCCCGGAAGTCAATCCGGCAAAATTGTTGGGTAAGCAAGCAAGAAAAGACCTCGGCAATATGCCGGAAGTGAGCGAGATCGAAATCATCCGCCATTTCACGCGCCTCTCGACGTGGAATTACGCCATCGACCTCGGCATGTATCCGCTCGGCTCCTGCACCATGAAGTACAACCCGCGCGTCAACGAATTGGTCGCGCGCGTCGAAGGCCTGGCCAACGGGCATCCTTATCAGGCGGAGAAGATTTCGCAGGGCGCCTTGCAAATCATGAAGACGCTGAGCGACTGCCTGCTCGAAATCACCGGCATGGACGCGATTACGCTGCAACCCGCTGCCGGCGCCCAAGGCGAGCTCACCGGATTACTGATGGTGCGCGCCTATCACGAAGCGCAGGGCAACGCGCGCAAGAAAATTCTCATTCCCGATTCCGCGCATGGCACAAATCCCGCCACCGCAGCGACGGTCGGCTATGCGGTCGAAAATTTGAAGTCGAACGACCGCGGCATGGTCGACGTGGCGGCGCTGGCGGCGCAAATGAACGAAGAGGTAGCGGCGCTGATGGTCACGAATCCCAATACGCTCGGCGTCTTCGAGCAGGAGATTCATAAGATCGCCGACCTCATGCACGCCAAGGGCGGCCTGCTCTACATGGACGGCGCCAACATGAATGCCCTCGTCGGCAAGGCTCGGCCCGGCGATTTCGGCGTCGACGTGATGCACCTCAACCTGCACAAGACTTTTTCCACTCCGCACGGCGGAGGCGGTCCCGGGTCCGGCCCCGTCGCGGTTAAGAGAATACTGTCGCCGTTTCTGCCCACGCCCGTCGTCATCACCAAGCCGGATGGCACGCTCGGTTTTGAATACGACCGTCCACAATCGGTTGGGCGCGTGCGCGCCTTCTACGGAAATTTCGGCATGTTCATCCGCGCCCTCGCCTACATCTTCGCCAATGGCCCCGACGGCCTGCGTCAGACCACCGAAGACGCGGTGCTCAACGCCAACTACATTCGCAAAGGCCTGGAAGGCGTTTACGATCTACCCTATTCGACCCCCTCGATGCATGAAGTCGTCTTCAGCGACAAGCTGCAGTCGAAGAAGGGCGTGAAGACGATGGATATCGCCAAGCGTCTGATCGACTACGGATTCCATCCCTACACGACGGCGTTCCCGTTGATTGTTCCTGGCGCGCTGATGATCGAACCAACCGAGAGCGAGCCGAAAGAAGAACTCGATCTTTTCATTGAAGCCATGAAATCGATTGCGGAGGAAGTGGAAGAAGATCCGCAGTTCGTGCTCGACGCCCCGCACAACACGCGCATCTCGCGTCTCGATGAAACCGCCGCCGCCCGCAAGCCCGTGCTGCGCTGGAAGCCGGAAGGGAACAGCTAGGCTTCTTTCCTGTCGGTCCGCTTCCAGTCAGCCAGTGACAGAGGTCTCGCTGTCATCCTGCGCGAAGCGAAGGAGCTCTGCATCCGACTAACCTGCAAGATAGCCTCTTGTTAGAATTACCTTAAAGTTCCCTATGCCTGACGATCCCGCCAGCTCCGAAGATGGCCGTCAACGCGCCGAACATCACTACTATGCCGCGCTCGATCTGGTTCTCGAAGGCCATCATGATCGAGCGGTCGAAGAATATCGCCAGGCGGTAGCAGCCGATCCCAAGTTCACCGACGCGCTGCACGGACTAAGCCGCGCGCTCCAGGATCTTAACCGCTTCGACGAAGCCATCGAAGTGTCGAGGCAAATTTCAGAGATCGATCCCGACGACATTCTCGCCCACACCAGCCTCTCGATCCTCTATCAGAAAAAAGGCATGGTCCCCGAAGCCGAAGCTGAAAGCAATCAGGCGCGCGTGCTGGGGTGGAAGCAGCAGTTGAAGAAGAGCGGAAATTGAACGTGTATGCGACGGAGATACTCTCGCAGCTTGATCGCCGATCCGCACGTTTCGCATTCCGCATCGCCGCACCTCTGTTCCTGACCCTGGCCACGTTTACAGCAGCCCAAACGAGCGACCATACCCAACTCTCCAAGTCAACGATGGGGCAGATTGCGGGACATGTCTACCGCTTCGACACCGCCGAACCCATCCCCAAGGCGCAAGTCAGCCTCTACCCTTCTGATCCCGACACAGCCAAGGCTGCCGGCCCCGGGCGCATGGTGCGCACCGGAACCGACGGCACGTTTGTGTTTCCCGATCTTCCTGCCGGAACTTTTGGAGTTTCGGTTTGGCGCAACGGATTTTCGGAATTTTCTCCGCAAGAGCGAGAGGATGACCACGGTCAATTCATCACTCTCAAGCCCGGAGAAAAGCTGGAGAATCTGGTCTTGCGCCTTCACCCAACGGGTGTGATCGCCGGGCAAGTCTCCGACGAGGACGGGGAAGCTGTGCAGGGCCTGGAGCTCTTCGCTCTCCGCATCGACCTTCAGCCAGGTGGGCGAAAACAGGTTTCCGCGGCCGGTCAGGCCGTCACCGACGATCTGGGCAACTTCCGCTTGCCGAATCTTCCACCCGGTTCTTACTATGTGAGCGCGGGTGGCTTAATCCAGCATCCGATGGGGGCCATGGGACTCAAGCAGAGTCCGACAGGCGGCGTGCAGTATCGCCACACGTTCTATCCCGGAACGTCGTCGCTGGACCAAGCGCAAGTGTTGAAGGTCGGCCCCGAGTTGACCACCAACGACGTCCGATTCACCGTCCCGACAGAAGGAACCTACGCGATCACTGGCAAGGTTCTTTCGGGAGGGGGACGACCGACGCTCAAGGATGCCGAGGTTAGCTGCGAAAGAACCGACGCAGCGGGATACACATTTTCAGACGGTGTAGGGCAAACCGTCCAGATGGAATCAGATCATTCTTTCAAGCTTTCGCCATTGCCTCCTGGCGACTACACGCTCAGCGTGAGAACAGTCGACGCGGGTGTCGTAAATGAACAGGGTTTTGCATCGGTTCGTGTCGTGGACTCCAACGTACACGCCAACATCGAAGTCGGTCGAGCGGCCGAAGTGCGTGGGAGTGTCGATGCGCCCCAGGGTCTTTCGCTGGCGGGGAAACGGATTACGCTGGAAACCTTCGGGTCGGGTTTTTATCTCCTGCATGAAGCCCCGGGCCTCGATTCCGGCGGACGATTCGCCATCCTCAACGTACCGCCCGGCGAATTCTTCTTTACTGTTTCCGATGCCCAAGGGGAAGAATCCGCTTACGTCAAAACGGCGATCTGCAACAGCCGGGACTATGCGTCCCGCGAGTTCATGCTGGCGGTTGGAACCGCCCTCGACTGCAATGTCACTCTGGCCGGCGACACCGGCACAATTCATGGAAAAGTAACCGACGGCGATAACCCGGCTCGCAAACTGGTCGTCGTTTTGCTCCCTGAATCAAAGGACTTGCGTAGAATTCCGCGCTATACCCTTACTGCCAATACCGATGATAGCGGTCAATACACAATCGCCAACGTGATTCCCGGAGATTACCTGCTGTTCGCCGTCCCGCCGAGCGCGGATCATGAGTATTTCGCGCCGGATTTTCCGGAGAGTCATACGGATATCGCCCGGCGTGTCGGCGTTGATCCGCGCTCAAGCCAGGTGGTAGACCTGAAGTTCTCTAAGGCGGAACCGTGAAGGTTGTGCGCCAAAGGCGATGCCGCTGCGGATGGATGACGGCGTGAACCCGGAGTCATTCCATCCTTGTCGACCCCGCCCCGATTTGCGTAAACTGGCCGACATGCCGCATGAGCAGACGGCCACGTTCTCCAGCATCGAAGATTCCACCCGCGAAGATTGGGCGCTCATCTCTACCGACTTCATGAAATATGCGCGGCAACTCCCGCAGCGCATCGTGGCGCATCTCAAGCTTCTCGACGGCGACTTTGGCGGATTCCCGGTTGACCGCCTGCATCACTCGCTGCTCACTGCGACGTTCGCCATGCAGGCTGGCCGTGACGACGAGTACGTGGCCTGCGCCCTGCTGCACGACATTGGAGACACGCTCGGCAGTTTTAATCATCCCGACATCGCCGCCGCCATCCTCAAGCCTTTTGTGTCGGAAGAAAATCGTTGGATGGTTGAAAAGCACGGTATTTTTCAGGGCTATTATTTCTTTCACCACATCGGCATGGACCGCAATATGCGCGAGCAGTTCCGCGGGCACCCGCATTTTTTGCGCACCGCGGAATTCTGCGAGAAGTTCGACGGCCCCGCCTTCGACGCCAAGGCAGAGTGTTTCCCGCTGGCGGCGTTTGAGCCGGTTCTCCAGCGCGTTTTCGCGCAGCCGAGAAATACAATCTATCGCGTAGGCGATCGCTAGAGCTTCCGACGCTCCGATTCAGTCGCAAACTCGAAATGGTTGGCGTTCCAGCCAGGTTCAGCGTAAACTCCCTGACGCAGCTGACGGCAAACTTAGCTACCAGCGCCGCGACCGGACCGATCAGCGTCGCGGTGGGGAGCGATTGCCGTTAGCTGAGGAAGCTTTGCTGCAATCGAAAGATGCTCACCCGATCTCACACACCCATCTCGTACCCCGGAGGATTCGCCAGTGACCCGACTGAACCCATGGCAACATACTTCTGCCGTATTGGCCTTTTGTATGGCGGCAGCTCTGCTCCTTCCCGCGCAAACCTTTAAGACATTGCGCGACTTTCACGGTTGGGATGGAAACAATCCCTATGCCGCGCTCGTCATGGGCAGTGACGGAAATCTCTACGGCACCACGGTCGACGGCGGACCCCATCATGGCGGCAGCATTTTCAAGCTCACGCCCAAGGGGCAATTGACGAGGCTCTACAACTTCTGTTCGCAACCAGCCTGCGCCGATGGCGAATATCCGGTCATGGCGCTTGTCGAAGGCTCAGACGGAAATTTCTATGGCACGACGCAATCCGGGGGAACGAACGGCGGCTGGGGCACAGTTTTCCAGATCACAACGACCGGTACGCTGACCACCTTGCATAGCTTTGGCGGCCCCGACGGCGCCGGCCCCTACAGTCCACTGCTCGTCGGCAGTAATGGAACTTTCTATGGAACAACCAACGGAGGCGGTGCTGGCTACGCCGGCACGGTGTACGAGATCACTTCGACCGGAACCCTAACAACACTCTATAACTTCTGTTCAGAGCAGGGCTGCGCAGATGGCCAATATCCTGTCGGCGGGCTGATCCTGGCGAGCGATGGCAACATCTACGGAACCACTCACGCCGGCGGCGACTATTCCGCCTGCAACGTGGATGGTTGCGGCACTGTGTTCAAGATGACGCTCAGCGGCGAGCTGACCACGTTGATTGCTTTCGACACGACGGACGGCGAATATCCTTACAGCGGGGTGGTCGAGGGCCCGGGCAACATTTTTTATGGCACGACCGGCGCGGGCGGCGCGAATAACGACGGCACAGTCTACTCAATAACCGGCGACGGCGCGTTCACCACTCTGCACAGCTTCGATGGCAAGGATGGCGCAACTCCCTACGGAATTTTGCTGGCCAGCGACGGCAAACTCTACGGAACCACCGAAACTCGCGGCGCCCATTTTGGCGGGACCGTTTTTAGAATGACCACCGGCGGCACCTTCGGCACAGTGCACAGTTTCGATGGGACCAACGGTAAAAACTCTTATTGCGGCCTGGTCGAAGGGGCGGAGCGAGTGTTCTACGGGACCACGTATTTTGGCGGCACCGAGAATGATGGAACCGTGTTTAGCATTTCGACGGGAGAAGATGCTGAGTAGCCGTTCCAAGAACGCCGGGTCTCGAAAATCGCGGGACCTGGGCGTTCCTTTTTGATCGCCGCGTACTCTGCGCCCTCTGCGGTAAAATTGCTGTATGCGAGAAGTCGTCGTAGTTTCCTCCGTCCGCACTCCTGTGGGCCGCGCGTTCAAGGGAACGCTGCGGGCTACCCGTCCTGATGAACTGGCTGCCGTCGCCATCAAGGGCGCGCTTGATCGCGTGCCCCAGCTCGACCCCAAAGAGATCGAAGACGTCATCCTCGGCTGTGCTATGCCTGAGGGTGAGCAGGGGATGAATGTGGCTCGCACCTCATCGCTGCGCGCGGGCCTGCCGGTCGAAGTGTCGGCGGTGACCATCAATCGCTTCTGCTCTTCGGGCTTGCAATCGATCGCCATGGCTGCCGAGCGCATCATGAGCGGAGGCGCCGAGGTGATGGTCGCGGGCGGCACGGAATCGATGTCGATGATTCCCATGGGCGGCCACAAGATTTCGCCGAATCCCTGGCTGGTCGATCATTATCCCGATGCCTTTCTTTCAATGGGTCTGACTGCGGAGCGGCTGGCGACGCGCTTCGGTATCACGCGCGAGCAATGCGATCAGTTTTCGTTGCGCAGCCATCAGAATGCGCTGGCGGCGATTGCGGCGAACAAATTTGACGACGAGACGGTTGCCGTACCGGTCAGTTTCACGACGCCGAACGGATCGAAGCCGAAGCGGCAAGAGATCACCTTCAAAGTAGATGAAGGCCCGCGCGCCGATACTTCGCTCGAAGCGCTCAGCGCGCTCAAGCCCGCGTTTCATGTGAAGGGCGTGACGACCGCCGGAAACTCCTCTCAGATGTCCGATGGCGCGGCCGCAGCCGTAGTCATGTCCGCCGAGCGCGCGAAAGCCCTGGGCATCACTCCACTGGTGCGCTATGTCTCGTTCGCAACCGCCGGATACAAGCCGGAAGAAATGGGACTGGGCCCGGTGTTTGCCATTCCAAAGGCGCTAAAGCTCGCTGGATTGAAGCTCTCAGACATCGACGTAATCGAGCTGAATGAGGCCTTCGCGGCGCAGGCTCTAGCCGTAATCAAGGAAGCGGGCATTGACCTCGAGCGCGTGAATCCAAACGGGGGAGCAATCGCATTAGGCCATCCCCTCGGTTGCACCGGGGCGAAGCTGACCGCCACCATAATTCGCGAACTGAAGCGGCGGAATGCGCGCTATGGTCTGGTCACTATGTGCGTAGGCGGCGGGATGGGCGCAGCGGGGATCTTCGAAAATCTGTCGTGACATTTCATTACTAAATCGTTACTTTCTTTGACGCCGTTCAGCGATAACTTTCATCGTCCCATGCCGTCGAAGTAAGTGGAGCGACCAAGGTTGATCCGGCTCGCACCAGTCGGTTCGGAGGTGCTTATGCGGCTCTCCTGTCTTGTCGTCGCAACTATCCTGTTTGGCGGAGCAGCCCTTCCAGCGCAGCACACATCCGGGTCCGGTGGTTCGAGTTCCGGCCATTCCACTAGTTCTTCCAGCAGCCATGCGAGCGGCTCCGGCGGCTCTGTAAGATCGAGCGGTTCGTCGAGTTCGAGCCCTTCCCGCAGCAGTTCCAGCGGCAGTTCCCACGCATCAGCGAGTTCCGCCGGCAGCCACAATTCCGGAAGCCCAGCTGCGCATGTTGCCAAAGCGGGCGCGGCGGCATCGCACACGAGCGTGGAGGCGGCGCTCGCGAAATCGAACGATGAGCAGGCGGTTCGCGAGTTGAAGACAACTGCTGCGATCGGGAAGAGGGATCCGTTGCCGGCCAATAAATTGGCGCCCTCCAAAGAAAGCGCCGCGCGGGAAAAGAAAGGGTTCTGGCACCATTTCAGAAAGCGACCACATGAGAAAGCGGAAATCAAGCCCCCGGTGCCATGCTGGAAAGGACCCTGCGCGGTCTGCCCGCCGGGAGAATTTCGCAACGGCAAGGGCATGTGCGGGTCTGTAATCGCAGCCAACCAATGCGCGCCCGGGCAATTTGGGAATGGCTCAGCCTGCGCGGTCTCTGCGACCTGCCAGCCAGGTACTTTTTGGAATGGTGGTTTCTGCACGGCGGCAACTGATTGTGCATTTTACAATTCACGGGCTGGAGTGCTGGCGAACGAATTGCGCGGCATAAAAAGTGACCAGGAGAGCGCTTGTTCACAAGATCCGGGCGGACAACAATGCAGCGAACTTACGACACAGCACGACGGAGCGCTGTCGCGCTACCGCGTGTTGCTCAATGAGTCCCCCTCGACCTGTCGGGTCATGCTACCCGACCCGGCGTCGCTCTGAACCGAGCCGGCGCTAAGAAAAGGGCAGGCCGCTAGGCAATTGGGTCGTGGGCTTGGTATCTACCTTTTCGTCGCGTTGAGCATTAGAATGGGGTCTTCTCACTAGCTCCGCACACAACCAACAGTTTTCATCCAGAGGACCAAAAATGGCGACGACAGCAATCCCCAAAACCAAGATTTCCGGCGGCAGCTTCCTGCTGGAAGAGCGCCAGACCGCCGACGTCTTCACCCCGGAAGATTTTTCCGAGCAGCAGCAGATGATCGGCCAGACCACCGAAGAATTTGCCATCAACGAAATTCTGCCCCAGGCCGAAAAGATCGAGCACAAGGATTACTCCGTCTCGCGCGCTCTCTTAAAAAAGGCTGGCGACCTCGGCCTCAGCGGAGTGGAAGTTCCGGAAGCATACGGCGGCCTCGAGATGGATAAAGTCACCGCCGCCGTCATCGCCGACCACATGGCCAAGTACGCGGGCTTTGCCACCACATGGGGCGCGCACAGCGGCATTGGCATGTTGCCCATCGTTTATTTCGGCACCGACGCGCAGAAGAAAAAATATCTGCCGCGCCTGGCGGCTGGAGAAATGGTCGGTGCCTACGCCTTGTCGGAAGCGACCTCGGGCTCCGACGCGCTCAATTGCCGCGCCCGCGCCGTGCTTTCGCCCGACGGCAAGCATTACATCCTCAACGGCGAAAAGATGTGGATCACCAATGCCGGTTTCGCCGACCTGTTCACCGTCTTCGCGAAAATTGACGGCGAAAAGTTTTCCGCATTTCTCGTCGAACGAACATTTCCCGGATTTTCGACAGGCGCCGAAGAGCACAAGATGGGCATTCGCGGCTCTTCCACCTGCCCCGTGATTCTCAACGATTGCCAGGTGCCCGTCGAAAATCTTCTCGGCGAAATTGGCAAGGGTCACATCATCGCCTTCAACATTCTGAACATCGGCCGCTTCAAACTTGGCGCCATGTGCGTCGGCGGAGCGCGGGTTTCGGTCGAGAGCGCCGTCGCTTATGCCAAGCAGCGCAAGGCTTTCGGCAAGTCGATCAGCGATTTCGGTCTGGTCCGCGAAAAAATCGCCAACATGGCCACGCTGATCTATGTCGGCGAATCGCTCGTCTATCGCACGGTTGGAATGATGGACGCTCTGCTCTCCGAAATCGACCACTCGAGTCCCGACGCCGCCAAAGAGCAGCGCAAGGCGATTGAGGAATACGCGGTCGAATGCTCGATTCTCAAAGTCTGGGGCTCGGAGATGATCGATTACGTCGTCGACGAAAGCCTCCAGATTTTTGCGGGCTACGGTTTTGTCGAGGAATATCCCGCCGAGCGCGCCTATCGTGACGCTCGCATCAACCGCATTTTCGAAGGCACCAACGAAATCAACCGCCTCATCATCACCGGCTTCCTTTTGAAGCGCGCCATGAGCGGCCAGTTACCGCTGATGCCCGCCATCAAAAAGCTGATGGATGAAGTGCTGAGCGGCCCGTCTCACGGCGACGAAATCGAAGGCGCGCTGGCCGACGAACGCAAACTGGTGGCGCAAGCCAAAAAGCTCGGCCTTTTTGTCGCTGGTTCGGCCACGCAGAAATACATGCAGGCGATTCAGGATCAGCAGGAAGTGATGGGTGCGATCGCCGATATGACGATCGAGATCTACGCCATGGAATCGGCCGTGCTGCGCACGCAAAAAATGGTCGAACAAAAGGGGGACGCCGCGTCCTCACTCGCCATTGCGATGACGCGCGTGTATCTAACGCAAGCGCTGGAGAAAGTAGAAGCGGCAGCCAAGAAAGTTATTGCCGACGTTGCCGAAGGCGACATGCTGCGCACGCAGTTGGCGATCGTGCGGCGATTGGCCAAGCACGAGCCCTTCAACACAATTGCGCTGCGCCAGCAGATTGCGAAGAAGACGATCGAGGCAGGGAAGTACCAGCTCGCCTAAAGAATGATGTTCGATCGACAGTTGCGGAGACTGGCCGAAGGGCTCAGCCGAGGCGTAGTTCTGCGCCGGCATTTGCCACGCGATTTCGAGCGCCTGCCGCTCTACGTGACTCCCGAGGCCCGTCTGCGGCATTGGGCAGGCGGCTCCGGCGTCGATGGGCATTTGCTCCGCCGGGCGCGGAAACTCGTCCGGCCAGCGCGAACATCGGTTTGCTCGCGCTTTCCGCGGCCGCCAAGGCCACACCCTCCGGCTTTGCGCTGGCGATCGAACCCGACATCTGGCTCTGTCACCTGATTAATCGCTCGTCGCGCGAAATTGCCGAGAAGAGATTATCCGCAGCCCCGGTTCGTGTCTTATGCGCGTCGCGTCCAGCCAACTGGGTGTGAGCGAACTGGAAATTGCGCAGCGGGCGCGCGCCGCGAATCACCGGCAGGGCATTTCCGGCTCAACCCAGGCGGGAGGCCATCGCTATTTGCAGTCGACCGTTTCCGTGACGCTAGATTGGTTGCTCGACTCTTTGCCAGATCCCAACGTGCTGAAGATTGATGTCGAGTCGCACGAGGCGGAGGCGCTTCGCGGCGCAGTCCGTCTGCTGGAGAGCGCTCGGCCGGTGATCTTATGCGAAGCAGATCCGCAGAATGCGGATGCGGTCTCCCCGTTTGCTTCACGAAAGAAACTATCAGCTCTTCGGATCCGGCGGGGATCCCCATCCGCTCATCCAGCGAGCCGGGTGGAATACGCTGGCCGTGCCGGGAGAGAGCGCGGCCTAGTTTGAATCGGATCGAGACAAGGCCGCAGCCACGCTGTGCCCGCAAAGCCGTTCCTCTCTGTTTCTACACAGCGGAAATTCCTCACTCCTTCGGAAAGTTCGGATCCGCCTTCACTTCTTCAATCTGTTTGGTGTGCCGCTCGGAGTGCGCCGAGATCAGCAATATCCACTGGTAAGCATCAAGCGGGCCAAGCACCGGGTGCGGGCCGAAGTGGTCGCGCAGATCATCGTTAGTCGTCCTTACGTAATCCATCGTCGCCCTGCGGCTATCCTCGAAGGCCTTGATGACATCCGCCTCTGTGGCCCAGCGACTAGTCGGCTTCAAATATTCCGGCGCCTGCGCTTTATGGCTGCGGTCAGGAACCCTCGTCAGAACAATCTCGTCCTTGCCGGCTACCTCGGCCCGTTTGGACGGATCGGCCGGTGCCGTCATGATCTTGGTTTCCACGAGTCCCAAGAGGGTGGATTCGGAGACCGCAATGTGCTCGGAGACTTCGGCCACCGACCATCGATCGGGCGCCGGCTTGAATCTCCACTGCTTCTCGGACAATCCGGCAATCGATTGCAGAAAGGCGTCGTGCGTTGCCTGTAGATTCTTGAGCGCGGCTGTGCGCTCCTCGGGCGTCAAAGTGGTTGTTGCCGGGATTGCGGCGGTTTGGGCGATGCTGGCCAGCGCCAGTGTGAAGACCAGACACAGCACGGCTGAGAGCTTCCATTGGGTATTCATTTTTTGCCCCCGTGAGATTGCGATTGCGGCAGGGCAATTATCAAGGGCAGTGCGGAAAAATACAATCGCCTACTCAAACCAGCCGCTACGATAGGCAATCCACCACGAGAAATACATGATAGGGATGGTCGCACCTATCGCCCACCACAACGGCAGCACCAGGTCGGCGAGGATTCCGAGCAAGGTCATCGATCCCCAGAAAATCTTGCGCTCCATACCCTCGATTGTAAGTCTTTTGACTGCCCGATGATCCGGCTTCAGCAAACCGCGAATACACTTCGGTTTCGTATCGAAAGTTTCTTCGCGGCCCAAGTTTCTTTCGTCCCACCCCCCAGAAAGCCGCCGCAGACGCGCCGCTCGAATCAAGCCTTAGGCTTCAGCTCCTCCATCACACTCTGGATCAGCTCCTTGGCGTCGGTCAGATTCTTTAGAATGAGCTGCACATCCATCACCGGCTTGCCCGGCCAGCGCTGGCTCTGGCAATAGACGCCGTGCTGGCCCACCAGCGCCATCGCATCGGTGACCAGATCCATAGTGACGGCGAGCCGTCCGCGCGGCACTCCCATGCGCATTTCAAAGTGCTCCAACTCTTCCTGCTTTTCATTGAACACGGCCATGGACAAATTGTAACGGGGATATGGGTATAATTCTCAGCGAACAGCAATCAGCAGGCGAACAGCAATCAGCAGTCGCACTCAGCATTCAGCCCATATGGTTGGTCTTGAAGCAGCTGATTGCCGAGTGCTGATTGCTGAATGCTGACTGCTCACAGGAGGAAACAAATGATGAAGAAGAAGTTTGCTTTCATGGCAGCGTTGGTCTTCGCGGCGGCAGCTCTCGCCTCGGCCCAGATGGACAACTCGAAGCGCCCCAGTCCGGCGGCCAGTGCGGAGTGCAAGTTCTCTGACGGCTCTACCATCAAGGTCGACTACTCCAGCCCGCGCGCAAAAGGACGCAAGATTTTCGGCACCGAGAGCGATCAGGCACTCGTTCCCTACGGCAAAATCTGGCGCACCGGCGCCAATGAAGCCACCAAATTCGTCACCGATACGCCCGTCAAGATAGGCGGAAAATCGCTGCCCGCCGGAAGCTACACCATCTTCACCATCCCGAATGCTGACAAGTGGACTCTGATCGTCAACAAAAAGACCGCCGAGTGGGGCATTCCCTACAAATACGAAGCCGACGAGTTAGGCCGCTTTGACATGCACGCAGCGAAAACATCTGCGCCCGTCGAAAATTTCACCATCGCCTTCGACCCGGGCGGCAGCCAATGCACCATGCGCCTGGAGTGGGAGAACACCCGCGCCAGCATCGACATCGCAAAATAACGGTCGATAATCAATTTCTGTCTTCGCTTCGTATCCGGGCATCGTTTTAGCGATGCCGAAAAGCGGCGCGAGAACGCCGCCCCTTCAGGGGTTGAGGCGCTATACTAAAACGCGATGCGGCCAATGCTGCGCTTTCTCTGGAACTCGACACGGGGCCATCGTATCGCCCCGTGGCGCAGTCCCTATCTCTTATGGCGCATCGAAACCTACACCGGAGTCAAGATGACCCAGATCGGATTCTTCGAGTTCTGGGAATTCTTATGGACGGAGCGCGGCGACCTGTGGCGCTTCCTCAAGTGGACGGCCGAAATGGATCGCTACGTCCATCCCGGAACCAAGAGCAGCACTTAGGTCAAAAGCAATGCCAGACACGCCCAGGCAAGCCACCCTCCTTTACCTCTTGTTCACGCTTTTGTTCAGCGCAGTGATCTGGTCGCTGGTCGTCTGGTCAGGCCATCTCGGCATGGCGTTCGGGATGATGGTTACGGCCGTCATGTGGTGCCCGGCGCTGGCGGCGTTGGTGACTTGCCGCCTGATGGGGCGCAGTTTCCGCTCGCTAGCGTGGCGATGGCCGGCGAATCGTTATATCGCCGCTGCATATTTTCTTCCGCTCGGGTACGCGGCGATCGCCTACGGGGCAGTGTGGGCGCTGCGGCTGGGGGGATGGAACGCGGGGTTGGTCGGCCTGGTGACGCAGCGCTTCGGATTGCGCGGCATGCCGCCGTGGGGAGCGTTCACGCTCTGGTTGCTGTTCACGGCCACGGCAGGGTTGATTCGCGGCCTGTCTACAGCCCTCGGCGAGGAGATCGGTTGGCGCGGATTCCTCGTCCCCGAGTTGGCGAAGCAGATGTCGTACACGAAGCTGAGCTTGCTGAGCGGCATCATCTGGGCGGCGTGGCATAGTCCGTTGCTGCTATTTGCCGACTATAACGCGGGCACGAATCGCGGGTACGCGATGGGTTGCTTCGCGGTAATGGTCGTCTCGGGCAGCTTTGCCTTCGCCTGGCTGCGATTGAAGTCAGGAAGCTTATGGACAGCCGCGGTGCTGCACGCCAGCCACAACCTGTTCGTCCAGACCGTTTTCGACAACATGATGCGCAACACGGGGAAGACGTTGTGGTATACGACCGAGTTCGGCGTCGCGCTAGCCGGCGTTAACGTCGTTGTCGGAGTGTATTTCTGGTCGCGGCGGAAAGAAGTGGAACCGCTCAACTCGCAAACGTCGCTCGCCGCCGCGATGGAAATGCAAAAAGCCACAACCTAGACGATCTCATGCACGGCGCGGTGCGCCTCGTCGATGGCGACGTCGGTTTCGGCGTCTGCGCCGGCATCGGAATTGGCTATCGCGATGCGGCCGTAGCGTTGACGCCCTACTACCCACGGCTGTTCTCCTTCTTTCCAGTCGGGATCGAACAATGAATTGGGAGCGTAGGCGTAGCCGTGGGCCCAGCGATTGACGGTGATGCCCTGGATGTCGCGGGCGGGATCGAATCCGGCTGATCCTAGCATGAGCCCCAGCTGTTCGCGGATGTTGTTCTCGAAGGTGGAGAAGGGCGTGCCCATCAGTTCCGCGCGTCCGGCGCGATTCTGATCGCGGACGGGTAATCCGCGTTCGCAGGGCGTGCGCAGCATGAAGAGAATCATCGGCTCTTCCGGATGCGACGGAAAGTGATAGTCGCCGAGGCTCACCGGATAATCGAGGGCAGTGAAGCAGTGATAGCTGCCGGGAGAGACGATCTGATGAATGCCGAGTCTGTGGAAGCTGGTCCAGTTGGAAATGGCGACGTGGGTGTAGACGAGCGGCATTTTCACTAAATACGAGAGCGCCTGCCGCTGGCTCTGCGGCAACTCCGGGCAGAGATACGGAATCATCGTGTTGTAGCAGGCGAGAATGCAATGTTTCGCGCGCACCGTTTGCAGCTTGCCGCCGCGCTCGTAGGCGATTCGGACTTCGCTGGCAGTTTGCGCTGAGCCAACATGATTAACGTGCACAACGGTGCTGTTCAGCCGGATGCGGACAGGCGAGTCAGCCTGGTCAAGATGGCTGTAATCGGCGCGAGCGGTAACGATGTCGTCCATCGCATCGCTGTGCGCAGCATGTCCGGAAGCGCTGTGGTTGGTCATCACACCGGGCACGAGACTCCGCACCAGTAGCCGCGCAATCGACGCGTTGCCGTCGGGGAAGTGAAAAATGTAGGGTTCTCTCTCCGGCGCCTTGAGGCCGAGGCCGTCGAAGCCGGGATAGCTGATGGCGCCGTAATCGTCTCCGGCCATGAAGCAATCGAGGGCGGGAACGGCCTCGATGCCGACGGTAAACAAATCATGGGTGTAGGTCTGGAAAAAGGGAAGCGCGTCGGGAGCGACCTTACAGACCTGAGTGAGAAAGTCGGCGTAGCTGGTTTTGCGCAGGCGCTCGATCTTTTGCCGGCGAGTGAGGCCGGGGAAATAATCTTTCTTGTCAGTGTAGACGCGCGCAATGTCGCGGCGGACCGGTTCTGAGAGCGGAGACTTCGCCAGAAATTCCGGCCACGGCGTCTTGCCCAGTCCGGTGACAAGGCGATCTTCGCCAAAAGTGGCGCGATCGTAAAACACGGCAGTGCCAAGTTGGTTATAGAGTTTGCGGTCGTAAGCCTTATAGAAGCGATTGAGATCAATGCCGAGTTCGGTGAGCAGGCCGCGCGCGACCTTGCTGTATTCGCCAGGCCGCTCGATTGACATGGTGCCGCCGTGGGCGAGCAAGGTGCGATCGCCGACGCGGAATTCGTTGCGCTTGGCGTGGCCTCCGAAGTCATCGTGATTGTCGAGGATGAGGATGCGCGGAGTCTTCGCAGCCGTCGTTTTCGCACTGAATTTTTTCCCTACGAGCTGGCGATAAAAATAAGCGGCGGAAAGTCCGCTGATGCCCGCGCCCACGACGACCAGATCGTAAGTCTCGCCACTGCTTTCGGGTTTGTCCTGATCCCACGATTCGCCGTCGCGCAGGCGATGGGCATAGGTGAAGCTGCCATCGTGGTTGCCGCGGATTCCGGTCAGCGCCGGAGGATAGTAGCCGGGAGATTTCTCCGGCGCGTAAGGCGCTTCGTCGAACGCCAGCGCCCGAGGAGGAAGCAGCGTGCCGCCGATGGTGAGCGCGACACCATTCAGAAAATCGCGGCGCGAGATGGCGCGGTTCATGCCGAGATCGTTACTCTGACCGGGGCTGTCGCCGCGATCGCTCCTCCGCAAATTTTCGTCTTTGCTCATTATGGTCGACTCGTTAGTGGATGCCAGAAAAAAGCCAGCGCGGTTCGCGCTCTAGCTTTTTCTCGCCGCGAGATAGCGCGCCAGCTCTTTCATCGTGGTCGAGGCTTCGCCATATTCGTCAAGCTCTGCGCACGCCCGATCGACCAGCGCATCGGCTTTGCGGATCGACTCCTCGATCCCAAATAACGCTGGATACGTCGTCTTCTCTGCTGCCGCGTCTTTGCCCGCCGTCTTTCCCAGTTGCTCGGAGGTTTGCGTCAGGTCGAGGACATCGTCGACGATCTGAAACGCTAGTCCGATCGACTGGCCGTAGGTTCGCAGGCGGGAGACGTCTGGAGCGCTGCCGCCAGCATAAATTCCTCCGCTGACGACGCTGGCGGTGATGAGCGCGGCCGTTTTCGAACGGTGGATATATTCGAGCGTCGCCAGATCCGGCTTTTTGTGTTCCGCTTCGAGGTCGACGACCTGGCCTCCGATCATGCCGTCGATGGTGCCGGTGGCGTGCGCGATTGCGCTGATGATCGCGACGCGCGCCTCGGCCGGGCAGATGAGTTGCGCCAGCGTTTCGTAAGCCTGCGTCTGCAGCGCGTCCCCGGCGAGAATGGCGATCGCTTCGCCGAAGGCCTTGTGGCAGGTGGGACGTCCGCGGCGCAGGTCGTCGTTATCGAGCGCCGGCAGATCGTCATGAATCAGCGAATAAGTGTGGAGCATTTCAAGCGCTGCGCCCACCTGGTCGATGCCGGGGGGCAGCGATGCGGCGTATGGCGATTTTGCCCGCGATGATTTTTTCGATGAGGCCGCAGCCGACCGAGCATGCGAATGAGCTTCCGCAGCGGCTCGAATCATCCGGCCCGCCTCCATGCAGAGAATCGGACGCAGTCGCTTGCCGCCGGCGAAGACGCTATGGCGCATCGCCTGATGAATAGAAGTTGGATGCTCTGTGGCCGGTGGCAAAAGTTCTTCGAGCGCCACGTCGGCGGCCTCGCGTCCCTGCTCCAGAACTTGTTTCAGCATCGAGACGCAGTATAACAAGCCAGGGGAAGAGCAGGTGACAGGTCGCAGGCGACAGGAAAATCAGAAACTAGGAGAAGCAGGGGTCAGGCAAAACAAACGCCAGGAAAAACAAATCCACCTCTCGGTTTTGCTTTTTCCGGCCACCGGCGACCTGTCACTTGCGTTTCCTGATCCGTCACGCAACCGCCCGCTGCGTCAATCCCTGCAAGACCGAGCGCACTACGTCATCCGGGCGCGGCTCGCAAATGTCGGATGCGCCTTGATTCAGGGCTGCAGTCCACAGCTGTTCATCCGCCAGTCGGTGGGTGCCGACGATGCACAGGCTGGGAAAGCCCACGCGTAATCGCTCGAAGTCGGCCCAGTCCACCGCTTCCAGATCGAGCACCAGCGCCACCGCATGATGCTCGGAAATCGCAAGCTCCGCTTCCGCCGACGAGCGTGCCAGATAGATCGCTTCAAAGTGTTGGGAAAGACCGACTGCAAGAGCTTCAGCAGTTGCGGGGCTATTTTGATAGAGAACTACGCTGAGTGGTTCCATAGATCCCCCTGACGTTCGCCGCATTTCGTGGCGGCCTTGGCTGCGACAGCAAGACTGCTAGCACAGGCGTTATCAGTTTCCGAGCAACCATACGTTACTTGCGCAACGCTTTCCCGACCGGGGGCTCGAACGGTTCCGCTTGAAGTTTCCCGTTCTGCTTAAGCAAAATCTCGACCTTGCCTTCCGCGTCTTCCAGTTGCTGGCGGCAGGTGGCGGAAAGTTGCATGCCTTCTTCAAAAAGCGTCAGGGACTTTTCCAGGGGAACCTCCCCTTTTTCCAGTTCCTGAACAATCTTTTCCAGACGCTCGAGGCACTCTTCGAACTTTACCAATCCAATGGCTCCCACACTCTATTGTAATGCGACTTGCGGAGAAAAATGTAAAGTGAAATTTTTCAATTTGCACAATTTGTTGGGCAGGGGTGTTCCGAAATTAAACGGATGCCGGGCGCTTCGAGCCGAGCGCCTCGAGCACGTCGACAGCCGAGGCATACCGGCCCTGCGGAGCGCTGATCTGCGCCCCCTGCACCCGATCGCGGAGCGCACCGAGCATCTCGCGCGCAATCGCCACGCCCTCCTCGCGAGCCGCTTGCGGGCTGGCTGCCCGGGTCATTCGGTTGAGAATTTCATCAGGCACCGATACGCGCAGCTCGTTCTTCATGAATTCCGCGTTGCGCGCGCTCACCAGCGGCCAGATTCCCGCGATTAGCGGAATGCGGCAGTGTTCGATCCGCCGCAGAAACTTCTCCAGCAGATTGAGGTCGAATACCGGCTGCGTCACGACGTACTCGGCGCCCGCTTGCACCTTATATTCGAAGCGCCGGATTTCTTCATCCAGATTGGGCAGCCCCGGGTTGGCTCCTACGCCGATGACGAAGCTGGTTCCCGTGCCGATCGGATTACCGCCGAGGTCGAGCCCGCGATTCAGGTTGTGGACGATATTCACCAGTCCGATTGCATCGACATCAAAAACCGCCGTCGCATCGGGGTAGTTCCCCATCTTCGGCGGATCACCGGTGATGCAGATCAGGTTGCGAATTCCCGTAGCCGCCGCGCCCAGCAGATCGGATTGAATCCCTAGCACATTTCGATCGCGGCAGGTGTAGTGCAGGATGGCTTCGATGCCAACCTCTTGCTGCATCAACAGTGACAAGGCCTGATTGCTCATGCGGGCTGAGGCGCGCGGGCTGTCAGGAATATTGATCGCGTCTACGCCAACCGACTTGACGAACTTCGCGCCCTCTATCTCTTTGCGAATGTCGATGCCCTTCGGCGGCACGATCTCGACCATGGTGACAAACTCGCCGGCCGCAATCCGGGCTCCAAGGCGAGAGCGCTCGGCCATCGGAATGGTCGCCGGTGCTAAGGTTGTTTTGCCGGAATGAATCGCCTCCGTAACGGCTGTTTTGCCGCGCGCTTCACCGACGCGCAATGCCGATTTCATGGCGCGAATATGATCGGGTGTGGTGCCGCAGCATCCGCCTATGAGCTGCACACCGGCGGCCACAAATTTTCGTGTGTAGCTGGCCATATATTCCGGCGAGCAGAGATAAATGTTGCGTCCTTCCACCGAGCGCGGCATGCCGGCGTTTGGTTGCGCGGCCAGGGGCAGGGAAGTCGCCGCTCGCACGCGCTCGATCGCATCCAGCATCGCGACCGGTCCCACGCTACAGTTGATGCCGAGCACGTCGATGTTCCACTCCGTTAGCCGCGCGGCGAAGGCTTCCGGGTCGGAGCCGTCAAGGCAGTTGCCATCCTCATCAATCGTGACCTGAGCGACGATTGGAATCTTCGGGTCGACATCGCGGCAGGCGAGCACGGCCTGATGCAACTCTTCGATGTATCCGAAGGTCTCAAGCATCAGCAGATCGACGCCGCCTTCGATGAGAGCGGCAGCCTGTTCACGGAACGCCGTTCGCGCCTCTTCAAATGAAGTCTTGCCGAGCGGCTCGATGCGGACGCCGAGCGGTCCCATCGATCCCGCCACCCATACGTCGAAACTTTTTGCCGCTTCGCGAGCCACGTGCGCGCCAGCAATATTGATTTCGCGCACGCGGTCGGTCATGCTGTGCCGCGCCAGGCGAAAGCTATTCCCGCCGAAAGTATTGGTCTCGATAATCTCGGCGCCCGCCTGCAGATAATCGTGGTGCACGGCGCGGATCAGCTCCGGTTGCGATAGATTGAGCTCGTCATAGCAGCGATTGATGAAAATGCCCTTGGCATAAAGAAGCGTGCCCATGGCTCCATCGCAGAGCACGGGCGCCCGCTTCAGGCGTTCAACGAGATTCTGGGCCATTCATTTGAGGATACAAGAAGGTGCGCGATAATTGCATCTTGGCCCGCGGAAGATGGCCACCAGAGTCATTTGTTCTTACCACGGAGGCACGGTGTCACGGAGAAACCCAACCGCTTGGAAAAGCGTTCGTTTCTTGTTTAACATTTCCAGGATCTTCTCCGTGCCCGTGGTGAAAAAGTGCAATGGGGATCCGGGGGCAACGTTCGCTTGGAGTTGAGGAGGGGAGCATGGGCATTGAAATCAAAGGCATGGCGCCGTTATTGCAAGTGTTCGATATGTCTGCATCAATTGTCTTCTACCGCGATGTGCTGGGATTTGAGGTGGTGGCCACTTCCCAGCCAGGAGAAGAGCGCTTCGGTTGGGCGATGCTTCAGCTGAATGGCGTCGAGCTGATGCTGAACACAGCCTATGAAGACGATTCGCGGCCCGACAAACCTGATCCCGCACGAATTGCGGCCCACGACGATACCGCGATTTACTTCGGGTGCCCCGACGTTGATGCGGCCTATGAGTACCTGCGCTCGCGCGGCGCAAACTTGAAAAAACCCAAAGTCGCGCATTATGGGATGAAGCAGCTGTATCTTCACGATCCGGACGGCTACAGCCTCTGTTTTCAGTGGCCCGCGGGAAAGCGAAACCGATAACCACCAAGGCCACCTAAGGCCCACGAAGTACTTCCAGACCTGAGACTTGTCCCCTGCCACCCGCCTCCCGCCTGCTCCTCACCCCTTTGCTATAATCCTTGTTCTTGCATCCAAGCAATTATCCGTCATAAAGCTGGAGCCTCAGGTTTGAAGAAAATTCCGATCCTTCTGCTATTTCTGCTGCCCCCGAGTCTGATATGTCTAAGTTGCGGCGGCGGTGCTCCCACCTCCACCAAAACCAGCGGTCTTCCCTATCGCGCCTTTCTCTCCAATAGCATCAGTGGCGGGACTTCCTCGGCCGGCGTCTTCGTTGTCAACGCCCTCAGCGATGTGCGTCCCGGAGTCGCGCCGATTGCCGCCGGCAATAATCCCGGCATGATGGTCCTCACACCCAATCTCGGCCTCACCCTGGTCTTCAGCGGAATTGGCACGCAGGCTTCCGACAATCAGTTCACCGTCATCAACAATGCCAGCGAATCCGCCGTCGGCCACGTGACTTTGCCGGGCTTGACTGAGAGTTTCGTCGTTTCTCCTGACAGCTCCACGACTTACGTTGCCGTTCCCGCCGCCAGTGTAGTAGGGCAACAACAACCCGGCTTGGTCGAGGCCATCTCGTTGAACAACGGTGCTTTTACCGGAGAGGTCGACATTCCTTCGGTCCACTATCTTTCTATCGACAACACCGGCGACCGCATTTTTGGTTTCAGTGATAACTCCGATTCGATCGCCGTGATCACGCCCTCGGATATTGGCATTCCCAACACCAATCCGGTGGTTACCATCAACGGTTTCGACCGTCCCGTCTGGGCGCTCTTCAGCCCCGATGACACCACCGCCTATGTATTGAACTGCGGCGCCGAATGCGGCGGCACCCAGGCCAGCATACAAAAAGTGGATTTGACGCTTACGACATGCCTGCCCACCGGAGTTTGTCCGCCCGTCAACGTTCCCGCCGCAACCGTAGCAATGCTCAGCGGCTCAACCCTCTATCTCGCCGGCACGCCCTATTCCGGCGGAGCCCCTTCGCAGCCCTGCACCGGACAGACCACGCAGGCCACCACCTGCGGTCTGCTCACTTTCTTCGACCTCGATACTATGAGCGTGGTCGGGGCACCCATCGTCATCACCGACGGCTATCACACGCGCATGGCGCTCGGCGCCAACGGACAGCTCTTCATCGGCGCGCGTACCTGCACCGAAATTGTTCCGCCCATTCCCGCGCCCGCGGGAGCCGAGACTCGCGGCTGCCTCTCCGTCTACAACACGCTGACGACCGCCGTCGGCAGCGTTCCACCCGGCGGAGTTTTAATTCCTCCCGCCAACGGAGACGTCACCGGCCTCCAGCCGATCGGCAAGCGCGCCGACAATCCCAATATTGCTCAGCAGGTGATTTATGTGGTCCAGGGAGGATCGCTCGATATCTACGACCTCACCATCGACGCGTTGGCATACAACCCGAACAATCCGAACAATCCCGGCAAGATCTCAAATCTGATAGGCCAGTTCATCGACGTCAAGACGGTGGATTTCTAAGCTTACAAATTTCTAAGTTAGCAAATCTCGGATTTTGCAATTTTCTGAATTTACAAAGCATTGTCATCCTGACCCTGAGCGTAGCCGAAGGGGAAGGACCTCCGTATTCGATACCGCCGCAACGGTGTGGGTCGCTCGCTTTTGGCGACCAACGACTAGCGACCAACGACCGCCTTCGGCTCCATCGTCATGGCATGCTTCCGATGCTGCTCGACCGCTCCCTGGGTAAAGGGAAAAGAGAAAGTCGAGCCCTTGTACCACGCCGTCCACTCATCCATGTAATAAGGACTGAGAAATATCCCGCTCTCTCCCGTAACCAGGTTCAGCGTGCTGTCGTCAAAATTCGCGAAACTAATCGTCAGCCTCTCCGACGGCCCAAACCCGCGCGCGACCTGCTTGACCGTCGAAGTGCTCCCGCTTAGAGGATGAATTCCTGGCGCGGTGAAGCGCCCAATCAACGGAAGCTGCCCTAGCGCCCGATGATCGATATCCACCGGATAATTCTCTCCCCACTTCCACCGATTGAGATCGGTCGGAGCGAGCGACATGTCTGTTGAAGGATTGTTTAAAACGACCCGCGCCTGTGCGACCACATTCTCCATCGCTGCCGTCAGCAGGCTCCCGTAATCCGCGTAGCCCGTGGGCAGCCAGCGCGCCGGCTGCTTGGTGAGCACATTCTCCAGCCACACCGACGACATCGCCGAGTGATAGGTCTTCCAACTCAGCCGGCTGTTGGCGTTCGGCCCGAGAGGTGGCGCGCCCAGCTTCGGCTCCAGGATCAGCCGCACCAATTCCCCCCGCGCCTTCGTCTCAATCGTCGGAGCCGCCGCCTCCGCTGACATCCTCCCATCCCAGTCCCGCAAAATATCCGCCGCCTTCTTCGCCCGCTCCGAAGCGCCCGCCGCATGATCGATCGCATACACAAATTTGTCGGCGCAGAAGCGGTCATAAGTCGACGACACATCCATCTCCAGCGCCAGCATATCCGCCGGAGCAAACTTCTTCCCCGACTCCAGCACGCGATAAATGCGATCCGTCCGCCAAGGCGCATCCCAGGTCGTGCTGATCGAATACTTGTATCCCGTCGGCGTAATCCGCCCGTTAGCCGTGGCTAATATCCCTGACGGCGGATCGTAAATCCGCGGCATCTCGTCATAAGGAATCCAACTCTTCCACTCGTGCGCGTCATCGCTGCCACTCACCGGCAAGCTGCCATCGCCCGCCGCGCGAATCGGAACCCGCCCCGTAGCCTGATATCCGATATGCCCATCGACATCGGCATACATCACGTTCTGTCCGGGAGCGCCAAAATTCGAAAACGCCTTGCGAAACTCATCCCAATTCTCGGCCGAGTCGACGTCGAAAAAGACCAGCCCCACGCCATCCTGCAAAGTCCAGCGCAAGGCAATCTTCCGCGTCTCGCCGGGAATAAGCTCACTAATGATCGGCCCATGCCGTGTAGTCACCACATCAAAAGTCACGTCCGCCGCGCCCTCAACGTGAATCGTCTCCGCGCGATGCTGCGGCGCGATCCATGCGGCCGGAGTCTTATACTGCCCCTGCGCATTAAACTCTTCAACAAAATCGTCTTCCACCGTGGGCCCAACATTCGTGAATCCCCACCCAACGCGCTGGTTGTGCCCCACAATCACAAACGGAACCCCCGGCAGAGTAACTCCCGCAACATCGAAGTTGGTGGAGTTATTACCAGTGTTAATCCCGGCATTAGCGCCGCCGTTATTACCGTTGTTAGTCGCGCCGTTAGCGCCGTTCACACGTAGATGCGCTGCAAACCACAAGTTAGGCATCTGGTGGTTAAGGTGCATATCGTTCGAGAGCAGCGGCTTCCCCGAAACCGTATGCTGTCCCGAAACCACCCAATCATTCGACCCCGCCCGAAACGTTTCCTCCTCGTCCTGCGTGAAATCAGAGGACAACATGGAAATAAAAGAGTTGTCATCCTGAGCGAAGCGAAGGATCTGCTTTTTCTCCGCTGCGCCGGGATCTACAGAAGTGATCCGGCTGCTCCCGCCCTCCGGCTCAACCTCCTCATCGTCATCGTCATCATCGTCGCTATCCGCGCCGTTATCCTCGTCCATTCGCCGCATCTCCGTCGGAGGCCGATCCCTCCACGAAGAATTCACATAAAGGTCCGCCGTCAACTCCGGCCCCAGCTTCGCCAGAACCTTCTCCCGCTCGAGCGCCCGCCGATAGCTGTAGTGATTCAGATCCTGCACCATCCGTGCCCCGATCAGCATAGAATCGATCACCGTCCACGGCCGGGGCGTGTACTTCATCAGACGAAATTCCAGCGACAACCGGTCGCGATGCGATTCGATAAACGCATTCACCCCGCGAGCGTACGCCCCAAAAAAAACGCGGTCGCGCGCCGAAATGCTTTTCTCCGCCGCCTCCGCCGCCTGCCGCAACCCCAGAATCCGCTCCTCGCGATCCATCTTCACCGTAGCCGCGCCAATCACCTCGGAAAGCTCTCCCGCCGCCGACCGCCGCATCATATCCATCTGCCAGAGCCGGTCCTGCGCCGTGACGTACCCCTGCGCAAAAAATAAATCCTCCAGTGATCCCGCCTCAATCGTAGGCACCCCACGCTCATCGCGAATCACCCGCACCCGAGCAGAAATCCCCGGCACCGAGACCGCCCCATCCAACTGCGGCAGCGGACGCCGAGCCATCCAATAAAGCCACCACACCCCGGCAATGACCACCACCAGCAAGAAACAAACGGAGTAGTAAACGATGCGCAGCGCAGGACTGCGCCGACGGACTCCAGTGTATGAAATCTCAGGCAGGGAAGAAGTAGAAGACATTACTCAAAGATTGTAGGGGCGAGCGAATCCCGTGACAACCAGGCGGGTGGTCCGGTCTTTCTCTGACACAACGGTGTCGCGGTTGCCCCATCGTTCGCAGTTTTTTCGCGAAGGGTGGGCGGCCAAACTCCGCACGAGCCGGTCGTCTGCGCGGGCCGCTCGCAACCATTAAAACACCCTAACTCGTCTCGCTGCGGTCACTTGCAGCCAATCCGCGTACATTTATATGCGTACAGTACTGCCAGCACACGTTTGCGTCCCTCATCCATCTAGCCAATCCTGCATATTCGCCTTTTGCTCGGCTATTGAGAATGCCGACTGCCGGTCTGGAACACGCAGATTGTTTTTCTCCAGCTAGGCCCCTTTGCGAAGTGGCTGCGCAGCCATGTGGAGCCTGGGCGTCAGAGCAGCTTACCCCCCCAGATTTACCACATAGATACTGTGTGCAATTGTGCATGAGCTTTATTGAGCATCCGCGCCAGATTCCCGAGCCATATGATTTATTTTCTATACGGTAGACGGCACTCCCAATTGAGTTGATTGTCCTGAACAGACAGATGGCGATTGAAAAAACTCCCGGTTTCAGTTCCACAGTCTTCCGCAAGAAGTTCCGTTCTGCGATGACCGTGCGGACCTACCGTGACAACGAGATCATTTTTTCGCAAGGGGACAAGGCCGATGCAGTTTTCTATATCCAGAGCGGCACGGTAAAGCTCACCATGGCCGCTTCGCGTCGCAAAAAAGCGATAATCGCCGTCCTGCTGCGGGGTAGTTTTTTTGGCGAAGGGTGTCTCGGCGGGCAATCTCTGCGGATGTACACGGCGAGATCCATTGGGCCCTCCGACATCACTCGCTTGCAGAGGGAGAGCACGCTTCGCATGCTCGAGCGCGACCCGAAGTTTGCAGCGTTGCTTAATGCGTATCTGCTTTCCCGAGTTATTCGAGTCGAGGAAGACCTGGCAGATCAATTCTTCAATTTCAGCGAAAAGCGACTGGCCCGGGTTCTTTTGTTGTTTGGGCAAATAACAAAGGAATCAAAGCCGGAGAATCCCCTGAAGGTGAGCCAGGGAACTCTAGCGGAGATGGTTGGTACCACCCGCGCCAGGGTAAGTAAATTTATGAGTGCGTTCAAGAAGAAAGGGTTCGTCGAATACAACGGCGGCTTGCAAATAAATAGCGCACTTATCAGCGCCTTCCTGCAAAATCGGCCGATGTCCGTTGTCAGGAGGGCATAGACCACCGAGATGGGCTTCCGGAACTGGTCTAATTGACGACCCTTTTGTAGATGGAGGTGTGTGACAAAAGAACTCGGCCCAAAACAGACGCTCGCCGTCCGATGTCCGACCTGTGGGGCTGCTCCGGGAGAGAAGTGTGAGCTGAGCACTGGACAACCGCGCACCACTCCGCATCGCGACCGCGTATGGATCGCAAAGGATCGGCCGTAGCACCCCCATAATCCCGGCTTTTGCCTTGCTCGCAGACGCAACCCGCTAAAGCGCACTAACCCGCTTCGCTGCCTAGGCTTACAGCCAAATCGAGTACATTTATATACGTACAGTACTGCCACCACAGATGTTCCACGTGGAACATTTAACGATTTTCCAGGAATCCCTCCGGCTGGCGGGAGGGCGGGTTGGCGGAACCCGCGCTCCCCCAGTATCATGTTTGGAGTCCTGGCGCGCCGCATCAGTTAGGGCGCCGGCCCCCATGCTGCAGAAACGTATCGACGATCAGCCGACCATCTCGCAGGAGAATGTCCGCGAGGCCGAGGACATATTCCTCCGGCACCTGAAGCGCGTCGGCCTCAAGCAGACCGGACAGCGCAACGCCATTCTGCGGACTTTCTTAGAAACCCGCGAACACCTTTCGATCGACGAGCTGCATCGGCTGGTCAAGAAGACCGATCCCCGCATTGGTTTTACTACGGTTTACCGGACGCTGAAGCTTTTGGCCGGCTGCGGACTGGCCAGCGAAGTCGCCTTTCATGATGGGATCGCGCGCTATGAGCACCAGTACAACCGGCGCAGCCATCATCACATGGTCTGCACGGAGTGCGGCGCCTCGGTAGAGTTCTTCGCGGAGAAGGTTGGAGAGATCGAAGAGGAAATTGGACGCAGGCACCGCTACTTCACCACCCGGCACACCTTCCAGATTTACGGGGTTTGCGAGGAATGCCGGAAGAAGACGAATGGACGGCGCATTGTCTAGTCCTACGAATATTCCGCCGGGCGCTGCGTCGGCGCCGCAGGGTTGTGTGAGTTGTCCGCAGTGTGAGACGGAGATGCCGGCGAAGGCGGCGTTCTGTCCGGGCTGCGGATGGTCGATGAAGGCGCTCTCTTCGGACGACCGGTCCCTGGCGGCGTTCGTCTACTTTCCATTGCCTATTCCGTTGCTCGCGGCAGCGGTGATTTTGTTGCTGCCGGCGCTTCGTAATCGCAGCTATGTCCGCTTTCACGCGTGGCAAAGTATTTTGCTCTGGGGATTGTTTCTTTTGCTGACGGCGATCGCGTTGCTGGTTTCGAATGTCGCGGCGCCTATGGCGTTGCTGCTCTGTGGGATTCTTTTGGTGCTCGCCATGATTTTTCTGTGGTTAGTTCTGTCGCTGAAGGCGTGGATGGGCGAGCGCTTTGAATTGCCGCTGCTCGGGGAGTGGGCGGGACGGCTGCCGTAGCGCAGGTCGCTCGTGACAGGTTACGGGTGACAGGAAAGGCAAAGTCTAGGAAGGCGGGTCACGGGTGACGGGAGGCAGGAAGAACAAAATCGGTTTGGTTTCACCGTTAGAATTTCTTGAGGCCTTAGACTTGGTCTCTGGCTTTTCCCGCCTTTCCTGTCACCTGCGACCTGTCACCTGATTCCTAGCGCTTGTTAGAATAATGCTTCGCAATTCATTTTCATTTTGCATTCCCAGGAGAAATCATTGAGTCAGCTTCAGCGCGTTAAGATCAGCGCTCTTGGTACTTATGTTCCGCCTCGCCTTCTTACCAACGCCGACCTGGAAAAGCTTGTCGATACTAATGATCAGTGGATTATGGAGCGGGTTGGGATCCGCGAACGTCATCTGGTGGACAAAGGAGTTGCCACCAGCGACCTTGCCGTGGAGGCGGCAAAGCGGGCGCTGGCCGAGCGCGGCATAGAGGCTTCGGAGCTGGACGCGATTATTGTGGGAACGGTTACTCCTGACATGTTTTTTCCTTCTACGGCTTGCCTGGTGCAACACAAGCTGGGGGCGAAGAACGTTTGGGGGTTCGATATTTCGGCGGCTTGTTCGGCGTTTGTTTATGCGTTGCAGACGGGTGCGCAGTTTGTGGCTTCCGGTTCCCATAAGAAAGTGATGGTGATTGGCGCGGATGTGATGTCTTCAATCATCGACTATACGGATCGCGCGACCTGCGTGATCTTTGGCGATGGCGCGGGCGCAGTGCTGCTGGAGCCAGCCGAAGACGATTCAATAGGTCTGATTGATTTTCTGCACGAGGTCGATGGGTCGGGGGCATGCTCGTTGTATATGCCGGGGGGCGGAAGTTTGAATCCTTCGACGCATGAGACGGTCGATAAGAAAATGCATTATGTGCATCAGGATGGTGGAGCGGTGTTTAAGTTTGCGGTGCGGAAGATGGCGGTGCTGTGCGAAGAGATTCTGAAGCGCAACAACATCAAGGGGAGCGAAATTGACGCTTTCATTCCGCATCAGGCGAACAAGCGGATTATCACCGCGACTGCGGATCGCCTAAGCATGCGTCCGGAGGCGGTGATCATTAATATCGAGGAGTTCGGCAATACTACGGCGGCAACCATTCCACTGGCGATGGAAACGGCAAGGAAGGAGGGTAAATTGAAGAAGGGAAGCCTTGTGCTGCTGGCGTCGGTAGGAGCGGGTTTTACGAGTGGTGCGACGCTTCTGCGCTGGGCGTATTAGAGGCAGGCCGAGGTTTCAGGGGTCAGGAAAGGCAACTGCAATTTGCCGATCCGGTGCTCATCTCGTAGCGCCAATTGTCGAAGAGAACACGAACGCTCGAGAGGGAGTTACCTTCCTTCACACAGAAAGAGCCGGCTCGGCGAACCGGCAAACATGGCAAACGCGAACGCACTGCGAAAAGAGAGGCTGCGGCAAAAGCGACGGCCAGTTTCCGGGTCAGAGAGTTCGAGATCGCTGGCGCTGAAGGAACCCGAGACATAAAGTCCGTTACTTCGATTTAGGCGGGAGTTGTTGCAAAGCCGCACGAGCTGGCCCATAGTCCGGCGCCAGGGCGAGCGCTGCCAAGAGTTCTGCTCTGGCCTCATCCGAGCGGCCGACCATGGCCAGCGCCATGCCCAAGTGAGTGCGAAACTCCGGGTCATCAGGCGCGATCCGAACTGCGGTCTGGAGTTGCTGGATCGCTTCTTCGGTGTGGCCCTGGCTGCCATAGACCGCTGCGAGGTTGTTGTGCAGCGACGCGCTGAAACGGTCAGCGGCGGTGTGAATCTGAATGGCTCTCAGAAAATAATTGGCAGCGTCGTCGAGGCGGTTGTAATGCTGCCAGTAAAGTAGTCCGAGAGCGTTAAGCACGTTCTCATTGTTGGGTGCGATGGCCGCGGCTTTTTGCAAAGCTATCTCGGCTCCGTCCCAGCGCCCGGCCCGCGCCAGGATGAATCCTTCATCGGCATCCACTTCAGGATCGTTCGGATCAATCCTGCGCACCTGGTCGAGCGTTTCGAGCGCGCGATCAAATTCGCCTCTCGCCGCATAGATCGGCGCCAACCCTTCATAGGCAAGAACCATTTCCAGATAGTTGGGCGGCGATTCGTTCTCTGCCAGCGTGATTGCCTGCAGATAGTGATCCTCGGCCAGCTTCTGTGCGGAAGGATCGTTCCTCTGCAGCATGGCGAACATGTTGTGAACGAAAGGAGCATTCGGCGAAGTTTCGAGTGCGCGCACGAAGAAGGTTGAGTCGTCTCGCCAATCTGGATTACGCGTCACGGTTTGCCAGGTGAATGCGATGAGCACAGAAAGAAGACTGAGAATGGCTGCCAGCCAGCGCCCGCGACCGGGAATCTTGTCCCCGAGACTCACTGCCAGCAGAACCACGAGAAGGCAGAAGCCGACCGAGGGCAGATAAAGATATCTCTCGGTAAGCACGTTAAGCCCAACCCAGTAAATGTTGAGCACCGGCAGCAGAGCGATGAAAACCCACAATGCCGAATAGGCAACCAGAGGAGCACGACGAAGGGCAATCCCAATACCCGCAGCGGCCAACACAACAAAACAAATCGCGGCGAGAGCTCGTGGATCTCCAAGTCCGCGCACCGGCGAGAACACGTAATAGGCGTTGAGCGCAAAAGGTGCGATGAGCTTCCACCAGTATTCGAGCAACAAGTGCAGAATCGTGAGGGCAAAGTTAAACGGGCTTAAGCTCCATGCTCGCTGGTTGGTCGCGAGGAATCCTAAAACCCGAAGGCGCAGGAGGACATACGCGCCGAGAATGCACCAGTAGGGGAACGAGAGTCTGGCCGCCAGACTGAGGCGAGTGCGGAAATTGCTCGCTTTACTCAGAACCAGGACGTACGCCGCAACAAAAGCGGGGAAAACCACTGCTGTTTCCTTCCATTGCAACGCAATCGCCATCGCCACGCACGATAAGCCCCACACCGCAAGGTGCTTGTGCCGTGAGCGTGCCCTGGCATGCCGGGCATCGCCACCTTCATCTTTGTTGTCCTGTGTTATGTGAAAGAGCAGAAAGGCGAAAAGAAGAAATACGGTGCAACCAATGTCGGGGAGGGCCGAAATCCAATCAACCGCCTCAGAGTGCACGGGATGCACTGCGAAAAGAGCGGCTGCAGCAAAAGCGACGGCCAGTTTCCCGGTCAGTCTGCAAAACATAAGAAACGCGAGTAAGACCGCAAGCACATGAAAACTCAAACTGACGGCATGAAAAGCGAGAGGATCCAGGCCAAAAATTTCTTCTACCAGCCTGTAAGTCAGCATCTGCATCGGCCGGTAGTAGTTGATCCGGCCAAGTTCTCCGGGGTGCTTGAAGCTCCAGACATCGCTCGTAAGTAAGCGGCGGATCGAAGCTCCGCGCAGGTCGGGGTTCATTAGGATCTGCTGGTTGTCATCCCAAACCCATCCATTGTGGAGGCTGTTTGCGTAGGCAATGAAACTGAGCAGGCACAGCACGACGGCGGCTGCGCCAAACCGCGCACGCCCCGGCACTTTAGCTGAAATCTCCTTTTTTGACTTCAAAAATGGCTCCATTGTAAGCCGATCTTCCCTGACCGGCACCGGGTGACACGGTTCCGCGTTTGTTGTAAAACCGGACACTGCCCGGTTCCCGAAAGAAACAATTTACGGATTGACTTCCCAAATGCGGCGCGCGGCGGTGTCCGTTCCTAGCAACATTGCGGAGGGCAAAGGACGTTATTCTCACAAGGACTTTGTCCACTTTTTGTATCAAGCCTGCGGATCGCTATTCGAGTTGGAGACACAACTTTCGATTGCTCGTGAACTGGAATAGGTCGACCAACCTTTATTTGAAGGCCTAGAATTGGAAACAGAAGAGCTGGGCCGAATTCTGCATGGCCTCATCAATCGTTTTTCAAGTCTGAACTCACAAGGTTGGATTTGGTTTTTCCCGAAACCCGACACCTACGACCTGACTCCTGCTTCTACCAGCGATTCGAAGATTTTTAGGCCGTCGGTGCCGCCTAGTTCGGGTTCGGCGGAGCGTTCGGGATGGGGCATCATGCCCAGGACGTTGCGGCCGGGGCTGCAGATTCCGGCTATGTTTTCGAGCGATCCGTTGGGATTGGATTCGGGTGTGATCTCGCCTTTTTCGTTGGCGTAGCGGAAGACTATGCGATTGTCTTGCTTCAGTTCGGCCAGGGTTGACTCGTCGCAAAAATAATTGCCTTCCATGTGGCCTATGGGGATGGTTAGAACCTCAGCTTGTCGGCAGGCGTTGGTGAACGGGGTTTCGCCGTTTTCTACTGTCACGTGCACCGGTTTGCAGACATATTTCAAGCCGACGTTGCGCATTAGGGCTCCGGGGAGTAATCCGGACTCGCATAGAATCTGAAAGCCGTTGCAGATGCCGAGGACCAGGCCGCCAGCGGCGGCGAATTTGCGGACGGATTCCATGACGGGAGAAAATTTGGCGATGGCTCCGGTGCGGAGATAGTCGCCGTAGGCGAAGCCTCCGGGGACGATGATGACGTCGCAGTTTTCGAGGTCGTGCGACTCGTGCCAGAGGAAAGTTGCTTGCTGTTTCGCTACGTGCTCGGCGGTCCAGAAAGCATCGTGGTCGCAGTTGGAGCCGGGGAAGATGATGACGCCGAATTTCACTAAGAAATAGTGACAAGGGTTGGGAGCTTAGGTCAAGAGGAAAGTGAGGAGGAAAGTGAGGCGGGAGGAATGGTTGCTCGACCGTTTTTTTGCCTGGTTCTGCCTACCCCAAGCTTCTTTTGAGAAATCGCGAACTGGAGGGCCGTCAGGAAAGTCGTCATTTCGCGAGCATAACGCCGAAGGGCGCGAGTACCCAGCTGCTGGAACCAGGAGTCATCGCCATCGGATGAGCCAACCCCACCGCTTCCTACCTGAGGCTGAACGCTTGGTTGCCGTTTGTCTGAGCGGTGCCACCGTTCAATGTTGCCCCGGCGGGAATGTAAATAGCGCTCCCAACCGTCGCTGCCCCGGTGCCATGAATCGACATAGGCATTGGAATCAGCTCAGCCCAGGTATCAATTGCCGGATCGTACGCTTCGACTTGCGAGAACGTGCCGCCCAGGCGTTCTCCGCCGAATACGAATATTTTGTCATCCAGCACAGCGACTGCCATTCCGCTCCGGGCAGTAGGCATTGGCTTTGCGGACCTCCATGAATTGCTCGCGGGATCGTAAATGTCGAGCAAATTCGTGTTGTACTCGAAGGTGTTAAACCTTCCGCCGATGGCGTAAAGCTGGCCGCCCACCGAAGCGAGTCCCATGTGATCGCGGCCCTCGGGCACGGGCGCCAATTCGCTCCAGCGATCAGTGGTTGGATCGTACACACGGTGGGTGCCAACACTCACCTTGTCCCGTCCGCCAACTGCGTGAATCTTGCCGTCGATTACAGCCACTGCGACGGAGCCAAGAGGCGAGGGCAATGGAGCCAGCTTCTGCCAACGATCTGTAGCCGGGTCGTAAACCGAGACATCGGTTACGGCATCCCGGTTCTGCTCCAGAAATCCGCCGATGCAGTAAACCTTGCCATTGAGTCCGACCGCGCCTACATGGTTCAAACCGCGAGGCATTGGCGCGCGTTCGCGCCAGGTGTTGGTTGCCGGGTCGTACTCTTCATTCAGCGGCTGGTCGACAAAGCCGTTGGCGTATCCGCCAAGCACGTACACTTTGCCGCCAGCTTCCGCTACCGCAACTTCACCGCGAGCGTGAAGTAGCGGAGCCCGATAGAGCCAATGACCTTGTCCTTGTAAAGGAGGTGTTTCCGGCCCAGTGGTTCCAGCTCGGTGCAGTTGCGCCTCGGATGCGACAACCGAAGAGAGAATTGCGATGGCGATGACCATTGCTTGCCCGATCCTTCTCATGATCCCCCCAATTCCGCGTTTCCCAACCAACAAACCAGGGACTGAAGCGTTTCCTCACCATTGGACTCATCACCGGTGATTAGGTAGACGCCGGTTCGAAATGCTTCACGAGTATCTGCTGAAGTTCGAGAGCCACCTGCTCTCGCGTGCCGAGATGCCGGGCACGAAAGAAAGCGATCCGGATTGAAATATTGAAATGCGGATGCTTGATCACAGTCAGCCGAGTGCGCAGAGGGTGAGTCCGCAGAAAACTGCCGCGTAGCATTCCGACGCCCACGTTTCCAGCAATGAGCGACAACTGCAAGCCCGGATCGTGCAGTTCGGCGGCGACAATGAGGGGAGCACCCAGCCGTTCCACCCGATTCTTGATCTCTTCTCGCACCAAACATCCTACCGGGTTAAGAACCCAGCTCCGTCGATAAAATTCTGATTCCGACAATTTCGAAAACCTTGGTCTGGGCGAAGTTCGCGCCTGAACGAGTTGCATGGTTTCATGCGCGAGGGTTGCTCCATCCAAATCGTTGGGCAGGGCCATTTCAGAGGGCAATACGACGAGTGCCCCGTCCAGCTCGCCAGCGTGCAGACCTGCCAACAACTGGCAACTTATATCATTCGAAATACTCGGTTGAAGGAGAGGAAATCGCTTGCCCAGTTTGACAATGACCTGCGATATGCCCGACTGTGCCAGAGCATGAGAGAGTCCCAGCCGAAAAGGACCGACCGGAACTGTCGTGCCAGAGGTCGAAGCTTTCAAATCGCTGAGCGATGAGAGAATGGCGCGGCTCTTCTCGAGGACCTCGAATCCCGCCTGCGTTAGCTTGGGAGGCTTGAAATGCCGGTCCAGCAGAACGACGCCAAGCTCGACCTCCAAGCGTTGAATCCTTCGCGTCAATGCTGAAGGCGTCACATAAAGATCGTGGGCGGCTCGCTCCATCGAGCCGGTCTCCGCCATGGCAACCAGAGCTTTGAGTTCCGCAAACAAGTTCAGACTCTCGTCGAAAAATGGAATTGCCGAAATATTGCGACGTTGGCAAGTTTATTATGAATATTCTGAAATTGACGCAATTATATTCTAAAGTCATTCTGAATCGTAGCGCGCGTGTTCACTCAGCCCATCTTGCACTAGATTGCTTCTTCCGAGAGATGGCGACGTCTACACGGTTGTTCATTAAGAGTGCGACATGAGCATGGAACTTCGAATCGAGAATCTCTCGAAAACGTACAAAAACGGGGTTAAGGCGCTGGATAACGTCTCTCTGACTATCCCCGCGGGCATGTACGGGCTGCTTGGCCCGAATGGCGCCGGCAAGTCTACCCTCATGCGCACGCTGGCAACTTTGCAGGAACCGGACAGCGGCAGTGCCACGCTAGGCGACATCGATGTACTCAAACAAAAGGACGAAGTGCGGAGGCGACTCGGCTACCTGCCTCAGGAATTCGGGGTCTATCCGCGCATCTCCGCGCAGGACATGCTCAGCCACATCGCCCTGCTCAAAGGGATCGCGAAGGCAACAGAACGACGAGACCTGGTCGCATGCATGCTCAAGCGCTGCAATCTGTATGACGATCGCAAGAAGGCGCTCAGTGGTTTTTCCGGAGGCATGCGCCAGCGCTTCGGCATCGCTCAGGCGCTGATTGGCAATCCCCAGCTGCTGATTGTGGACGAGCCCACCGCGGGATTGGATCCCGGGGAGCGAAACCGATTCTACAATCTGCTGGCTGAGATCGGCGAGCAGGTGATCGTGATTCTCTCCACCCACATCGTGGAAGATGTGACGGATCTCTGCACCAACACCGCAATCATTCACAGAGGCCGCGTGCTGTATCAGGGGCGACCTCAAGATGCCATCGCGCAACTGAATGGGCGAATCTGGCAAATCTCGGTCGCAAAGAACGAACTGAGCGACTACGAGCGGCGCTACCAGGTGGTCTCGAGCAGGCTGGTCGGCGGACGTCCGCTGCTTCACATATATAGCGCGACACCGCTATCGGAGAGCTTTACGCCGAGCGCGCCTGACCTGGAAGACGTTTTCTTCACAAAAATACGCTCGTGGAATTGAAGCACCACTATGCTCTGGCAGGTAGCGTGGTTTGAAATTCGCTTCTGGCTGCGTTCCGGGATGCTGTGGATCTTCCTGGTTGTCATTGCGCTGTTGATTTGCGGCGCCATCAGCTCTGACGAGGTTATGGCAGAGCTCAGCTTTTCCAATATCTACCGTAACGCGCCCTTCGCCATCGCAAACTATTACGCGGGCATGAGCGTGTTCACGTTGCTGATGACCGCGATCTTTGTTAATTCCGCGGCGCTGCGCGACTTCACCTACAACACTCACCCGATCCTGTATTCCACGCCCCTGCGCCGCCGCGACCTGTTGCTGGGACGATTTTTCGGGGCCACCGCGATTTCATTCATACCTATGTTGGGAGTCTCTCTCGGCATTCTTGTCGCCAGATACATGCCGTGGGTGGATCAGGAACGCTGGGAGGCGGTGAGTTGGACTGCGCATGTGAGGGGAATTCTGCTGTTCGCCCTCCCGGACACTTTTTTTACCGCTGCTGTTTTGTTTGCTGTGGCGGTGGTGTGGCGCAGGGATGTCGCCTCCTTTATCGCGGCGATTCTGCTGTTCACGGGCCGCGCTATGACAGGTCTGCTTTTTCAGGATGCGCAATCAGGGGGCATTCGTGCGTTACTCGACCCTTTTGGCTTCCGAGCCTTGGCCGCGGTCACCCGGTACTGGACGGTGGCTGAAAAAAACACTCTCTTTGTCGGCTTCAGCGGCTTACTTCTGTGGAACCGTTTGCTTTGGATTGGAGTTGGGTGCGCAGCTTTTGCGGTCGCCTACTCGCGCTTCAGCTTCGCCGAAAGAGAGACGAAGAACACAGCGCCGGAGCTGGACGAGCAAGTTGGAATGGTTTCGCCCGGGGCCCGAGCGACCCCGGCGCGGCTTACCGATTCGCCCTGGGCGAAGTTCGTGGGTTCATGCAAACTTCATTTCCGCGGAATGGCCAAGAGCACAGCCTTCGTCGTAATCGTGCTGATCGCTGGTTTCATTTGCATCGTCGCTCTGGCCGCGGACGGTGCCCAGTTCGAGGGGAATGAGACCTATCAAATATTCCCAGTGACCTATGCGGTGATTGAGCTGATTCGGGGGACGCTTGATTTCTTTCTGATCATCATCATCATTTACTTTTCTGGCGCTCTCGTGTGGAAGGATCGCGAGGAGCGTATGGATGAAATCGCTGACGCCACGCCCACTCCGGAGTGGATGTCGTATGCGGCACGACTGGCTACGCTCATTGGCATGGTGATTTCGATTCAGGCGGTGGCTCTCGTGGCCGGGATCGTCGATCAGGCGATTCACGGCTACCATCGCTTCCAGCTCGGTCTTTATATTCATGAGTTGCTGGTGCGAGACGCGTCGACATTTTTGTTTTTGGCGATTCTGGCTTTTTTTATCCAGGTCCTGGCGCCCAACAAGTATGTGGGATATTTCGTTTTCATCGCCTTTTATTTCGCAGACATTTATCTATGGCGAGCGTTGAACGTCTCCACCAACCTGGTTCAATTTGCGGGAAGGCCGAATGTCGTTTATTCCGATTTCTTCGGCGACGCTCCTTATCGCTGGGCGTGGAATTGGTTCACGCTCTACTGGCTGCTTTTCTGCGTGCTGCTGGCTATGGCCACGGTGATGTTTTGGCCGCGGGGCAAGCAAGACCGATGGCGATCCCGCATCCACAACGCCGCCCTACGCTTTGGTCCTCGGTGGAAAACCGCCGCAGCTATCTCTCTGCTGGCATTTGTCGGCTGCGGCGGCTGGATTTGGTACAACACAGAAGCATTGAATTCTCTGTTGGGGCCTTCAGACGCGGAGCGCATTCAGGCGGACTATGAGAAGAGTTATAAGCCGTTGGACAAACTGCCGCAACCGCGCGTCGGCAGCGTGAAGTATACGATTGACGTTTTTCCGACGACCCGCAATGTGAACATAGGCGGCGAAGAAGTTATTCTCAACCCCTACCCACATGCCCTGGGTGAAATTCACTTCTCGCTCGACCCACGCTACGACACCTCCATCGACATTCCAGGCGCTGCGCTCGCCAAAGACGACACGCGACTGTCCTATCGCATATATCGCTTCACCTCACCCTTGCAGCCGGGCGAGGCGCGCACTCTGCGCTTCACCGTGAAGAGCAAGAATCGTGGATTTGAAAATAACCTGAGCAATCCGCAAATCGTGCAGAATGGCACCTTCCTCAGCAATCTTGGTCCGCTGGTCACCGGTGCCAATTACCTGGCTCCTATCGTCGGTTACAACTACTGGCGCGAGCTGACCGATTCGGCGGCGCGCAAGAAATTTGGCCTTCATGAAGTTGACCTCATGCCTTCGCCCGAACGCCACTGCACCGACGATTGCCGCGATAGCTATATCCCCGGACACTCCGACTGGGTCGACATCAGCGCCGTCATCAGCACTGCGCCCGATCAAATCGCGGTCGCTCCGGGGTCGCTGGTCGGCGAGTGGCAACAGGACGGCCGTCACTACTTCGAATACAAGCTCGATCATCCATCGATGAATCTTTTCTGCTTCGCTTCCGCCCGCTATGAAGTGGCGCGGGAGCGGTGGAACGGCATCGAGCTGGAAGTTTATTACCTCAAGGAACACCCCTGGAACGTTCCGCGGATGATCAACTCGATGAAGAAGTCGCTGGATTACTACATCAAGAATTTTGGGCCCTACGAGCACAAGGAAGCCCGCATTGTTGAATTCCCCAGAGTGGCCGGTTTTGCGGCGGCGTTTCCGGGCACCATGCCCTACTCTGAATCCCTCGGCTTCATCGCCAATCTCAACCATCCCGACGACATCGACACCGTTTTCTATGTGGTAGCTCACGAAATGGGGCATCAGTGGTGGGACGAACAGGTGATCGGCGCCAACATGGAGGGAGCGACTCTGTTATCGGAGACCTTGGCGCAATACTCCGCGCTCATGGTCATGGAGAAGGAATATGGACGCGATATGATGCGCAAGTTTCTAAGATATGAAATGGACCTGTACCTGGCCGCCCGCGGCCAGGAGCGAATGAAGGAGCGTCCGCTGCTGAAGGTCGAGTACAAGCAGTTTTATATTTTTTATAACAAGGGAGCTGTCGCGCTCTATTACATGAAGGAGATGATAGGCGAAGACGCCGTCAATCGAGCGCTCCGCAAACTGATCCACCAGTATGCTTACGCCGGTCCGCCTTATCCCACGTCGTATGCTTTGGTGGATGCGTTGCGGGAGGAGACTCCAGCGAACCTCGAATACTTGATCAAAGATTTGTTTGAAGACATCACGTTGTTCTCGAATCGCACCGTCGAAGCGATGGCGGTCGAGCGCGCGGACGAAAAATACGACATCACGCTTACCGTTGAAACGCGAAAATTCAAGGCCGATGCCAAGGGTAACGAGACCGAAGTTCCGGTGGATGACTGGATCGATATCGGCGCATTTGCCAAGCCTGCAAGCGGGAAGAAATATGGTGATACGCTTTACCGCGAACGTATGCACATCACAAAGCGCAATTCGACGTTTACGTTCGTGACGTCCCAATTGCCGGAGAAAGCCGGAATCGATCCATTCGCGTTGCTGATTGACCGGATTCCCGATGACAACATGAAGGAAGTCGCTTTGCAATCGGCGCCCGCACAGCACGGACAGGTTCACTAGAGGAGCTTGCCGACGAAGGGAACCCTACCGAGAAACCGTCGTCCACCAGATGCGTGGGCCCGAAAAGTGCTTGAACGCGACTGACATTGTCAGAGAGGCGGTGCTATCTCAACAACTCTGCGGCGTGGGATACACTGTTATGCGCGTCATGCTCACCACTTCACGCCATTGGTTCTCTGCGCCCAGTGCCTCCGTCGCCGGACTCTCCCTGCTGCTCGTTTGTGGCTGCTCCAATTTCCGAGCGAACAGCGCAGCTGCCTCCCTCCCCAGTGCGGTACCGGCCCATCTGTACACGGTCACGGAGGAAACCACGCGGCGCCGGGTGCAGGCGGTGGGGTCTCTTTACCCGCTCGAAGAAAGTACTCTAAGCGCCCAGGTGGAGGGCCGTGTCTCGGAAGTTCTAGCCGATGTGGGGGATAGGGTCGAGGAAGGTCAGGCCCTGATTCTGCTCGACGAGCGGGAATTGCGATTTGAAGTGGATCGGCAACGAGGTTTGGTGCGACAGGTGCGCGCCCAGCTTGATCTTGGTCCGAACGACCCGCCAGCGCAGGATTCGCACCAGTTGGCATCGGTGCGGAGAGCCGAGGCCGACCGCTTCGATGCCCAGCGGAAATACGAAAGGGCGCAGGCGCTGTTCAAAGACGACCTAATTTCGCAGCAGCAGTTCGATGAGGCAGCGAGCCGATATCAGAATACGCAAGCCAGCTACGAGCTTGCGTTGCAGGAGATCGAACGGCTGAAGGCGTTGCTGCTCTCGAGCGAAGCGAGCGAGCATCTGGCGGAAAAGAAACTGACGGACGCAACCATACGGGCGCCGTACCCCGGTTCGGTGCAGTCGCGTGCCGTGCATCCCGGTGAGTATTTGAGAGTGCAGAGTCCCGTCATGGTGCTGGTGCGGACCGACCGCCTGCGGGCGCGGCTGGCGGTCCCGGAGAGATGGGCGGGATGGGTGAAGGATGGAGCCATGGTCGACGTGCATGTCGAGGCGCTTCCGACAGACTTGTTTCAGGGCAGGATCACTCGCATCAACCCCGCAGTGTCGCAGGAATCGCGAACGTTTGAGGCCGAGGCAATCATCGAGAATCGTGAGGCGCGTCTCAAAGCCGGCTTTTTTGTGCAGGCATCGATCCCCAGCGAAAAGGAGGAAAAAACGATCTCCGTTCCCGAGGCGGCGGTGAACTACCGCTATGGCGTGTACAAGGTTTTCCTGGTCAATGGGGATCGCGTCAACGAGCGTCAGATCAAGCCGGCGGGACAGAGCGAAGATGAGAAGGGACGGCGCTTCGAGGTTGCGGAGGGGCTCAAGGCTGGGGACCGTGTAGCGGCAGCTACGTCCGGGGAGTTGCACGATGGAGATCGCATTCAGGAATCGGGCGGCACGGCCGAGTCGGGAGTGCGGTAGGGTGAAAGTCTCGTAATGAAGCTCGCCGAAATCTGCGTACGGCATCCCGTATTCACCGTCATGCTGATTGCATTTCTGGTGACCCTCGGGGTGTTTTCTTACCGCGGGCTGGCGGTCGATTTATTCCCCAAAGCGGATCCGGCGACCATTAACGTCGAGGTGGCGTTGCCGGGGGCTACTCCTGACGAGATGATCACGGGCGTGGTGCTGCCGCTGGAGGACGCGATCTCCTCGGTGAGTGGCATTGATGAGATTAGCGTGTACGCCAGCGAAGGCAAGGCGGACATTACCTGCACCTTCGTTTTGGAGCGCGAGATCGAAGGCGCCGCGCAGGATGTGCGCGAGAAAGTGGCAGCGGCTATCAACCGGCTGCCCCGGGAAACGCTACCTCCGGTCATCACCAAAGAAGACCCGCAATCGGACCCGATCATGACGATTCTGGTCAGCGGTCCGATGAGCCTGCGGGAACTGACCGAGATTGCAGACAAGCAAGTGCGGCGAGCCATTCAGCGGGTGGATGGGGTAGGGAGCGTTGAACTGCATGGCGGGCAGGCGCGGCAGATTCGCGTACTGCTGGACGCGCAAAAGCTGGCTTCCCACAATTTCACCGTGCTCGATGTGCGTGAGGCTTTGCAGCGAGAGAACATCGAGGCACCCGGCGGCCGCATGATCAACGGCCCGCAGGAACTCGGGCTGCGAACCTTAGGGCGTGTTTCCTCCGCCGATCAGTTTGGCGAGGTGATGCTCGGTACCCGTGGGGGCGTCCCCATTCGCATGCGGGATGTAGCCCAGGTGGAAGACGGTGCGGCTGAACTGCGGACCTGGTCGGCCCTGTTTCGGCAGGGAGGCCAAGGAAAAGACGTGGTCGCGATCGACGTCTTGCGCCAGTCGGGCGCTAATACCGTTAAGGTTGCCGACAACGTACGCGCCATGATCGGCGAACTGAACTCCCAATTGCCGGCAGGTGTGCAGCTGCTGGTTGTGCACGACATCTCCGACTTCATCAAGGCGTCGGTGCACTCGTTGATCGAGCACCTGGTTCTGGGCAGCATTCTGGCCAGCGCGGTGGTTTGGATCTTCATTCGCAACTGGCGAGCCGTGCTGATTGCGGCAGTGGCGATCCCCGCCTCGATTATTTCCACTTTCACCTTGATGAAGGGGATGGATTTTTCGCTTAACAACATCACCCTGCTGGCGCTCACCCTGGCGGTAGGGATCGTGATTGACGATGCCATCATCGTGCTCGAGAACATCTTCCGCTTCATGGAGGAAAAGGGGCGCGACCGTTTCCAAGCGGCGATCGAGGCAACGCGAGAAATCGGTTTGGCAGTGATGGCGACCACGCTTTCCTTGATCATCATATTTCTGCCTATCGCGTTCATGACCGGCTACGCCCGGAAATATGTGAACTCGTTTGGCTGGACGATGGCGATGGCCATACTGGTGTCGCTGCTGGTGGCGTTCACGCTGACGCCGATGATGAGTTCCCGGCTGCTGAAACTGGGCGGGCGCGAGAAGGAAGCGCATACCCATGGATTTCTCCATCGCGTGGAAACCTGGTACTTGCAGATGCTCGAATGGTCCCTGGCACACCGCGGCACGATCGTGGTGATTTGCGTTGTCACCTTTCTCTCGACCTTTGGGCTGTACCACGTGGTCGGACGCGACTGGATTCCCACCGACGATCAATCGGAGTTGCAGAGTTCCTTTACCCTCCCGGAAGGCACCAGCCTGGCAAAGACAATACAAATCGCTACCGACATGGCGCATCGTGTCTCGGCCATGCCGGAGGTGTCCTTTGTGCAGACGTATACGCACGGACCGACCAACCATGCGCATTTGTTTATCGGACTGGTGCCGCGCGGGCAGCGCAAGTTCACACATCAGCAGATGGCGACCAAGGTGCGCGCCATTTTGGCGGAGTATCACAATGCCACCTACAACGTGCGCTTGCCTTCGGTGCTCGGCGGCGAAATTTATTTTCCGATCTCCGCCGTGATTCGCGGACCGGATCTAAATCAACTGGCGGAAATCAGCAAGAAGGTCGCAGACCGGATGCATCAGTATCCGGACCTGGTCGATGTCAATCCCAGCCTGAACCTGAACATGCCAGAACTCCAGGTCAAGGTGGACCGGCAGCGCGCGGCCGATATCGGCGTGCGTATGACCGACATCAGCGATGCCGTGCGCTTGTTTTATTCGGGCGAAGACGAGATCACACGCTTCAAGGAAGGTTCGGAGCAATATCCGGTGACGATGCAGTTGCTTCCCGAACAGCGTGACAATCCCGACGTGCTGAACCGCATGATGGTGCCCTCGAGCAAACTGGGACAGGTGCGCCTGGAGAGCGTGGCCACCATCGCTCGCGGTTTTGGACCGTCCACTCTATGGCGGTATAACCGCGAGTTCGAGGTCAGCGTATATGCCAATATCGCCTCCGGATACCCGCTTGATCTGGCTGCCGCGCACACCATCAGTTCGATCAAGGAAGTAGGGCTGCCCGCAGGCTACTCGTATCTGTTCTCGGGTCAGGTAAAGGTTCTCGAAGAAACAACCTGGAACCTGCTGCTGGCAATGCTCCTCGCATCGGTTTTTATGTACATGGTATTGGCGGCGCAGTTTGAGAGCTTTTCGTACCCCTTCATTATCATGCTCACACTGCCGCTCAGCGTTCCTTTCGCGCTGTTATCACTTTGGATCACCGGGCGCGCCTTGAGTCTGTGGAGCGCGCTCGGTATGTTTTTGCTGCTCGGCATTGTGAAAAAGAACGGAATCCTGCAGGTCGATTACACGAACCGCTTGGTAGCTTCTGGCATGGCAGTACGCGAGGCCATCCTGGAAGCAAATCGGGTGCGCCTGCGCCCAATCCTGATGACTACCCTTTCCATAATCGCGGGGTTGATTCCGGTTGCCATTGGAATCGGGGCGGGTTCAGAACAGCGCGCGTCGATCGCTGTGACCATCATCGGCGGCCAGACTCTTTGCCTGCTCCTGACCTTGCTGGTGGTGCCGGTTGGCTACTCGTACCTGGCAGAGTTACAGGCGGCACCGTGGCGCAAGCGGGCCGCCCGCGCCATCGAACGTACACCTGGCATTCGTACAACAGACGGCGACTGAATTGCCGGTGCAACCACGAAGATGCTATGACGGATTCTCTGGACGCAAAGCTGGAGAACCCCGCTCGGGGACGCCGACTTAATTCGCTGTTCTGCCATTTCAATAGGCGTCTTAGAGCGCACATAGAATTCTGATTCGCCGATCTAGGCGTCTCGCTTCGTCGCCTTCGCCGAATGATGGGCTCGCGACCGCATTGCATTCGCCTGATGGAGTTTTGAAACCGCACCACTGGCATGCCTTCCAGAGAAAAGAGCTCCAAAGCGTGCCGGCAGCGATGAGCACTGCATATAACCTCCCAGACCGTTTGCCGACCCATCGAAGTTCGCTGTGAGCGGAACACCCATACAAAAGAAGCCATGAGTCGGACACATCGGCTAACATGTTCGAAGTTGAGAAGCATCCCGCAGTTTCCTGCATATGAACCCAGCCGGCCCGTTGATCCCGCCTCCAATTTCATCTGATCCCTCAGAGGCCTCCAAACGGCTCCTACCTTGGCTCGTTGCTGTCGCCTTTTTCATGGAGTCGCTGGATACCACGATTCTCAATACGGCAGTTCCTGCCATCTCTTCCGCCCTCGGCGTCGCTCCTCTCAGCATGAAGGCCGTGCTGGCGAGCTATACGCTGAGCCTGGCGGTGTTCATCCCAATCAGTGGCTGGATGGCGGACCGGTTCGGAACCCGTCGTGTATTTGCATCAGCGATCGGTCTATTCACTCTCGGGTCTTTTCTGTGCGGAATATCCAACAACATCCACTTGCTAGTCGCTTGCCGCATCCTGCAAGGTTGCGGCGGCGCGATGATGGTGCCAGTGGGCCGGCTCACGCTGGTGCGAGCATTCGCCAAGTCAGATCTTCTGCGCGTGATGAGCTTTGTTTCCATACCAGCCCTGGTGGCGCCCATGCTCGGACCGATCGCCGGAGGTCTCATTGTCGGGTATCTTCACTGGCGCGTCATTTTCTTCCTTAATATTCCCGTTGGACTCGTGGGTTTGATCCTCGTTTATCTGCATTTGCCGGATTATCGCGAAGAGCGGACCCCTCCGCTCGATGTTGTCGGGCTGATTTTGTTCGGATCTGGGGTCGCATTGCTGTCTTATGTGCTGGAGATATTCGGCGAGCACACTCTGAGTGCGACGGAGATGGCAGGTCTGCTGGTGTTGTCCATTGCCTTGCTTGCTGGATACGGAATCCACGGGAGCCGTCTTCCGTTCCCTTTGCTGAAGCTCAGGCTATTCAGCATTCGCACCTTCCGCGCCGCCGTAAGCGGCAGCTTCTTCACTCGTCTCGGAATAGGAGGAGTGCCATTTCTTCTGCCGCTCCTCTATCAGGTAGGTTTGGGCTTCACTCCGATCCAATCCGGTCTGCTCGTCATGCCCCAAGCAATCGCCTCCATGAGCATGAAAGCATTGATGCCACGAATTCTGCGTGGTATCGGGTATCGCGGCGTCCTCATCTCCAACACCTTAATTCTTGGTGTCCTGCTGATGGTGTTTGCCACGATCGGTGTGCGAACGCCTGTTTGGGCCATCGTGCTGGAGGCTTTCGTTTATGGAGCATTCACATCGCTGCAATACACGAGCATGAATACGCTCGTATTCGCTGACATCGAGGAAAAAGACGCCAGCAGTGCCAGTTCTATTGCAAGCACACTGCAGCAGATGTCGATAAGCTTTGGCGTGGCGGCGGCGGGGTTAGCCACGGCGCTTTTCGTTCCCAGCACACGCTCCAATTCGACCGAAATGATTCAGGGAATCCATAAAGCTCTCATCGCTCTCGGGATACTAACCATCACATCGACCATTGTCTTCCACAGTCTGAGGAGCGGCGATGGCGACGATGTCAGCCAGCATAAGGTTCTTCACCCGGGAGGATAACGCAACGGGTTGACATCCCCAGAGTCAGATCCGATCAGACAGATCAGGCGTCTGAGGCAAGTGATCTCGGCCCCCGTCGTAAAGGTTCCGGATCGCTCGGTGAAAACCGGGCTCACGTACACGACTCTCCGCCGACCGGCTTGCCGGGCGTCGGGCTAGCCCAGCGATAGCGGTCTACGCACGATCGCCTTCCAGGCTTGGCTGGAGTGCTGAGCGTACACGGCGATTCTGGAATCGGCGATTTTTAGCCCACATTTCTCGCTCGCCAATCCCGAGATGCATCGCGTCAAGATAGCGTTGAATCTCTAACGAGCGCTTAGCGCGTGCCGGTGCCGTGCCACTCAACGTCTTTATCAATCGGGATCTGGATACGTATGCAAAGAATTTTCCGCTGACGTGGTTGAACTCAGTCGCTGGCGCGGGCGCCATTTTGCCAGTTTCTGGTCCGCACCGTCAGCCGGTTAATCAATTCGCGGTTCAATTCGTAACCCAAGCCTGAGCCGCCGGGAGCGGTAATCGTTCCATCGGGACTCACTTCCACTTCCGGCTCGATGATGTCCTGACTCCAATAACGTTGGCTGGCGGAGACGTCGCCGGGAAGTGTAAACCCCGGCAAGGTGGACATGGCAATATTGTGGGCGCGCCCAACGCCGGACTCCAACATCCCTCCACACCATACCGGAACTCCGCGCTCGCGACAGGCGTTGTGTACCTGGCGGGCGCTCGTATGGCCGCCCACCCGTCCGAGCTTGATATTCACGATCTGGCAGGCTCCGGATTCGATAGCGCCGACGGCGTGCCGATCGTTGTTGATGCACTCGTCCAGACAAATAGCGGTCCGAATTTTCGGTTGCAGGCGCGCATGAGAGTAGATGTCGTCCCATTCCAGAGGCTGCTCAATCATCAAGAGGTTAAACGCGTCAAATTTACGCAAATGTTCCGTATCTTCCAGCCGATATGCGGAATTGGCATCGACCGAGAGCAGAATGTCGGGAAATTGATTGCGAACTGCCGCGATGAAGTTGAGGTCCTTTCCCGGCTTGATCTTGAGCTTGATGCGCCGGTATCCACAAGCGAGCTCCTCTTCGACCTTGCTCACCAGAGATTGAGGGTTTTCGCGAATACCCAGCGAGACGCCACAGGTAATTTCCTGTTGCGTACCGCCTAACAGCTTCCAAAGGGGTATTGCCTTCTGCTGTGCTTCCGCATGCCAAAGTGCATTCTCCACGCCGGCCTTGGCCATATGATGTCCACGGATCGGCTCCAGCAGGCGAGGCAACTCTTCAGCCGTCGAAACATTTTGGCCTACAACCAGGGGTGCAATGTAGTCGGAAAAGACATTCCATGCCGTGTCGGTGGTTTCGGAGTTGTAAGACGGAGTCTCGAGGGTGGTGATTTCTCCGCACCCGGTGACCCCGTCGACCACGATTTCGACCAGCAGAATGCGCCGTTGCTGAGTCACGCCAAAGCTGGTTTCGAACGGAGCTTTCAGGCGCATCCGAAGTTCGCGCAGAGTAATACCTTCAATCTTCATGGACCTTCACGGTGCGGGCTCAATCGGGCTCTCGGGCATAAACAGATCACTATTTGTAGAACCGGGCGAAAAGGCTGTCAAGGCAAAATGCACCATATGGTGATTCGTATTGACATGGTGCACCATTCGGTGTAAATGTGTTGGCCACCCGAGAACGGGCGCCGGGTTCGAAGAATGCCTTCAAAGCTTAAGCTGCCGTCGACGGAGGTTGAGTCCAATGGAAACATTGCCGACCGCAGGCCTTGGATTACGGCACTCGAGCAGCGACTGACAAAGGCGCAACCGGCATTGAATTCCAGCCGGCGACGCCTTCTGCAAGAAATTCTCGACAATGCCGAGGACAACCACTTCCTCTCCTCGCGCGCCCTGGCCAAGCGCTATGAAGTGGACAAAGCAACCATTGTGCGCAGCATCCAGATCCTTGGCTACAAACGATATGCGGAATTTGCCGCCGACTTGCGCGCCCACTTCATCACTCGCATCACGCCCTACACGCTCATGCGGTCAGCAGCACGGGAACGGCGCAGCATCGCCGACCATGTTGCGCACAGTTTGGAGATGGAAGTCCACAACCTGCAGGCATTGCTATCGTCTCTGAATCCCGACGAAGTGATGCAGGTTGCAAAGCGCCTCAATCGGGCGCGACGGATCGTTGTGGTGGGTGTAGATTTCGCGGCTGGACTCGCTTACCTGCTCGCCTATGGACTGGTTTCGCTCGGCTACAATGCAGACGCGCCGGTTGGCTCAGCCGGTAGCCTCCATCAGAACATAAGCCTGCTCGATCCCCGGGATCTGGTTATTGGCATCAGTTTCGGCCGTTGCTTACAGGCAACCGTAGACGCCATCTTGCATGCACGACAGAATGGTGTGCCCACATTCGGCATTACCGATAGCGACAAGACGCCGATTGCGCAGTTCTGCGATTCATTCTGGATCGCATCTATCGCAAACCCATCGTTTCACGGGTCCTATGTAGCGCCGCTCGCCGCCATCGACGCGCTCATTGTTGCCTGCGCCCACCTTCAGCCTGAGCGTTCACTGACACTGCTGCGGCGCAAAGATCTGGATTCGCGGGCGCGTTGGTACAAACCCGCTGCCACCGAAAACTCACTCCAAAAGAAAAAGAAGACGAGGACCAAGGGCGGTCCCGTGTCGGACCGGGCAGATTCCAACCATGGCGACGACTTCGTATCCAAGCGATTTGCAGATAACGGTTGACGGAGGAACGGATGACATCAACATTGGCGAGCCAAGCAGGCGGACGCGGAATTGAAATCGAAATGGAGCGTCGCACTCCGACCCAGTTTTCAGTTGTCTTCTCCCTGATCGCCGTTTTTGTATTGGCCGGCAGCTTGTGTGCCCAAACCGCATCGACCGGCGCACTCGGGGGCATGGTCAAAGATTCCAGCGGAGCCGTGGTAGCAGGAGCCACCGTAAGGGTCACCAATCAGCTGACCGGCGAGACTCGCACCCTGACTACTCAAAGCGATGGAGGTTTTCTCGTTCCGCTGCTGTTGCCGGGAACCTACCAAGTGGAAATATCCAGCAAGGGCTTCAAGACGCTTGAGCAAACCGGCATCCAGGTGTTCGTCACCGAGAAACGGGACTTGCACTTAGTGCTCGGCGTGGGAACATCGACTCAGTTGGTCCAAGTCGAGACTGCAGGCGAGTTGCTCAAGACCGAAGATGCGGCGTTGGGTAACGTAACGGAAGGCCAGGAAGTTCGCGACTTGCCTCTGGTGAATCGAAATTATACGCAGATCATTGGGCTCTCTCCCGGAGTCGTGGCCGATGTGAATAACGCATCGGATCTCGGGCGAGGAAATTCAGGGCTAAACGCTGCTGAGGGCGGTTTCTCTGCGCACGGAGGCGCTACCAACGATAACAACTATCAGATGAACGGAGCACAGGTAAATGACTTGATGGCCGCGGGTTCGTTCAGCGGCGGCGTTCCGATTCCCAACCCGGATGCGATCCAGGAATTCAAGGTTCAAACCGGACAGTACGACGCCTCGTACGGACGCGATGCAGGCGCCAATGTGAACGTGCTAACCAAGAGTGGTACCAATGAACTCCATGGCACCGTTTTTGAATTCGTCCGCAATGACGTTTTCAATGCGAATGATTATTTCCTGAACCTCGAGGGGCAGCCTCGCGCCTCGTTGAAGCAGAACCAGTTCGGATTTACGTTGGGCGGCCCGATCGTCAAGAACAAACTATTCTGGTTTGGCTCGTACCAGGGAACGCGCCAAATCAATGGGCTGGACTCTACCGCTGCATGCCTGAGTACGTTTAACACTCCCCCTCAACTGGTTGGACTTCCAAACCGGTCCCAAGCAACTCTCGGAGCGGCATTTCAGGGCTTGACGAGCCCGCTCACCGGGCAAGTGATTGCCGCGGATGGATCGAACATTGCGCCGCAGACCGTCAGCCTTCTCAATCTGACGCTCCCAGGCGGGAGTTATCTGATTCCTGCGCCACAAAATGCGACCACCGGGCAATCTTCGATCACAGTGAATTGCGCATACAACGCCGACCAGTTCGTCGCCGATGCGGACTATGTGCAAAGCGATAAGAGCAAGCTCTCCGGAAGGTTTTTCTTCGATGACGGCGCCGAGAACGCGACCCTCCCCCAAAGCTTCGCGCCGATGTTGAAGGGTTTCGGCCAGCCCGTTAACACTTCGTTCCGCAATCTCTCGATAACCCATACCTACACGTTCACCCCAAACCTGTTGAACGAACTTGTGGTTGCGTACAACCGCCTAAATAACTTGCTGGTGCAGACTGAACCGCAGGTGCAGGTGCAAGGGCAATCCGGGTTGGTGCCTTTTTCCTATTCGGCAATCGGCGTCACCGCGTCAGGCTACGACAATCAATACCCTGGCATCGGCATCCTTGGGCAATTCGACCTTGGGGGAAATGGCCAGGGTGTGAGTGTGATTCAGAACAACTACAACCTTTACGATACGGTCTCCTACGTTCGGGGGCGTCATTCGTTTCGCTTTGGCGGCGACTTGTCTCGCCAGGAAATCAATCAGGAAGGCTTTCACTTTCTTGGCTTGAGCGCATTTCCTGACGTGGCCGACTTCCTGCTGGGGAATGTGCTGGAATCCGAAGATCTGGTCGGACAGACGGATCGGGCATGGCGCGCTTGGAATGCCGGCGCTTTTGCCCAGGATGACGTTAAGCTGACGCCGCAGCTCACATTGAATCTTGGATTGCGCTATGAGCGACAAAGTCCAATCGCAGACGCTCACGGCCGCTCTTCCATTTTTGATACCTCGCTCGCGAATCCGAATCCTCCAGCAGCGGGATCAGTAAACGGATATGTGGTCGCATCGAACTTCTCAGGCACGCCTCCACCCGGCGTGATTCGAAGCAGTAACGAATCGGCGCTCCACAACACTGGCGAGAATGATTTGGCGCCGCGAGTGGGATTCTCCTGGCAACTTCTGAACACTCCAGGGGTTGTGTTGCGCGGAGGCTATGGTCTTTTCTACACAAGGACGACCGGGCAGCCCTTCCTTCAACTACTCGCGGGTCCCCCTTACGGACTGATCCGAACCCAGATCTTTGGTGATCCGAATCCGGTACCCTTCAGCGACCCGTTCCCTTCAACTCAGCCGCAGATTCCATTTTTCCCCGCGTACTCCCCAAACACGGCATTGACGCCGATAACGTTTTCCGCCGACTTTCGTCCTCCCATCGTGCAGGAGTACAGCCTCAACATCCAAAGCGAAATTCGTAAAGATCTGGTGCTGGAGATTGGCTATGAGGGATCGCGTGGCACTCATCTGTTGCAGGAGAGGGCCTTCAATCAGGCGCTCTCGGCGAGTGTTGCCAACCCGATTCGCGGGCAGACCGATAACACGTTGGCGAACGTTGGGCTGCGCGTGCCTATCGAAGGATTTTTGCCGTCGGAAGCTATCACCATCGAATCGGAAGGTGCCTCCTGGTACAACGGAATGAACGTGAGCTTGAAGAAGCGATTTGGCCACGGCTTGCAGTTTCTGGCTTCCTACACTTGGGCGAAGTCACTCACCGGAGATACGGGCTACAGCACAGGTGTCAATGGAGGCTTGCTGATCGGCGATCAAAATAATCCAAGCTCCCGGTACGGTCCCGACGGGTTCGTTCGTCCGCAGCGATTCGTTGTCAGTTACTTGTACGAGTTGCCGGGACCTGCCAATCGAACGTCATTAAAAGGCAGGGCGCTGGCGGGCTGGGCCGTGGCAGGAGTGACTACCATCCAGGCGGGCGAGTACATGACGATCGCCGATGACAATTACACCAACGCCTTCGGAATCAACGGTCCCTCTGAAGATCGCCCACAACTTGCGTCCGGCTGCTCAACCAAACAACTGAATACCTCGGGATCGGTCGAAAGCCGTCTCAATAACTTCTTGAATGTCGCTTGTATCACCAGTCCGCCTGTAATCACTTCGGATGGCGGAACCGCATTCGGGAATATCGGAGTGGGGTCGGTACGAGGACCCGACCAGCGCAACTTTGATATCGTGGCCATGAAGAGCACGCGATTAACCGAGCGCTTCGGTTTGGATTTTCGTGCGGAATTCTTTAACGCGTTCAACACGCCGCAGTTTGCCAATCCCAACAATTTGAGCGCGGGAACAGCCGTCTCTGGAGCGTTCGTACCCGACCCCACATTCGGGCAGATCCTCGCCACGAGTGTAAATCCCAGGCTGATCCAGTTTGCGCTGAAGCTGATTTTTTAGGTGACTCGATATATAAAGATGATTCTTTCTATCCCGGAGCAACGGATGAACATTCAAAAGTCAAGCGATCTAAATTTGCGACGAACACATTGCGTCCTTGAGGCAACAGAGCGAAATCAAATGACGTCGTGGAGTTCAGGCCGGCGTCTCTTCCCCAACCCGACCCGCTCGACATATCTGCTGGTGTTATTCCTTATTGTCTTGGTCGTCGGCGTTCCGGCTCAAGGGCCGAAGCCCGCTAATCCCAGGACCGAAGTGAAACCGGCAACGATCCCGGCCACGCCTGCTGGCACTCATGACCTTACTGCTGATGACGTTGGCGCTTTCCTCGATGGCATTATGCCCCAACAATTGGCGAGAGAGGATATTGCCGGAGCCGTAATTTCGATTGTCAAGGATGGCAAGCTGCTATTCGCCAAAGGATATGGCTATTCCGATGTAGAGAAGAAGACTCCTGTGTCCCCGGACAACACATTATTCCGCCCCGGCTCGATTTCGAAACTCTTTACCTGGACCGCGGTAATGCAACTGGTCGAACAAGGCAAGCTAGACCTGGACCGCGACGTTAACGATTATCTCGACTTCAAGATTCCGGCGACTTATCCCCAGCCAATTACATTGCGTAACATCATGACTCACACGGCGGGGTTTGAGGAAACTGCGCAGGAGCTCTTTGTCCCGGACGCCAAGGATTTGAAACCTCTGGGTACGTATCTCAAGGAACATTTGCCGGAAAGAATCTACCCGCCTGGGACGACGCCAGCGTACTCCAACTATGCCACATCGATGGCTGGATACATTGTGCAGCGCGTGTCCGGCCAGCCCTTCGACGATTACATTGACGAACACATCATAAAACCGCTGGGCATGGCGCATTCCACTTTTCGACAGCCCCTCCCCGATAGTCTGCAGCCATTGATGTCGAAAGGATATGAACTCGGCTCCCAACCTGCCAAGCACTTTGAATTTGTAGAACCTGCGCCCGCCGGAAGTTCTTCCGTGACCGCCGTTGACATGACTCATCTCATGATTGCGCATTTACAGGATGGTCAATTCAATGGCACCCAGATACTGAAGCCGGAGACGGCCAAGCTGATGCATGCTCGCCAGTTCGAAAACATGCCGGGGATGAATGCCATGGCTCTTGGCTTCTATGAAGAGACCCGCAATGGCCATCGCATCATCGGGCACGGCGGTGACACGGAAAACTTTCATAGCGACCTGCATCTGGTCCTCGACTCGCAGCTCGGATTTTTTGTTTCCTATAACAGCGCCGGCAAGGGCGAAGTAAGTGCGCGCGAAGAACTCTGGTATGCATTTCTCGACCGCTATTTCCCCTACCAGATTCCGGAAGGCTCCGCCTATGCGAATGCCGCCCAAGATGCACAGGAGGTATCCGGGCACTACATCGTTAGCCGCCGCTCCGAAACTACTATTTTGAAGGTGCTCAACGTTGCGGGCGAGGCGAAGATTTCTCCCAACAGTGATGGCACGATCAGCGCCGGCCCATTCAAAGACTTCAACGGCCAACCGAAGAAATTCCGCGCCATCGGCCCCCTGATGTTCCGAGACGTAAGCGGACAAGACCGCATCGGATTCAAGCGCGACAACTCCGGGAATCTAGTAGCCGTCATTGACTTCCCATTCATGGTCTTCCAGAAATCGCCGTGGTATGAGAACAGCGCGCTCCAGTTGCCTTTGATCATTTCATCGCTGGCTCTAATTCTGCTGACTTTGTTGCTTTGGCCGGTCGCAGCGATTCTTCGCAAACACTACGGCAAACCCCTTGCTCTGACGCCCCAGCAGAAGCGACTGCGTCTGCTCACACGACTTTGCTGTCTTGCGTATCTCGTCTTTTTTGGCGCCTTCCTGCTGTTCTTTGCGATGGCGCTGAAAGACATAGGAATGCTGAGCCCTCGCACCAACCCTTTGATGCGGATAATTCAGATCGTTGGCTGGATAGGCGTGATCGGCACGCTCTTTGCAGTCTATAACGCAATCCGCTCGTGGCAGGATTCGCAGCGCTGGCTGTGGGGCCGTATCGCGGAGACCCTGATTGCTCTTGGCTGTGTAGGTGCGGCCTGGTTTGTGTTTACCTGGAACATGCTTCACTGGAGTCTTGAGTACTGAGAACCTCAGCCATGGACGGCTCGGTTGCATCGAGCGCTAAGACTCATCTCCCGCGCATCCTTAATGTGCGCGACCTGGTATTGCTGGTTATCGGTACGGTAATTGGGTCGGGCATTTTTCTTGTCCCGGGCGCCGTTCTTCGGCCGGTTAACAATTCCATCGCAATCGCGATGACCGTTTGGCTGACGGGTGGTGTACTTTCTCTCCTGGGCGCGCTTACCTACGGAGAATTGAGCGCTATGCGACCCGAGGCGGGCGGCCTGTACATTTTTATTCGGGATACATTCGGTCGACTTCTCGCATTTCTCTACGGCTGGACATTGTTTTTTGTAATCAGCTCTGGATCGATCGCCACGCTCGCCGTTGCCTTCAGTAACTATCTCTCTGAATTTGTACCGCTGTCTCCCTGGCTTGCGAAGTTAGTTTCTGTTCTGATGATTGCGATTATCGCGGTGGTGAATGTTCGCGGAACGCGGCAGAGCGCGGATTTGCAGAACATTACAACTGCCATCAAGGTCGCGGCGATTGTCGTGATGAGCGCAGCTCTGCTTTGGATTGGGAAAAATCCAATTTTCTCGAGTCCGGTAACGAGCCGAACAGGCCATGCCGGATCGCTTCTGTCCGGTTTTGGCGTGGCCATGATCAGTGTTTTATGGGCCTATGAAGGCTGGCAATACGCAACGTTTAGCGCAGGCGAGACCATGAATCCACAGCGCGACTTCCCTCGCGCATTCCTGATCGGTTCCACCGCCTTAATAGGAATATATCTTTTCGCCAATTTGGGTTACCTCGCCGCGATCGGACCAGAAAACGTTGCGGGCTCGAATCGGGTGGCTGTAACGGCGGTGGCAGCCGTCATCGGACCCACGGCGGCAAAACTAGTCGGCTTAGCCATTCTTATTTCCATATTTAGTGCTGCGAATTCCATTATCCTCACAGCGTCGCGCGTCTACTACGCGATGGCCAACGACGGACTTTTCTTCAAGCGGCTTTCAGAAGTGCATCCTCGATTCGGAACTCCCGCATTCGCAGTTATCAGCGCCGCAATTTGGGCCGCGGTTTTGGCGGCCAGCGGGACGTTCGAGCAGCTTTTGACCTACGTAATTTTTATTGGCTGGATCTTTTATGCGCTAGCCGCGGGGAGTATTTTTGTCTATCGCAAACATGCTCCGGCGGCTAGCCGTCCTTATCGAGTGCCGGGTTATCCGTACACTCCAATCGTTTTTATAGCGGCGGCAATGGCGTTGGTGGTCAATACAATTGTGACGCAGCCCGGCCGATCGGCCCTCGGTCTTGGAATTGTCTGTCTTGGAATCCCGGCCTACGCGGTCTGGAGCCGAATGGCGAAACGAAACAACCTGGAGGGCACAACCAAATGACGAATTCCGGATTGCTTTCACCGAGTGTTATATTCCGCGTCATGCGCACATCAACTTTGTTTCTTTCGCTGCTCCTTCTTTCGCTCGCCCTGGCAATGGCCACGCCCGCATTTGCCCAGCAGTACGACCTCGTCATTGAAGGCGGACGCGTCATGGATCCCGAATCCGGCCTCGACGCGACGCGGAACATCGGCATCAGCAATGGCAGGGTCGCTCGCATCTCGTCCGATGCGCTCGTGGGAAAGAGGGTGCTCAGCGCTAAGGACCTGGTCGTCGCCCCCGGTTTTATTGATCTGCACCAGCACGCCCAGGACAATGACAGCGGGCGGGTAAAAGCCTTCGATGGCGTGACCAGCGCGCTCGAAATGGAAATTGGTGCTCCCGACGTCGCCCGCTTCCTCCAGCAGAAAGATGGTCATTCCCTCATCAACTACGGCACCACTGCCAGTCATGCCGCCGCTCGCGCAGCCGCATTCGGCGTCTCGCTTCCCGAGGGACAGATCCTCGCGCCCTCCGGCCCTTCTACCAATCAGCCGGCAACTGACGAGCAAATGCAGAAGATCAAGGATCGCTTGCGCCACGAACTCGACGCCGGCGCGCTCGGCATCGGCATGGGAATCCAGTACACGCCCGGTGCCACTCGCTTCGAAGTCATTCAAACATTTCGTCTCGCCGCCGAGCGCCGGGTCCCGGTCTTTACCCACGTGCGCAGTTTTGGCCGTCTGGAGCCCGGTTCGAGCATCGAGGCCATTAGCGAAGTGATCGGCGCCGCCGCGATCTCGGGGGCCTCGCTGCAAATCGTCCACATCAACAGCAGCTGTTTGCAGGACGGACTGGAATGTCTATCGATGGTGGCCGGCGCCCGCGCCCGTGGCCTTGACGTCACCACCGAGGCCTATCCTTATATCGCCGGCATGACTTACATCAATTCCGCCCTGTTCAATCCCGGCTGGAGAGAAAAACTCGGCATCGACTATGACTCGCTCCAACTCCCGGACACTGGAGAACGCCTGACCAAAGAGCGCTTCGATGATCTGCACAATTCTCCCAAGGCCCAAGCGGTGCTGCTGTTCGCGAATACCCAGGAGATGGTGGATGCCGTCATCCCGAACCCCCTGGTGATGATTGCCAGTGACGGCGAAAAGGGTCATCCGCGGAATGCCGGCACTTACTCGCGCATCCTCGCTTATTACGTGCGCGAAAAGAGAAGCATCACGCTTATGGACGCCATACGCAAGATGAGCCTGATGCCGGCACAACGCCTGGAGAAAGCCACCCCTGCCGCTCGCCTGAAGGGTCGCCTGCAGGAGGGAGCCGATGCTGATATTGTCGTCTTTGACCCGCAGACGGTTGCCGACCGCTCCACCTATCAAAAGCCAATGGAAGCGAGCACCGGAATGAAGTTTGTGATCGTCAGCGGAACGGTCTTGATCGAGCAGGGCAAACTGGTGCCCGACACGTTCCCGGGAAAAGCGCTGCTCGGCCCCGGAAGACCGTAACGCCAACTTGCACTCCTGCAACCGCGCGCGATCCTCGAGCCAGTGCCCACGCCCCCACTTCGCCTCACTAATGAGGGCGCTCGTCCCTACGTGAGTCTGGTTGTCCGTTGCTACCGGGGCGGGCGAGACGCCGACGCTACTTTAGCGTTAATACTTCACTATCGCGGCGAAGGATTTGGGATCCAGGGAGGCTCCGCCTACCAGGGCGCCGTCGATTTCTTCTTCCGACATTAGGGCGTGGGCGTTCTCTGGCTTGACGGAGCCGCCATAGAGGATGCGGAGTTTGTCGGCGAATTCCTGGCCGAAGGAGTCGGCGGCCTCGGCGCGAATGATGGCGTGGGCGTCGGCGGCAATTTGTGGCGTGGCGGTTTTTCCGGTGCCGATGGCCCAGACGGGTTCGTAGGCGACGACCAGGTTGGCGGCTTTCTTGGCTGAGACTTTGTTGAATGCGCGGAGGCATTGGCGGCGAAGGACGTCGTCGGTGAGGTCGGCTTCGCGCTCTTCGAGAACTTCTCCTACGCAGACGATGGGAGTGAGTCCGGCGGCGAGGGCGGATTTGAGTTTGAGATTGACGGTGTCGTCGGTCTCGCAGAAATATTGGCGGCGTTCGGAGTGTCCGATGATGACGTGGGTGACGCCGATCGCGAGCAGCATGTTGGTGCAGATTTCGCCCGTGTAGGCGCCTTCTTTTTCCCAGTGGGAATTTTGGGCTCCGATGGCGACGCGCGTGCCCTTGGTGGCGTGGACGGCGGCCTGGAGGGCGATGTAATTGGGGCAGACTACGATTTCGTCGCGGTCGTCATCTTGGACGAGAGGGAGAAATTCCTGGAAGAAGGCGGTGGTCTGATCGGGAGTTTTGTACATTTTCCAGTTGGCGGCTAGGATTTTTTTGCGCATTTTATGAAGGACCTTTCTCGAAGATAACGGAAATTGCTTGCGCTTGCTGCCGACCGGCGCGATTCGGCGGGTGGCGGGCGGGGAGGGCCGCCACTACAGCCGACGAGACGCCGGCGCTACGGTTTATTTTTTGTCGGTCAGTGCTTCTACTCCGGGTAATTTTTTTCCTTCTAGAAATTCTAGTGACGCGCCGCCGCCGGTGGAGATGTGGGTGATTTTGTCGGCCACTCCCGCGGCTTTAACGGCGGCCACGGAATCGCCTCCGCCTACGATGGTGATGGCTCCGGCATTTTCGGCTACGGCTTGGGCGATTTTGAAAGTGCCTTTGGCGAAGGGCGGGAGCTCGAAGACGCCCATGGGGCCGTTCCAGACGATGGTGCGGGCGCGGGCTACTTCTTCGGAGAAGGCTTCGATCGATTGCGGGCCGATGTCGAGGGCCATCATGTTTGGCGGGATCGGCTCGCCGGGGGCGACGATTTTGGTCGTCGCGCTGGCTTCGACTCGGTCGGCAATTACGTGATCGGTCGGGAGAAGGAATTTTACTTTTTTCGCTTTTGCCTGCTGGAGAAGGTCGCGGGCCAGATCGAGTTTGTCTTCTTCGACGAGGCTCTTGCCTACGGATTCGCCTTGCACTTTTAGGAAGGTGTAGGCCATGCCGCCGCCGATGATTAGGATGTCAACTTTGGTGAGGAGGTTTTTGATGACTCCGATTTTGTCGCTGACTTTGGCGCCGCCGAGGATGGCGAGGAATGGGCGCTCGGGATCCTGCAGGACGCGGCCTAGATATTGCAGCTCCTTTTCCATGAGCAGTCCGGCGGCGGATTTTGGCAGGAATTTAGTGACGCCGACGGTGGAGGCGTGGGCGCGATGGGCGGCTCCGAAGGCGTCGTCGACATAGTATTCGGCGAGTTTGGCCAGCTGCTTGGAAAAATGTTCGTCGTTTTTTTCTTCTTCGGCGTGGAAGCGAAGGTTTTCGAGGAGCAGGGCCTGGCCCTTTTCTAGTTTGAGAGCGACTTCTTCGGCTTCGGGGCCGACGCACTCGGGGCAGAAGCCTACGTTTTCTCCGCGGGAGAGTTCTTTGTCGAGGAGCATGCGGAGGCGCTCGGCTACCGGCTTGAGACTCAGCAGGGGATTGGGCTTGCCTTTGGGGCGGCCGAGGTGGGAGGCGAGGATCAGGCGGGCTCCGTGACGGAGAGCGTACTCGATGCTGGGCAGAGTCTCGCGGATGCGGGTGTCGTCCATGACGCGGCCCTGGTCGAGCGGGACGTTGAAGTCGACGCGCATGAGGATGCGGTGATCGTTGAGCGGGAGGTCGCGGATGGAAAGCTTGGACATGGAAGCTCCGTCGTTACGGTTCGTCGTCGGTCATTCGTCGTTGGTCGTTCAAAACCTTGCGGAGCTTGGCGCCGCTCCACGCAGACGACATCTACAAGCCTTTGGATGACATCAGGTTGATCAGATCGCGGACGCGGCAGGAGTATCCCCATTCGTTGTCGTACCAGGAGATTACTTTGACGCAGTTGCCGGCGACTACAAGAGTCATGGGTGCGTCGACTATGGAGGAACGGGAGTCGCCTTTGAAATCGGAGGAGACCAGTTCGTTCTCTTCGAAGCCCAGGTAGCCTTTTAGCGGGCCCGATTCAGAGGCTTTTTTCAGGGCGGCGTTGACCTCTTCTTTTGTGGTTTTCTTTTCTACTACGGCGACCAGGTCGACGACGGAGACGTTCGGAGTGGGGACGCGCATGGCGAAGCCGTCGAGTTTGCCGGCTAGATCGGGGATGACTAGTTTGAGTGCCTTGGCGGCTCCGGTGGAGGTTGGGATCATGTTGATCGCGGCGGCGCGGGCTCGGCGCAAATCTTTGTGCGGGAAGTCGAGGATGACCTGATCGTTGGTATAGGAATGGATGGTGGTCATGGTGCCGCTGACGATTTTGAAATTGTCGTTGACGACTTTGGCGATGGGAGCGAGGCAGTTGGTGGTGCAGGAGGCGTTCGAAATGATGTGGTGCTTGGCGGGATCGTATTTTTCTTCGTTTACGCCCAGAACTACGGTCAGGTCTTCGTTCTTTGCGGGAGCGGAAATGATGACTTTTTTCACGCTGCCGCGGAGATGTTTTTTGGCGTCAGTGGCGTCGGTGAAGCGGCCGGTGGATTCGATTACGACTTGAGCGCCTACGGAATCCCAGGGCAGAGCGGCAGGATCTTTTTCCTTGAAAACCTTGATGACTTTGCCGTCGATGGAGATGCTGTCGGCTCCGGCGGTGATGGTGTGGGGCAGGTTGCCGAGGATGGAATCGTATTTGAGCAGGTGAGCAAGAGTTTTGGGATCGGTGAGATCGTTGACGGCGACGAAGTCGAGGTTTTTGTCGGCGAGGGCGGTGCGAAGAACGTTGCGTCCGATGCGTCCAAAACCATTAATGCCAACTTTTACGGCCATTGGGCCTCCGAAAGATAGTTTTATTGCTCGAGAATGCGGAACTGCCTAAAACAACATTCGATGGTAACAGGCTGGAGGAGGCAGCGTAAATGTCATGCGCGCCCTTGCGGCGGATGGGTGCGGTTTCGGAAATCATTAACCACAAAGGGCATTAAGGAAATGCTGAACCATGGAACTTGCACGCGTGCAGCGACAATTCGAGGTGTCTCTAAGTCCAGGGACTGAGAACCGCTTTGAGCAGTGGAAAATCCGAAACGTTGCGGGTCACGAAGGTCAGACGATAGATCTCTGCTGTCGCTGCCAAGAAAGCGTCGATTGCGCCTATTGGGCGTCCCGCAGCTTCGTGGCGGGACACCGTCCTGCCCCAAGCTTCTGCTACGTTGATATCGACGGGCAAGACCCTTTTTTCAAATCGCAACGGCAATTCATGTTGTATCCACTGCTCGAGCCGGGTTCGTCGGCCTCCCGCGGCCATGCGCTCCACTCCGTAGTGGAGTTCTGCCAGGGATACGACACTGATGAAGATGCGATCTTCGTCAGCGGATTCCATCCAATGGATGAGACCGGGGTTGGGGCGGGGCTTGACCCATTCGGAAACTGCGTTGGTGGCGAGTAGAAAGCTCACAGGTCTGTTTTTCGAGGGTGGTCCTTGAGGCGACGGATCTTCAGGCCCGATTCGCGGAGAGGTGATTTGGCGAGGAACTCGGCTAGGCTGCCTACGCGCTGGGTTTTTCGCTGCCATTCTTCCGCTCCAACCAGCACCGCGGCCGTGCGCCCGTTGCGAGTGATGGTCTGCGGACCCTCGGACATGGCGCGCTCGATAATTTCGCTGAATTTTGCTTTGGCTTCGGCTACGGTCCAATTTTGGGAGCTCATAGATGGGGCCTCCAGGTGGATGTGGTCATGATAGTCATTATAGTCACAATGGCTGCGCAGTGCAATCTGACAGGTGCTAGCTCCCTTTACGAGGGCGATAACCACAGAGGCCCACAGGGGTTCACGGAGGAGAGCTTCCGGCAATCAAACCAAAACTGTTATCGCAGCGCTGAAGCGCTGCGCCACCCCAAAGCAAATCCTATGCCGAGGTGGGCGCGATTTCTATGCTGGTGTCGGTGTTGCGCCAGAGGAAGGGAAGGCGGGCGAGCCAGTATTTTTGTTTGATCAGTTGGCGGACGCGGGGAAGTTCTTCGGGTGGCAAGATGCGGGCAGTTGCGGGGAATTCGGGACCGGTGATTTTTCCGCGCATGCTGCATGGGGCGATCTTGACTTGCGGGTTGTTGCGGATGCGCTTGCACTTGCCCAATTTGCTGTTGGTCATCGCGTAGAGTTTGTCGGCGTCTTCGGCAAACCAGATGGGGGTGTAGACGGGGACTCCGCTCTTGCGGAAGGTGGCGAGGCTGATGTAACGCTGGCCGTGAATTGAAGCCGGGATGGAGGCCATGGGGATATTGTAAAGTGCTGGGAGCGCCAGCGCCGGAAACTTGCCGGAGGGCAGTCGGGTCGGCGCCCAGAGCGGCGCGACCAACTTCAACCTCAATTGTTTGAACGGGCGGGACGGGCGATGACTTACAATTGCGGGACTATTGAGACAGGCGATATGAACGAAGAATGGAAACAGTGGGAGGGGCGCACCGTCGATGGGATTTTTCCGCTCAGGCGCTATTTGGGCGGGTCCGATCACAGCGCGGTTTTCCTGACAGATAGGCAAAGCGGCGCGGGCGAATCGGAGAGCGCCGCGATCAAGTTGATTGCCGCGGAGGCGGACGCGGAAAACCAGCTTGCGCGAGGGCGGGTGGCGCGGAAGTTGGACCATCCGAATCTGATCCGGATTTTTGACGTTGGACGTTCGGATCTGGATGGAGTGGCGCTGCTTTATGTGCTGGAGGAATATGCGGAGGAGAATCTGGCGCAGATTCTTCCGGAGCGGGCGCTGACGGCGGAAGAAGTTCGCATGATGCTGCCGCCGGTTCTCGGCGCGTTGCAATATGTGCACGGCAAGGGGCTTCGGCATGGGCGCATTCAACCTTCGAATATTTTGGCGGTTGGCGATGAGGTGAAGTTATCGAGCGACTCGGTGGGCGCGGCGGGCAAAATGAAGGGCGCGGCTAGCATTTATGATCCTCCAGAAGCGGCAACGGGAGCGGATTCTGCGGCGAGTGATGTTTGGCGGCTGGGGATGACTTTGGTGGAGGTACTGACGCAGCGGTTGCCGGATTGGGATCGGTCACAGCCGGGCGCGCCTGAGATACCGGCTGCGGTTCCAGAGCCGTTTCGCGAGATCGCTGGGCGCTGCTTGCAGGTTGACCCGGCGCAGCGTTGGACGATTGCGGAGATTGCTGCTCGGCTGCAAACGAGTCAATCGGCGGGGGGGGCGGCGCTAGCGCAGGCGCATGCGATGACTGCTGTTGCCAACGTTGCGGGGCGGGAGAATGTTGAGCGGCGACATCTTTCTCAGCCGAGCAAATCTGCGACGTGGCCTTATGTGCTCTTGCTTGCGGTAGTCGTCGTAGTCATTGTGTTTCTGATGACGCGGGCGAAAACGACGGGCAATATTAACAGAACGCCTGCCGAGTCCTCAGCAACCCAAACCGCGCCGTCGTCGACGCAGCCGGAATCGCAGCAGGCGGGTGGGGGCGAGAGGCCGACTTCGGGTGGCGACAACGGCATTGTGCACCGGGTGATGCCGGAGATTTCGCCGAGCGCACGGAGCACGATTCGAGGCACGATCAAGATTGGCGTGAGGGTCGACGTGGATGCGGCCGGCAACGTGACTTCAGCGAGAATCGCATCGGGCGGAGGCAGTAAATATTTTTCACGCGTGGCGCTGGAGGCTGCGCGGGAGTGGAAGTTTTCTCCTTCGCCGGATGCGGCCGGCGCGCGGGCATGGAAGTTGCAATTCACGCTTAGCCGCAGCAGGATGGAGGCTTCGGCGGCGCGGGTAAAACGGTAGGGAGCGAAGTTCGAAGCCTGTTTCCCACGGATCGGCCGCGGTTGCGTTGCTGACTGGAGTCTGGAACGGTCATTCTAACTAGATCAGCCCGATCCCTCTTCACGCGAGCGCCGGGCCTGGGCCGCAGCACCGAGCCAATCGCATCTCAGGATAGAGCGAGCAACAACTTCTCTACATCCGCCATGTCATTGAACACGGAAGGCGACACGCGGATGTATCGCTCGGAAACACGCGCGTTGACACTCGCTTTCTGAAGGCGCTCTCGCACTGCCTTATGGTCCTTTACCGCGAAGCTGATGAGGGCCGACGTCGATTCCGGGGGCGTCAGAGGATCGAATCCGAGCCGCGGCATTTCTTCGTGTAGGCGTTTCAGCATCGGCTGGCGGTGCGCGTGGATATTCTCCACACCCAGGCCGCGGATGTAGGGCAGAGATTGTGCGAGCACGTGGGCGGCACCGATTGCGGGAGTGCCGGTTTCAAAATGCCCGGACGCGTTGCTCTCAAGCGCGAACGTGTATGCGCCGGCGCCCGGCGGATCACCGGGAAGAAAATGCGATTCCATCGTGCTCGCCTGATAGTAGCCGTACTGCGAGCGATGCAGGACGCGGTCGAGGAGCCCTTCTTTCACGAAAAGAAAACCCAGGCCAAAGTCGCCCATGAGCCACTTGAAGCTAGAGCACGCGGCGAAATCGACGCCGCTGGCGCGAACATCAATGGGAGTATTGCCCGCGGCCTGGGCGATGTCTGCGTAGACGAATGCGCCGTGCGCGTGGGCAAGATCGCAGACCGCTTTCAAATCATGCTGGAAGCCATTGTGCATGGCAACCAGCGAAACTTCGACCAGCTTCGTTTTCTTGTCAACCACCCGCTCCAGATCTTTCGGGTCAATCCGCCAATCGCGCGGCATTACAACCCGAACATCGAGACCGAATCGTTGCTGAAGCGCTTGCAAATGCAGGAGCGCGCCTTCAAAATGCAGCGCGTCGGTAACGATGTTGTCGGACTTATAGTCGATGTCCAACCCGTTTACGATGAGGTTCTCGCCGGTGCTGGTGTTGGGGACATAGCTGATCTCCGATTCCTGGGCATTGATCAGCGCGGCGAATTCCGCCTTGATGTTGATCAACTTCTTCGGTTCGGACACGACTTGCGGGTGCGAGCGAAATTCTGTCCAGTCGCGCAGGGCCGCGGCGGATGCGACTGGCATCGGGTGTGTATAGGCGGAGTTAATATAGGTCACGCCGGCAGGAATCCGGAAATCCTGCTTTGCGGGCAGAGAGGATGACGTGCGCGACGGAGAAGTCTGCTGCGAATTCGCGACGGACGTCAGCGGGTTGGCGATTCCGGCCGCCGCCAGAGTACCAAGACCTGCCAAAATTTCACGTCGGCTGACCATGAATGTTGCTCCTCGGGAACGCCCGCGATCTTTTCGACAGGCGTAACGAACTTGCGTAATCGATTTGCCTTAAACGTCCGACTTCAGTGCGAAGAATGCCCTCCGCTTACAAAAGCGCGAACGTCACGAGCCAGCATCTGGCGCGCCTCTGTACCAAGATATGGCATGTGGCCCGAAGGATAGAGGTGCATTTCCGTGGCCCTCATGGGAATGTGAGCGTGCGCAACCACGTATTCTGCCGAACCAAGCGGCGTGACTAGATCGTAATAGCCCGCTCCAACCATCAAGCGCAAATGTGGATTGCGCCGCATGGCGATGCTCAGGTCGGGGGCATAATTCGTATCCGCACTCACCCCGGGCCCGCGACCGTAGTCCCAGCGGCCATTGACCCCGCGAAAAGAAATAGCCTCGTAGGTCTCATCGATAGAGATGCCCAGGTCGTCGTGCGCATATATGTTGTAGCTGGCAACAAAGCCGGGAACATACTGCGCCATCGCCGGATCGTCGGCCACGGGATCCTTGCCGCTCGGCGAAAGCGGGAGCGTGTAGCGCGCATCATAGGCGCCCACCTGTTCGCCCCGGTCCTTTAGTATTTCCTGCGCGAAAGCCGCCGCGCCGATTCTCAGATCGTTGCTGCGAATGAAATCGGGAGAAAGGCCGGTCAGCGTCGCGAGACGCGCCGCGATCATGTCTCGTTCGGTGGGCGGAAGGTCGCTTCCTTTATATAGCGCTCTCAGATAATCGTCGGCGGCGAACTTTCTCGCTTCTGCCACTTGCGTAGCGGGGCTGCATCCTGCCACAACTTTGCCGTGATAGCACGCCGTAGCCGCGAGCGTCGGCAGCAGGTTGAGATAAGCGCCGTCTTCTCCGGCCGAGCCTTTGAAGTCCATCGCCTGGCCGAGCAGAATAACCCCGTTCAAAGTCATTCCATCCATGTTGCCAGTCTCTGTAGGGCCCCCTGCCAGCAGTCGCGAAACAACCGCGGCGCGAATCGTGCCATAGCTCTCGGACACCAGATATTTTGGCGAGTTCCAACGGTCATTCTCTCTTACCCAGCGCTCAATAAGATCTACGGTCATCTTCGCGTCCTGCTGCGTACCGTAGAAGTCCTCGGGCTTACCATCGGGAAGCACACGGCTGAAACCGGTTCCCGGCGGATCGATGAGCACGATATCCGCGACATCGAGAGGACACTCCGTGTTGTCCACGATATGAAACGGCGGGACCGTTTCCGGCTTTAGTACGTCGGTAAATTCAATACGTCGCGGTCCCAGAAAACCCATGTGCAGCCAGACCGATGACGATCCCGGTCCCCCATTGAAAGCAAATATGACGGGGCGAGTGGCGCCCTCGTGAACGTCGGCGCGAATGTAGCTCGTGGTGAAAATGCTGGCGGTGCGCTTTCCCGCTTGATCGGTGACGAAGTTTTCGGCTACAACCGCTTTATAGTGCAGCTCCTGCCCGCCGAAAACACCCTGGTGGGTCGTCTCGAAACGTCGTGGCCGAGAAATAGGCGGCGCGGTTGCCGCAGCGGCTGTGGATTTGCCAGCATCGCCCGGATGCGACTGGGCTGCTACGACGGAGTAGAGCAATAGGTTCAAACCTAGTCCTAAGATCGAGACCATTGTCGCGCGTCGTATCAAGTTTCTTTTTCCCTCGTTCATATCAAGGATGTCTTGCGGCATGTCTCGCGATCAGCCCAATCACTCGATGTTGCGACGAGGTCAACGGGTCGACGCAATAAGACTCCGAATATCGTCGGTAAACTTTTTGGCGCTGCTCTCGACTGTATAGGCCATGTGTCCACCCTCATAAAAAGAAAGAGTGGCTCGGCCCTCGGGCCAGCCCGCCTGTCGCACAGCATACTCCGCGGCCCCCACTGTCGTTTGCGTATCGTGATAACCGTTGCCGATCAAAACCCGGAAACGCGGATTGGCTTGCATTACTTTCAGGAGGCGCCCGCTAAACGGCCAGTCGGAAAAAGGGCCGCTGCCGCCGTATTTCCATCCATCCAAATCTGCGCCTTTGAAAGCGACGTACTCTTCCGGCCAGTCTACGCTCAGGTCGTTGCGCACGTACTCGGTAAAAAGACGGCGGAAGGCCGTCATATTTTTGTCTGACGGGTCTGGGCCCAACCCCTTGTCGGTTATGGGCGCAACATAGCGGCCGTCATTGCGGCCGAGCAGCAATCCTCGATCTTTGAGAAGTTCGCCGCGATACTCCTCCTTGCTGATGCGGAGGCTATGCTCGCGGTAATAGGCTGCAGGAATGCCGCTCAATTCCTCTAGCCGCTTCGCCACTCGATATCGTTCCGCCGGCTCGATGGAGTCGCCTTGAAAGAGCGCCGTCAGATAATCGTTTTGCGCGAAACTCCAAGCTTCACGCTCGAAATCGTCGAACGTTTTCCCCGCGCGGTCAACCTTCTGGTGATACCACGCGAGTGCGGCCAGCGTCGGCAACGAAACCGCAAAGCTGATAATGTTCTGGGGCCGCTGGCGATATTCAATGATATTGATTGCCTGCCCCATGAGCACCACGCCTTGCAGCAAGATGGGATTGGGTAATTCGGCAAGTTGGGCCGCAACTTCAGCGGCGCGAATGGTCCCGTAACTCTCGCCGAGCACGTATGCCGGCGACCGGAGGCGTCCATGCAGGGTGAGCCAGGCGGAGATAAACGCCGTTACTTGCTGTCCGTCGGCCACAACGGAGAAATAGCTTTCCGGCGCCGTTCCCGGCAGCACGCGGCTGTAGCCCGTCGAAGCGGGATCGATGAATACCAGATCGGCGACATCGAGCGGCGAATAAACGTTGTCCACTAATTGGAAAGTATTCGGGTCCGCATTCAAATCTTCGGGAACAGCCACGCGCTTCGGTCCCATCACGCCGACGTGGAGCCACAACGACGCGGTGATCGGTCCGCCGTTGAAGACGAATATCAGGGGCCGCGTTGCCGTGCTCCGAACTTCATCAGCCGTATAGGCGAAGCTCACGACGCGGGCCGCGGGTTTGCCTTTTGCGTCGGGAACCTCGACGGCTTCAACCGTCGCCGTATATCGAATCTGCTTGCCGTTGAACGTTCCGGTGTGGTGAGTAATTACCGGCGGATGCGATACGACCTGCTGCGCCGTCGTAGCTTGCGGCGCGGTTGTCCCGCCGGTAGCGACTTGGCTCACGAGAGAAGACGATAGGAATATCGTCAGCAACATCGTCGCCAAGACTGTCGTCGTCCTGTTCTTCATTCCAGCCTTGCGATAGCGCGGCTACACTTGCACATCAACTCATGACAATGACGGCCGTGGGCCTAGAAATTAAGCTTTAATGCGAGTTGACCGATTCTGGGCGCTACTGACGTGCCAGTTATTTGCCCGAATTGACCGACGTTGACGATCTGACCGTTTACTATACCGGGCACAAAATCGCTGTAGTTGGTGTCCGGGTTCGAGTACTGCGTACTGTTGAAGGCATTAAAAAATTCGGCTCGGAATTCAAGATTGACCCGCTCGGCAAGCGGAGTTGTCTTTCGCAGGGAAAGGTCAACATTATGCTGTGATGGTCCGCGCATCAGTCCTGGTTTTGTATTCCCGAAAGCCGTTCCCCCATCCGGACTGATCACTGGCGGTTCGGTGAAGCAGTTGGTATTGAAATACTCGTTCCGGCGACTCTTCACCGAACCGCCCAAGCCAAGGCTTCCATTGCATCCCGTGTTACTGAGGTCGAGATAGGCAAAGTCGCTCGAAGTGCCAAAGAGATTGTTCGAGTTGGTATTGAGGAATGTGAGCGGCGTCCCGGATTGCAGAGTAACAACGGCGGAAATGGCCCAGCCACTTGTGACTTTCCTGGCAAGATCAGATCCGTGGTTGAAACCGGGCAATTCATAGATAGGGCTCACAATCAGACGTTGACGACGGCTGAAATTGGCCTCGCCGTAACCGGCATACAGGTTATTCTGGTCGCCGATCGTGCCCCCACCGAAGGTGCTCCCGACCACGCTTGCCGCGCCTGTGGACATGGTCTTCGACCACGTATAGGCCGACAAAAACTGTAACCCGTGACTGAGATTTTTTTTCAGGGTCACCTCCATCGCATTGAAGTTCGACCGCCCCTCGGAGCCCTGCTCCAGAAAGTTGGCGGGGTCCCATCCTTCATACGGAACCCTTAGCGTGAGGTTCGACAAAGTGCTGGTGGTTTGTCCGCGGATAGGATTCGCGGGAGTGGCGAGACCAGCCTGATTGATCGAATGCGAGTAGATCAGGTGATCGACATCCGACCCCACGTAGCCCACTTGCAGAGCCAGTGTTGGAGCGATTTCAGTTTGCACGTTCAATGCATACTGCTGCGTTATTGCCGGGCGGATGCCCTGCTCGGTGGCGATCGCACTAAGGTCGCTGTACGGCGTATAGGGCTGGAAGAGTGGAAATGCGCTGAGCGGAGGAATCGGCTCCTGGAAAGGCTGCGCCCATGAGGCGGCGCCATTGAGCGGCGGAATAAATATACCAAGATCGGCCCATGGGGGGCCGGGTATCGATTGGAACTGGCTGTTGCCGGTTACCGCCGAATAATAAACTCCATATCCGGCGCGCAGCACGGCGCGGTCACTGCGCGGCAGAAGGCTGTAGGCCAAGCCCAGTCGCGGCCCCCAGGTATTATTTCCACTCCCTGGCACAAATCCGTTGATCCCGGATTTCACCACGCCGCTTGGAACCGTGTAGGGCCAGTTCGCCGGCACCACGTATCCTTGCAGACTGCCGCCCGCCGGTGGATTGGGATTAATCAAGTCCGGATCGATGTTCGTGGCCCGGCCACCAAGGTTCGTGAAGGGCGGCAACCACTCCCAGCGCAGTCCGAGGTTAAGGGTCAGCCTTGAATTGACTCGAAAATCGTCCTGACCGTAAGCGGAAATCTCCCAGGTTCGCGCGTGCCCCGCGAGCACACCCAAGAGTTCGACCGAGTCCAGCACGTTACTAAAACCGTTGGGCGGAAACACGGGTATTCCGGCCGTGCCGTTTTGCGCGCCATTCATTCCGAGGAGGAAGTCGGGCCAAGCGGGAAAACTGACCTGACCATAATATTGTTCTCCGCTATTCACCAGGTAGGGGCGCGTGACGCCGACACCGAATCGGAAACTATGTTTGCCGCGCACCCACGCGATATCGTCTTCGAAACTGAAAAGGTCTTGTGCATTCGGCGCGTAAATGCCGGCGTTAAAGTTATCGGAACCCGCGATCGTCACCGACGGTTTGTCGTCGTTTTGCGTCGAGCTCGCTACTCCAATCCCTGAAAAAGTAAAAGGCGAGTGGGGCGTGGTGAGCGAACTGATGCGGTCGTAGGCCACGCGAACTTGATTGAAAAGGTTAGGCCTGAATACGTAACTGTCAGACAGCGAGGCGACCAGATAATTTTGGTTGCTAACTGCCGGGGCGCCGGGCAGATTCCCGCCAAAGGTAAACGGGTTCGTCGTGTTGCTTAGGGCAGTGAAGAATCGACCCCGAACCGTGTTTTTTTCTGACTGTATGTAGTCAAAGTTCCCCATGTACTGGTTTTCATTGAAGGTCGCCGGTTCGCTGAGCGAGACCAAGTCTGTCGCAGGATTGGCAGTCGGAAATAAGAATTGTCCATTCGGCAATTTCTCCTGCAGAAGCGTCAGCGCTACCGGGTTGATATTCGATCCGTCCGCCGCGATTGCGGGGCCGAACCCCGGTGGCCCGAAGATGTATTGCAGTCCTTGCTGGCCGGCGAAAAGGGCTCCAATGGAAGCGGCGGAACGGTCATCCGTAGTGAGCGGGGAATAGAAGGTTTGGCGACCTGATACTCCGTTGATTTGCCTCGTCCCTTGATAGGAACCGAAAGCGAGCAATTTGTTTCTTACGATTGGTCCACCCAGCGTCCCTCCGAACTGGTTTTGCTTGAGTTCGGGTCGGGGCACACCATTCTCGTTGAGAAAAAAGTCATTGGCGTTGAGCACGTCGTTACGCCAAAACTCGAAAACATTGCCATGAAACTGGTTGGTGCCCGATTTCGTGACCAAGTCGACATTGGCGCCGGCGTCCCGCCCATACTCCGCGTCGTACATTGCGGTTTGAACTTTAAATTCCTGGATCGTATCGGGATTGGGGATCGGTACTCCAAAACCCGACGCATCGTAGTCGTTGACGTCGACGCCATCCATTCGGAAATTGATGTCGCTGGCCCGGGCGCCGTTGACGTTTTCACCTTGCAACTCGTTCGTCGGAATCTCGCCACCGCTGCCGCGACCGAGCTCGTCCGCCTGCGTCACACCCGCCACAACCCCGGCCGAAAGAGTCATGATCTGCGTGAAATTCCGATTCACCAGTGGAAGCGACTCGACCTGCGCCGTGGTCACCACATCGCCGAGAGCGTTCGTGCTCGTCTCCACGATCGGAGCTGCTTCCTTCACATCGACGGTCGTCGAAGCACTGCCGACTTTAAGCGGCACATTTACAACGGTCGTCTCCGTTACGGTTATGACCACGCCGGAGAGTGCAACGCGTGAAAATCCGCTGGCATCGACCTCGACCTCATACGATCCAGGCGGAAGCAGTGGCAGGACGTAAGCGCCATCGGAACCGGTCTTCACGGTTCGCTCTTCGTGCGTTCCCACGCTGGTTGCGCGCACCACCGCATTCGGCACCAATCTGCCAGAGGGATCAGTCACAGTTCCTTTGAGAAGGCCAGTGGTAGAGGTTTGGGCCAAAGCCAGTGGGCTGAGGCAAAGAACAACCACGGCCATCAGGATCGTGTGCAAGAAATCTCCGCACCAAAGCGAAAATCTACTGCTCGTCGACGACATCCGTTCCATGGCTACCTCCAAAGGCGGCCTCTTCGAATCGAGTTGACTTTTTGTAATCTTATATAGATCTTCACTAAAAAGTAGTGATCACGCCAAAGTTGATTGCTAATGCCGTTAGAATCAGCCGACGCCCGGGATGGGAAGCGAGTCTATTCAACAAATAATCCAATGTCAAGACACTAAATTTCAAATATTATTTGACGTCCGAACTCGGATCGCAGTATGGTCCTAGCGTTGGGGCGCGGCCAAGCCAGGCAGACGGGATAGGAGCAGCACGTGTCTTTTCGAAGGTTCGAGGGCTCGGCAATGCGCGGGTTAGTCTCTGCGCTATGGTTCGTCATCGCGTTTCCGGGCACCGGCCTTGCGGCTTCGGTCGAGAAGCTCTCGATCATCCAGGGCGAAACCACTGTAGGCTCAATTTCAGCAACCACCGACGGCGACGCGGTCAGTGTGGATTATGCCGTAAGCGAAAACGGCCGCGGCCCTAAGCATCATGAAACCATCCGTCTCGGCCCCGACTTCATCCCGGTCGAGTGGACGGTCTCCGGCACTTCGTTGATGGGCGGCCCGGTCTCGGAGAAATATTCCTGGCATTCCGCTAGGGCAAGCTGGACAAGTCAAGCCGATCATGGCGACGTCGCAGCCCCGAATCCTCCTCTTTATGTCGTCAATGACGACAGCCCCTGGGCGCTTTTCGTCTACGCGCGTGCTCTTCTCCAAACATCTGGTCATGTGCTGGATGTTTTGCCGAGCGGCAGCATGAAATTATCAGAGGTGCGCGACGTGACTGTGGACACCGGAAAGGATGCGGTTCCCGTCACCATCTATCGCATCGACGGCGCTAAGCTGGAATCCGACTACGTCATGCTTGACCGTTCCGAGCGCCTGTTCGCCTCGTTTGGGGGAGGCGCCCTCAGCGTGCGCCAGGGCTACGAGAAAGATGCGGATCTCATCTCCAAGATTTCCCGTGATCTCGGTTTCGAGTTGGCTCGTGATGAGCAGCGCAAACTGAGACATCAATTCGACGCACCGGTGCGGATTCGCAACGTTCGCATCTTCGATCCTAGGAGCGGCCAGTTGAGCGCCCCTGCAACCGTCGTCGTCATGCGTGGCCGCATCGCGGAAATACTGCCGCTTGCCGATGCCAGCTCGGAACCATCGGACGAAGTGTTGGTAGACGGGGAGGGTGGAACTCTAATCCCTGGCCTTCATGACATGCATTCTCACTCGACGTTGCAATCAGGTTTGTTCTACCTCGCGGTCGGCGTCACTTCAACCCGCGACATGGGGAACGACAACGCTTTTTTGCAGCGCCTCATCGAACAAATCAACTCTGGCGAAATCGCCGGGCCACGCATCACTCCGAACGGATTCCTCGAAGGAAAGAGTCCATACTCGGCTCGCACCGGCTTCGTTGCGGAGTCACTCCCCGACGCCTTGCGTGACGTTCACTGGTATGCCGATCGCGGCTACTTCCAGATAAAAATCTACAACTCGATGAATCCCGATTGGGTCAAGCCGATAGCCGACGAAGCGCACCGTTTGGGCATGACGGTGACCGGCCACATCCCGGCTTTCGATACTCCCGATCGCGCGATTCACGATGGCTACGACGAAATCACTCACATCAATCAACTGATGCTCGGCTGGCTGCTCAAGCCGGGAGAAGATACGCGTACACCCTTGCGTCTGACCGCGATGGCCCGCGCAGCCACTCTTGACCTTTCCTCGCCGCCGGTGCAGAACACACTTTCTTTGATGAAAGCGCATCATATCGTTCACGATCCCACAGCTGTAATCCTTGAACGGCTGATGTTGAGCCGCGCCGGTACCGTACAGCCGGGCGACGTCGACTATCTCGATCACATGCCGATTGCCTACCAGCGCTATCGCAGGCGCACATTTGTCACGATCAATACCCCGGCGGAGGACGACGCATATAGAGCAGCGTTCCGGAAGGTGATCGAGTGCCTGAGAATGCTGCACGAAAATGGCATCCGTTTGTTGCCCGGAACGGACGACACTACAGGCTTTACACTGCAGCGGGAGATCGAACTTTACACGAAAGCGGGCATGACCCCAGCCGAGGCGTTGCGAGCCGGAACCTTGCTGCCCGAAGAATATTTTGGCCACGCCGATGAACTGGGCACCATCGAGCGCGGCAAGATGGCAGACTTCTTCCTCGTTGCTGGCGATCCCACGCAAGACATTCGCGCAAGCAAATTGCCACGAATGGTGTGGAAGGGGGATTCGATGTATGTTCCGAGCGAAATCTATCAGGCACTGAGCATCAAGCCCTTTGCTTCGCCTCCCCCGATTCGGCCGGCTGCATCGAAGGATAAGAATGATCAGAATTGAGGACGACGCGGCGCAAGAGGGTCGAGGATTCACAGATCAACAAAAAGTTAATAACTAAGCGATTCTCTTACAAAAACATTTGACTCCGTGGCAGGCCTTGCGTATTGTTACGCAGGCTGAAGTTAGCGAACCACGGCCGCTCGGCACCGCGTGGGGAGACGTTTCTATCATGTTCTATCAAAAGGAGAATCATAGGTGAGCAAACGATCGACGCCTATCGCACCTCCGGCTTCCGCTAACCTTCACCAGGGCAACTCGCGCAAAAGCAGGTCGCCGAAACGCCAGCACATTCAACTTAGCTCCCAGGGCCCATTCAGCGATGGCGTGCTGGTCGGAAACACTCTTTATTTGGCGGGGCGCATTGGCGTAGATAATTCCGGCACCCGCGTTCCCGACGACATCGAAACGGAAGCGCGCAACGTGATGAATAGCGTTGAGAAGGTCTTGCACAAGGCGGGCATGCGAATGGACGATCTGGTCTACGTCCAGGTTTTCTGTCCCGACGTCGCTCTATGGTCACGCTTCAACAAAATATATTCCACATATTTCAAGAGTAAGCTACCCGCCCGCGCTTTTGTCGGCTCCGGCAAATTGCTCTTCGATGCTCACTTTGAAGTACAAGGGATAGCGGTCAAGGGCTAGGATCGTCGCGGTCGAAACGGAAGGTTAAAGCGAAAGGACCGCGTCGAATACAATAGTTGCTCTTATGCTGGGAAGGGGTGATGGGAACGCACCCTAGGACGCGGGAGTTCCGGGAGAATTACAGTGAAACCAAGCGAGAAAGAATACCTGCTTAATTTCGTCGCCAGGCTGTCGGGTGCCTTGGGTCAGACGTTCGGAAAATACTGCGAAATCGTGGTGCATGATTTCAACTCGCCGGAGAGCTCGATTATTTCTATAGAAAATGGCAGTCTCACCGGTCGAAAGATTGGCGACACATTGGATGCACTCGGATTCCAGTTGCTAAAGACCCACCCCGCGTCCGATCTCCTCAACTATCGTACGAAGACAAAAGAAGGCAAGGAATTACGTTCTTCGAGCGTCTTCCTCCGCGATGAAAAGGGACAAATCTTCGGGGCACTCTGTATCAACATTGATGTCTCTGGTCTGCTGAAGGCACAGGAATGGCTTCAGGAAGCTCTTGGCTCCGCCAGCACCACCATCGACGAGAGATTCGAACATTCTGTCGATGAGGTCTTGGAAAACCTGATCCAGAACGCCATCTCCAGCATCGACAAGAAGACGGCCGACATGACTCGCGAAGATAAAGTCGCGATCGTCGCTTACCTCGAGGCCAAGGGAGCATTTCTCATCCGCTATTCGGTCGAGCGCGTCGCCGAACTGCTCGGCATGACGAAATACACCATCTACAACTACCTCGATGAGATCCGGAAGAAACAAGAAGCCGCCGAACTCGAACCTTCCCGGACACCTTAGTCTGATCTGAATTTTTCAGACGCCTACTGATTCGCGTCGATGAGCGCCTTGACATCACGGCTAAACTCGGCGCGAGTCGCCGCGTCCTCGTACATCGCGTGTCCTCCGGTGTAGCACTTGAAGCGAATCGATTGCCGCAGATTCGGCGGCAACTGGCGCTCGATCTCACCGCCAGTGGCGCAGGGCAGGAAGGAGTCATACATGCCTGCAGCGACCAATACCTGCATGCGCGGATTGATCGTCAGCGCTTCCTCGGTCGCCGGCAAAGGCGGCCCGATGCGCGGCGGCCCGTCGCCGCGCTGGCTCGCCGCTTCGATCGCCCTCTTCATTTCCTCGGGCGTGACCTTGGCAGTGGCATAGTTCCAGCGCGCATTCACCGGCTCAGGATAAATGCCGGTCGGCGCAAAGCCCTGGTCAATTTGTTCCAATCCAAAGTAAGGCAAGCTCGTCGGATAGCCAAGTTCGTTGTGAAAATAATGTAGGATCACGGGCGCGTCGTTGTTTGCGGGCGGGCTCATGCGCCGCATGTCAAAGATATACGGCTCCTTCGCTTGGTCCTTCAGCAGGCCAGTCCGAAATTGACGCGGAGTAATGGCCAGCGTCTTCCTATCGATCTGCTCCGGTGAGAGGCCGGTGAAGCGCGACAGCTGCGCTATGATCGCGGTGCGCTCCGCCTCGGAAAGCCTTTCCAGTCGTCCGAGCGCAGGAGCGTATGCTTCCCGCACCCAGGTCTCCGCCGCTTGCCGCACCGACTTCACATCCTTGCCGAGGTCAGGCGCCGTTTTGCCGTAATACAAAGCGGTGCTCGCCATGTCTACGATGCGAAGCGCGGAGCGCAATTCGTCAGAACCGTAACTCTTGTTTAATCCCCAGCCGCCGGAGATGAGCACCAGCCCGTTGACCGCAATGCCGCGTTTCGCCAAAGCATAGGCCACACTCGCCGCACGGCCCGCGCCCCAGCTTTCGCCGGCGAGAAAAATCTGTGCGTCGTCAGCGCCATGCAGTAAACGCCATGCGCGCACGAACTCGGTCACCGAAGCGACATCGCCAACCGTGCCATAGAATTCCGCGCCGTACTCCGCCTTCACCGGCCGGCTGAATCCGGTCCCGATCGGATCAACCAGCACCAGGTCGGTTGCCGGAAGCCAACTGTCCGGATTGTCGACGAGGTGCCCGCTTTCAATCAGCTTCGGGCCCACAACAGAAAAGTGAAGCAATGAAGAATTAGCGCCCGGACCGCCATTCCACACGAATGTTAACGGCCTGTGCCCGCTCGCCGAAGCCATGCGATATGCGGTGTAGAACATGTATCCATGGGGCTCGCCAGTCTCGACGTCGCAGATTGCGATCCGCCCAACTTCCGCGGTGTAGTGCAGCAACGTGCCGCCAATCTGCGCCTGCTGTTTCGTCACGATCGGCTCCTCCTCGCCGATCGCAGCCACAGGCAGAGAGAGAAAAACGAGAACGATCGCCCAGGCCAGGCTGACCAGATTCCCGCTGCTATGTTTCCCCAGCTCCATCATCGTTATTTATCTCTCCTGCAAGTTCTGTCGAACCGGAGTCGTAGCCTACGCCTCTGGGGCTCGGGAAATTCGAAGCCTATTTTGCGCTCTGCACGAAATTACGGACGTCATTATCGAATTCCGCCCGATTCTCATCGCCGTCATAGACCTCATGCGGTCCGGGAAACAGGTCGACAGTGAGCCGGTCGGCGGGAACTCCGTTTGCGCTGAAGCCCGATCCGTCGGAACTGCCCAGGTCGTAAATGCCGCTCACCGCGAAAAGCTTAAGCCTGGCATCGGACTTCATCACACGAGCCATGATGGCCGCCGTACTATCCGGCTCCTCGCCGTTTGAGGTGGAGAACACCCACTGCGAATTGGCCGTAAAGTTAACTCCATAATAAGGGTCGGTTGAAGGAAACTTCAGCTGCTCGGAGATATAGCGGCCGACGGCCGGGCTGACCACAGGGCCAACCGACGCAGGTGTTGGCGCTGGTCCGCCTTTGGTCGACGTTGCCACTCCGAGAGAAGGATCGTCGATGCCACCGGACGCATTCGGGGTCAGCTCCGAGGTCACACGCGTATCCAGTCGGCCCGTCCGCAGGCCTTTGTCCCTCAGGAGATTGAACATGTAAGTGTTCTCGTCGATCTTGAGGTCTTTCGATTCGATCAGCTCGACGGGCAATCCGATATAAGCGGAGAGTTTGACGGCGACCCGATGAAGTTCCGTCACGGGCAACTTCCCACCTTGAGCGAGAGCGTCGGCATATTCGGCGCGCGCGAACTTCATTGCCTCGGCGTAGAACTGCTGCACGTTGAGGCCGCGTCGATCGATCCGCTCGTGATACCACGCGCCCGCGGCCATGGATCCTACCGAATCGATATTGCGCGCGTTCGGTCCGATCGAGCCGGAGCCGCCCGACACCAGCAGCACTCCATTAAATTTCAGCTCCGGCGCGTATTTTACGATCAGCCCCGCGCGCGTTGTGCCATAGCTTTCGCCGCACAGGAACAAGGCTGACGCCTCGCGATGGCGAAGCTTGACCCAATCCTTAATCACGGTGGCAACTTCCAGCGCATCGCTCTTGCCGTTGTACCACTGCTTGGGGTCCACGCCCGGCAGAACGCGGCTGAACCCAGTCGATACAGGGTCTATGAATACCAAGTCGGTCACGTCGAGTGGCGTGGTCGCATTCTCGCCGAACTGCATCGAGGTTCGGTCCTTCGGATTAATCCGCAGAACCGGCCCCAGCCCACTCATGTGTAATGGCGAGGATGAAGCTCCGGGGCCACCGTTGAAGACGAACATCACCGGCCGATGGGTGAGATCGCTGACTCCGTCGCGCGTGTAGGCGATGGTGATAACCATTGCGCCAGGTTGGCCCTTATCGTCCTTGATAATGTCGTCGGCAACCGTTGCGGTGTAGGCGATCGCCTGGCCGTTGACGTGGACGACATGCTCCGTGATCGCCGCGCGCGGCGCCGGAACGCTCGAGCTTTGGGTCGATTGGGCATTTGTGTTCTGAGAAGCGAGAGCAGGTGCAAAAGCGGCGGCCAGCAATGCCAGACTCAGGATCGCGGCATTCGTTCTCCTCATGGCAGTTTCCTTAGTCCAAGCAGGTCGTCATCTCAAAACGATGTGCCTGACGATATCCAAGTCGCCTCTTCTTAGTCAACTATTTTTAGAATCGCGGGTTTTGTGTTAACTTTTTGTTGATTCGAACAGCCCACCCTCGGAATCTCTGGGAAAAAACATGCGCAGCGCCCTCTCTATTATTAGCACTGGCATTACCAGCATCGGTCGTTTCGCCGTCTATTTATCGCTGATCCTTCTTCCCCGGGCAGGATGGGCCGCCGACTCTGGCGTCTCCCCTCTTACGATTACGCTGCGGCCAGCAGCTGCAGATTCTCATCAGCTAGTGCTGTACGTTGACGTCACGCTGACGTATGCGACTCCGGTGACCGCGGCCGAGTCGTTCCTGAAAATACCGATCGTGACTTCGAATGTGGAGACCGTCGCAAAGACCATCGAGGATCTCAAGGTGGAAGATGCGACCGGCCAGGTCGCCGTGGCGGTCAAGGACGACCCCGAGAGTGGCGGCGCCGTTCCGTATCGCCACTGGATTTCTTCGCGCGCAACCAAAGGCACACTGACCATTCACTACCGCGCGCCCATCTCCAATGTCGCAGCGCCGCGCGGCGCAGCGCCGCCGCTCGAACTGCGCTCCGACAATGGCGCCTTTTCAGGCGCCGGTGAGACCTTTCTGGTTTTGCCAGAGACAGATTCAGCGCAACCTACATACCAGCCCATCAAGATTCATTGGGATCTCAGCGACATGGCCGAGGGTGCCACCGGAGTATCCAGCTTCGGTAGGGGTGACGTCACCGTGCCCGTATCGGAGGGATCGCGGTCGTCGTCCTCGTCTTCGTCTTCGCCTGTGCACTCCTTGCAATCCAGTTTCTTTATGGCGGGGAAAGTGGAACTCTATCCCCAGACACCTCCTAAAGCCGGATTCTTTTCTGCCTGGCATGGCGCCCCGCCGTTCGACCTGCGCCAATTAATGATTTCAGAAGAGAAACTCTACGCTTTCTATGGCAATTTTTTCAGGCAGGCGCCGACCGGCCCGTACGGCATTTTCCTGCGCGAGAATCCTGTCAATGCGGGGGGCGGTATGTCGCTGGAAGGCTCGTTCGTCGCGACCTTTGGGCCGAAGACACAACTTGATCCCTTGAAGATCACGCTCGCTCACGAAATGTTGCACACCTTCGTCGGCGGAATCGACAAGCCTGCGGGACTGCAGAGTTCCTGGTTCTCAGAAGGGATGGCGGTCTACTACGCTCGCCTGCTGTTACTGCGCGCCGGCCAGATCACGCCCGCACAATTCCTGGAAGACCTGAACACGACGGCGGCACGATATTACACCGACGCATTCATAGGAACTCCGAATGCTGAAATCCCCGCGCGTTTCTGGGCGGACACACGAATTCGGGTTTTGCCTTACGATCGAGGTTCGATGTACTTCGCGGTGGTCGACGGAGAAGTCCGGGCCGCCTCCAGCGGAAAACGCACGCTCGACGATTTGCTCCTGGCCATGCTCGCGCGCCGCCAGCAGAAATTGCCCGTCGATCAAGACGCCTGGATTGATCTCCTGACCACGGAATTGGGAGCGAAAGGAAAAACGGAATTTCAGGCCATGCTCTCGGGAGCAATCATGCTTCCCGAGCCTGCTGGCTTTGGCCCATGCTTCACCCGCACAGCCAAGATGCTGCGACGCTATCAGCTGGGCTTCGAACCGAGTGTACTGGTCGAGCCCAAGCGAATTGTCCGTGGCTTGATTGCAGGATCAGCAGCAGATCGCGCAGGCATCAGAGACGGCGATCAGATCACACGTCCCGTTCCCCAAGACGTGCTCCAAGGGCAGCAAGATGCAGTCCTGACCCTCAATTTGCTGCGCGAAGGCAAGCCGCTCGAGATCAGTTACGTGCCACGCGGCGAAACTGTCGAAGCTTACCAATGGATAAGAGCAGGAAACCTTCCGGACAGCGCATGCTCGTTTTGAGAGAAGCATAGCCGGTGCGAGCCGGAACGGAAAAAGGGGAGGCGGCTAATATTTTGCCTGCAAGAATGCACTGTCGAGAACAGCCAATGGCGGACGAGACCAATTCTGCGTCTGGTGCTGGAAGTATTCTTCGCATGCGCTGTCGAGGCATAGCGCCGGTCCGCGCGAGGAGATGACTTGCTTGGGAGCGTTTCTGGATTATGAGCCATCAAGTGCCTATTGCGTCGTTTCGGTAAAAACAGCCCTTGGATGCCCCAACCCATAAGGCCCTTCTGCGGTCACATGCACGGTTCCCGCACTGGCGGGCAACGTCAACACCACGGCTGCGTTTCCTGACGAATCGGTGGTCACCAGTCGAGCGGAGAGCGTTCCTGAGTCGGTGGTGAACAGAATGTCAGCTCCCGCTCCCGAGGTACCGCCAGACTTCTTCGCAGCCAAAGTAACGGAAAGATTGAGATTCGTTCCGGGCGCGCCGGTTTGATTGTTGCCTTGTTGGCTGAGCGATGCCGGCGGATTGCCAACGACAATGTATCCTTCCTGTTGTTGGGCCACACCGGCGTTGTCTGTGGAAGGAACGCTGTAGTGATAGAAGCCGGGAGTCGTGCCCGCGGTCACCGTAATCGCTCCGTCCTGCCCGGGAGTTACGGTGCCCTCGGTCACCGCCAGAGTGATTCCCGTAGTCGCTTGCGGAGTTCCGAGCGTGACCGTTCCTGTTCCCGAAACAATCTTTGGAGAAAGCGTCACCGTCCCTCCCGCTGCCACCATGACCGTATCAGGATTCAGATCCCACTCCGCACTGGGGAGCGTGGAGGAACCTGTGATCACCAGCAACGTGGCGGTGTAGGGCGCAAGCGTCATGCTTGATGACCAAGCCTGTGGTGACGACGCCACGATCTGCGTAGGATTTTTTGGTCCCAAGGTGTAGGTCGTAACTTGCGAGGGCGTAAATCCGTTGATCACAAACTGCGCGGCGAGCTGGGTTGCAGGAGCCTTGTTCAGCAGCATCACGGTTAAGGTTGTGCCAGCGGTGTTCATCGCCGCGTAGCTACTGACTAGATTTGGACTCCCGCTGTTCGTCGCCGAAACTGAAGTTGTGGCGAAGCCGTGATGCTGCCCGTCATAATTGGTATAAAGCTTCAGCCCGAGGTAATTGGGATTCCCCGGAACCGGCGCCACCCAACGCGATGCCAGGTAAGCGCGTTCCCGCCCCAGGATGCCATAGGCGTCGGCATCGGACAGGGCTGTGGAGTAATCGGACTCGCCCGCGATGGCGGCATTCCACTCCGTTATGCTTAGAGGAGTGCCAGGATAGATCATGTTGGCAATCGCTCGCATGCGTGGAATCCGGAACGGAATGGTCTTCTTCGGCTGAATAAATGTGGTCCATTTTTGGTCGATATCGCTGCCCACGCTGACGTAGGTTGGGTCCCAGTAGTCGCGGAATATCCGCAGAGCCAATGCCCGCTTCTGCGCTAGCGTGTAGCCGGAAGTGTCGGGCGTGTCAGGATATGCATGCAGATCGAACACATCGAGCGAGCGCGTCCCCGCGACCTGATCCTGCCAATAGACTTCATTCAGCCACCAGGGCAGAAAGTCGATTCCCGCATGAGCGGGTTTGTCGGCGCTGTTGGCGCCATTCCAGTAAAACCACCAGCAGCAGGTAATCGGTCCGAAGCGTATGGCCGCCGGATCCCAGCCTTTTAATGCGGTGCTCTCGGCAATAAATGTGTCGCGGAGTTCGTCGTAAGCTGAAGGCTGCGGATGCACATCGCGATGCGTGCTGCCCCAGATTTCGATCTCGTTGTCCATGTCGTAAAAATGCGGAGCCCGGCCGAAAGCAGCAGCCAAAGTTGCCGCCCACTGGTTGCGATAGACGCTGTTCGGTGGATCGTCGTTGCCGGGCTGATCGAGCAGCGGGAAATATGCGTCGTTTGGATTTGCCGTAATGTAGGTCGGGTTGCTGCATGTCCCGGAGACAATTCCGTCGCCTGCGTCCGTGTTGTACGGATCCACGCTGCATTGCGGCCCATACTGCGTGACTGAAAAGCTCCAGTGATAATTGTCCGTGCCGCCCTGCGAAACCGACGTCTCGGGGCTCTGCGCGACCCAGGGCAGCATCACCATCGTCATCAGCGGGTTGCTGCCAGCGGCTATCACGTCCTGGATGAACTGCGCGGCGTTCCCATCGCTGCCGTTGCCGAAGCCCCCGGCGGCATAGTCTTCGAAGTAGTAATCGTTGGCGGCATTGTAAGTTTCTAGCTGCCAGTTGTAAGTTGAAGTTGCATCGCCGCCCCAGCGCACTTCCGTTAGTCCGCTATCGGCGATGGTCGCCGCGTCCTGAGGATAGGCGCCGCCATAAACATACGTGCTGATAGGGTGCCGGTTCGTCAAAGCGTTAATCGTAATGGTGACGGCTTTGCCAGTGAGTGGCTTGGCGTGCGTAGCGCCGGACGCCTTCCTCTGCCCGGCGGAGCGCAACTCCGCTGCCGGTGGTGAGCTAAGGCTGGAACTCGCGGCAGCGACGGTGGATACGGCGCCGGCCCCTGGCTGATTGTTGGAAGCAACCGCTATCGTTGATCCAAAGATCGTTGACCCAGAGATCGTTGGTCCAGATCCTGACAGGGCGTTGGTCACGACTAACGCGAGAATGGTTGCTACGCTTCGGAAGCGAATGAAGGGATTCATCGGGGGAGGCCTCCTGCCAGGCAATCTTACCCTTGGTGCGTACGGCCCGCGGAACTCGTAAGTACAAGTTCAAGGATTGGCCGTTTTCGCGCCGAGCGCAAAACAATTTGATAGCGCAATTGCGCTCCCGGCCAGTTGGATGAGCCCTTCGCGCTCCGGTTCTCTCGGAGCGAACGGCCGGCTCCGAGCGTCGGAGTTATGTAGTGAAAACAGCCTTGATATCTGGGAATCCTAATCCTCAACACATCAGCACCAGTTATGTGGAGAGTATGGGGGCTTGACAGGTTTTTGGTCGTTCGTCGTCGTTCGCTGTTCGTCGTTCGCTTGTTCTCCGTTTAGCGGCCTGGGTCGAGGTCGCGCATGATTACGTGGAGGACCTGGGCGGCTAGGCGCGCCTCGCGCTCGGTTGGGATGGGACCGGGCGTGGAGTTGGTATGGGCTTCGGCGTCATGATCGCGGTAGGTGCGGGCTATGGCGGGGAGACGGGCGGCGCCTGCGCGGATCAATCCGGAGCGCTCGGCTATGGCCAGGCGGGTGTTGAAGGACCAGTCGGAAATCTTTTTGCCGGCCTCCTCGCCGGCTGGCATTCCCGAGGCAGCCAATGCGGCGAGTCCTTTGAATTCGAGCGCGTCGGTGATGATGGCTTCGAGGATTCCGCTGGTGGTGCGGAGGGCGTCGTCGTAGGCGCCTTGCTCGAAGGCGATGCGGCTATCGATGTAAGCCTGCTCGAGGACGGGGCGGATTTCGGGATCGTGGACGAAATCGAAACGGTGCGGCGGGGGCGCGTCGGACGAGGCGGGAAGATTCGACGATGCGGGAGCAGTTGACGATGCGAGCGTGGTGCCGGATACAAAAGCGGGACCGCCATCCATTGCGGAGAGGGTGGAAACGGCTTGCTCGAGGACGTCCACGAGGCGCTGAACGATCTCGGCGGGGGCGGCGCCCTCGACGGCGTGGCCAGAGGTGGAGCGCATGAGGAAGGCTCCGCTGAAAGCGCGGGCTAACCAGTGGGCTTTGCTGCCTCCGGAGAGTTGATTGATGGTGATGCCGCAGTCTTCTTGCCAGGCGCGGGTCTCGGCCATGGCGGAACCGTTGCTGGCCACGCCGTTTGGAGGCTCGGACTGCAAGCGGTCGCGAAGCACGAGGCCGCGGCGGATGAGGCCGCCGAGGTGGGTCAGATAGGTCTCGATCTGGGCTTGCTGAGATTGATCCATGGATTGCATTTTTATGGCGTATCCTGCGTTTCGTCGATTTGTGACCGTTAAACGGCGAGCGCTTATAGCAGACGTCGCTGCGACATTAGAAGAGACTCAACGCCTTTTTTCTGATTCTGTTGTGATTCTTGACAGTGATTGGCAAACGTGATATTTTCCGTCCCGCAACTGGTTCGCTAACTAGACCAGTATAAATTATGCGTCAGTGAGCGCCAAGCAATTCGCGAGTTCACGGACTCTCGGGGTGAGCCGGCGCACGGCTGCGGCATTAAAGAGTTTTTGATTTTCGCCGATGTGGAACCCAGTAGTTCTGCTCTTGCACCGTTAACGTCTAACGCCCTGTTTGGAGGTTTACCTGTGGCTGCGACTCCGGCTTCCCTGATTCACCCTTCCCGAATTCCTAATCGTTGGATCCAGCTCTGTGCCGGCATCGTCGCCATGATGGCGGTTGCGAACCTGCAATATGCCTGGACGCTTTTCACCAAGCCGATACAGGCGCACCTGCACGTCTCGCTCGACAAGGTGCAGTGGACGATTGTTTTATTTGTCGCGCTGGAGACCTGGCTGGTGCCTTTCGAAGGATTCCTAGTCGATCGAATCGGGCCGCGGTTCATGCTGGGGTTTGGAGCAATTCTGGCGGGATTGGGATGGATTGGATCGGGGTATGCGGAGAGTCTCAGGAGTCTCTACTTCTGGTATGGACTGGGCGGGGTGGGCGCGGGAGCGGTTTATGGAGGGACGATTGGGAACGCTTTGAAGTGGTTCCCGGACCGTCGTGGGCTGTGCGTGGGGCTGACGGCGGGAGCGTTCGGTATAGGCACGGCGACGACCATCGCTCCGGTGGCGGAGATGATTAAGACTTCGGGCTACCAGCACACCTTTATCGTCTGGGGGATTATCCAGGGATTCGTGGTGCTGTTTGCCTCACTCTTTCTGGCGCGGCCGCCGGTGGGATGGACGCCGCCGAACTGGAAAGAAAACGAAGCAAAGATTAGAGCGAGGGTGAAGACCTCGGCGGCCGACATGACGCCGTTGCAGATGCTGCAACAGCCGTCTTTTTACGTCATCTACCTGATGATGACCATGCTGGCCTTCGGCGGAATCGTGGTGACGGTGCAACTCAACCCGATGGCCTCGTCGTATCACGTGGATAAGGTGGTAGTGCTGTGGGGCATGACCGCATTGGTGCTGGCGATCACTGTCGACCGCATTCTGAATGGGTTGACGCGGCCGTTCTGGGGATGGGTCTCGGATAATATCGGGCGCGAGAATGCGATCTTCATTTCGTTCATTCTTGAAGCCATCGCGGTGTACGCTCTGCTCCAATTGATTGGCCATCCCATCTGGTTTGTCGTTTTATCCGGCCTGTGTTTCTTCGCGTGGGGGAATATTTATTCGTTGTTCCCATCGATCACGGGCGACTTGTACGGGAGCAAATGGGCGACCACTAATTATGGAATTGTTTATACGGCGAAGGGGTTGGCGACTTTGTTCGCGGCTCCGGGGGCGGCGTGGTTGTTCGAGAAGACGGGATCGTGGACGAAGGTCTTCTGGGCGATGATTATCTGCGATGTGATCGCGGCGTTCATGGCGCTGCTGTGGTTGAAACCGCTGGCGGCGAAGGTGGTGAGAAGGTCGGAACAGACGCCGCCGGCAAGCGATATAGCGACGCCAATCAAAGCGCGCGGGGTGGCGTAGGGACTAGCTTCCCGCAGCGGCTTAAAAGTGTGTGGGGGCACCCGTCATTGCGGCGGGTGCAAATGCATGGATTCTTCGCTAGCCCACCCCAACGCGCCAAAAGCGGGCTTGCTGGGGACCTCGGTTCGCCCAGGACGACAAATTTTTTCGCCTGCGAAAACCTAACGCTTGGCTGTTTGCAAGCGCTCTTCTAGTGCGTTTACTTCGCGGTTCAAGCCTTCGGGGAGATGGGTACCGAAGCGGGCGAAGTGTTCTCTGATTAACGGGACTTCAGCCAGCCAGCCATCGACATCAACGCTGAGTAGTTCCTCGACCTGCGATGACTTGATGTCGAGGCCTTTCGTATCTAGATCGGCGACCTCGGGGATACGGCCGATTGGCGTTTCTTTGGCGTGCACTTTGCCGTCGCAACGTTCGAAGATCCACTTCAGGACGCGGCTGTTCTCGCCGTAACCGGGCCAGAGGAATTTTCCATTCTGATCCTGGCGAAACCAGTTGATATAGAAAATCTTGGGGAGCTTCGAGGCGCTCGTGTGGGATTCGATCTTGAGCCAGTGCGCGAAATAGTCGCCCATGTTGTAGCCGCAGAATGGAAGCATGGCCATGGGATCGCGGCGCAGGCGTCCTTCTTTGCCGGTGATGGCGGCGGTGGTCTCGCTGCTGACGGTTGCTCCGAGGAAAGTGCCGTGCTGCCAGTTGAAGGCTTCGGTGACGAGCGGAACGATGCCGGCGCGGCGTCCGCCGAAAAGGATGGCATCGATGGGCACGCCTTTGGGGTCTTCCCACTCGGGAGCGATGCAGGGGCACTGGCTGGCGTGGGCGGTGAAGCGCGCGTTTGGATGAGCAGCTTTGCGGCCGGATTCGGGCGTCCAGCGGCGGCGGAGCCAGTCGACGAGGTAAGGCGGCTTCGCTTCGGTCATGCCTTCCCACCAGACGTCGCCGTCGAGGGTCATGGCGCAGTTGGTAAAGATGGCATTCTTGGTGATGCTGAGCATGGCGTTGGCGTTCGACTTCATGCTGGTGCCGGGGGCTACGCCGAAGAAACCGTATTCGGGATTGATGGCGTAGAGGCGGCCGTCGGCGCCGAATTTCATCCAGGCGATATCGTCGCCGATGGTTTCGACCTTCCAGCCGGGGAGGGTTGGGATCAGCATCGACAGATTCGTCTTTCCGCAAGCGGAGGGAAACGCGCCGGTCATGTACTTCGATTCGCCGGTGGGGCTGGTCAGCTTGAGGATCAGCATGTGCTCGGCTAGCCAGCCTTCATCGCGGGCCTGGACGGAGGCGATGCGGAGGGCGTGGCATTTTTTGGCGAGGAGGGCGTTGCCTCCGTAGCCGGAACCGTAGGACCAGATTTCGCGGGTCTCAGGGAAATGGCAGATGTATTTGTTATCGGAGTTGCAGCGCCAGGTAGAGTCGGCTTGATCGGGGGCGAGCGGATCGCCGACGGAGTGCAGTCCGCGGACGAATTCGCCGTCTTCGCCGAGCGTGTCGAAAACGCGCGCGCCAACGCGGGTCATGATGTGCATGCTGACGACTACGTAGGTGGAATCGCTGATCTCGACGCCGATTCTTGAGATGGGCGAACCGATGGGGCCGAGGCTATAGGGAATGACGTACATGGTGCGGCCCTTCATGGAGCCGTCGAAGAAGCCGCGCAGCTTCTGCTTCATCTTGTCGGGATCTTCCCAGTTGTTGGTGGGGCCGGCATCTTCTTTATTACGGGAGCAGATGAAGGTCTGGTCTTCGACGCGGGCGACATCGGCGGGATCGGAGCGCACGAGCATGCTGTTGGGACGCTTCTCGGGATCGAGCGGGACGGCGATGCCGCTGAGGACGAGGTAGCGCTGCATGGCGGCAATTTCTTCGTCGGAGCCGTCGCACCAGTAGACGCGGTCGGGCTTACACATCTGCGCCATCTCGTCGACCCAGCGCTCGAGCTTGGGATGGCGGTGCGGGTGGGCGGGAGTTTGAACATCCAGGATGGTAGTGGCCATGATAGATAGCTCCAGTCAAACAAACGAAGACCGCGGTCACGCTCGCGGATTATCGAAGGACGCAATAAAAGTGTCGCGCGGCGAGTTAGCCGGGATTAGAAAAAATTAACCCTGACCGGTCTGGACCTCGCCGTTTTGAGGCGCCGGGGTGCGCTGCATTCCGGCAAACCAAACCATATATTCTCTCGCACTTGAAAGGAATATTCTAGCTCGACGGTATGGCGGTAATGGCCTAATTTTGACGCGTGGGCGGTCTTGTTGCATATAAGGTGAGCAAAGGAGAGGTTCTATGGGCGTAAAAGAGAAAATGAGCTCAATTGGCCAGCCAGTGCCGGAGTTGCCGGTCGCTGATGTCGAACGCGCACAACAGCATTACAGAGATGCACTCGGCTTTGAGATCGGATGGCTTTATCCAGGCAAAGAGATCGGGGCCGTGTCACGCGGCAATGTGGCGATATTTTTTCGGAAGAGGAAGTCGCCGTTCGAACCTGCCGTTCACTGGGTGTTTGCCGAAGATATCGATGCGTCCTACCAGGAACTGAAGTCGTCAGGCGCGAACATCGTGGATCCTCTGGAAAAAAAGCCTTGGGGATTACGGCAGTTCACCGTAGAGGATCTGGACGGGAACCTCTTCTATTTCCACCATGACTGACCAAACGTCGCATGACAAGCGGCTGGAACTGGCGCGCTGAACAGCGCAAACCAGGACACTACCGGTATGGCGGTAATGGCTGAGTTTGAAAATTGCATTCCCTGAGCGCTTAAAGCCGCAATGAAAATTCGACGCTTACGGCATGGCTGAAGCCGTGCCCTTTCAAAACCAGTGGAACGGAGCCACTACCAGGAACCGTGATGACTTACCAATCATCTAATACAAAAAAGATTATCCCGCTTTGGGTAGGCTGCCCAGAATTTGGTTCCGTACGAATCTGAAGTAAATAAAGATGGATCTTCCTGAGAAAATCCGGTCGCTGCCCACTACGGCCGGCGTGTACCTCTACAAGAACGCAGAGGGCGAGGTCATTTATGTGGGCAAGGCTAAGAACCTGCGGTCGCGGGTGTCTTCGTATTTTCATGAGGGGCGCTGGGAGGACGCGAAGACGGGGACGCTGGTGCGCGAAGCCGTGGATGTCGATTATATTGTCGTCGCTAATAATAAGGAGGCGCTGGCGCTTGAGAATCACCTGATTAAGCAGAAGAAGCCGCGCTTTAACATTCTGCTGCGCGATGACAAGACCTATCCTTATGTGAAGCTGACCCTGGGCGAGCGGTATCCGAGGGTGTATGTGACGCGGCGGCTGCGGAAAGATGGTAGCGCTTATTTTGGGCCGTATTTCCCTGCTAATTTGGCGTATCGGATTGTGGATTTGATTCATCGGCATTTTCTGGTGCCTTCGTGCAAGGTGGATTTGAACCGCGATCATCCGCGACCGTGTTTGCAGTTTTATATCAAGCGCTGTTTGGGACCTTGTGTCGCGAACCTTACTACTCCTGAGATTTATGCGGAGGCGGTCAGGGATGTGAAGCTTTTTCTCGAGGGGCGGCAGACGGATCTGGTGAAATCTCTGCGCGAGCGCATGGCGGAGACGGCGGAGGCGCAGGAGTTTGAGCGAGCGGCGCGTTATCGCGATCTGATTTCCACGGTGGAGCAGTTGCAGGAGAAACAGCGCATTGCGGCGGTGGAGGGGGATGACGCCGATGTGTTTGGCTTCCACTATGAGAATCAGATGCTGGCGGTGAATTTGTTTCATATGCGGGGCGGGAAGGTGCTGGATCGGCGGGAATTTTTTTGGGAGGATTTGCCGGAGTTTGGGGAGTATGGGGGCACGGGTGCGGGGCAGAGCCCCGCCACCACCCTCGAATCCACCCCACCAAACTCCCGCACACTGGAGTCCGGCGGATTTGGATTCCAGCCGGGAGAATTTTTTTCGGCTTTGGTTAAGCAGCTTTATTTGGGGCAGCCTTATGTTCCGCGCAATATTTATGTGCCGGTGGATTTTGAGGATCGGGAGGAATTGGAGGAACTGCTTGGCGAACAGTTAGCGGGCGGGGGCGCCCGCTCCACACAGGCGCAGGCGAGGCGGGTGCACATTACGGTGCCGCAGCGCGGAGACAAGCGGGAGCTGATTGATTTGGCGGGGACCAATGCCAAGCAGTCTTACGATCAGCGCTTTCGGGTGATGAAGCCGAATGCGCGCGCGATTCAGGAGGCGCTGCAGGATGTGATGGGACTGCCGGAGCTGCCGAAGCGGATAGAGTGTTTCGACATCTCGCACATTCAGGGAGCGGAGACGGTGGCGTCGATGGTGGTGTGGGAAGAAGGCAAGATGAAGAAGTCGGATTATCGGAAATTCATTATCAAGACGGTGGAGGGAGTGGATGATTTCGCGTCGATGCGGGAGGTGGTCACGCGGAGATATAAGCGGGTGTGCGAAGAACAAAAGATTAATGCTAAAAAGTCGATGCCGAGCCTGGTTTTAATCGACGGGGGGCTTGGTCAACTGCACGCTGCGGCGCAGGCGCTGGAGGGACTGGAAATTATTAATCAGCCGCTGGCGGCGATCGCCAAGCGGGAAGAGACTATTTATGTTTATGGGCAGGAGGATGATCCGGTGGTGCTGGACCATCATTCTCCGGTATTGCATTTGGTGCAGATGATTCGGGATGAGGCGCATCGCTTTGCGGTGACGTTTCATCGCAAGCGGCGGCAGATACGGGACCGCGCGACTGAGCTGCGGGAAATTCCAGGCGTGGGAGAATCTACTACGCGGCGGCTGCTGGCGCATTTCGGGAGCTTGCAGGCGGTGAAACAAGCGGATGTGGCGGCGCTGACTTCGGTGGTTACTCGACCGCAGGCGGAAGCGATTCAGAAATATTTTCGGGAGGCGGTGGCTAGCGGCTAGCAGTAGCCGTTCGGCTTGGGATCACGGCATGTTTTCTGGGTTCTAGGAGTAGGAAGGGCCGCCGGATTCAGGCGGCCCAAGTTACATCCTCCTGCCTACTGTTGTAGTTGTTGTCAATTACGGCTCGATGGATAAAAAGGTGCCGGCCAATTCGTTGAGCGAACCTTCGTCGTTGCCCACAGTGACGAACAGCTCGTTGGTTGCTCCACTCGATGAGTTCCCGCCGCCGAAAGCGATTCCCCAGAGGTTGTTGAGGACGACCTGCTTGCCTTTCTGATTCTTGATCGTGCCTACAAACTTGCCAGTATTAGGGTCGAACCCGTTGATAGTTCCGTTGTAGGAGTTGTTTGAAATCAGCAGAGTATTGCTGAGCGGCCCGAAGTTGCTGGGCGCCAGGGCGACACCCCAGGCTTGATTCAGTGGTAATCCTTGGATCAGTGTCTTCACGAGGACGCCGTTCTCCGTGAAGAGGTCGACGTAACCCCCGGAGCCGTAGTTTGGTTTAGCGTAGCAGACGTAAACCATGCCATTGATGTCCTGAACGTTAAACACTGAGTAGTTTGATGGGATGCTCGGATCACCGAAGGACTTCACCAGGTTGAAGTTGCCGTCGTACATATCGATTACATTGTTGGCGTTGTCGGCTGCGTAGAGGAAATTCCCCGAGGGATAAGTGGTGATGGCCAAGCCCTGGTACAGCGCCCCGCCGGCCGAGTTGTCGACCGCGATGAGCGCTTGGTTGGCGTTCACGCCCGGCACATATCCGCTGATGGTGCCATCCAGCGTGTCAAAAAGGAAAACCGCTGGCACGCCCTGAATCTGGAAATCCGACGACCCGTTGAAAACGATTCCGGTCGGTGTGCCCGGACCGTTAAGACCTTGCGCCGAGCCCAGTTCGCTTCCGGCAGTGGGAATCAAGACCCGGAGAGGTATTTGTCCTCCCGCTGCATTGTAGAGGGTCACCCATCCCGTGTCGTTATCGGGAATGTACCAAGGCCCGGTGGCGCTTCGGGCCAGTCCCCAGGGGTTGGCCAGCAGCGGATCGACGTGCACCTTTTGGGTTCCGTTGCCCCCAGGATTGACTAGACCGAGTTGATTCGAATCTAAAATTGTGAGCCGATATTGCGCTTGGGCCGGGGCCGAGAGCATGAGCAGAACAAGGCCGAGGCAAGCGGCGAGTGCGATCCTGCAAGCCTGCATAAGGGTACCTCCTTGGCGAAGTCAGGAGCAGAGGAAGCGTGAAACCATCGGCGGGAATGACTGGTGCAGAACCTTCTCTGACCTGCTGGCAGGCGATTGTACACCGATCCTGTTCCTAGGGGGGCGTTTCTGCGAAGGATCTGGAGAGCGCAGGTCTGCAAAAGGGAAGTCACCGGCAAAGGCGTCTACGTCTACGCCGACGACCTCGCCGACGCCTACTACGGTAGATCTACGCGCGAAACCGTGGCGACGTTGACGGCTACATAGGCGCACGGCACCGAAGCCGTAGCTCGTCCAGCAGCGTTGGTTCGCCATTCCAATTGGAAGGGCTTCAGCGTTAGAAATGCCCAATCGATCTGCTCTAAAAGCAAGAACGCATTTTGAATCGCCGGGACAAGTCGGGGACGTTCACAGTTACAGTCCCGGAGACATTGCGCCCGGGCTCGTTCGGAGTGACAACTATTTGAGCAGAAACATTGAACGCCGCCAGTATAGGAAGCAAAGCGACAAATGTAATCCACAGAGCCATCAACTTTATCGGAATTATCACCTTCACAAAGCAAGCTTGACTCTAGCGTGATCGGGATAGGCATCTTGGCCAAATACTGATTGGAACGGCTGCTTTACTGCGGATTCGAGGAGATTGAGGTTGATGATTTCGTATTTGGCTACCGATTCGATTCCGGGCCAGAAAAGAACGGTGCCCTCATCGTGCAGCATCTCAACATATGCCGAGGTGAGGGCAAAGCGCTCTTCTTGTTTATCGTTCGGCAAGCTTCTTTAGCGTCGGGTCGGAAAATCCCTTCACCACCGCAGGCCGATCAATGGCCTGCAAGTGGTCGCCACGGATGACGAAAAGCGGGCCGAGGGTCTTTTTGAAGATCCGCCTCACTAGCTTCCCGCAGTTGTTTCCCTTCCGGCAATCGATTCAGCGCCAGCAGGCACGTGCCCAGCGCACTCTGCGCCTCGGCAATTTCCCACGGAAGCAAGGGAAATGGAGCGGATCTGGCGGACGCGAGCGACTGGCGCAAGAGAGGTTCCGCGACCTCTGCTTTGCCCTCAGCCGTGAGGACTTCACCCAAACGGACTTCGGCAGCAATTACGTTGGGATGTTCTGGGGAAAGTTCTTTCTCGCGAATTGCCAATGCCTGGCGGAGGAACGGTTCGGCGCTCGCGGGATCGCCCTGAAAGGCCCGGTCTTCCGCCAGGTCGATCAGCGCATTTGCGGCCTGGGGAGTTTCCTCGCCGCCCAGTTTGTGATCCAGGTCTAATGCTTGGCGCGCATAACGCTCGGCCTCGGCATAATTGCCGCGGTCGAATTGTAACAGGCCAAGATTGGCTATCACCTTCGCGGCGGCCCACCCCTGTCCGTTGGCCTGTGTGATTGTATCGAGTGCTTGTTTGAAGGTTACCTCGGCTTGATCGTAATTGCCTCTTGCTTGCAACAACCGGCCCCAATTATTCAGAGCGCTCCCGAACAGGAAACTTCTTTCTCCAAGAGTCTTGCGCCGCAGTTCCAGGCTTTCTCTGAGCACTGGTTCCGCTGCCTGCCAGTTCCCCTTTTCAAGCAACAAAAATCCGAGATTGTTCAGCGGGTAACCCAGATCGGGATGATTGTCGCCAAGGATCTTGCGGCGCAATGCGAGGTCCTCGCGTTCGGTTGCCTCCGCTCCCGTGAGATCCCCGGCATCGATTAAGGCGCCCGCTAAGTTGTGCAGGCTATTGGCAAAATCTGGACCGTTCGGGTCGATCCGCCGCTGTATCTCGACCGTCTCTCGCAGCAACTGCAGCGCCTCGGGGTAATCGCCTTTGCGCTCCAGCAGAAGGGCGAGGTAGATTCTCGAGCCGCTATCGTTTTTCAGTTCGCGATCAAGGGCCAGTGCCCTCCGGAGCACCGGTTCGGCTTCTGCGTCCCGATTTTCGAGATACAGGCATTCCCCAAGGCCGGCGAGGCTTTCCAATACCGCGCTGCTATGTTCCCCGAGTGTTTTCTCGCGAATGGAAAGTGCCTGTCGAAAGAGAGGTTCAGCTTTCTGGTACTGACCTTGGAGCCGAACAGAGTCCGCCCACGCCCAGAGAATCTCGGCCACGTTGGGGTTCCGGTCGCCCAGCGACTTCCTGCGCAGCGCGTAGGCGCGTTCCAGGAGCGGCTCGGCTTGCCCATACAGTCCTAACGAGAGATAAGCACGGCCAATATTATCCAGCATGGCGCCCTGTAGCTCTGGATCGCCGGCCAGTTCGCGGTCTACTCGTTTTGCTCCCTGGTCGAGCAACTCGCGCGCTGTAATCTGTTGTCCATGGGCCTGCTCGGGAGTAGCGGCTTCAAAAATGCCTTCGAGAAATTGTGACTCGCGCTGAGCGGTGAGTCGTTCCCGCGTCGCACGCTTAGCCAGCAATCCCATCCCGATACTGAAGCCAATCAATGCCACGGTTACGATAACTGCGGCGGACACCGCGGCTTTATGCCGGCGCACAAACTTGCCGGAACGATACCTCCAGGTATCGGTGCGCGCATGCACCGGATACCCGGCGAGATGCGCTTTGATATCATTGGCAAACGCAGCGACCGAAACATAACGCCGCGCCGGCTCCTTGCGCATAGCCATGAGCACTATGTTGTCGAGATCGCCGCTGAGTTTGCGGGCGGCGTCGGGAGCCGCCAATTCCGCATTCGCGGCGCTGACCACGCTCGGCGGCTGCGGATTTTGCTCGCAGATGATCCTCACCATCTCGAACGGACTCGTCGTGTCGAGCTGGAAAGGACGCTTTCCGGATAACAACTCGTAAAGCAATACGCCCAACGCGTACACATCGGTGGCGGTCGTCACCTGGTCGCCACGCACCTGCTCCGGGCTGGCATATTCCGGCGTCATCATTCGTTCGGTGGTTCGTGTGCGGGCGAGATTGCCAGACTCAGGATCGAGCAGCTTGGCGATGCCGAAATCCAATAGCTTGGGGACACCTTCCGCCGTTACCAAAATATTCGCTGGCTTGATGTCGCGATGAACTACCAGATTCTTGTGTGCGTACTCCACGGCGGCGCAGACTGTGCAGAACAACTCGAGTCGCGCTTCGGTTCCGAGCTTGCTTATCCTGCAATAATCGTCGACGCGAGTGCCATCCACATACTCCATCACTAGATAGGGCAGACCGTCGTCGGTGATGCCGCCATCCAAAAGCCGCGCTATATTGGGATGATCCAGGTTGGCCAGAATCTGCCGTTCGCTGCGGAAACGCAATAACATTGCCCGGCTTTGTCCGAGTCCACCCTGTACCGTTTTGATGGCAACTTGTTTCTGGTATAGGTCGTCGGCGCGAGCAGCAAGATAGACCTTTCCCATCCCGCCCTCGCCCAGAAGCCGCAATAGTTGATAAGCGCCGATTCGCTTCCCGGCAAGTTCCTCTTCTGCAGTAATCTGTTGCGCTGCTTGCACCACCCGTTCCTGAAGAAACCCCATAGTCTGCCCCGCGGAATGGAGCAGCGATTCCACTTCCTGACGCAATTCGCCATCGCCGTTACAAGCTTCGTCGAGAAAGGCGGTCCGGCGATCCTGCTCCAGTTCAAGAGCCTCGTAGAAGAGGTATTCGATACGAAGCCAACGATTGGATCGCGGCGAGGACACCATGCGTGCCTACCCCTAGGCTGAGGCGGAGTCTTGCGTAAGTTCGCGGTGCAGCCAAGCCCTGGCCATTTTCAATTCGCGGCGTACCGTGGCCGGGGATATTTTGAGCGCCGCCGCTGTTTCCTCATAGGTGAGTGCCCCGAAGCACAGCGGTTCGATGATCTCACTCTTGCGCGGGTCGTGCGCCGCCAGGCGCTGCAGCGCCGCGTCCAGATCCATGATTCCACCCGGCGTTTGCGGTTCGATCATCACCGCTTCGTCGAGCGAAATCGTTTCTGCTCCGCCACCGCGTTTCTGCCGGTGATTCGCCTTGGCATGGTCGACCAGGATGCGGCCGAACAGACGCGCGGAAACGGCAAAGAAATGTACTCGATTCTCCCAGGCTATGTCCGCGTCGACGAGGCGCAGATAAGTCTCATGGACTGAGGCGGTCGCTCTTAGCGTGAGGTCGGGACGCTCTGACCGCAAGCAGACCAAAGCGAGCTTGCCAAGATGCTGGTAGACAATGGGCATCAATTCGTCCGGCGCCTGTTTATTGCCGCCGGTCCATTCTTTCAGAAGATGAGTGACCAACTGGCGCTCTGGAGGAGTCTCCGGCATAAGCGTCTCCCGTCCTACCCATGCCCGCCGATTTTATCCAAATCGGCGTTACCAGCGTTAGAGGTTTCTGACAAAGATTTTTGGGAATCCATGAGGGAATGAAGGTGGAGCGTGGGAGTCTGAGAATCTGTAGACCCCTATTTGCCTGTCGGCAGCAACAAACGGGCCGGCAGCCAGCGCCGCCGCGAGAAAACACCCTCAGGCTGGAAATATTGGAGACCGGGTGAGGGAATCATCGGAAAATTGTCGCTTAGATAGTTGAAGCGGCAATTCGGTCAAGCTGCAAAAGGTGAGTTCGGAGGAATCGCCATGAGACGCGACACGCTAGATCGTAGTTACGTAAAAGTCTTGACCACTGCGGCGCAGAACATCTACCCGGATATTCGCACGATTTGCAGTTGCCCCACCGACCCCGAAGTCTTAATTCAAGGGCACCCAACGCTGCTAATGTGTTCGCCAAACTACCTCGGACTTTCCAGCCATCCCGAGGTCATCCGCGCCTTCCAGCAAGCTACGCAACGCTATGGTGCGGGCACGGTGGGATCGGGAATCATCTCCGGATACACCGCGGCGCACCAGCAGGTTGAAGAAGATCTGGCGCAATTCATGAACGCGGAGGCGGCTATCTTTTTCAATGCGGTGTCGGATGCTTCGGCGGGCGTCATCAGCGCCATCGTCAATCCGCCCCTGTTGTCCATTCTAGAAGGCGTAACTGCTGACGATCTGGGTTCCTGTGCGGTATTCGTCGACAACCAGAATCATGCTTCCATTCTGGACGCCGTCCGCTTGGCCAAACCCGACAAAACGTATGTTTATCGCCACTGCGACGCTGAGCATCTCGAGCAATTGCTTCGTCGCAGCTCACACCTGCGCAAGCTCGTGGTCACTGACGGTTATTTTTCAATGAGCGCGCGCATAGCTCCGCTGGTTGAGATCGCAGATCTCTGCGAAAAATTCGATGCAATGCTGTTTGTGGACGATGCTCACGGCACTGGCGTCTTTGGCAAAACCGGCCGCGGCACTCCCGAAAGGTTGGGGGTGGAACACCGCGTCGATTTCTGGGTCGGTTCGACCGCCAAGGGCTTCGGGGTTCGCGGAGGCTATATCGCCGGTCCCAGGGAATTAATGAACTATTTCCGCATCTCGTCGCGCAGATATGTATTCAGCGGCACACTTCCGGCGGGCGTTCCTGCCGCGGTTTCTCAGGCGCTGAAAGTTGCCCGTGAGGAAACGTGGCGCCGGCAGCGCGTACAAGAGAACGCTGATATGCTCCGCCGTGGACTTAGCGAACTGGGCTGCGACGTGCGGGGCGAAGCCCACATCGTGCCCTGGTTCATCGGTGACGAGGCAGAAGTCGATCGAATCTCGCACACCCTTGAAGAGGAAGGCGTCTTCGCCTCTGCCGTGCGCTTTCCTGCCGTTGCCAAAGGAGAAGCGATTGTCCGCTTCATGCTCATGGCGAGCCACAGCGACGAACATATCGAGCACACTCTCGAAGCCTGCACCAACGCCCTGCGCTGTATGCGCGGGAAACCATCCTGTACCACACTGGAGGTGCAACAGACACAACCTCTTTACGCCTGAACTCCTAAGACAGATACAAGTCGATGTGTGGCGGGTCTGACCTCACTAGCGAAGTGGCCGCGGAATATGTAACGATCGAGGGATTGTGAGTATGGTCGGGGATTTGCAGCCGTTAGGCGCTGAGACGACTAGCTTCTGGCGGTGGACTTGGCCGCTAGCAGGATTGCCGCCAGACGGCGAACACTCTCGAGGAGCCGGTTCAAACTCTGGGTTCCGGCAGAAGCGGTTGCCTCTTCGCTGAAGCCTGCTTGTACCATTTGCCCGGCCGCGGCGGCGAAGCGGTCGGTGCTGGTATCGTCCATGGCGATGAAGCGAAATGCCTGGGCGAGCGCAATGCCATCGGCCCCGGTCCGCAGAAATTCGATTTTGGCGTCCACCCTCCCGAAAACCGTGTTCAGGGATATGTCGCCCATGGTTCCATGTGGTATGGGGCCCTTGGAAAGAACTGCCGAACCACCGGTGAGCGAGAGACGCCGAATTACGCCAACGAACCGGGCAGTATCCACAGTGAACAGAGCGCGCTCGCTATTCGGAACGCGAATGCGAGGGGCTCGGGCCCGTTTGCTCGGTTTTTGAGGCTTCCGCACCATACTAGGCAGCATGGCAAGCGGGGAGGCTGCGGTCAAGATTACCGCGGTGCCGCGCGCGGTACCTGGTGTTACCCGCTTTGGGTTCTTGCAGTTTGCCAGTTGAGTTAACAGCAGGCGTGTTGAAAAACTCTTTTCGGGAATATTGATAGCGAAATCTGTTCGTAAATTATGGCGTCGCGACCGTCGACGCCGGCCTCAGCCATGCCGGTGATGACCCCGAGTTCCCATGCGGTCGCGTCGTGTCCGCCTACCCCGAGTACTAACGCACGCTGCCCATTTCTTTCTCCTTCAGCTAGTGTCGCGGCCGGGAAATTCGCGGCATAATAGCCGCGGCCATTATCACTGAGTGGAAGCGCGTTGGTAGGGCAAACAGAATACATAGGTCCCTTCGGCGAGCTCAGGGCATGCTCTTCGCTTCGTTCAGCATGACAATGAGAGTTTTGAGGCGAACTTTCGGGACGGGACACTAGCTGCTCCAGCGGAAACGATATCGCCGGATCATGAGAACCGGAGGCCCTAACGCTATGCTAATAGTTGATAGCGAAGGAGCAATCATGGGTGAAGAGAGTTTTATTCCGGTCGCAGCCAATGCCAGGTCGCGAAGCGATCTCGTCGAGCGCGGGTTCAGTCGTCAGCCGCTCAGGGTTGATGTAGATATAGCGCGCTCGCTGGAAGCGTTATCCCATGCCGCCTGGTCCGTTCCCAAGGACAAATACTACGATGGGGGCGACCGGTATCGTTCCTTGAATCGTGTGAGGGCCGAGATTGTGGAGGGCGGTGTAAAGGTTTGGTTGAGCGAAGAGAGCACGCCCTATGTACAGCTGAAAAAATACAACACGACAATCGGCGGCCAGCCGCGAGAGTACGCTCCGCTGCCTGCGGCGATCGCCGGTTCCATAGGTGTTCGCAAGATGATTGCCCACCACCTTCATTACCTGCCGCTGTCGACGGTGGGTACGAGGTATTTGGTCAACGTTCATCTGATCAGGTTCACGGCCGCGCCGGGCCGGCCGTGCGACACGAGTCCACCGGGCTTACATAAAGACGGGGAAAAGTACATCGCCACGCATCTAGTGGGCCGCTGCGGCGCTCAGGGTGGCGAAGTCGTCATCACCGACAATGAAAAGCGGGAAATGGATCGCTTCACGATGCGCGAAGCGGGTGAGTGTTACGTCTTCGACGACGATCGCATCTGGCACATGTTGACACCAGTGGCCGTAGTGGAAGGCAATCAGTACGCCTACCGTGACACGCTGGCATTCGATATGCTGCCCGAGGGCTGGGAACCGGTGAAGTGATCGGAGACGGAGGGACTCCAACCCCGGCCCGTACCAATGGTCCGAAGGCGTGCCTCATGGAATGCGGGGTGATGGGTTGAGAAATTTTGCAAACACGGTGGGCTCTTTGGCACTCGTGCTCCACCGCGGCTCGGCTGATGTGCTGGCCCGGCATATCGCCGGGAAAGAGCCAGTGCTGCGGCCTTTCCGGTCGCCACCAGTCGCGCAAGATCTCCAAGAGCTTCGGCGAGAGCATCCCTAGTCCAAGCTCATTTATGTGGCCCAGAGATTTATGTGGCGTTCGCTACCGGGCGGCCTTGAAAACGCGCCCTCGCGCGCGGACAAGCGCCACATAACTTGGCGTGGCGGAGCGGGAGAGTGAGAGAGTTAGGACACCGGATGGGCCAGGTTCAGCAAGCGGCGGATCGCGCTGATGTCGGGGCGAATCAGACTCGGAGATACGTCGGTTTCATCGTGTCGTTCCCAATGAGCAAGCAGGGCTTCGACGGCTTCTTTGCCATCCGGGTCGCGAATGGCTTCGATCGGCGTGCGCCCGCCCAATGCGGGGATTTTCTCATGGACCCATCTTTCGGTTTGCTTCTGGATCGTCGCTTGCAGGAGCTTCCTGGCTTCCGGATCGGCCAGCAGCGCCTCCACCTCAGCCTCGTGCAATTCGCCTACCTCTGCAGCTTGCGGCGTATTCTTCCGCAGCTGCTCAAGGGTTTGGGTGAGTGTTCTCTCGTGAGTCGCCATGGCGCCAAGCCGCTTCTCAATCTCTTTGCGCAGCCGCTTGGCGCGATTCTCAGAGTTCACCTCCGCAATCAATCGTTTGGCAGAAATGTTGATGCGGCCGAGGATCGTGTTATCCCATGACTTAAACTTGCGGTTCCCTTCGCGTATCCAGTCGAAATCCACGCTGTGGAGTTTGCCGCCTTCGTCCAGTTCCGCCTCGTCGAGTAGCTCCTCTCGGGAGTGTCCCACAGCCAGCGGAGCCAGTGCCTCGAACGCCGCATCCGCCGACTCGATGCGGAAAGTCAGAGTATGAAATATGAGCGGATCGCCGTCGGTGTTGGCGAGTCGCAGCGGGGCATGCAACGCATCCCGAATGTCCAGGTAAACGGCACGAATGGTGACCGAATAGCGGAGCAGATCGTCCGCATTCAAATTGCGATTCTGCTTTGCGATTTTCTTCCGCAGTTTTTTCCGGAGTTCGATGACCTCCACTTTCTTGTCCGGCCGAATGCACAATGGTGCCGTGCTTCCGAACACCGCAAACTCCGGCTGATACCAAAGCTGCGCGTAAATGAGGTCTCCCGGCCGCATGGTCCGCGATCCCGATCGCTCGATGACTTCGGCTATCCCGCCAATCAGAACGTCTCGCACCCCCACGCGGTCCCCGGGCACGCTCCAAAGGACTTCGTAAAAGCTCATCGGCTGTGTGGCAGCCTGATCGAGAAACAGCCGTTCCATCGCGGTCAACTGCTTCGACTTCTCCAGCATGTACCAGCGAGCGACCACGCCGCCTCTCCGGTGTGCGGTTTTGCTTCGAGACGGCCGATCCGGGTCCCACTGAAACAAAAAATAGGGCATAAAGACCTGGAGTTCGTCGGGGGATTGTTCGAGTAGTTCCGGGATATCGCTCAGGTTGAAGTCCTGCCATGCGTCATAGATCTGTTTCTCAAACTTGCGCTCGGCAAACCTCGTCATCTCACGCGTCAGGCGCGCATAGTCTTCGTGCTGGCGCGCCCATAGGCTGTCGATGGATGGGGTGTGACTCTGGATGCAGCAATGCTTGTACTTGCGTCCACTGCCGCAGGGACAGGGATCGTTTCTTCCGATCTTCGCGCGTGCATGGAGAGGCATATCGCTGCGACATTACCGCGCGGGGTTGTGGAAAGGCAAGGGGGATACTCGGTGGCTTTTCTTTCGAGAGGAGCACCAACGTGTCCAGATCAATGCGTGCTCTACAAGGCGAGCCATTACCTTAAAACCATCACCTGCACCAGTTCCTGGCCTTCCTCAAACACCAGAGAGGGCTCGCCGAGGCCACGATTGTCAACCGCGAACGTTCGCTGAAACCCTTTTTTTGCGTGGCTGGTCGCACAAGACGTGTCGTTGTCCACCGTGTCGCCGGTGGTGATAACCAAGCACTCCATCAGCGCCGTGGCGGGCAAGTGGAGGCGAAGTACCGTCTCGTTCCATGTCCAGTCGCTGCGCTCGTTCTTTCGCTCCGCCAGCGGTCGAGGTTGGTGCGCGGCGGGCATCGCCGAGTCCATCGACGCACCCCGGCTCTACACTTACGAAAATCTGCCGCAAGGCCCGTCGTGGAAAGAGGTGGGGAAACTTCTTGCCAGTGTCAACGATACGTCGCCAGTTCAGATCAGAAGTCGCTGCGCGATCCTGCTTGGCGCAGTCGTTGCCGGCCTGTTTTTGTTCTTCACTTGAGCGCCAGCGGACAAAAACAGACGGGACGGAGAAAGGAACGAACAGAGGCCCAAGGGGAGGGTGGCAGGGCGTGAATGAAAGCGCGGCGAGTGCCAAAGAGGTTTTGGGTCTGATTGGCACGAGATCGGCGCAGTCTGAAACGTCCGTCCGAGTCGCGGCTAAGCGGCGCCCGCCTGACCAAGGCTGAAGTGGAAAAGAGTGCGCAGCCACCGATGGGTTAAGCTGAGATTGATCTACGACTTTGCAGCTACCGGTGGTACTTTGGATTCAATTTAACCATTGCACATAAACATGCAATATGTTTAATATTGCACTATATCGTGCAACCTAACTTTAGCGATGAAGACCAAGGCCAAAACTTATGCGGTGATCACCTGCGACATCGTCGGCTCTCGGCATATCGAGGAGTTCCGCCGCAAACGGGACCAGAAGCTGCACCACATCACGAAACTGCACGTTGCTAAGAAATGGATCTTGTCGGAATATGCCATCACAGCTTGGGATGAATTCGAGGGGTTTTTGTCAGGGCCGACAAACATACCGGCTGTGATTTTGGACCTTCGGAGGCACTTTCATCCTTTTGAGCTTTGGATTGGTATTGGAATTGGCCAGGTCACGGAGCCGCATCGGAAGCCGGTGAATGTATTTGCCGGGGGTGAAGCGTTCGAGCGGGCTCGGGAGGCAATCAATCAGCTTAAAGCCAAACGGAGCAAGACCGGCATTCTGACGTCATTCGTCACCGGCAACGAAACCTTTAATTTGATCGCGAATACCGTTTACCACCTGCACGATACTCTGCTGAAAAGCATCTCTACTAAGCAGTGGCAGACGATCAACGTTCATATGGAGACGAACCGGCAGGACCTCACGGCGAGGAAGTTGCGGTTGAACGAATCGACCGTTTCGAGGAATTTGCGGCGCGGTTTCTGGTGGCAAATTCAGGAAACACGGCAAGCGATGGAGCGAGTGATTGGGGCCTATTTCCCTTGATGCACGGAAAGGTGCAAGGGACTGGGATTGCACGATAATATGCAACCATTCATCAAACTGTTCCTTACGGTGTTGTTGGCACATCTTCTAGGCGATTTCCCGCTTCAATCGTCGAGCATGGTGCGAGCTAAGCACCAAGGAGTTCGGGCATACCTTGTGCATGGCGCTATTCACCTTCTTGTTCTCGTGCTGTGTGTAGCCGGGTTTAGCAACCTTGAGTTGCTTACCTCATTTTGGTTTTGGATGGCGGCTTGCGTCTATATAGCCATACATCTGGGGATTGACCGGGCGAAGCAAGGACTGGTGATCACTGCAAAACTGGCAGATTCCGCTACGGTTTTTCTTCTCGATCAAGTACTGCACGTCTGCACCATTATCGCGCTCGCGTGGTTCCTGATACGGCCGACCTGGGCAACTTTGAGATCCCAGCTCAGTTGGTCTCCAGCGACAGGAGAGAGAGTTCTCGAAGCGGGAGTTGTCTACGTGGCAGTTATTTTCGCAGGAGGATATCTCATCCGTTATTTGACTCGTAATCTTGCGGCTGGAATCAAAAAACCAGGCGAGACCTCAGAACAGGTTGAGAACGCCGGGATGTACATCGGCTGGTTGGAACGGTTTCTGGTAGTCACCGCGATTTTGGTTCAGTCTACGTCAATGGTAGGGCTGATTCTTACGGGAAAGTCAATCGCAAGATTTCCGGAGTTGAAGGAACGATTTGCGGAATATTTCCTCATCGGCACTCCCCTCAGTGTTGGCCCGGCTGTTCTCGGCGGGCTGCTCCTGGCGAAGCTTTGGTACGGAACGATGTCTTTAAAGTGATCACGATCTTCTACCGTTCGCGTGTTGGGAAAACCAAGACAGAAGGTCACTGCTACCCTGTGGTCAAGGTTTCTAGTGCCGGATTACGGGCAACTCTGACGTAACCCGATTAGGCACTATCTGGCCCGGCAAGTTCGTTCTGCCTGTTGGTCGCCGGATGCGGTTGCGTGAAGCGGCTGAAGCACATGTGCTAGGGGAGAAAGGCGGCATCGGGAAGATCCTCCTGCTGGCGCCGGATTCTAAAGAGTGAGATGGAAAGGCGCGTCCACGTTCCCCGAACGGTTCACATGGTTGGCCGTAATGTCGACAAATGGCGCAGCATGGCCGTGCACACGTAAGAAAGCCACGAACGTCTTACATTATGGGCCAAGCTGAGGGGAGCGAGTCGCCCGTCGTAGCACAGAATAGCTCCGGGGCGACTGAGCCTCACTTGATGTTCCCGAAATCAATGGCAGGCTTTCTGATCACTAAACTGCGTGGCTGGAATAAATTGTTATACCGTTCCCATCGGGGTCCTTTATGCAAAAAAGATGATGTCCAAAAAACGTTTCATCAGGGATCTCTCCTGCTGCGATTCCCCGGCTGATTAGCTCCAGCCGATATTTCTTCAATTCATTCAGGTCTTTGCCTTTAATCATGAGGTCAAATCGCTCGGAAAATCTTTTATGGAATTGCCCTGTCAAACTTTCCGCTACCTCTTCTCCAGCCAGCCCGACTTCGAACAATAGAAGATGAGTGCCTCCACGTAGTTCAATAATCGCGAACTTTTCATCGATCACAAATGGCGGAATGCCGAGATTCGAGTAGAATTGGCAACTGCTCTTAAGGTCAGCCACCTTAAGAACAAGGTGAGCCACTGCTAAATCTGAAAAAGAGACACTTATCTCGCTCAACCCTAAACCGGTCATGATTCACCCTCACAAGTTATTCTTCACAGTTGCCCTGAAGCAACACTGATACAGCGGCGTTGCGGTTCGTTTTGCAGGGCGTTCCTATTAAAGATACCATTCGGTATCTTCTAAAGCAAGCATTTTATTTGTGCCACTGACTCATCCGTGGAATACACTTTTGAGACGTTGAGGAGGCTTCGAAAATGAGGGCTACTAAAGTAAAAAACGCGTACATGAAAAAGAAGGACCCTCTCTTCGTTAGAGAATCCCTCTTAAATGCCGCCTTCGAGCTCGCTGCGACCAAGGGCATGGCTGATGTCACCGTCAACAAAGTGAGCGAGTTGGCGGACGTTACCAAGGGGGCTTTCTTTAATCACTTTGATAGCAAAGAGACGTTAGTGACGGAGCTGATGCAGATGCTATTGACCCGATTGGACAAGCAGTTTGACCGACTGATGGCGGAGGAAGAGAATTCCGATGGATGCTTTACTCGTGCATACATTAGGGCCGCATTCTCCGAAGGTGCACCTGAACGCAAAATTTGGGGCGCGCTCTTGAGTCTGATGGCATCTAAAGATCAGGTCGGATGGGTTTGGAATAACTGGCTGAGCGAACGCCTAAAGAGACATTCGAAAACTGATTCGAGAATCGACCTTCGTGTCGTAAGACTTGCGGCAGATGGCGTATGGCTTGAGAGAATCGTGAACGCAAAATCGAAAAACCTAAAGGGTGTCGACAAATATCTCGTTGAGATGACGCGAATCCGTCAAATTGCTCGACCTGTGCGATCACATCCAAGCACTTGATGCGGCCGGAGTCTTCATCGCGACTACAAGGCCTTCGCCACCTCGACTGCGATTAGTAACTAACGTCAACGTGGGTAATGCAAACGAAATTACAAAAAGATGCCCGCTTCCACCCCAACCGGAGCCTCAACCGCCACTGCTCAGACCACCGCTGACTCTACCGCGCATTCCTTGCGGTATGCGTGGTACGTCGTCGGAGTCCTAACACTTCTGTACGCATTCTCGTTCATCGACCGCCAGATCTTCAGTCTGCTGGTCGGCCCGCTTCGTCGCGACTTACACATCGGCGACGCTAAGATGAGTTTGCTGATCGGATTCAGCTTCGCACTGTTTTATACATTCTTCGGAATCCCTCTCGGCAGGCTGGCCGACATTTACAGCCGCAGGTTGATCATCGCGACCGGCCTGGTACTGTGGAGCGGGTTCACAGCCAGTTGCGGACTGGCGCAAACGTTCGAAACAATGCTTTTGCTGCGCATGGGCGTCGGCGTTGGAGAAGCAGCGCTTTCCCCGGCTGCCTATTCGCTGATCACCGATTATTTTCCTCGCGAGCGGCTCGCTACGGCCCTTAGCGTCTACTCGATGGGGATCTACATCGGTTCCGGCCTGGCCTACCTGCTCGGTGGACTAGTCGTGGCGTATGCTTCGACCCAGGCCATGTGGATCATTCCGCTGCTGGGAGCGGTCCATCCCTGGCAGATCATCTTTCTTTCGATCGGCCTTCCGGGCATTGCCGTGGCGCCCCTGCTCTTTACGATACGCGAACCCCCGACACGCCCCGGAACCGCCCGACGGGCGGCTGTTCCAACGCGGCAAGTCTTCTCCTATATCTTCAAAAACCGGCGGACATTCCTGCTCCACAACATCGGTTTCGGCCTACTTGCGCTCTCTTCATACGCCAGTGCGGCTTGGGTGCCGGAATTCTATCGGCGCAATTTCCACTGGGCCATCGGAAGCACAGGCGTTGTCTACGGATCCTGCGTCGCGATCTTCGGTTGCGCTGGAATCATCAGCGCGGGCCGGATCGCTGACTACTTGCGCAAGCGCGGCCGGGAGAACGCGACTCTGTTAGTGGGTGCACTGATCGGACTAGTCGGAATACCTGTTAACTGTCTTTTGTACCTGGCGCCGTCGGCGACTTGGGCAACCCTCTGGTTGGTTGCCGGCTGCGCGCTTGCGGCCGCTCCCTTCGGTATCGCTCCCGCCGCAATTCAGCAAATGATGCCCCCAACCATGCGTGGGCAGGCATCCGCTGTGTATTTGTTCTCCATCAACCTCATCGGGCTGGGAATCGGACCCACTGCCGTCGGAGCATTGACGCAGTACGCGTTTGGACGGGATGATGCCGTGCGCTACTCGCTGGTCATCGTGACATCTGTCGCATGTGCGCTCGCTGCGGTGTTTCTCTATGCAGCCTTAAAGCCGTTCCTCGCCAGTCTCGAAAGGGTGCGCGTTTGGAACGCTGCCCACTCCGCTTGAGCTGATCGGCGGGAGTTTCTTGCAAGGAAGGTTCTCGAGTGCACTCCGATGCCATATCAGTTCTTCCCGGCGAAGAACTAAATCTAGCCTCGAACCCCGTTTATCGGTACGAATTCCGAAAACTCAGCCACTTCCGTATTGCCCGCCATCCAATCCAAGTTCTGCCCAGCCCGGCAAGTTCCGACGATACCGAATGCGCGCTGATTCTTAGTGTCGGTGACGTAATGGCCCCTGTGCTAAGCGTCAGCGATTTTGGAGCTGGATTCTTCCCGCTCCCACGCCACGTACGCCATTCGTGACCGCCAGTTTGAAGATTGGATTCCTAACGCGCAGTCCATCCCAGGTCGATGTCGAGGGCCGCGCCGGTGATCCCCGCCGCCTCGTCGGAACAAACATAGAGCGCCAGGGCGGCAACTTCTTCCGGTTCAAGGAGCCGGCGAATGGCGGCGGGCTCGGTCATGATCTTTCGCACGACATCATCGGGCGAAATTCCATGGCGGTGGGCCTGCTCCTGAATTTGTTTCTCGACCAGCGGAGTCCGCACATACGCCGGGCAAATCGCGTTCGACGTGATGTTGTGTTCGGCCACTTCAAGTGCCACTACTTTCGTCAAACCGAGCACTCCGTGTTTCGCGGAAACGTAAGCTGCTTTGAACGGCGACGCCACCTTGGCATGTAGCGACGCGATATTCACAATGCGGCCCCACTTCTGCCGGATCATGTGAGGTAACGCGTACTTGCAACCCAGAAATGTGCCAGTCAGGATGACTCCGATGAGATAGTCCCAGCGCTCCTCCGGGAAGTCGACAACCGGGGACACATACTGCAGACCAGCGTTATTCACCAGAATGTCGAGTCGCCCGAATTTCTCGACCGCCGTCTCCATCAGCCGACGGACTTGCGGGGCATCGGAAACATTGGTGACGACAAAGTGGCACGCCGGGCCGGCCGCTTCAAGTTCGGCGCGCGCGCGTTCGCCTGCACCCGGGTCGATGTCGGCAATCACACAGTGGGCGCCAGCCCGTGCGAAGGACTTTGCGATCGCGTACCCGATTCCGCTGGCAGCACCCGTAATAACGGCCACTTTTCCCTTCACAGAATGCCTCCTTAGGTCTTGATTCTTACGGCCCACGGAAAAGTTTCTTGACATAATACCTCGAACCAGAGTACAAGCTGTATGGCTCGTTATAAAGAGCGAGCGCTCGCTTTGATATAACACATATAGATGTAGATTGTGAAATAAATGCCCAAGCTGCTGCATGGAACCGTCGAAAAAAACAAGCTCAAGATCGAGCGGGCAGCCCTTTACCTCTTTACTCGAAGAGGCTTCCACGGCACTACGGTTCGGGAAATTGCCAAGAAGGCCGGCATTTCGATGGGCAAGCTTTACATCTACTACGACACCAAAGAAGACATTTTTATCGACTTGTCCAATCACCTGGCCCGCAATATGGAGGCCATCCGCCAGAAGGAGTTGATTCCCCTGATGGCATCGCTCGATCCGGATTCACTGCGAAAACTCGCGAAAGCGATAGGGCGAGTGGTCTCGGAAAATCTCGACTACTGGCGTCTGATGTATATCGATGTGGTTGAGTTTCGGCACAAGCACTTCATTCATAGCTTTCGTGAAATTGCGGGCGGACTCCGCACCTACGCGAATGCGGTAATCCGCGGGTCAAAGGTCGCATTTCCGCCCGGCGTCGATCCTTCGCTTGCTTACACGACGATTTACTTGCATTTTTTCACTTACTTCCTGACCGAGGAACTTTTCGGGGCAAAACGGCACTTAGGCATGAGCGACGACGAGGCCATCGATCAACTCGTACTTCTCTATACCGGAGGGCGCATGGTATCGCGCCGGCGAACTTAGTTCTGAAACTTGTAGCGCGAACATGAGGCTGGATCTGCGACTGAAATTAAGGAGAGTAGTATGCAACTGCGGAGGGCAGTTTCACTTGTCACTTTGGTAGGTTTTCTCTTATTTGCCGGTCTGGTGTCGGCGCAATCGCCCACTACCGGCGAAATCACCGGTCAAGTCCTCGACCAACAAGGAGCGGTAGTCGCCGGTGCGAAAGTGACGCTCACCAGTTCTTCCGGGGCTGCACGCGAGGCGACGAGTGACGCGAACGGACGTTACCGCTTTCCGCTGCTTGATCCGGGGGCCTACACGCTGCGAGTGGAAGCGTCCGGCTTCAAGTCTGCCACGGTGGGCGCAGTCCAGGTGCGCATTACGGAAACAGCTCCCGCCAATGTGCGCTTGACGGTTGCGGGTTCAAGAGAAACCGTCACCGTTAGCGACCAGCCTGCAGTCGTGGAGGAAGACGCCACCATGGGCCGAGTCATCGGCGAAACCCAAGTCAACCAGCTTCCGCTGCCGACGCGAAACTATACCCAGTTGCTCGCCTTGTCGCCGGGCGCCATCAGCAGCCTTCCGAACAACGCCGAACTAGGCCGTGGCGATGCCGACATCAATGTCAGCGGACAGCGGAGCACCAGCAACAACGTGATCATCGATGGCACGGAAGTCAACAGCCCTGGGACGAATTCAACGCCCAGTCTGTCGGTACCCGCGCCCGATGCCATCGAAGAATTCATCGTGCAGACGTCGATGTATGATGCGACGCAGGGACGCAACAGCGGTGGCAATGTCGCGCTCGTCACCAAGTCGGGATCGAACAGCTTTCATGGCAATCTTTATGAATACTTTCGCAACGATGCCCTCAATGCGAATGATTTCTTTTTGAATAGCACAGGTCAGCCTCGCCCCGAACTAAAGCGCAACCAGTTCGGCGGTACCCTGGGCGGCCCTATTATCACGGGCAGGACTTTCTTCTTTATTTCGTATCAGGGAACGCGCGAACGCAATGGCACTTCGCCCACGTCCAGCCTGGGATCGCCTCTGATTCCGCAGGATCTGACCAATGATCGCAGCACCACGACGCTGACCAACATGGCGTTAAACGATTATGGCGTCCCCCTAAGTCCGGTGAGCCTGGGGATCTTGCAGGCAACTCTGCCCAATGGACAATTCGCAATCCCTAGCTCCGGCAATCCTCTCGCCGGGTCGACAACGCCCACGCCCACTCCGATCAGCGGTGTCTCTCGCTTCACCGAAGATCAGTTCAATTTCAACGTCGATCAGCAAATTACTTTAAACAACAAGCTGACCGGAAAATTCTTTTTCTCCAACGATCCCGAGCAGCAAGCGATCTTCAGCTTTCTTGGAGCCAATCCCTTCGAAGTTCCGGGCTACGGAGGCTCCATCAGCTTCCATAATCGCATCCTTAGTCTCGCCGATACCCACATTATTAATTCGCGCCTCATTAACGAAGCGCGCTTCGGGTTCAGCCGCATTCGCGCCGTTTCCACGCCTGACGAGCCCTTTACCAATGCGCAGTTCGGCATCGCCAATCCCTTTGCAGCCCAATATCCAGGCATGGCAACGATCAGTGTTACCGGATTATTCACCATTGGATCTTCTCCGCTGGCGGACGAGAAGTCTGTGACACAGACCTGGCAGGCGCAGGATACTCTCTCTTACACCGTGGGACGTCATTCTCTCCGCGTCGGCGGACAATTCCGGCGTTACGACATTGATTTCTACTTTCACTCCTTCTCGCGCGGAGAAGTTGTCTTCAACGATTTCCAGGACTTCCTTGCGGGCGGCTCCCCGACCAGCGTTGATGTCTCCCTGCTCGGCGCGGGCATTCCCGACCGCGGCTTCCGTGCGAGCGATAGCGGATGGTTCGTTCAGGACGAGATCCATGCAACTTCCCATCTAGCGCTTAACGCCGGAATCAGAGTCGATCACTTTGGCGGATTCAGCGAAATCCGCGGACGATTCTCCGAGTTCAATCCAGCGGCATTTCCACCCAACCCCGCCTGCACTGTGACCGTTCCTTGCGCGAATGCGTTTACATTAGGCACGCAGAGCGCACAACTTAATCCCAGCAAGCTCGACGTTTCACCGCGTGTTGGCTTTTCTTTGAGTCCAACCGATCGCAATAACCTTGTGATCCGCGGCGGATTTGGCATGTTCTACGATCGATTCTCCGATCGTTTCGCAAATCTCCAGGTATTTACCTACCCCTACGACACCATCGGGACGGGTCTGTTCACGGCGGGATTCTTCTCTACTCCGTTCCCTAATCTCACTGGATACAACTTTCCGCTTCCCGCGCAGGCGCCTTCTCCAATCCCGCTCCTGATCGACGGGTTTATCCCCCTCGAGCAAAATCCGATCAACGGATTTTATCCCTCGCCCCACATGCCCATGCCTTACACCCTCACCTATAACCTCGATCTGCAATGGTCGCCGTGGAATACATGGCTGATGGATATCGGCTACGTGGGCAACAGAGGCGATCATCTTCTCAACCTCTACAACTTGAATCAGGGACTCTTGCCCGCGACGGCCCCTTACACCGTCGACGGCTTTTCCACCAACAAGCAGCTCTTTGGCGCCGACCAGGTTCAGACTGAGGCAACGTCAGAATACAACTCTTTGCAGACCAGTTTGACCAAGCGCTTCTCGCATGGGTTACAGTTCCTCGCCTCCTATACTTACTCCCACTCGATTGACAATGCTTCCGCCAACAACAACGTTGGGGCGGAAAGTGAGATCGCTCCGCTTCCCGGCGATCAGCAAAACCTTGCAACTCAGTTTGGATCGTCGGACTTTGACCGCAAGCACCGCTTCGTCTTCAGCGGAGTCTACAATCTGCCGGATTTCTATCACGGGGGTTCGCACTTCGGAAAAGCGCTCGCCAATGAATGGCGAACCACAGGAATCGTTACCTTGCAGAGCGGCCTGCCTTATTCGGTCATCTGTTCTGACGGTTCGTCGTTGAACAACCGTGCCGATCTTGCGCCGGGAGTGCCTGTCGTCACGTCTTCCGGTTCAACCGTGTCGCGCTTGAACGATTATTTCAATGCCGCAGCCTTTGAAAATATTTCTGACCCATGCTCAGAAGCTGACAATGTCGCACCCTTCGGAACATCTTCTCGCAACTTCCTGCGCGGTCCCGGACAGAAAAATGTCGACTTCGGCGTGATTAAATTTTTCTCGGTAACGGAAAAATCCAAGATCGAGTTTAGAGGGGAATTCTTTAACATTTTCAATCTGGTGAACTTCGCGCAGCCGAACAACAATGCGTTTGTGGACGCGATTGTCGACGGGAAACCAGCGGGTCCTCTCGGCACGATTACGCAAACCAACGCGGGGCCGCGTATTATTCAGTTCGCTCTGAAGTACAACTTCTGACGACGGGGCGCGAATGATTCAGGTCGCGCTCAAGTTACACTTCTACGAATGAAGAACTCGCAAGGCTCTATCAAAGTAACTCGTCCCGCACAGGGCCGCGTGTCAGGCGATGGTGTCGAACTCGCCTTCGGCTACTGGCCCGGTCGCGGTGCACCGGTGGTTGCCCTGCACGGCCTGACCGCTTCGCAAATGAACTTCGTTGGCATCGCCGAGCGCCTCGCGGGCCGATGCGCGCTCTTTGGGCTCGATCTCAGAGGGCGCGGTGATTCCGACAAACCCGAAGGACCCTACGGCTTTGTCCAGCACGCACGCGACGTGGCCGCGGCCATGCGCGCTATGGGGCTTGGCCCAAGCATCATCGCCGGCCATTCGATGGGCGCCTTTGTGGCCACGGCGCTTGCCGCTCAGGAGCCGAGTCTTGTTTCCGGTCTCATTCTCATCGATGGCGGGCTTGTACCGAGTACACCGATAGGGGATGATGCCGGCAAGGGCGTGGCGGCCGCGCTTGCGCTGCGCATCACGCAGTTGCGCGACACCTATCCTTCACGCCAAGCCTATAAGGATTTCTGGCGAACCCAACCGCATTTCCCCACCGGAGAATGGAATCCATGGGTGGAAGCTTTTCTGGATTATGAAGTCGGTGGCGATTCACCCGTGCAGCCCAAAGCATCAGAAGCGGCGGTCCTTGCCGATCTGCGGGAAGCATTTCAGCCGGACGCAATCAACGAACGCCTGAAACTTATTCGCGTGCCCACCCTTTTGCTGCGCGCCGAGAGCGGTTTCATCCCCGGCCAGCCGCCGCTCTTCCCGGATGCCCTCGCAGCGCAATTCCAGGCTTACGTGCCCCATCTCGAGGACCGGAAATTTCCCGGCACAACGCATTACACCATCGTATTGGGTGAACGTCCGGCCGCGATGATTTCCGATCTCGTCTGTGAACTGGCCAGCCGACCTGGTTCTTAAATGATGGCGTGGTGGTTTCGTATCAGGGTATCTCTTCGAGCAAGAGCATGTACATGTTGGCTGGCGGTCGCCAATGCCGAACCGGACCACTCACGCACGATATGTACTGGGAAGTCGGCTTCGGGGACTTCGCTATCGATCTCCCCTAGCTAAGCCCGTTTCTGGAGCGCGTACCATTTCCGCCTGCACGCGGGACTTGGCATGGCGGTGCCCCAGGAATTATCTCCTGTGTCCGCTAAGAAGCTGGGCAGCGAGGAAGGGACCTGCAAGGTTCTAGACGTGTAATAGAAATTCTGGATTGTCAGGTAATATGCATTCAAACTTCATCGCCTTGAAGCTGGCGTCGAACTTCCGGATGAAGTTTTCCGTGCGGCTCGCGATGTAAAAATGGCCAGAGCTGCTGAACGCCATCCCACATCCGTTCTTGATTTGCAAACCTGGGATTACCGACAGCGCGAAATCGCCAGCCGGCTTTGAGAGCTTCGCGGTGAGCACTTCGTTCCCGCCACTGACGTATAAGCTGCCGTTGTGCACCACGAGATGCACCGGCTCTTTCACGCCATTGCTCTGTCCCAGAAATTTTCCGTTTTTGTCGTAGACCTTAATGCGGCACGCCGGCTGGTCGGTAACATAGAGTGCGTCGTTTGCCCATACCACGCCCCGCACAGAATGCTTCTTTTCTCCTTCACCGGAGTACTCCAGCCCGGCCGGAGCCGGCACGGGCGTGGTCGGTGAGGCCAAGTTGCCAACGCTCGACGCCACAAAAGTCCCCGGCAGGAACTTCCCGTTCGCAGGAAGCGCCGGAGCCACGGGTGCGGGCCTGGCAGTCTTGCCGTCCGCGGAAACGGCCAGGCGTGTGACCACATTTGTATCTTGGCTCGATACGTAGCAGTACCCCGCGCCGTCAAATGTGAGGTCAAAGGGGTGCAAGACGCCCTTGCAGGTTTCCTGTGACACGAACTTGCCGACAAATCGATAACTCGTGTCCGACCCTTGATAGCAAAGCACGCTATTTTGCGTTTGGTTAGCATTGACCACGTACAGATAATTTCCGAAATGGCAGACGCCACGTAGCTCATCCAGTATCACCCCCTCTGTGTCCTCAAGCACGGAGGGAGTGATCTTCTGGCCGTCTTTGTCATAGGCGTGCACGTTGTTGTTGAGCGGCTTTTTCCCTGACTTGCCGCCATGAAGGGTAACGAAAAGCATAATCATTTCTCCCGGCAGGAGTCTGCGAGCGAGATTCTAACGCCGACCCGCGATGAGTAGCCCGAATTACGGGTGGGACCTCTTCGCGGGCTTGGTAGATAGTGCGTTTCAAGACATGAAACGTTTCGTCGCGGCCTGCCACTATTACTCCGGAGGGCTGGTCTCCAGCCGAGGTCAGGCCGGAGCTGAGTTTACTGGTAACCGATAAGCGTGGACCGGTTGGCAGAATCTCAATCGCGGGCGTACCGTGCGCGACACCAGACCGTAAGTACGCGAGAGCCCAGCTAGTCCTTCGCGCAACACAATAAGGAGGAGCCCAGTGAGCCCCAGTTTCGCATCCGCTTCAACCTTAACAACTCCAGAATCAACCGAACATAAGAGGCTCTCGTGCAGGCGGGCAAGCAATCATAATGCCCGACCGCGCAGTTCTCAGGGGTGGTTGGTTCCGCTTTCCGACAACACCATGGCATGGCGGATTTCGCTGCTCGTTCTGATCCTGGTGGGAGCTCTCGGTCGCAACGTCTACGCCCAGGACGCCGAGTCTAAGCCCGACGATAAGGTAAAGAAGGAGTTCTATTCCGCGAAAGACCGGCTGCAAGCAATGCACGACGCTGGCTTGCTTGTTCCCAAAGCCGTCGCCGAGACCGATATTATGGAAGGCCCCACCCAGAACAAAAAGCAGTTTCAACTTCACTTCAACGACAAAGTTATTTGCGATTTTGCTACGCCCGGTTCAAAGATGGGTGGAAAGACGCCCAAGTTTGCATGCAAGATCACCAGCGTCGAGAGCGTCAACGGCCAAATTCAGACCTTAACTCCTGAGATAGATGACGGAGATCCCGTCAAGGTCAAGTTCGGGGCTGACGATAACGAGGTCTATGCCGAAGTTGTCGCCACGCGACTGATGTGGGCTTTGGGCTACTACGCCGACGCGTGGTTTCCGGTCCGTGTCGAATGCCACAACTGCCCCGAGAACCCAATCTCCGGTAAAGGGCCAACCGGGACGCACACCTTCGATCCCGCGACCATTGTGCGAAAGTTTTCCTGGCGCAAGATGACCGAAATTGACAAGCCTGAGGAAGGTTGGAGCTGGAAGGAACTCGATACTGCCAATGCCCGTCCGACCTACCAACGGGATGGTCTTAAACTGCTGGCGGCGTTCATGAAGCACAGCGACAACAAACCGCCGCAGCAGCGCCTGACCTGCCACAAAGTGGATGTCGACACGAAAACGCAGCCCTTTACCACCACCTGCGACAAGTCCGTAATGCTGGTGCAGGACGTCGGCGCGACCTTCGGCACCGGCGGTTGGTTCACCAGCAACACCAGCGCCAAGATGAATCTCAAAGGATGGTCGAGCAAAAAGCTTTGGAACAAAGTGGGAACCGAGGGCGCGCCAAAGCAGTGCCAAGCCGCGTTGCGCAAGAGCTTGGCGGCGCACGACGGCCTGGACAATCCCATGATCAGCGAAGAAGGGCGGCGCTTTGACGCCGGCCTTATGTGCCAACTCACGGATGGCCAGATCGAAGCCCTCTTCAAGGCCTCGCGCGCGGCCGAGATGCCCGAGTACCACAACAGCGACGGCAGCTTCAAAACCGGCGTCGATGAGGCTTCTGTCTTGCGAGGGTGGGTGCAGGCTTTCAAACAGAAGCGAGAAGACCTTGCGAAAGGGCGTTGCGAGTGGAAGGAAAAGCCAGCCGACCTCACCGCAATCGACAATCCGATGGGTCTCGCGACCGTACCCAATTACTGCTCGGCCAAACCGTTTTGACAGCGCGAAAGGCACCAAGTATCGCTCCGGTCGATCGGCGATTGCCGCTGATTCCGGTCGGATGACCGAGTAGCCGGACGGGATTGCTCCCGTCCAGCCCTCTAAGAACTGTGCATGAAAGTTTCCTCTCACACAGCTCAAGCCCTTCGAACGCCTCTTTCAGGGAGACGCGGTTTCGAGACAGGAATTTGCTGGCGAT
>DATBYM010000038.1:0-3797 GCA_036513715.1 Terriglobales bacterium
CCCCGCCGAGGTGTGTGGCTGAAAAAGCAAGCCCGCATCTTCCAGGTCCGCCATCACATTGCGCACCGTAGCCGAACTGAGCGGCTCAATATGCCGGTGCACAATGCTGCGCGAAGAGACCGGCTCGCCCGTCTCGATGTAGGCGCGCACCACGTCTGTCAGAATTTGCTGATGGCGTTTCTGTTGTAAAACCGTTGGACTCATGAGTTTCCGCCGAGACCAAGCCGGCGCCGATGCTGGCACGCGCGCCGATACACTACCCTGCTAATTTTAGTGTAGACGCTAGGCCGCAACCCGTCAACTTGCCCGCCACACAGCCGGCGCGGAATACGCACATCTTTATATGACGCCGCTGCACGAGGACAGCCCGGTGGCGACGCCTGAGAACGCCGATCTCCCGCTAGGCGCTTTTAGCAACGCAGCCTCGCCACCAATGACCGGCGTGTGATTCTCCCCCGAAACGAAACTTGCGCGCCCTTAGCCTCGTATCATATTGTGTACGGGCGGTTGACCCAGTGCGTTCCCCTCAAAGCGTATTTCGTGTGGGAGGATGGATGAGATTGACGAAAGTGTTTGTGCTCGCCGCAGCCGTAGCCCTATCCTGCGGCCCCGCTTTTTCTCAAGCGACCGCCGCCACCGCATCGGTCGACACGGCAGCCAAACCACTGTCCACCCGCATAGTCGCCTACCAGATCGAAGCCAAGCTCGACGCCAGCAAACACACCATAGCCGCCAGCGAGACTCTCACCTATAAGAATCTGACTGGGCAACCGCAGCAAACCTTTCCCTTCCACCTATACCTCAACGCTTTCCAGCCGCAATCCACTTTCATGACCGAAGTCCGTCGCTCCGGCACACGCGGCAATGGCCCGGACTCCGACTGGGACCCCAAACATTTCGGCTCGATCAGCGTGGACAAACTGGAAGTTGCAAACGCCGGCGACCTCACTAACAAAATGGAATTCATTCAGCCCGACGATCACAACACGGACGACCATACCGTCTTCCAAGTCACGCTGCCGAAAGCAATTGCCCCTGGCGCATCCGTCGAATTTCACATCGTCTTCCACGACGTGCTTCCCAGAGTTGTCGAGCGCACCGGCTACGCGCATGACTTCGATATGGTCGGTCAATGGTTCCCCAAAGTCGGCGTCTGGTGGAAAAACGCCTGGAACTGCCATCAGTTCCACGCCAACAGCGAATTTTTCGCGGACTTCGGCACCTTCGACGTAAAAATCACCGTCCCGCAAAATGAAATCGTCGGCGCCGGCGGCGACCTGGTCTCCAGCGTAAATAACTCCGACGGCACAAAAACGCTCACCTATCATTCCCAAGACGTCCACGATTTTTCCTGGACCGCCAGTCCCAGCTTCAGTGTCGTCGAAGACTCCTGGAGCGGCAGCCAGGGCCCGGTAAAAATTCATCTGCTGATGTCGCCCGGGCACATGGCCTCGGCGCAGCGATATATTGACGCGGAAAAAGGAACGCTCCGCCTCTTCGACCAATGGTATGGCCCCTATCCCTACGACCGCATCACGATGGTTGACCCTCCCCACGGAGGCGCCGACGCTGGCGGCATGGAATATCCGACGCTAATCACTCTGGGCACCGCCGTGCACATGCCTCGGGGCGTGCTCGCCCCGGAAATTGTCACCGAACATGAATTCGGACACCAATATTGGTACGGCATGGTCGCCACTAACGAATTCGAAGAAGCCTGGCTCGACGAAGGCATCAACAGTTACACCGAAGTGAAAGTGATGGACGCGCTGTATGGCAAGAATACTTCAGCGATTAACTTTCCGTTCGCGCAAATGAGTGAATCCGGTTTGCAGAAGATCAGCTACCTGGGCGACCCGGACACGGATCCCATCGCCCGCTTCGCCTGGCTATTTATCAACAGCAATTCCTATGGCGGTATCACCTACGGCAAGACCGCCACCGTCCTGCTCACACTGGAAAAAGTCATTGGCGAGGACACCTTGCGCCAGGCCTTGCACACCTATTTCATGCGTTACCGCTTCACGCATCCCACGGGTGAAGATTTTCTGGAAACCCTCGAGGAAGTTTCCGGCAAAAGTCTGCGCTGGTATTTCAACCAAGCAATCTACGGCACGCAAATCCTGGATTATTCGCTCACCGATGCGCACTCCGATCCGCTGAAGTGGTGGGAGACTTCGGCGCGCGGCGCAAAAGTCAGTGCAAAAGACGAAGTCTACCGCACCTACGTCGTCGTCGAGCGCAAGGGCGAGTTCGTTTTCCCGGTGGACGTGGATGTCAAATTCGACGACGGCTCTTCGGCCGTCGAACACTGGGACGGCCAGGATCGCTGGGTGCGCTACCAATACGATCGCAAGGCCAAGATTCAGTCCGCGCAAATTGACGCGCACAATCAGATCATCATGGATCGCGACCCCTTCAACAACAGTTTCACGGAAGATTCGGATCCGCGCGCGGCTCACAAACTCAGAACCCTCTGGGTCTTCGCCAGCGAATGGCTTTCGCAATTGCTGGCCTGGCTTACCTAACGCTTTCGAAGGAGCAATGCGAATGGCAGCAACGAATCGAGGCACATTTTTGTCGGGCGCGGGGCTGGTCTGGAAATGGCAGCGCCTGGTCTGGTGGGTTTTCTTCGTCTGCCTGATTTTTGGGTTTTTCTCGACGCAGGAAATGACGGAACGCGCGAGTTCGCTCCTCGATCACAACATGGCCGCGCAGCGTCTGGTAAAGGGTTTCGACATCTCGGCGGTGGTCTTGCTGCAGCAGTTGCCCGATTCGCCCTTGGAAATTCACGGCCACAACATCGTTCATTTCTCGCTGCTGTTCGTGGTCTTCATGCTTTTTGCGACCGGCGGCATCCTCGCCGCCTACGTGCTCGACGAAAAACCCACCACCACGGCCTTCTTCGAAGCCGCCGGCCATCACTTCTGGCGGTTTTTCCGCCTGCTGATCTACCTGGCAATCGTACTGCTGCCTATCGCCGGGCTTGCCGCGGCCAGCAGCGTCATCCGCACACACATGGAAGAGCAATCCATTTCTCCCTACAGCGGCGATCATTTCCTCGAAGCTGCCGCTGTCGTGATTTTGCTGCTCTTAATCATCGTGCGACTGTGGTTTGACATGGCACAAGTCATTGCCGTAGCCGAAGACGAAAAGAAAATGCATCGCGCCCTTCGCCGCGCTTTCGGGTTGCTGCGCCGTAACTTTCTCTCGCTCTTTTGGCTCTACCTGCGCGTCAGCATCGTCGCTTGGGCACTGTTCGCGTTCGGCCTGTACTTATGGATGTTCCGCCTGAGCCCGCAATCGAACGTGGCGGCGTTTCTGCTGAGCCAACTAATGATTCTGATTTGGCTCGGCACGCGCCTCTGGCAAAGAGCCGGCGAATCCCTCTGGTATCGCAATTACCAGGCCAAGCAAGTCCCGGAATCAGCCTGGACTCCCCCGCCCGCTCCGATGTACATGCCAACCGCCGCAGAGCCGCAGCAGTAATCCTGCGGTTTCTGCTACAAGAACCTCGTCCCTTTTTTCTTCGGACTGGCAAAATCGCGATTTAGAACCTCTCCCACTCCCCACGCCGATTTGTACCCATTCGAGTAGTAAACTAACTCGCGCCACACGGAGGCAGCTTTTGCCGCAACCCCAGGCCGAATACACACAACGCCTCGCTGCTCGCGAACAAACCGTCGCCGCGAAAGACGCTCTGCACAAACAGATCGGAAATGCGAAGCTCGCGACGGTCATCATCGCAATCGCCCTCCTGTGGCTGTCATTGAAAGACGAAGTAATCTCCACATACT
>DATBYM010000039.1:0-98775 GCA_036513715.1 Terriglobales bacterium
GCGGTCGCTGGGGCGGCAACCGCCGCCGCGGGGATTAGCAGGGCTAGGATCAGGGCGCAGGTTAGGGATCGCATTGAGGCTCCGAAGAATATTTTATGGCTTGTTGGCAGACTTTGGACGCAGGTCTGGCTATTAGACGGATACGGGGGCGGAGGGGTAGCGGTTCCGTGGAATTTTGCGGTGGTTTGTTGTGCCAACCGGGCTGCGGCCCAGCCTCCGCGAAGTGCGCGGAAGCATGGGGCACCCTCGGGTAGGTTGTGCAATGTCGGGCTAGCGGCTGGCCAGGGCGCCGGCGGTTTCTGCTCCGTCGATGGTGTAGATGGCGCCGGTGATGAATTGGGCGTCGTCGGAGGCCAGGAAGGCGAAAAGGGCGGCGACTTCTTCGGGCATCGCGTGGCGGCGAAGGGGGATTTTTTGGTTGACCGCTTCGAGCATAGCGTCGGTGTATTCGGCGCGCTGCATGGGGGTCAGGACGTATCCGGGGGCGACGGCGTTGACTCTTATTTTGGGCGCGAGTTCGAGGGCCATGGATTTGGAGAGTTCGATGACTGCGGCTTTGGTGGCGTTGTAGTCGGCGTAAAAAGGGTAGCCGATGATGCCGTTGGTGGAGGCGGTTTGGAGGATGACGCCGCTGCCTTGCTCGATCATGTGGCGGGCGGCGGTTTGGGCGACGTAGAAAACGCCGGTCAGGTTGACGGCGATTACTTTGTTCCATTCATCGGGCGTGATGTCGAGGAAATTGTGGCGGATGCTGATGCCGGCGTTGTTGATGAGGACGTCGACTCCGCCCATCGCGTGGGTGGCCTCGGCGAAGGCGTTCTTTACTTGATCGAGATTGCAGACATCGGCGTTTAGGGCAGCGGTTAGGGTGGGTAATTCGTCTTTTATTTTTTTATTTGCTTCGCAGTCGCGGTCGAGCACGCAGACTTTGGAGCCTTCTTCTAGAAATCTTCGGGCGGTGGCTGCGCCTATGCCGCTGGCTCCGCCGGTGATCAGGACGCGTTTGGATTTTAGGCCGCGCAATGGTAACTCCGCTGGGTGATTAGGATACCTGTAATTCTCTCTTGCATTGCCTCCGGCTGCGGGTAGTCGAAACGAAGGCTGATCACTGCATCGGGCGCAGAGCGCTTCATTTTCTGGTGAGCTTTACTCGCGCAAAAGATGTTAGCTTGCCGACGTCTTCGTTATCGATAAGCCAGCTCCAAGTGTCGGTGGCCTTGCTGTAGACGAAGGTGGTGCGGACGCCGCTGCTGTTATCATCTTTTTTGTCCTTGAACAAGAATGTGATTTCGTCATTGCCGCGTTTGCCTTGGGCGATAGGGTTCGAGAGACCTCCGCCACCGGTCGAGTCGAGCCACAGGCATTTGTATTCGTTCGATGATTCGTCCCATTCAATAAAGACGATGGCTTCGTAGGCGGGCTGGCCTTGGGCGTTCTTCTCGCGCGAGGTTTCGCGGAAGCGCAGGTATTCATGGTTCAGCACCCATTCGGACTCGATATCGTGCGTGGTCTCGTGTCCAGCAATGGTGCCCTGGAGGATCCAATTGCCGGTTAGATGGTCTAGTAAGGGATCGTTATGTATTGGCTCCCGTGCGGCTGAAAAAGGAGTCATGAAAAGCAGAGCCAAGATTGCAAGACTTGTCTTCATGGTGTGACCTCCTGGCATCGCGTACGGCTGCGCTGGGTGATTAGGATACCTGTCGGGCGGGAGGTTGGCCATTGCTGGCTGTTTGGTTTGTTTGGTTGCTGTGACGAAGGGCTTGAACCACAGAGGGCACGGAGGTTCACAGGGGAGAACTTTTCTTCTTGCGCGACTTCTTACGCAACTCTTGATCACTGGCGGTTTTGCTGTAATTCGAATGTCAGATACATGATCTGGCCGATGTGGTGGTGGAGGTGGGTGGCGCAGATCAGGAGGATTTCGAGGCGCGTGTGGGCATCGGTGCTTTTGGCGGCGTAGGGCTTTGACCAATCTTCTTCTGATTGGTGGTTGATGGTGTTGAGGACGATCTTTATGGCTTCGTCGAAGTGGTTGAGGACTTCTTGTTTGGCGGGGTGGGTGGGGGTGGAGAATTCCTGGGGTCGGTCGCGGATGTAGCCGGTGTGGGCGATTTCGGCGCCGACGTAGTAGTTGAGATTGCCGGTTAGGTGGAGGAGGAGGTGTCCGACGCTGTTGCCGAAGGGGAAGGGCTTGCGCCAGAATTCGTCGTCGGTTAGGGGCGCGGCTTGGTCGTGGAGAGCGGCGGATAGTTTCTGGTAGCGGGTGGTTAGGGCGGTCGCTAGCGTGGAGTTTAGGTCGGGCATGATTTCGTCCTGTGGATGGCGGATTTGATGGTTCGGCGTGGGTAGGGGTCCTTCGACTCCGCGGAGCGATTCGCGTTGCGAATCGTTTGGCTGCGCTCAGAGTTTGTGACAGCATGGTGAGGGTGACGGGGCGCGCACTCAGAATGGCATGCTGTTGGCATTATTTGTCTATGGGTAATAGTTCGATGGTGCAGCCTGACTGCGTGCAGGTTAGGTTTGCTTGGCGGATGATTTTTATGGAGGAGACGTCGGGAAATCTTATGGGGAAATCTTTTTCTCGGAGTTGAGAGGCGGCGGGGCGGAGGGATTCATCGCCTTCGGCGAAGTCGGCGCGCTCGGGGCGGGGGGAGCTGTCGAAGACCAGATTGAAGCGGGCGGTCGCGGGTTGGGTGGTGACTTGGTTTAGTTTTACGGCGCGCTCTTCGATCAATTCTTGTTTTGCTTTTTTGGGATCGAGCGGTGGGTCGGCGGTCTTGGCTGATGAAGCGGGATCGGGTGCGAGCTTGGTTAGCCGAGCTTCTGAGTCCTGGTAGTCTTTATTATGCGTGTTTCCGGCTGCGGCTATGGATAGCGCATACATGTGGCGGGCTTTTTCAGTTTGGCCTTGTTTTTCGTAGACCTGAGCCAGGCGGTTGGCTATGGTGGGGGATTGGCTTAGCATCCAGGCGGAATTTAGGAATTGCATGGCGGAGAGAGTTTCGCCGCGCTGGAATTTTGCCCATCCTATGCGGGCCCAGGAGAGCGCTACCAGGCGCATCGACGAAAAGGCCGAGGGGCCTAAGCGATCGAATTCGCCGGAATCGAATTGGCTCCCTATGTCGTAGAGAACCTGCTGGGCTTCGTTTTCGGTTTGGGTGGGATCGATGTCGCTGGTCAGAGCGGTGGCGTAGATGTCTTGCGTGTTGTCAGTGCTGCCGGTGGCGCTTCCGGTTAGACCTTTCATTAATTCCTGGGCTTGGGATTTTTCGCCCAGGCGTGTGTAGACCTGCGCCAGGGCTAATTTGACTTCGGGATCGTCGGGTGGAAGCGCGGCGGCGGCTTCTAGTTCGGTGCGGGCGTCGGCGTCTTTATTTAGTTGCTCTAGCAGCAATCCTAGATTTTTGTGGGTCGATTTGTCGTAGGGAGTTGCTTCGAGCTGTTTGCGATAGGCGGCTATGGCTTCGGTGGTCTTGCCGGTTTGCTGGAGTTCGATGGCTAGGTCGAGGTTGGCATGCTGGTGATTGGGATCCTGCTCGAGTTGCTTGCGCAAGGCGGCTATGGCTTCGGCGTGATGGTTGGCGGCGGCGTAGGCTAGGCCGAGATCGTACCAACCATCTTTTATTGTGGAGTCTTTGTCTTTATCCAGGGCGCGCTTCAGGAGGTCGATCGCGCTGCGATAGTCTTTCGATTGGAGAGATTTCATTCCTGCTTTTTGCAGTTCGGCAGCGGTGCCTTCTAGTTTTGAACCGGCGTCGGCTGACTGGGCTTCGGGAGTGAGGATGGTGCTGGTTAGGAGTTGGTCTTCATCGCTGTGAGCGGCGTTGCGGAAGGATTCGTAATCGGAGCGGCGGGCGGCGGCCACTTCGTTGGTTTTGACCACCAGCTTGCGCTCGCCTTCAAGAACGTTTTTCGTCAGTGTGTAGGTGGAAGAATAGTCGCCGTAGTCGCGCGACATTTTTACGGCGGTGGGAGTGCGCACGGTGTAGTTCGCGGGGAATTGGAGGCGGATGCGGTAGTCGATTTCTCCTTCGGGGCCAATGTTGAGCGGCTCTTTATTTTTTGCGGAGGTGCGGACGGCGGGCAAGCCTAGCGGCGGGATGGGACGGAAATTTACGCTGGCGCTGGGGACTACGAAATATTGATCCTGGTGGAGATGAAATTTCAGATGAAAGGGCTTGCTGGTGTCTTCGAGGGAATCGAGTTGAACGTCTTCGACGTCGCCGGGCAGGCCCCATTGGGCGGTGAGGGCCTTGACGAAATCTTTCCATTGGGCGCGAGCTACGCGGCGAAAGGCGGCGCGCATGGGCCAATCACGATCGCCCTGGGCGGTGAATTCGAGCGTGGCGTCGAGAGCGCCAAAGGGTGTGAATTTTCCGTCCAGCGAGAAGTGCATGAAAGATGTGATGGGCGAGTCGGCGGGCGTCCATTGGATGCCGGCTTCGCTGTCATTGGAATTGGACGCCAGGACGGCTTGCTTGTTGCGGAGCTGGTAGAGAATGAGGCCGAAGGGAGTGACTTCGGGAGTGGTGTCAAGAAATGTGAGGCCGGGTCCGGCGGAGAAGCGGACGGCGGTGATGACGTGATCGAACTGCGCGGGCGAGGGAATGTCTTCGTCGAGCTGGCGCGAGCTGTCGATGAGGACGGGATAGCTTTTGATTCCTTCGGCGCGGAGCATGGCAGAAAATAACGTGTGTTTGTCTTTGCAGTCTCCATAGCCGCTTTGGAGAACATCGGCGGCGGAGTGGGGCTGATAGCGTCCCACGCCGAGAGAGATGCTGACGTAGCGAATGTTGCGGGCGACGTAATCGTAGAGGCGGCGCCCTTTTTCGGTGGGCGTGTCGGAGCCCTTGACGAGTTCGTCGGCTTTTTTCTGCACGGTGGCGTCGACCGTCATGCGGTCGCCCTGGAGCTTGGCGTACCATTCGGCAATTTGCTTCCAGTCGGTGAAGGTAGTCAGTTGGACGTCGGGAGTCGGGTCGTCGGCTTCTTCATCTCTTTCTTTGTCTTTGTCCCTGTCGCGGTCTGGCTGAATGTTTTTTACTATCCAGGTGTAGATGCGGCGGTCGGCGGTGTCCTGGATTTCGGGTTGGTGAGTCGGAGTCTTCAGTTTAATTTCGCGAGACCTGGGGATGTCGACTACGAGGCGATCTTCTTTGACCACTACTCCTTTGGGGAAGGTGGCTTCGTACCAGAAATTTCCGGCGGCTAGCGGGGTGGTGACGCGGGTGACGGTGCGGTATTCGAGGGTGTCTCCCGGCTGGAGAGCGGCTACGGAGATGTGGCGCTGGCGGTAGTCGCTGTACATGGGAGCTTCTTTGAGCACGTCGGGAGCGAAGTCTTGCGCGGTGGATTCGGGAGTGGTGACGATCTGGCCGTCGGGCTTGCGGACGCGGACGTATTCGATTTCCAACTTTTCGGTGGCGGAGGAGTAGCCGAAGACTAGCTGGCCGAATTCTTCTACTCCGGCCTGGCTTTGGATTTTTACTATGGCTTCGGTTTCGGTGACGTCGGTGCCATCGTTTTCGAAGCGGACGTGGTTGAGGATGCGCTCGAAAATGGCGGCTTCTTCGGAGTTGGGATCGGGGCTGGTTTGGTCGGTTATTTTGTTGGGAGGAGTGGGCGGCGGGGCTTGGGCTGTTGCCATGGCCAGGAGAAAGGAGACTAGTAAGAGGGCTAGGGGGATGCGCGACATATAGGACGTCTTGAGTTCTTTTACGCTGTGAGCGGCGTAAAATCAAACGAAGCGCATTCACGCTCCCGAGAACGCGACGTCAGGATGGGGCACCCTCGGTTTGGTTATTTTTCAAACGCGCGATTGCTCAGGAAAAAAGCAGGTCCCTCGCTTCTCTCAGGATGACAAATCTAGTCGGGGACAAGAGATCCGCTTGATGATGAAAGTTATGATGCGGCTGATTGCGGTGTTGATTTGTCTTTGTGGAGTGGCGGCGGCGCAGGCGCCTCCGCTGGCCATTGTTGAGGACACTTTGCCGGCGATGAATGTGGGGGTGGAGTTTCATACTCTTCTTCATGCCAAAGGGGGCGTCCCGCCTTATGTTTGGAGCGTGGCGGGCGGGGAGTTGCCGGAGGGAGTTACGCTGACTCGGGACGGGCTGCTGAGCGGACGGGCTACTAAGTCGGGGAGCTTTGCGCTGACTTTGAAGGTGGAGGATTCGGGGCAACCTGCGCACAGCATTAATAAGGAGTTGCAGGCGGTGGTTACGGCGGCGCTGCTGTTGGAATGGGATGAGACGCCGAAGGTGCACGACAATCGGATCGATGGGTCGGTGAAGGTGTCGAATGGGTCGAAGGATGATTTCGATCTGACGGTGGTGGTTGTTGCCGTGGCCGAGAATGGGCGGGCCACGGCGATTGGGTATGAGCACTTTGATCTGAAGGCGGGAGCGACGGATGTGAAGATTCCGTTTGGCAACACGCCGGGATATGGTGGGTATGTGGTTCATGCGGATGCGATTGCGGAGATTGCGCCGCGGAATGTGATACTGCGGCAGAGGCTGCAAACGGTGGGGGCTTTGCAGATTGTGCAGGGGCCTTAGATTAAGGGCAGAGATTTGATTGCACAGGTAAGAGGCAAAAGCTTTTACCACTAAGGTCAATAAAGGTTCACCAAGGAGTTCAACTTGGCCGTTATTCCTCGTTCATCATTCGCATGCCCACGATCTTCGTCATTTACATCCTCGTAATTTAGATCGTCTAGATTGTCGTCATTTATTTTGGTGCATCTGGTTCACCTGGGCTGGCTGGAAATCCGGGTCCGCGAACTGCCATAGTGCGAACGAGAGTTCGTCGGCTATGAGCTGGTTTCTTTGCGCCCTGCCTGATCCGAAACCGTGTCCGGCGTCGAAGTCGACGCGGAGCAAAATCGGTTTGCCGCTGGAAGTTGCGGCCTGCAGGCGCGCGGTCATCTTGCCTGCCTCCCAGGAATCCACACGTGGATCGTTAGCGCCCGTAGTCAGCATGACGGCGGGGTAGGGCGTGCCGTCTTGAACGTGCACGTAAGCGTCCATCGCAAACAGGCCTTTGAAGCCCTCTTCGGTTTTCACGGACCCGAACTCGGGAATATTGGGTGGACCGTTCGGTGAGGTTTCAGAACGCAACGCGTCAGAGACGCCCACGTCATCCAGAATGACGGCAAAGAGGTCTGGCCTTTGGGTAAGCACGCCACCGACGGTGATGCCTCCGGCGCTGCCACCCTCCGCAGCCAAATGCGCCGGTGAGGTGTACCTTTCCTTCACCAGGAACTGAGCGCAGGCGATCATGTCGGCGATGGTGTTCTGCTTGGTGAGCTTGCGTCCCGCGTTATGCCAATCTTCGCCATATTCGCCGCCGCCGCGAACGTGCGCAACCGCGAAAATGCCGCCTCGTTGCAGCCAGGGGATGAAGCGCGGCACAAACGAAGGATCAAGGGTAACGCCGTACGAACCGTAACCCTCCAAGAACGTTGGACGCGCGCCATCTTTGGCGATCCCGCGCTGGAAGACAATGGATAGTGGAATCAGGGTGCCGTCGGGCGCGGGCGCTTTCACCTCAATCGATTCCAATTGCGAATAGTCGAACTTTGGCTTTGGAATCAGGTCTAGGTCGGTGGTGCTGCGATTGGCCACCTGCGCATAGATGGGCGGACGAACCCACGACTCGGTGCGGATGATGGCGCCCGGCTCGCGGGGATCGACGAACAGCTCGCTGATCGACCCCTGGAAAGGCAACTGGATTGGCTCGGGATTGCGGCCATCGAAGCCGACAAGCAAAAGTTTGGCAATACCACCGTCGAGTTCCTGAACATATAGTCCATCTTTCGCAATCTGGTGCCGCACCAGAACCGCGTCACCGGGGGGAATGATGGTAAGGGCGGACGCGAGGTCGGGATGCTCCATATCGACACGGATGATTTTGAAGCGCGACGCGTTGTGATGGGTCATCAAGTAGAGGTAATTGCCGCGTAAATCGAAGCCAGTCACTTCATCGGTGTCATCGGCGACCTTTTTCCACTGGGTTTTTGCGCCCGCAAAATCGGATACGCGGGCGATGTAGATGGGGAACTCGCGTTGCACGCCATGAACCGCGGATGCGATCAGCCACGGCGACGAGAGGGAGTAAACGACGGTGGGAAAATCTGATTCGACGAGGGGAATTCCAGGGGCGTGGCGGCGGTCGAGCACGAGAACGTCGACGGCAGGGTCCTTCCCTAGTGTGTGTAACCAAGCCTGCGAGTCGAGATACTTGGCGGTTGGAGGATCGGCAGGGCTGATTTTCTGAAGGCGGTTATAGAAAAATGATCGATTGTCACCACGCCAGCTCGGATTGGGATATTGGCAACGATCAATGACTTCGGGAAAATCGTGGTTTGCGTCCACATCAAAGATGCGCAGAACGCTGTTCTCAGAACCCCCTGGTGAAACACCATAGGCCACATATTTTCCATCGGGTGATGGGGAGATGTAGTCGAGTGCGTAATGGGCACTTTCGTTCGCAGGTTTGAACCGGTCGGGATCGACGAGCAGACGTTCCTGCCCGGTCTTGGCGTCGCGCATGTAAAGCTTGAAGTTATCCTCATTCGGCTCGATTTTGCGATAGAAATAGCGCTGGCCGTACTCCTGGAGATCAATCACGGTGGTGCGGGAATTGTCATATTCGGCAATTGAGGTGAGGAGTTTCTGGCGCCCGGGGATGGGGTCGATGATCGAGCGGGTGTAGTCATTCTCGGCTGTGATCCATGTCTGGAATTCGGGAGACTTCATATCCTCCATCCAGCGGTATGGGTCGGTGATCTTGGTGCCGAAGTAATCGTCGACGACGTTATGGACGGGCGCGACCGGCGGCGTCGATTGGCCAGAGATGTAGGGCTGGGACTGGAGGAGGAGTGCAAAGCCTAGAGAGACGGCACTGAGACCTGAGTGGAGAGCTCTTCGCATAGAAACCTACCCTATCGTTCAAATAGGTTGAGAATGGCGCAACGGATTCTACAGCGGTCGATGGATGCTGTCCACGCGGGTGGGGGATCGGGTGCATGATTCCAGCGGCAGGGAAAATGAGTCAGGGTACGGAAGTCACTTGGCGCTTCTGTGCTATCCTGATTATGCTGAGCCGGTTGCACTAAATTGTGTGCGTGGCTACTTATCCAAAATAATCTGAACGGTTTGAGATGGAGCTTTTTCTTAATCTCTGCTGGCTGTCGCTGCTGTTGCCTGCTTATTTGTTGTGGCGGGAACGGTTGGCTGGGGCTGCGGAGGGTGGAGCGAAAGATTCGGCGGCGCGGCCGCTGATCTTTATTTGTACGCTGGGATGCGCGTTCATTCTGTTGTTTCCGGTGATCTCGGCGTCTGACGATTTGCACGCGATGCAAGCGGAGATGGAAGAATTTTCGCCGGGCAAGCGCAGCGTGTCGCAGGCCGCGGGGGAGAAGGGTTCGGTTTGGCACAATCGCTGGCAGACGTTGACGGCGACGGTCACGGCGCCGGTTTCGCTGGGATTTATTCCAGAAAACCGGCTTGAATTTTTCACAGCAGTAATTGCCTTAAATGCGGCTCCATTGATTGTCCACGGTGGCCGCGGTCCTCCAGTTTCTTCCCGCCTGGTTTAGCTCGCTCGTCGCTTATTGCGATCCGTTGCGTTCAAGAGTTGAATGGCGATTGCAGTTTCATTTTTACGAAATCCTTGCAGCGGAAACGACATACTCACAGGGGTTGTGTATTTTCAGCGCGCCTCAGCGCCTAAAGGCGCGAGGATGATGTGGCGTTGACGGTATGCCTGAAGGCATACCCTGATACGAGACGCGAATACGAATTGCGGTGGGTGATCGATATCACATGTAAGCCTTCGGGATGATGCGAGAGGCTTTGCGGAGTTAGTGGATGCAGAGAAAAATCCAGCGAGGTTTCTGGCTTGTCGTGGTGACTGCGCTCGGCGCGGTTGCGTCGGCGCAGCAATCGGGGCAGCAGCCGGCGCCAACGCCTGGCCGGAGTCTGACGTGGGAGAAGGTGAAGGATCGTTTTGAGCAGAACAATCCTACGCTGCTGGCGGACAAGCTCAACGTAGACGAGTCGAAGGCGCAGGAGATCACGGCGCATTTGCGGCCAAATCCACAGCTCGGTTTGCTGTCGGATCAGATCACTCCTTTTAACGCTGGGCCGGCGCATGGAGCGTTCGCATATTTGCTGCCTTCGGCGACGCTGAGCTATTTGTACGAGCGGGATCATAAGCGGGATTTGCGGCTGGAGAGTGCGAAGAAGGCTACGGGGATCGCGGAGTCCACGCATCAGGACCTGGAAAGAACGATGCTGTTCACATTGCGCGGCGCGTTTGTGTCGATGCTGCAGGCGAAGGCAGTGCTCAAGCTGGCGACGGATGATCTTGAATATTACGACCATGTGCTGGTGATTAGCCGGGACCGTTTTCAGGCGGGGGATATTGCGCAGGTCGATTTGGACCGGCTGGAATTGCAGCGCGTGCAGTATGAATCGGATGTGCAGACGGCGCTGGTGAATCTGCGGACGGCGAAGATTCAGCTGCTGACTTTGCTCGATGATCGAACTCCGGTGGAACAGTTTGATGTGGATGGAGTATTTGATTTCAGCGATCAGCTGTTGCCGCAGGATGATTTTCGGAAGATCGCTTTGGACACGCGGCCGGATTTGAAGGCGGCGATGGAGGCGGTGGACAAGGCGCAGACGGATCACAAGCTGGCGGTGGCGAACGGATCGACGGATCCGACTTTTAGCGTAGATGTGGGGCGGAATCCGCCGATTGATTTGTATTTTGGCGTGGGGGTGAGTATTCCGCTGCGGATCTTCGATCGGAACCAGGGCGAGAAGCTGCGCACGAAATTGGATATTGACCGGAACCAGAAGCTGCTGGACGCGGCCCAGGCTCAGGTATACAGCGACGTGGATTCGGCGTACGTGACGGTGGTCAGCAACGTGACTTTGTTGCTGCCCTACAAGGCGAAGTATCTGCAACAGGCGGTGCGGGTGCGGGACACGATCGCGTTTTCGTACCAGCAGGGCGGGGCGTCGCTGCTCGATTTTCTTAACGCGCAGAGTGAGTATCGCGCCACCGAGCTGAACTACGTGAATCTGGTGGGGGCGTACTTGACGGCGGCGGCGCAGCTGAATATGGCGGTGGGCCGGGAGGTGATTCAGTGACGAAGCAAACGAGAGGTCCTTGGATTTCAAGAGCCGCCGAGGGGAAGAACACGGCGAGCTCTTGCGGCGCGGCCGAAATTTTACCTCCTCCTGGGGCCGCGCCGATTTTTTGGGCGGGACGGGGCCGAGCTGCGCTCGGCGGGACGGGTGAGGGCATCCGTCGCTACGTGATTCTTGCGCTTGCGGGGATCTTGCTGACTCTAGCTTCGCTGGTCGCTTGCAGTGAGGGCAAGGGTGATCCTAAGGCGGAGGCGCCGCCGCCGGTTACGGTGCAGGCTGATCTGGATTCGAACAATTTTAAAGTCGATCATCCGGAGCAGTACCCGGTGGTGGCGGCGGCGGAGTATAAGGCGGCGCCGGCATTGAATGTAACGGGCGTGGTGCAGCCGGATATTTCGCGGGCGGTGCCGGTGATTTCGCTCGCGGCGGGGCGAGTGGTGGAGATCAAGGCGCGGCTGGGCGATCAGGTGAGGAAGGGGCAGTTGCTGTTGCGCGTGCAGAGTAATGATGTTTCGGGAGCTTATCAGACATATCGCAAGGCGGCGAACGATGAGCTGCTGGCGCGGATTCAGCTGGAGCGGGCGCAGCTGCTTTATAGCAAGGGGGCGATCGCGAAGAGCGCGCTGGAGCAAGCGGAGGATGTGGCGCAAAATGCGCAGGCGGGTTTGGATGCGTCGTTGGAGCAGTTGCGGCTGCTCGGAATCGACAAGGATCATCCGTCGGGGATTGTCGATATCGTGGCGCCGATCTCTGGCGTCATCACCGATCAGCAGGTTACCAACTCATCGGGCGTGTCGGGGTTGGGATCGCCGAATCCGTTTACGATTTCAGATCTTTCTTATGTGTGGATTGTTTGCGATGTTTACGAAAACGATCTGGACGCGGTGCGGGTGGGCGAATTCGCTGATCTGCGGCTGGGCGCTTATCCCCGTCAGCTTCTCAAGGGGCGAATCGATAACATTTCGCCGGTGCTTGATCCGAATATTCGGACGGCGAAGGTGCGGCTGGAGGTGGCGAATCCGGGGATGATGCGGGTGGGGATGTTTGTGACCGCTACTTTTTATGGGAAGCAGCCGGAAGTGCGGGCGGCGATTCCGGCGACGGCGATTTTGCATTTGCACGATCGGGAGTGGGTGTACACGCCGCTCGGGGCGGGGCATTTCAAGCGGCTGGAAGTGGTGACGGGAAAGATGGTGCCGGGGAATTTGCAGGAGATTGTTTCCGGGCTCAAACCCGGAGATCAAGTCGTTTCAAATGCGCTGGTGCTGCAAAACACGGTGGAGCAGTAGATGATTCGACGCGTGGTCGATTTTGCTCTGGATAATCGCCTGCTGGTTTTGGCCCTCGCGCTGATACTTTTCGCCGCGGGCATTGTCGCATTCCGCGACCTTCCGATCGAGGCGTATCCCGATGTGGCCGACAACTACGTCGAGATTATCACGCAATGGCCGGGGATTTCGGCGGAGCAGATCGAGCAGCAGGTTACGATTCCGCTGGAAATCGTGATGAACGGGATTCCGCATGTGGTGCATCTTCGGTCGTTCTCGCTCTTTGGACTTTCGGATCTGAAGCTGATTTTCGACGAGGAATCGGATAACGCTTGGAACCGGGAGCGGGTGCTGGAGCGACTGAGCGAGGTTACGTTGCCGCCGGGCGTGAATCCGCAAATGGGTACTGACTGGAGCCCGGTCGGGCAGATTTATTTTTTTACGTTGCGCAGCACGAATCCGGCGTATGACCCGATGGAGCTGAAGTCGCTGGAAGACTGGGTGGTGGAAAAGACTTTTAAATCGGTGCCGAACATTGTGGATGTTGCGAGCTTTGGCGGGCCGACGCGCGAATATCAGGTACGGGTTGATCCTAATAAGTTGACCGCTTATGGACTCAGCCTGGCGCAGATCGAGCAGCAACTTACTAACAACAACGCGAATGCGGGCGGAAGTTTCATACAAGAAGGATTGCAGCAGATTAACGTGCGCTCGGTAGGGTTGGTAGATCGCTCGCAGGATATTGCGGAGACGGTGATCCTGACGAAGAATGGCACGCCGCTGCGAGTGAAGGATATTGCGCTGGTGTCACAAGGGCCGAAGGTACGGCTTGGGCAGTTTGCGAAGGCCATTCATCGCGACGACGGAAAGCTTGTCGACAACGACGATGTGGTGTCGGGCATCGTGCTGCTCAGGAAGGGAGCGACCGGCGAGACGGCGCTTGCTGACATCCACAAGAAAGTACAAGAACTCAACGATCACATCTTGCCCCCGGGGGTTAAGATCGTCCCTTTTCTCGATCGCAGCGACCTGGTCCACTACACCACGCACACCGTTCTTCACAACCTCACCGAAGGCATGATCCTGGTGTCGGTCATTCTGCTTCTATTTCTGGGTAACATTCGGGGCGCCTTCATCGTTGCGGCAACGATTCCCTTTGCTTTGCTTTTTGCAGCCATTTGCCTGAACTTGATGCACATTCCAGCCAATCTGCTTTCCCTGGGCGCGCTGGACTTCGGGGTGATCGTGGAAGGCGCCATTGTGTTGATCGAAAACATTGTGCGCCACATGAGCCACGCCGAAGGGGTCAAGACTTCCACCGAACGCATTAGTTTTGCGTCGCATGAAGTGCAGCGGCCGGTGTTCTATGCCATCGTGATCACCATCACCGCTTTCTTGCCGATTTTTACGCTGCAACGCGTGGAAGGCAGGCTCTTCCACCCCATGGCTTGGACGGTGGCGTTCGCGCTGCTCGGTGCTTTGCTTTTCTCGATCCTGGTTGCACCCGTGCTAGCCAGTTATGCATTCGCCAAAGGCGCGAAGGAGTGGGACAACCCAGTCATGACTTTCGTGAGCGAACGATATCGCGTGGCCCTCCGCTGGGCGATTCGCAGACGTTTGATCACAGTCGGTGTGTGCTTGCTTCTGGTGGCCTTCGCCGGTTATCTCGCTTTCAGTGGCGTCATCGGTTCGGAATTTCTTCCCCACCTGGATGAGGGGGCGCTGTGGGTACGCGGTACGCTAGCACCCAGCACTGGACCGGATGAGGGAATCCGAGTCGCAAATCAGGCACGGGTCGTACTTTGCGCCTTTCCCGAAGTTCCGCAATGTACGAGTCAAGTGGGGCGGCCGGATGACGGAACGGATAACACGGGGTTCTTTAATACTGAGTATTTCGTGGACCTGAAACCGAGAGAAAAGTGGCGGCCTGTGTTTCACGGAAACAAGGATGAATTGATCGCAGCCATGCAGCGCGAACTGGATAAAATCCCGGGCGTGGTCTGGGGTTTTTCGCAGCCGATCGAAGACAACATGGAAGAGGCGGTCAGTGGCGTGAAGGGCGCGCTGGCTACGAAGGTTTATGGCGACGATTTGAAGGTACTTGAAGACAAGAGCGATGAGATTGTCAACATCATGCGGCAGATCAAGGGCATTGAAGATCTGGGAGTGTTTCGCGTGCTGGGGCAGCCCAATCTTAACGTGGCGGTTGATCGGGCGGCGGCGGCTCGTTATCAGATTAATGTGGCTGACGTGCAGGATGCGATTCAGACGGCGGTGGGAGGCAATGCGCTGACGCAGGTTCTGAAAGGCGAGGCGCGCTACGATCTGACGCTGCGCTATCTTCCGAAGTATCGCGATACGCAGGAGGCGATTGAAAACATACGGTTGCTGGCGCCGAGCGGGGAGCGGGTTTCGCTGGCGCAGTTGTGCAAGATAACCGAGACGGATGGGGCTTCGGAGGTGTATCGCGAGGGGAACCGGCGCTATGTGGCGATTAAATATAGTGTCCGGGGACGCGACCTCGGGAGCACGGTGGAAGAGGCAATCAAGAAAGTGAATGAGCAGGTGAAATTGCCGACGGGATACAGCCTGGATTGGGAGGGCGAATACGAGAGCCAGAAGCGAGCGAATGCCCGCCTCCTGATCGTGCTCCCGATTACGATCTTCATCATCTTTATCATTTTGTACACCATGTTCAAATCCTTCAAATGGGCGCTGCTGATTATGGCGACGATTGCGATTGCACCGATTGGCGGTCTGCTTGCACTTTGGTTCACGGGCACGCATTTCAGTGTGTCGTCGGGCGTGGGTTTTCTGGCGCTGTTTGGGGTGTCGGTGCAGACGGGCGTGATCATGCTGGAATACATCAATCAGCTGCGGGCGCGGCGCTACACGATTGAGGATGCGGCGGTGGAGGGCGCGGTGTTAAGGCTCCGTCCGATCATGATGACGATGTTGGTGGCGACTTTAGGATTGCTGCCGGCGGCTTTGTCGCATGCCATTGGATCGGATTCGCAGCGGCCGTTCGCGATTGTGATTGTGGGAGGACTGATTGCAGCGCTCATCATGAGCGTGTTTCTGCTGCCGACGCTTTATGTTTGGATTGCGGGTGAGCGGGATGTGCTGCCGGCGGCGGAGGAGGGGTTTGAGGTGGGAGAGCATGTGGATTGAGGCGAGGTCAGAGGCGGAAATGCGAGGTCAGAGGTTAGCAGTGCCACCTGCTGGCACTGCTAACCTCTGACCTCATTTGTTGCTTTTTGGGGGCGGTTCGGCTAGATTTCATCTTTCCCTTGATTCGACGGACGGGCTGGCCGTGGCTTGCCTGCAGGAGTTGTGGCGATGAAGCGTGGCTATATCGGGATCGCGTTGTGCACGCTGGTGGCGGTGGGAGGAGCGTTGAGCCTGCCTAGTTGCGGACATTCGCAGAAGCTGGTGAGCCTTCAGGTGCAGCCGCAGACCTTTACTTTTCTAGAGGCATATCTTCCGCCTCCTGCTGTCAACGGCACGGAGCAGTATACGGTGATCGGCACCTACATTCATCCGCCGGCGACGATGGACCTAACCAGCCAGGCGACGTGGAAGGTGGATGACGGAGTCGTAACCATGTCGACACCAGGTTTGTTCACTCCGGCGCAGGGCGCTTGCGGGGGCGGGGACATCTCAGCGAGCGTTCCTGAGGGCACCGGCGGCGCCGGGAACGTTATGTTTGCCTTCGCAACCGTGACGGTAGACAATCCGGCGAGTGAGCTCTGCCCAGGGGGCGGCAAGCTGGCGACGTTGGCCGTCGGCGTGGTTGGGACCGGATCGGTGGTGAGCCTGCCGGCCGCGATCAACTGCTCGCAGACCGGGGGCATCTGCATTGCGACCTATGATGTGGGGTCGTCGGTCTTGCTTACCGCGAGCGCCATTCCGGTGACCTGGGCGAACTGCCCAGGCGCGTCCGGCGACACTTGCGTGGTCAGCATACCGACGGGCGGCGCTGCGGTGAGCGCAAGCTTCAACTGAGCGTACGAGCGGCTCTGACGCTACTCATCCGACAATAGTTTGCCCAGGGTGGGCTTGTGGCGCTCGGGCTTGGTCTTTTTTGCGGGGACGAGGCGGGAGGGTTTGGGACTGCCTACGCGCTCGCGGGCCATTTCGCGGACTACCTTGGCGGCGGAGAAGATTTTCTTCTTTGGTTTGCGCGGCATGGGTTGGCTCCGGGATTGTCCAAATTGCATCCGGCGAAAGCAGGTCCTGCGCTGCTCTCAGGATGACACCTTGTAATAGCGAACCAACAAAGTGAGCCACTTGCGGGCATTCGCATCTTCGCACATTCGTGCGGCAAAAGTGCAATAATTTGGAAGCGGGAGTGCAGTTCGAGCTTTCGCGATGGGGAGAAAGCTGGCTGGAGCTTTCGCTCGCGCCAAGTTTGGAATTGAGGGATTCATAGTTATGGATGAGCGTGAATTTTTTGACGAGCGGTCGGATAAGAAGCCGGCGAATTTGAGCTGTCCGCATTGCAATCAGTCGGCGGAGTACGAGATTCAGTGGCTAGTGCGGACGAAGAAAAAAAGTTTGCCGCCGCGAGCGGATGATCGGGATCGCGCGAAGTTTGCCAAGGCGCAGTCGTATATGTTGCGGCGCGACGACATGATGATGTGCAAGAACCTGCGCTGCCGCAAGCGCTTTGAGATTACGGGCGTGCAGAGTGTGGCGTTTTTGCAGGATGGGTTGCCGGCGGGCGGACGTTAGTCGGTTGTCGTTCGCTGTTCGTCGTTCGCGCTGACTCTTGTTCATATTTTATTCGCCGAAGATTTGTCGGTGTGTTGTTTCTTCGTGTTCCACAGTTTGTTCGAGCACCAGATCTGCCTACGGTGGATGCTGTATCCCGAATTTTCCTTGTGAGAGCAGAATTTCCCCTTCGCAGACTTACGGCAAGCTGATTGCCGTTCCTTCCAAGCTGCTGACATCGTGAAAGATGTCACTTCATCGAACTCCTTTGGCAGGCGGGTTGCACTTCTTACGGGTGGTAAGCGTCCACGCTTGCCACTGGAGGTTTTGTGGATATGGCAATCAAGACGAAAATTTATGCTCGCGGTTCTTTAGCCAGCACTTTGGCGCCGTTGCTTGCTTTGGGAATGTTGTGTTCGGCGGGAAGCGTGGCGAGTGGACAGAATTCGCCGCCGCCTGCCGCTATGCCGCCGGGGGCGACGACTGGTCCGGCGACGCCGCCAACCAATGATCGTCCGATGAGCGATCGAGACGATATCACCCGGCGCGATATCGCGGAGATGGATCATTTTCTGGATGAGCATCCGGAGATTGCGCAGCAACTGCGAAAGGATCCATCGCTGATCGATAATCGGAAATGGGTTTCCGATCATCCTGCGCTGCAAGAGTATCTGCAGAATCATCCGCAGATCAGCGCGACGTTCCGCGCCAATCCGAATCTCTTCATGCGAGATGAGGAGCGCTATGACCGGGAAACGAGTGATCGCAACATTTCGCGCCGGGACATAGTTGATATGGATCGCTTCCTGGACGCGCATCCGGAGATCGCCGAACAGCTGAAGAAGGATCCATCGCTGATCGATAACCGACAGTGGGTGGCGAATCATCCGGCGTTGCAGGAGTATTTGAAGACGCACATCGACGTGTCGGCGGCGTTCCGCGCGCATCCCGATCAGTTTATGCGGGATGAAGATCGCTATGATCAGAATGGCGATCACTTTGGCGGTAACCGAACCAGTGCCGATGATCGCAACCGCGGAGAACTGACGGGATTTGGACAGTTCCTGGGCGGGCACACGACGATTGCGGCGGAGTTGTCGAGCGATCCTACGCTCGCTACCAACAAAGAGTATCTGGCAAACCATCCTGAGCTGAATGAGTATTTGCAAGCGCATCCTACGGTGAGCCAGCAGTTGTCGGCCGATCCGCAGGGGGTGATGAGTTCGACCACGGTGCAGGGCGGCTTCCACGCGCAGCCGGTTGGACCTACGCCGAGACCGAAGTCTCCTTCGAATCAATAGCGAAGGCGAATGAGCGGAGGCCAGTCGATAGAGTTCTGGCCTCCGCGTTTGTTGCTTTTGCGGTAGCTGTGGCACGGCTGAAGCCCGTGCCCTTTCAAAGCAAAGAAGCTGGCAGGGAGGGGATATGAGAGTTCAACAAACGATTGCGGCTGTGGCGTTGCTGATTTTGTTTGTGCCGTCGATTGCTACGGCGAAAGAGAAAAAGGGGCAGAGAGGGATGCTGGAGAATATGCAGGCGGTTCCTTGCGGCGCCAAGGAGCGCGGCGTCACGGGACTCGGAAGCATGTGGGCGTCGGTGGGAGTGCAGCACGTGGAATCGAATGAGAAGTTGTGTCCGCAATACTTGCTGCGGGCGGACGACATGGATTATCGGATTCGACCGCTGGATACGAAGCATGCGGTAGTGCTGCCGGTGGGACATGAAGCGGAATTCAAGATCAAGAAAGACCGGTTGTATTTGAGAGTGGCGGGGGACAAGAAGGAACTGGAGTATCAGGTGGTGGCGATGCAGCCTCCGGAGAGCAAGGTGGAGAATAGCGCGTATCGGACACCTGCGCCGGCGCCTACTCCTACGCCCGCGCCGGCAGCGGCGCTACCGATGAACAATGCGAACGGGGTCAATACTGCAAACACCACGGGCGTGAATAATAATAACAATAATACTGATACGACTGGCGACCGTCCTCCGCAGTAGCGATGTGCGCGGTTGAGATCGTCAGTAACAAATTTTCTTGATGCGCGGACAATCTTGTCCGCGCATTGCGGCGGAGCTCCCAAGCTCTTCAGTTGACGCCGACAAAAATCAGGTCCTGCGCTTCGCTGGCAAGCTCTAAATAAAAGCTGAAAAACTGAAAGAGGCTTTCTCCGCTCCCCGTCCCCCGTTCATTTATACTAACCAGTTTGCTCTTGAGTGGTGACAGTGTTCTGGGGAGTGGATTGTGAAGATATTGGTTTGCATGAAGCAGGTGCCGCAGAAGGACGCTCCGTTGAAGTTGAATGAGGCGGGGACGTGGATTCGTGAGGACGTTTCTTATGAGGTGAATGAGCCGGATGCGTTTGCGCTCGAAGAGGCGTTGCGGCAGAAGGAAAAACATACGGGCGAAGTGGTGGTGGTGACGGCGGGGCCGGCGCGGGCTTCGCAGGTGTTGCGGGAGGCGCTGGCTAAGGGGGCGGATCGAGCGATTCATCTGGAGGACGCGGCTTTTGTTGGGCTTGATGCTTACAACACGGCGCGGGCGATCGCCGCGGCGATTAAGGATGAAAAGTTTGATCTGATTTTTACGGGGCTGCAATCGGACGATTATGGGTATGCGCAGACGGGCGTGATTCTGGCGGAGATTCTGGGATGGCCGCACGCGACCATCATCATGCACATTGAGAAGAATGATGCAGGCATACGAGTGAAGCGGGAGTTGGAGGCGGGATTTTTTCAGTATGTGGATGTCCCGCTGCCGGCGGTGCTGACGATTCAGTCGGGAATTAATAAATTGCGCTATGCGACTCTGATTGGGATCAAGCAGGCGAAGACGAAGCCTATGCGGAAGGTGACTTTAGCGGAAGTGCAATCGGCTGTGGGCGGGAATTTGCAGAAGATTGAAAAGCTTTACGTGCCGCAGAAGTCGAAGAATACGGAGTTTTTGGAAGGGCCTCCGGCGGAGGTGGCTAAGAAGCTGGTGGAGAAGTTGAAGAATGAGTTGAGAGTGATCTAGTCGTCAGTTATCAGTTGTCAGTTTTCAGTGAAAGCACTTGCGGGGTTACTGACAACTGACAACTGAGAACTGACTTTTATGCCTGAGAATATTTTGGTGATTGTGGAGCAGCGGGAGGGGAAGCTTAATCGCGTCTCCTGGGAGACGATTGCGGCTGGGCAGGCGATTGCGGCGCTTACCGGATGGACGCTGGAGGCTGCGGTGGTTGGGTCGGGCGTCTCGGCTATTGCTGGCGAGGTTGCTTCTAAGAAAGTCGCCAAGGTTTATGACGTCGAGTCGCCTGGGCTCGAGCCTTATACTCCGGATGCTTTTGTGCATGGGCTGCGGGATTTTTTGGGGAAGCATCCGGCGAAAGTGGCGCTCATGCCACATACGTATCAGGTGCGGGATTTTGTGCCTAAGCTGGCGGCGGCTTTGCAGACTACGGCGATCAGCGATGTGATTGGCGTCAAGAATGAGGGCGGGAAGTTGATTTTTACCCGGCAGATGTTTCAGGGGAAGTTTGTCGCGGATGTTAGTTTTGCGGGGACGGGAATTTGCTTTGTCACGTTTCAGAATGGATCGTTTCGCGCGGATAAGGTGGAGGCGGGAGCGGCGGCGGCTCCGGTGGAGACGGTGACGGTGGAGATTCCGGCGGGGGTGGTGCGGAACAAGCCGCAGGAAGTTTTCAAGGAAGCGAAGCAGGCGGTTGATTTGACGCAGGCGGAGATTATTGTTTCGGTGGGGCGTGGAATTAAAGAGCAGAAAAACATTGAGTTGGCGAGGCAGTTGGCGGATGCGATCGGAGGGGAGTTGGCGGCGTCGCGTCCGATCTGCGATAGCGGATGGTTGCCGATGGATCGGCAGATTGGATCGTCGGGGCAGACGGTGGCTCCGAAGCTGTACCTGGCGCTGGGGATTTCGGGGGCGATCCAGCATATTGTAGGGATGAAGGGGTCGCGGAGCATCGTGGCGATTAATAAGGATGCGGAGGCTCCAATATTTGAGATTGCGGATTATGCGGTGGTGGGGAATTTGTTTGATATTGTGCCGGTATTGATTGAAGAAGTTAAGAAGGCTAGGAGCTAGGTTTCAAGGTCCCGACGTTTCAAAGACAGCCCCGCTCTTTTTAGCAGCGTGTTTTCCGGCTGCCTTCTCTTTGTTTCCGACAAGCGGACAGGAGTGTCCGCTCCACACGTTTTTCACTCTCACCTCAACTAGGCTGACCTCTTTGTCCTCTTGTTCCCGCTATATCAGGTGAGCGGCTTTCGCGTTTGAACAGCCGCGGATATCACCATAGTTGTTCAATTCTTAATAAGAGGAGAAGGAAAATGAAAACGTTCAATAAAATCTGTAGTTCTTTCGCAATCGGCATACTAGCGATTATTGCGAGCGTGGGCATTGCAAACGCAGGGGAAGTTACGGTCACTTATCAACCGTTCCCATCAGGCGCTGCCTTTGACACAAACACAATTAGCAGTTGTGACGCTGCGACTGCAAACTCATACGCGGGCTATGATTTTCTGTTCTGGGATAACCAGGGCACGATCGTTTGGACGTCGTCCGTGACTATATGCCCGGGATCCGGCAACACGGTTGCCACCGCCTGGTACTTGCCAACCGGCGGCAACGGTCCTTGCCCTCCAGCCGGCTGCTCCTTAACCACTTGGGCGTTTTCCATCGACCGCAATTTGGTCATAGGCCCGTTTGCGGGGGCGGGAACTCCCATCGCGTTGGTCACTCCCAACTCGCCGGTAGCATGGACGGGTGCGCCCTCGACCTCGGTTCTAACCAACCAAGCCGAAAGTGTAAGTGCGCAGTCGGCGCTAGCGTTTTCACCTTATAAGGCTGAACCGTTCCGGTGGTGGCAGCAGTTGCCCGTGTCAGGCGAAACGCCCATCGGTATCGTCTATGACGCAGCCCAAAACACTGTATCTGATACATACGCGATTGCATTCTATGGACCTGACCCTTGCCAGACTCTGCGCAACGAACTGGCGAGCTGCCTGGCCGGTGATGGTGAAGGTGGGAAGTTAAACTGTGCTCCGTTCGGAAAGGCATTACAGGCGTGCGAGGTCGAGTATAGGGAAATACAATAACCGCGCCAGCCCATTCCAAAACCGGTAACGGTGCCCCGTCCGAGCAATGCTTGGGCGGGGTTTTTTGCTGTCCGCAGCGGCAGGGGTAGAGAAGTGTTCCAATTTTTCGAGATTGCGGATTGTGCGGTGGTGGGGAATTTGTTTGATATTGTGCCGGTGTTGATTGAGGAAGTGAAGAAGGCTAGCGGGTAGGATTCAGAGTTTCAAGGTTTCAGAGAAACGCTCCCTGAGCAGCTTTTTCTCTGGCTGCATTCTCTTTGTTTCCGACAAGCGGACAGAAGTGTTCCGCTCCGCACGATCTTACTCGCCGGCGGTGTAGGTGCCTACTCTGGCTACCGTCAGGCGAAGATATTTGTAGGGGTTTACGGGGACGTCGTTGATACGGACTTCGTAGTGGAGATGGGGGCCGGTGGAGCGTCCGCTTTGGCCAACGTAGCCGATGGTGTCGCCGCGGTGGACGTTTTGTCCGGCAGTGACGGCGAAGCTGGAGAGGTGGCCGTAGCGGGTGGAGATGCCGTGGCCGTGATCGAGCATGACGGCGCGTCCGTAGCCGCCGAGGAAGTCGGCGAAGGTGATGGTGCCGTCGGCCGGCGCGATCACGGGCGAGCCTACGTTGGCGGAGATATCGACGCCGGAGTGGAAGGCGCCTTCTCCGTTAAAGGGATCGATGCGTTCGCCGAAAGAGCCGGTGATCTGGCCTTCGACGGGCCAGAGATTGGGAGCAGAGTTGGCGCGGATCCAATCGGCGGTGGTGGAATTTTTGGTGAGCCCGAGCGAGATGCCTACGCTGGCGGCTCCGCTGAGTGCGGTGTGCTTGAGCGCGTAAAGCTGATCGAGCGAGGAGCTAACCTGCGCTTCCTGAATCTGCTCGGTAGAAGCGGCGACCATCGCGGGATCGGATTTGAGTCCGTAGAGGGCGGAAACTTCGCTGGCGAGTGAGCCGAGAGAGGCTACCTGGATATCGCGTTCTTTGGCAACCTGTTCGAGACGCGTGTAGCGATCTTTGAGTTGAGCGTCTTCGGTGCGGAGCTGATTGTAGTGTTCGACCTTGGCCAGCATCCGGGTATAAGAACTGGCAATTCCAGTGAGGCAGAGGATGGCGATTCCGGCGCCGGCCAGGAGAATGTAAAGGTACTGGACGGGAATGGAGATCTTGCGAAGCTGACCGGCTTCGTCCCGGGCTACGAAAAATATGTAGAAACGTTTACGCAATGACCCTACTTCCGCAAATGAATTTTACTTTCGGAAACCGGCGGGAGCGGAACAGTCTTGCTCGAGCTCGGAATCCTGATTCCACCAGCTGCTTTTAAGATGCAGGCTGGCTTAATATGGGCAACCACGGAACCAGGCAGCCAAAAACCAATTCGTTGCAACTGATTCATGTTGCAGTACTTGGTTCGGCAGAACTATCTGTGAACGGCGAGTCCAAAGGTAGCAAACCTCATTCTTCGTGTCAACCACCCTACGCCCCTTTGAATAGTTACCAAGGCAGGGTAATTGCAGTGCCCGAACGGGCAAATTACTCGCGTAAGTGGTAAGGGCACGGAGTCGTTGGCACTACAGTAACGATTGTAGTGAACCTCGCTGCCAGCCGCTAGCTGCCAGCAGGCTGATTGGTTTCAGCATGTTGATATATTGAGGCGATATGCCTACTGGGGAAAAGAAGCTGATTCAGGGGATACGGCGGGCTGCCGCGGGGGCGGGTTTGGCGGTGGTGAAGGGGATCGGAGATGATTGCGCCGTGCTGCGGGTTCCCCATGGTCACCAAGTCTTGGTTACTACCGATTTCTCGATCGAGAAGGTGCACTTTCGGCGGGACTGGCATCCACCGGAGGTGGTGGGGTGGCGCTGCCTGACGCGCGGGTTGAGCGATATTGCGGCGATGGGCGGGGAGCCGCTGGCGGCATTCTTGTCGCTGGCGGTGGCTCGCGATGTGCCGCAGAAATGGGTGGATCGATTTTTGCGGGGATTGCTGGAGTTGGCTCGGGAGGCCAAAGTTACGCTGGCGGGAGGCGACACGGCGCAGTCGGCGAGTGGGATACAGGCGGACATTGTGATGGTGGGATCAGTGCCTCGGGGGAAGGCGGTTTTGCGATCGGGAGCGAAGGTGGGGGATGGAATTTATGTGACGGGGGAATTGGGAGGAGCGGCGGCGGAGTTGGGGCGGCTGCGTGAGTCGAAGGGCGCGAAGAATTTGCGGCGCGCGTTTCGGTCTTCTCATGATTCGAACCGTTATTCGCGTCCCCAGGCGCGGATTGAAGTGGGGCGTTGGTTGCGGGAGCGGGGAGTGGCTTCGGCGATGATTGATTTGAGCGACGGGCTGTCGACTGACCTGGAACATATTTGCCAGGAGAGCCACGTGGGGGCGGAGATTGAGGCGGCGGCGATTCCGCTGGCGTGGGTTGGGGATGAGGCGGTGCGGCTGGAGTTGGCTTTACATGGCGGGGATGATTACGAATTGCTTTTTACTTCGGGGGTGGCGGTTCCGGCGGAGATTGCAGGAGTGCGGCTGACTTGCATTGGGCGGGTGGGGCGATTTGCGGGGATGCGGTTGGTGGCGGATGGGAAGGCGCGGCGGCTCCGGGCCGGGGGGTGGGAGCACTTCAGGAGGAATTTGTAATTTGTAATTTGTAATTGGCGAATCTCCGCGAACTGACAGCTGGTGACTTTCGTTACCTGCCTTGAGTGACGGGGCGGAGTTAGATTAGGGGCATGAGAACCCCATCTTTATCTATTGCTTCGCTCTTTGCCCTTGTGTTCTGCCTTGGTTGCATGCTTCCCGCTTTTGCGCAGGCTCCGGCTGTATCGATGCCCGCCGCGGCTCAGCGGGCTGTGTCTCATAAGATTGACAACGAATTTGTGCAGCAACAGTTTGGCGACCAGTTCACGTTGTTGCCGGAATTTGGTGCTGCGTTTGGCGATCTCGACGGCGATGGGGTGGAAGACATCGTGATTGCGGCGCGGTGCAAGAATCCGATGCTCGATCAGGGCGAGCATAATTATGCGGTGATCGACCCTTATAACGATTTTTTTGGCTATGGCGATCCGCGGATGACGACGACATTCAGCGAGGGCGATCCGCGGCAGCGGGGATTGGTGGTGCTGGTGATTGATGGCGCGGGGGTGAGCGCGTGGCGCAATAAGACTCCGAAGGCAAAGTACGTGATTGTGAATTTGCCGTTCAAGACGATGTCGGTGCGAAGGTTCAAAACGAGGAAGAGATCGGTGGAAGCGATCTACGTGGAAGAAGCGGGCGAAATGGGAACTAGCTCGGCGTTGTTTTTTGACGGGAAGAAATTCCGGTACGTGCCGATGGGCGGGGATATGCAGTAGGTAGCATCGTCTGGCTTGCATCGAGTAGGTGCGTGGTAAATCTGAAAGTCAGAACGTGGTATGAGGTTGCGAAGAGGTCGATTGTTCGTCGAGAGTCTGACCTCAGCGCCTAAAGGCGCAATCAAAACAGAGCTGATACCCGAGCGCTGAAGCGCTGCGCCACCCAAAAGCTCAACGCAACCGCTCAACACATCAACTCGATAAATCAACTCGACACATCAGCTCAACACATCAGAACATTCTTCTGAAAGTCCAGAACAGGAAGCCCGCCAGCATCATCGAGATGGGGAGGGTTAGCACCCAGGCCATGGCCAGGTTGCGGACGGTGGACCATTGCAGGCCGGAATGGTTGGCGGCCATGGTGCCGGCTATACCTGAGGAGAGCACGTGGGTGGTGCTTACTGGCAGGCCGAACCAATCGGCGGCTCCAATGGTGAACATGGCGGTGATTTCCGCGGCGGCGCCTTGTCCATAGGTGAGATGTTCTTTGCCGATTTTTTCTCCTACCGTTACTACGATTCGTTTCCATCCGATCATTGTGCCCAGGCCTAAGGCCATGGCGACGGCTACTTTTACCCATCCGGGGATGAAGCGGGTGGAGGCGTCGACGTGTTTTTTGTAGTTGTCGAGAATATTCCAATCGGCGGCGGTGATCGCGGGCTGCTGGCTCTTCTTCATCAGGCGCAGGGCTTCGCTGGCGACGTACATATCGTTGCGGAAGTTGCGGACGCGGTCGTTGGGAATCCTGGCGAGCTCGCCGAAGAGGGCGGTTTCGTTGCCGATGTCGCTCACCAGCTGGCGCAGGCCGAGCATGGTATTGGGAGTGAAATCCTTGCTTCGAATGTAGTCGGTGACTTCTTCGCGAGCATCGCCGATGACGGCGTTGGGGCTGACGTAGTTCGAAAGGGTGTTCGCGGCTTGTTGCGAAACGGCGATGAAGTCATCGGACTGCTGGCGGGTGATGGCGTGGTTGAGGGCGTAGGCGGTGGGCACGGTTCCGACGAGAATCAGCATGATGAGACCCATACCTTTTTGGCCATCGTTAGAGCCGTGCGCGAAGCTGACGCCGGTGCAGGTGAGGAGGAGGAGTGCGCGGATCCAGAAGGGCGGCGGCTCGGTGCCTACGGGAGCTTCGTAGAGGGCGCGATTTTTGATGACGGCTTTCATCAGAGTTAATAAGAGGAAGGCGCAGACGAAACCGACGATCGGAGACAGGAGAAGCGATTTGCCGATGTTGGTGGCCTGGCCCCAATCGACGCCGCTGGTGCCGGTTTTCGGGGACATGAGCTGGTTGGCGATGCCGACTCCGATGATGGAGCCGATGAGGGTGTGCGAGCTGGAGGCGGGGAGGCCGAACCACCAGGTGCCGAGGTTCCAGATGATGGCGGCGACTAATAAGGCAAAAACCATGGCGAAGCCGGCTTTGCTGCCGACTTGCAGGATGAGTTCTACGGGGAGAAGAGAGATGATGCCGAAGGCGACCAGGCCGCTGGAGGTGAGAACGCCGAGGAAATTCCAGAAGCCGGACCAGACGACGGCGATGTGCGGCTCAAGGGAGTGGGTGTAGATGACGGTGGCGACGGCGTTGGCGGTGTCGTGGAATCCGTTGACGAACTCGAAGCCGAGGGCGACGAGGAGCGCGATGCCGAGGAGAACGTAGGGCATGATCGAGCCGGTGTGGACGGTGGAGAGATCGGTGAGGAGATGATAGGCGGAGTAGATGACTCCGATGACCAGGACGACGCCGAAGCCGATCATGCCGATTTTGCCGGGACGCTTGCTGAGCTTGTCGTGAACTGCGGGTCTTGGGGCCACGGTCAACGGTTCGGGAAGAATTTCAGGATTCGGTGCGGTGGCCATATTTGAGAATCTCCTTTGGTCGCCAAGGTTGGGTTGGCTGCGCCTGGAACGCGGGCGCGAAATGTGGCAAGAATATACGGGAGGATTGTTACGAGAGTGTGAACGGGGATGAGGTCAGAGCTTTCTCACCGCGGAGACATGGAGGCACGGAGAAGAGCTTAAGGGCGAAGAGTCAAAGTGGGGGGAAAGCAGATCCTTTGCTGCGCTCAGGAGGACAACAGGGTTTGCGTTTCAGGCTTTTTGTTCGCTGAACAGATCGAGCGGTGAGGCGGCTGACTTAATGGGCTCGGGCTCGGCGGGCGTGGCTCGCTGCTCGCTTAGATTTTCGGCAGTAGTCTTTATCGCGGCTGGTTTTTCGCCCTGCATGAATTTCGTCGAATTCAGCAAGGGGCGGCCCAAGGAAGCGTTGTAGCTGGTCCAGGGGCCCTCTTGTTCGGACTCGCGCTCGAATTGGGCTCGCATGGCTTCCATTTTGGAATCGAGGTCGTCGAGGTAGTGGAGCATCAGGGCTTCGGGGAACATGGGGAGTTTGGGCGACCCGAAATCGTATTGGCCGTGATGGCTGATGATCAGGTGCTCGAGGAGAGTTTTTAGTTCGGCGGGGAAGTTGGGGAGCTGGGCTAGTTTGGCCTGGAGCATTTCGAGTTCGATGATCATGTGGCCTAAGAGCTGTCCGCGAGTGGTGTAGGAGAAGGCGCGATTGTAGGTGAGCTCCTGAATTTTGCCGATGTCATGGAGGAAGGCTCCGGTGAGGAGGAGGTCGCGATTAACTTGAGGATAGTTGCGGCACATCAGATCGCAGGAGCGGAAGAGCGAGACTACGTGATCGAGCAGGCCTCCGATGTAGGCGTGGTGGAGGGTTTTGGCGGCGGGAGCGTTGCGATAGCGCTCGGCAATTTCGGCGTCGGCCATGAAGAGTTCGACTAACTGCTTGAGGTGCGGATTTTGGAAGGTCGCGACGAATTCGGTCAGGCTGCGCCAGAGTTCGCCGATGTCTTTGGTGGTTTTGGGAAGATAGTCGGTGTAGTCGATCTCGGCTTCTTCCATGCGGCGCAGTTTGTGGATGGTGAGCTGGAAGCGATTCTTATATTTGTTGATCAGGCCTTTGACTTTGAGGAAGTCGTCCTGCTCGAAGATGGCAATGAATTCTTCGACGTTGTCCCACATCTTGGCTTCGATCTGGCCGCTGCGATCGGCGAGGATTAGGGCGAGGTAGGGCTCGCCGTTTTTCTTCGCTTTGACCTGCTTGGAGGCGACGACGAAGCCCGCGGTGATGATTTTGTTTTCCTGGCGGGAGCAGTCGGAGATGAAGAAATCTTTCATGAGCCTCCACGTGAGCGGGAGTGCAGCGCCTGAAGGCGCGTTGTAGTTGGGCGCTTGCGGTATGCCTAAAGGCATGCCCTGATACGAAGCGCGTGTCTAAACGCGCGATCGTTCCAGCCAGATTAGCTTAAAAGACGCCCAGCTTCTTCCCTTTTTTCAGGTTCTTGGTTTTGGATTCCTTGTCTGACGTTTCTATGGGCTTGGTTTGTTTGGAGCTGGCTCCGGAATCGACGTAGCCTGCCTTGATGTCGATGAAGGCGTTTTCACGCAGGGTCATCAGGTAGGCGCGCAGCGCGGGCTGGAGCTTCTGCATGTAGAGCGCATCCTGGATGCGGGGCTCGGCTTCTTTCAGGCTGGGGACGCCAGCTTCCTGATGTTCGGCCGCTTGCAGGATTACGTAGCCTTGCTTGGTGCGAATGACTTCGGTGACGGCTCCGGCCTTGAGCGCGAAGACTTTGTCTTCGAGTTCTTTGGCGAGGGTGCCGCGCTTGAAGTAGCTGAGATCACCGCCGTCTTTTGCGGAGGGTCCGTCGGAGAATTTTTTCGCTAAGTCGGCGAAGGGGACCCCTTTATGAATCTGGTCGAGAACATCATTGGCTTTGGCCTGCGCGGCGGCTAGTGCGGCTTCGTTTTCGGCGTCGGACGGCGGGTCGGGTTTGGCGCCGGGGGCGGCGGGCTTGGCGGGCGGCTTGGGGGCGATGAGAATTTCGCTGAGGCGGACTTGCTCGGGTTGCTCCATCTCGGCTTTGTGCTGATCGTAGAACTTTTTCTCGTCATCTTTGGACATCGATAAGTGCTGGCCGACTTCCTGGCCGATTACGCGCTGGGTGATGATCTGGTTGCGCAGGTTTTGTTTGAAATCTTCGTAGGACGCTCCCTGGGCCTCGGCGGCTTTTTCCAGATCTTCCATGGTTTCGAGCTTCATTTCTTTGCGCATCTCGTCGAGGCGCTTGACTAGCTCCGTGTCCCCGGTGATGCCGAGGTCTTTGCCTTTTTGCAGAAGGAGCTGCTGATCGATGAGATCGCGGAGCACGTCTTTTTGACGGTCGTTGAAATCGCGGTCGGCGCTCGAGGGATCTTGCTGCAGGACTTCCTGCTTGAGCTGGTCGCGGCTGCGGATGTATTCGGTGCGGGTGATGATTTCGTTGTTGACGCGGGCGACGATCTCTTCGACGACGGTGTCGGCGGAGGAAAAAACGGGGAGGAGAAGGGCGCAGGCAACCGCTGAGAGCAGGGCGAATCGGGTGATTGTGATCTTCATGATTAGGGCTCGCTAAAACCTGGGCTAAACCCGAGGAAATTGTTTTTCTATTTTACGCCGCGGGCGGGGTTGGGGCCAAGGGTAGGGTCCGCGATCTGCGAGTTGGGGTCGTGTCATGATTTGGTCGGATCACTATCGTCGGCATTTTTGGCGCATGTCACGATGGCGTTTTCGCTTTTGGCTCGGCGGGTGTGACGCCCGCCGGGACGGCAGCTTTATGTTCCGCACGTGGTGGGGATGGACGATTTCACCATGGGTGTGGCTGATATGGGACCGACGCTCGGGTCGTTCGGATTGGCCGGAGCCCACGCAAGGATTGGACCCGGAGGCGGATCCTGGCAATTCACCAGGAAGGGTTGCGTGGTCAGGGTGTATTGGGCTGGCGGAGGCGCAGAGGACCAGAAGACCGGGAGCGGGTTGACGGTGGTCGGAGCGGCGGAAAATGTGCCGACCGCGATGAGTTGAACCTGCTGACCGTCTTGAACGGCTTTAATTTGGATGGATTGAAGCTGGCGACTGCTGTTGCTTCCGCTGCCGCAGGAGAGAGTCAAGGAAGTTGCAGCGAGTAGGAGGATGAGAGTACAGAATTTGCTCATGGTGATCTCGTTATCGATATCGTTACCGGGGATTTTACCACTCCTGTTTTTCTTTGATGCTCGCAGGTGGAGAAAGAGCAGCCCAAATCCTCTACCTACCAGAGATCTTGCACCTACAAATCGAGAGGGCAAAACGCAAGGTCCCTCAACTTCGCCTCGCTCGTTTAGGTTGACGGATTTGTGGAGCGGAAAAGCGTGAGCTGAAGGCGGACGTTCGAAGGCTAGTTTCCGCGAGTGAGGGTGAGGGCGGTTACGTCGTTGTGCTTGGGGGCCATGTGCATGAAGTCCTGCACGCATAGCAGGATGCTTTGGGAGAGAACTTTGGCGGAAGAGGGGCCGGATTGCAATACGCTTTTGACTCCGTCTAGGCCGAATTCGGCGTGCTTGGATTCGGCCTCGACTACTCCGCGAGAGACTACGGCCATCGAGCCGTTGGTGCCGAGGCCGACGATGCGGGCGTCGGTAGGGGCTAACGAAAAGAGGCCGAGCGGTAGGCCAGTGGCGGGAAGTTCGACGATGCTTTTATCGTCGCGCAAGAGAGCGGGAGTGTGGCCGGCGTTGACGTAGCAGACGGTGCCAAGCTCTTCGTTGTAGCAGCCGGCGAAGGCGGGGCAGCTGCGGACGCCTCCGGCGGCGCGCATGATTTCGAGGTTGAGGCGGCGGGAGAGTTCGACCATAGCGTCGGATTCGTTGAGTTCGTCGGCGGCGAAGAGCTTCTCGCCGGCGGTGCGGAAGCAAGATTGCGCGGCCTGGATCACGGGGGCGCAGGTTTCGCGCTTGCCGGCGACGTCGAGCAATCCGAAGAGAACGCGGTAAGGGCCGACGCGGCGGAAGTCGTGGAGATCGCCTCCGTTGCGGGAAAAATAGGCGACGGAGAGGTCGGCGCCCTGGAGCGCTGGGCTGTCAGTCTGGACGATTTCGGGAGCTTCTTCCGGAGTTGAACCGAAGCCGAGTTTGGAGAGAAGGCTCGCCATGAGAGGAGTGAAGTTAGCACAAATTTTGCGCCGGGGCAATGAGAGGAAGGTGGGGGGTTTTTGGGGTGGGGGGTTTTTGGCGGGGCTTTCCACCACGGAGAGACGGAGAAAGGTACGGGCGGGCAAGTCTTTTCCTGCGACGCCTACCGGGCCTGCGGCGCGAATTGGGAGGTAGTCACGACAAAGGCAGGTCCTTCGCTTCCCTTAGGATGGCTAGTTTTTGGTGAGGTTTACTTGGTAGTTGGCTTGACAGTGCGAATTGGAGAGAGCAAGATTCTGGCTGTATTTAAGCTGTATTAAACGCATTTAATTGGGCCAATTCCCCGGCCTGGAGTCAGCCATGTTGCCTTCCTGCCTTTGCTTTTCTACTCGCTCCCGATTTATTTCTGTTTCTTCCAGGTTGATCGCGCTTGTGGTTTTCGCTGGGGTGGGGTTGGCGCAGACTTCCTACGTGCGCGTCAGTCAGGTGGGGTATGAGGCGGGAGAGAAGACTTCTCGCGCCTATCTGATGACTAAGGCTCCGGTGAGCGGGGAGCGGTTCAATGTGGTGAACTCGAAGGGGCTCAATGCTTTCACGGGCGCGGTTGGGGCGTTGCAGGGGACTTGGGCGCATAGCCAGACGGTGACTTATGACGTGTATGTGCTGGACTTTAATGTTCCTGGGGGCGATCTGTATACGATTTCGGTGTATGGGCCGGTGATTGCTACTTCGCCGGTCTTTGCGGTGGATTCGCGGGATCGGCTGTATTCGGGATTGCTCTTGAACACTTTGTTTTTTTATGAGACGGAGCGGGATGGGGCGGACTTTGTTGCGAATGCGCTGCGGACGGCGCCGGGACACTTAAAGGATAGGAATGCGCGGGTGTATGAAACGCCTCCGATCGATGGCAACGACTTTAACGATAACGCACCGCCTGCGGCTCCGCTGGTGTCGGCGCAGTTGCCGAATATAGACGCTTCGGGTGGGTGGTGGGACGCGGGCGACTACATGAAGTATGTCGAGACGGTGAGTTATACGACGGCGATGATGGAGATTGGTGTTCGCGATTTTCCGGATCAGATGGGAGCGGGCGCGGACATGAATCCGGCGGCGCCTCCGGGATCAATTTCTTATGCGGGGAATAGTGGGGCGGGAGCGCCGGTGTCGTCGGACTTTACGAGCGAGGCGCAGTTTGGCATCGACTGGCTGCTGAAGATGTGGGATGACAAGACGCAGACGCTTTACTACCAGGTGGACAACAGCCAGGAGTGGGATTATTACGGGTATGGCGATCCGACGTCGGCGGCTTGCGGTGGGAATTATCAGACGGCTTACTGCTTGATCACGGAGTACGACATATGGACGCTGCCGCAGGCGGCGGATAATTACGAGCACCCGGGCGATCCTCGGCCTTGCGATCCTTATACAACATCTTATATATGCCGGCGGCCGGTGTATGTGGCGGGAGCCGCGGGTGCGCCGATCAGTCCGAATCTGGCAGGGCGGCTGACGGCGGATTTTGCGCTGTGCTATCAGCTCAATCGCACGAGTGATGTGTCGCTCGCGAATCGCTGCCTCAAGAATGCGGAGGATATTTTTGCGCTGGCCGATACTTCGTATCCGGATCCTGCGCCTACGGTGGGGTCGGGATCTTGCAGCGGGTGTCTGCTGACGATTGTTCCGTTTGATGGGTATCCGGAGAATGTTTGGGACGATGACATGGAACTGGGAGCGACGGAACTTTATTTTGCCTTGCAGTTGGCGGAGTCAGCCTCGAAATCGGGCGCGCGACTCTTGCCGGCAGGATTGGCGCACACCGATCCCATGGTCTATCTGCGGCAGGCGGCGCAGTTTGCCCGGAATTACATTACTGACATCTACGACGCAGGGTATACCGACACGCTGAATCTTTACGACGTCAGCGGGCTGGCGCATTTCGAACTTGACCGGGCGCTGAAGAGGGCGGGGAACCCGGGCGGGCTGGCGGTTTCGGAGACTGGTATTCGCGCGCAGCTCTTGCGGCAGGTGGATGATGGGATTACGCAGGCGGGGAATGATCCCTGGGGCTTTGGGTATCAGTGGAGTTATGGGGACACGACATCGCACGGGGCGGGGTTGTCGGTGATGGCGAGCGAGGCGTATTACCTGACGCAGGCGAAGAAGTACGACACGTACTCGCAGCGCTGGCTGGCGAATATTTTGGGTGCGAATTCATGGGGAACGTCTTTTATTGTGGGTGATGGGAGCACGTTTCCGAATTGTATTCAGCATCAGGTGGCGAATTTGGCGGGCGCGCTTGATGGCACTTCGGGCGGGACGCCGGTGTTGTGGGGCGCGGCTACGGAGGGTCCGGCAGGATACGCGTCGTCGGGCGTGGTGGGTGGGATGATTTTGTGTCCAGCGAATGGAGAGGACACGTTCAGAAAATTTAATGGGAACGCGGGAGCATTTGATCGGTCGCTCACGGCCGTGTATCGGGATAATATGCAGTCCTACAGCACGACAGAGCCGGCGATCGATTTGACTTCGACGTCTTTTCTTATGTGGTCGTGGAGAATTGCGCGGCGGCCAAGCTTTTAAAGTCGCTTTTAAAGTCGATTGAGCCACTCACATATTCAAGCCAGAGATCGCTAGCTTGGCGGCGTGGTGTCCGCACATGCCGTGGACTCCGCCTCCTGGTGGAGTTGATGACGAGCAAAGATAGATATCGGGGGCCGAGGTTGCGTATTGGCGGCGGGTGGGACGGAAGAGAAGTTGGCTTAGGTTCATCGCGCCTCCGCTGATGTCTCCACCGATGAGGTTGGCGTCCATTTTCTCGAGGCCGGCCGGTGAGAGGATGTGGCGGGCCAGGATGCAGTCGTGGAATCCGGGGGCGAACCGTTCGATCTGTGCTTCGAGACGCGGCAGCATGTCGACGGTTGATCCGGTTGGGACGTGGCAATAGGCCCAGGCGGTGTGGCGATTGGCGGGGGCGCGCGTGGAGTCGAAGAGGCTGGGCTGGGCCAGGAGGACGAAGGGTCTTTCGGCGTGGTGGCCGGTGCGCATAGCTTTTTCGGAGGCAGCGATTTCTTCGAAAGTTCCGCCCAGGTGGACGGTGGCGGCTTGCAGGCATTCTCGCGCTTTCCACGGGATGGGATCGCGAAGGGCGTAGTCGACTTTGAAGACTCCGGGGCCGTATTGGTAATTGGCTAGTTGAGACTTGTATGACGATGACAGGCGGTCTCCGGCTAGGGCGAGCAACTGGCGGGGAGTTACGTCGCAGAGAGTGACATCATATTTTGGCAGCGCTGCTAGATTTTCTATTCGCGTCGATGTGGTTACGGTAGAACCGTTATCGCTCGCCTGGAGCGTGTTCGTTGTGCGAGCGAAATGCATAGGTCCTTCGCTTCGCTCAGGATGACAGTGAGATAGGTAGCTGCAGAGAGCGTTGGTGATGGATTGCGCGCCTCCGCGGGGGATGGGCCAGCCTACGGCGTGGAGAGCAGCGCCCAGCAGAACTGCGGCGGCGGCGCTGGAGGGTTCGTCGAGGCTTAGGACGGAGTGGGCGGCTATTCCGGCGAAGAGGGCTTTGGTGCGGTCATCATGAAACAGGCTGTGGGCCAGGGATTTGGCGGATCGCAGGGCCTGGCGCCCGAAATTCGCCATCAGGAATGGATGGCTGGGGAATAGGGAGATTGGGCGGAGCACTTCGCTGGCTAGTTCGTTCCAATGGTTGGCGAAGGGGCGCATTAGATTGCGCCAGGGTTTGGCGTCTTGGCCTAGCTCCGATTCGGCTTTGCTTAGATCGCGAGATAGGGTGACGGCTGTGCCGTCGTCGAAGGGGTGGGCCAGGGCAGCGGGGGAGTGGATCCATTCGAGGCCGTGATTTTCTAGAGATAGAGAATTGAAGAATGGGGAGCCTACGGCTAGCGGGTGAACGGCGGAGCCGAAGTCGTGGTGATAGCCGGGGAGGGTTAGCGGTAGGGTGCGGGCGGCACCGCCGGGCTGGGGCTCAGCTTCGAAGACGTCGACCTTCAGGCCTGCTTGGGCTAGGGTGATGGCGGCAGATAGGCCGTTGGGGCCGGCTCCGATTACGCATGCTCTTCGTGTCATCTTGTTTATAGGATGTTACGCGCGTCGACGTGGGCTGACGGAGTTTTGATTTCCGCGGTGGCTGGAGACGGCTTTACCACGGGGAGCACGGGGGAAACCTCCTTTTCACTCTCGCGGAGTTACCGTTGGCCACTCTACTGCTTGGATGGTGCCGTCGGGGGCGCGTTCCAGGGTTGGGGCGTAGAGGCCTCGGTATTCGCGGCGCCACCATTCGCCTTCTTTCTTTCTCTCGGACATGCTGGTGAACCAATATTGCCAAAGGACTGCGCGCACCTGGCGCGGGGGTCTTAGGGGGAATGGGTTGAACTTGAATAGAGCGAGGACGTCTTCATCATTGGAGAGCAGACGCACTTCGGTGTTAGGGACGATCGGATATTCTCGCCATGAGCCCAGCGAGGCGAACCAGAGATTCCAATCGAAGCGGGGCTGATAGGGGGCGTAGATTCCGGGCGGCTCGTTTAAGTTTTGCGGCTTGTAGCGGAAGGGATAGGCGGCCCAAAGTTTTCCGTCGTCGGAGCCTTGGAATTCTATTTCGTAGCGGTCTCTCGTCATGATGCCGAAGAGGCCGTAGCGATTGGCGATGCGGAAGGGCTCGAGCAGCGCTACGGGCTCGGTGGGGAATGGGAGCGGCCAGAACATCCAGAGCAGTTGGACGGTGGTGGCGTAGAAAACCCACGTTAGGAGCAGCGCTGTCGTGGATGTTTTCAGGGTTCTTAGTTGGTGACCGAAACCTAGTCGCGGAGTTTTCGGTTTACTTTGCGCTGCGATGACGACGTCGTTGGTTGTTTGCGCTTCTTGAGGGAAAAATTTCTTCCAGCGTTGCGGGAGGAATGGGCTTAGGAAACGATCGTCTAATAAGAGGATGCCTAGGGAGAGGACTAGATAGTTCAGGAAGGTGTAGTTTGCGGTCAGGATTACTACTAACTCCCAGGGTGTGACTATGAGGAAGCAGACGATGCGCCAGCGGCGCGGGAGAAATAGCATCCAGACCAGGACTAGTTCCAGGGCTAGGGTGGCGAAGGTGGTGGAGGCGTGGAACCAGTGGGGGAGATGCTGGAGGTACCAGCCGATCCAGGTGGGAAGTGGGCCGTTCTGGTAGTACTCGTCCATGGCGGTGAAGTTGCGCCACTCGGGATCGCCGCCGAGGATTTTGGCGGCTCCGGATTCGAAGTAGATGCGGAACCATTCAAACAGTAGAAGGAAGAGGGCGGCGCGCTGGGGTGGGGATGCTTCGCCTAGGCCGGGGCGGATGCCGCGGGGAGCGAAGAAGAGGGCGATGAATCCGGCTTCGAGGAGCATGCCGTCGGATTGATATCCGGAGAAATCCTGGGCGGCGCTTACAAATGAGAGGTAGCAGGCGAAGCAGATCAGGAATGTCGCGCGCGGCCAGATATTCAGAATTAGTAAAAGCGAGGCTAGCATTCCAATCGCGCAGAGTGCGGTTAGCATCTGCGAGCTGCTGTTCAGCCAGAGGAGGCTTGGGACGTACCAGACTCTGCTGACAGGGTTCAGGGATTGGGCGGCGGCTCGCAGGTAATCGGCGGCGGGAAGGATTCCTTGGGGGCCGAGCAGGCCGCGGATTTGGAAGATTAGCGAGTAGAAGGCGGAGAAGTAGATGCATCCTAGTGCGCGCAGAAATAGCCAGCGGGGGATCAGGCGGTTTGGTGTGCCTCGCTCCGAGTTGAAGAGCCAGCGGTAGGCAGAGGGGAGCCAGTGCATGAGTGGGGGACATTATATCGAGGTTGTGGAAGACGTCGTTCGGCTGCAGAGAGAGTGACCTCAGCGGCTAAACAGTTTGCTAAAACTCCGACCTCAGCGGGCAGCCCCTAAAGGGGCATCCGATTCCGAAGAACTTACGGCATCGCTAAAGCGAATCCCCGATACGAAACGCGAGTTTTTCAGCAGACTGTAAAGGCAAAGCCAAATGCAGCTGTTATGTAAGCGTCTGACCAACTCTGACCAACACACTTGTCATGTAGGGCGCTACATGCCCGTAAAATCTCATGAAAATCGCTCAGAGTTTAAGCAATCATTCTCAATGGTTGGGAGTGGCGAGATTGATCGAACAGTGGAGAAGCTGAGGCCGAACACCTGTCTGATCCGGAGCGTGCGTGATAGAGCGAATCAATGGGCGTTCTCTCTTCCCCATATAACCAAGCTCTCGCGACTTCGTGATGATGACGGCTAGTTTCTTCCTCGCCGCAATTCCAGCAGCCGAGTGGGCAATGTTTTTTTCGGCGTCCCGATGCTCCGCTGTGAGTTCAGATCGACAGTAGACTTAGCGCGTTTGTGCGGTGAGTTTGGCATACTCTGCCTTGGCCTCTTTGAGGACGGGAATGTCCGGGTCAGCGTCTTTCCAGAGCGTGAGGAAGTCCTGGTAAGCTGATTTGCCTTTGCTCTCATCTTCCATAAGAATGTAGGCCCGTCCCAGTCCCAAATGCGCCAATGCGCCAATCGGCTCGTTCGCAACCAGGCCGGGGTGATCGAGAATTCTTTGGAACTCGGCGGCAGCGGCGCTGCCCTGGTTCGTTGCCAGATATGCTTCGCCTCGCAGGTAGACCCCGTAAAGACAAAAGGATACGACAGTTGCCTGGCCAAGTTCGTAGGGCGCAGAGACCGCCAGTAGCGAGATGGCCTTGCGAGGATCGTGCCGTATCACGGCCGCTGCACCGATCGTCGGCAAAAAGCTACGCTGTACGACCGTACCTTTTGGAAAGGCTTTGCCGATCTCGTCGGCCAGTAGCCAGGCCTGGCTTGGATCGCCCGCCAATCCCAGCGCCACGGCTGAAAGACCCTCAACATCGGTGTTTTTCGACAGCGCCAGCGCGGCCCTCGCCTGCTGCTTCGCTGCGGACAGGTTGCCCACCAGCGCTTCGCGCAGTGCCGCTTCTGCGTCGTAAGCCGCCGCTGTCTCTTTCCTGTCGGCGCGCTGCGCGGAGCCAACGGCGCGCCATGTCAACTCCCGTGCCTGCGCGAAGTGCCCACCATACGCCGCAGTGTCCGATTGCATGTAGAGAACGAAGTTCTCCCACCCCGGCTTGCCCATCAGCCACGCCGCTTCCCGCTCCATGGCGGCGGCATCCTGATGGAGAAAATTAACCAAATATAGATTGGCGTGGAGGGTGGGAAAATCGAGATGCTGTGCTTGCGCCTCTCGCGCTGCTGCCTCGACTTCATCCAAACGGTTACGATGCAGAGAATTGCCAGCAGCATTGTTGAAAGTGCCGCTGTCTCCCGGACTCAGCTTCAGAGCCTTTTGGTAAACGGCGGGAGCGCTCTCGTAGTCGCCAAGGAGTTCATAGATAACGCCCAGACTCTCTAGCGGAGAGAAGTCGCGGGGGTAGAGCTGGGCCCACAACTCATATACTTTACGGGCAGCCTCCAAGTCTCCATCGACTATATCCGCATGGTGTGCCGAAATGTAGAACTTCTCTCGCTCACTCACTCTCTCGCGAAGCTCATACGCCCTCTGAAGGGCGTCGGCACCACGCGCACTTTCTCCCCCGTTGAAGTAGAGAGTACCCAATCGCGCATAAGCCATAGCAAAATTTGGGTCGAGGTCGATGGCTCGCTGGAACAGCGGAATCGCGGAGGGGCCATCGTTTCTTATGAACCACGCCCGGTAGCCGAGGCTATAGGCCTGCAGCGCCTCTAGGGACGGAGTGGTCACGTTCTCCGGTGGTGAGTCGTACTTTTGCACCGAAACCAGCGATTCGCCCAGCTTGCCACGAATTTCAGAAGCCACCTTTCCTAGCGCATCCAGAACGTGATTCTTGTCGGCAGCCTGCGCCCCCGCACTCGCCAACGATTCCCCATTTGCGCAGTTGATCGTCTTCAACGTCAGAAGATAGCGAGTACCAACCTGCGCTATCGTCCCATCCAGGACCGCCGCACTCCCGGTGCGTTGGCAGACCTGTTGGGCCAGTTCACGGGTCAGCCGCGCGTCTTTGGGCTGGGACATCAACGATAGCGTCTGCGCGATGCGCCGGTCGGAAAGCAGGTTGAGAAACGGTGACTGTTCCAGTTGCGAGGAAAGCCCTTGTCTCAGCGTACCGTCGAATACGGGATCGCCAGTACTATTGGCGAAGTCGGCGATCACGATACTGCTTTGTTCGGTGAGCCTCCGTCCCTGATGAGATCGCCAGTACCAGATGCCTCCAACGACGGCGACCGACACCGTCAATATCACCGCCGTAACAAGGGCTGCGACCAGTCTCTTCAGCGCGCGATTCCGGGAAACCGGCAAACTCAGCTGTTCTTTCTCCTCGGTAATGACACTGGTTCGGATCGTCTGTTGCTGAAGAAGTAGCCCGGCGGAGATATTGCTGGCGCTGGTCGCTATCTCCGGGAGACGGTTCCCGTTTCCCGAATCGACCACCTGGACCGGTGCGACAAACTGATACCCGCGTCCCGGCAGCGTCACGATATAGCTGTTGTCGCCGGGTTTCTCCTCGAGCGCCCGCCGCAGCGCGGAGATGCTTTGCGCCAGACTGTTCTCGTCCACAAAAGTCTCGGGCCAGACATTCTTCAACAGTTCGTCGCGGGTTAGAACCCTTCCCGGGTTTTGCGCCAGGTACAACAGGACATCAAACGCACGGCGGTTGAGCGTGACGATCTCCTCTTCCCGCCGCAAGGTGCGGGCGAGGACATCGATCTGAAACTCTCCGAACTGAAACATCCCTTCGGATTTCATTGACTTCCCGGTGATTCAGAACTTGTCAAGACCTGTCAGAAGCCGTCACTGGCCTTTTTTGTGCGATTGCCGCAATATCCGCGGCCAGTAGAGGGAGAACGTACGAAGAGACTCTACCAATGGCTGTCCGAACGGGCAAGTTCTTTCAGAACTGATACGAGCAGTCGCGGTACCAACCGCACCGTCCGGACTGAGATAACGGTGGAGCGGCAAGGCATGACCCTGCTCGTGGGTGGCGCGGGGGCGGGTTTCGACAACTGCACTCTTTGCGGGCAGAAGTTAGCCCCGGCGCAGGCAGGACAGGCAAGACTTCGTCTGCGACAGGGTTCGATGCCGCCGGACAACTCTGCGGCGGATGGTACTTCCCCATGAGTTCAGAGGTGCGAGATGAAAAGGATTCGAATTTTCAAGAGATAACAAGGAGCGTTTTATGACAAAGCAAACCTCGAAGAATTTCGCACTGGCGCTGAGTCTGTTAGGACTAGCGCTGATCCCGTTCACCAGCTTGGCGCAGGCTGGACTCGCGTCCAAGTTTCCGGCCAGGCGTCCGGCATCCGCCGCAGCGCAAGCGGCAAGCCATCAGACAAAGACGCCGGGGGCGCCGTCCTACACTTACACTCTGCTCAGCTTTCCCGGCACCCTTTACACAAATGCCAATGGCATCAATAAGGGTGCGACCAGCTCAAAGATTGAGATCGTTGGAGAGTACGGTGCCGGCTCATTTCTCGCGCATGTGTCGGGAACGAAAGCCGTCACCGAGACCTACCGGGCGGTGAATTATCCTCACGTCCTCCCGACGAGGCAAACCGCAAATGACGTCAATGATGCCGGCCAAATCGTCGGCGGGTACCTCGACAGTTCGGGCGTTAGCCACGGTTATGAGTTTAGCGGCGGAAAGTTGACACGAACGCCGATGCACCTTTCGGTCCGCCCGCCGCGACCCAGCCCTTCGCGATCAGCAGCAACGGGGTGATCATTGGCGAATATGTCGACAACTCAGGAACGGTGTACGGCTATGAGGCCACCGTCGCGCAGTAGTCGACGCGCTTCTTGCCTCGCAACTTGATTTTTTTCGCAATTGACTGAGGAATTCAGAGAAGAACGCGATCGCAAGAATATTGGAGAGGATGTCATGAGAAAACTACAGATGCAGCTAACGGCAATTTTGTTTTCCACACTATGTCTATTGATCGGCGCCTATGGGCAGTCGGCTGCGGCTTCATCGACGCAATCTTTGCCCGCCACTCCTTTGCAGCGCAAGCTGGCGGAGGTCCGCGAGCACGCCGGACAGGCTGCGATCGCGAATACTCAGAAGCAATCGCCGGCGGCACGCGTTGATCATGCACCGCTTGACTCTGCATCGCGAATTCAAGCGGCGCACAAGGCTGTGCCGCAATCTCGAAGATTGCCGGGGGCTTCGGTCGCGGCGGCGAGATACGTCTTTGGCAGGATGGATCTGGCCACGGACGAGTACCCCAATGCGGTCGCAATTGGCGCATTTCAGACCGGCGGCCCGCAGAGCATAGCGGTTGTGACCCCGGGCTCGAATCCGAGTGCTGACACAGTTTCCATCCTGCTTGCGAACCCAGACGGAACCTTCCAGGCACAGACCGACTATGCCGTCGGAGTCGGGGCCGATGCGATTGCCGTGGGCGACTTTAATGGCGATGGAAACCTGGACCTGGCGGTCACCTCTTATTACTCCGCGGCTGTTTCCATTCTGCTGGGCAACGGCGATGGCACATTTCAGACCCAGGTACAGTACTCGTGCGTTTCGACCTGCAATGACGTGATCGTTGGGGACTTCAACGGCGACGGGAAGCTGGACTTGGCGGTCGACGCCTATGACGCTAACGAAGTAGTCGTTCTGCTCGGAAACGGGGACGGCACGTTTAAGGCGCCGGTTGGATCTGCGACGCCGATTCGTCCGGCTTACCTGGTGGCAGGAGACTTCAACGGTGACGGCATTCTTGATTTGGCAACGGCGATCGAGTTCTCCGACACGGTGGCAGTGCTCCTGGGCAACGGCGATGGCACGTTCAAACCCGCGGTCGAGTACGTGACCGGATACCAGCCCCAGGGAATTGCGACTGCTGACTTCAGAGGTGACGGGAAACTCGATCTGGTCACGGCGAACAGTGCTGTCGGCACTGTGTCGGTCCTATTAGGGAATGGCGACGGCACGTTTCAAAACCATGTGGACTATGCAACCGGAAACGGCCCCTTGTGGGTATCCGTGGGGGATTTCAATGGCGATGGCAAGCCGGACCTGGCGGTAGCGAACTCCACCGACAATACGGTTTCGATCCTGCTCGGAAAGGGAAACGGCACATTTAAGACCCAGGTCGTCTATGGCGTCGGTGCGGAGCCGTATGCGTTGGCGGCCGCCGACATCAACGGAGACGGCAAACTTGACTTGGCCGTCGCCAACTATGCCTCCAACACTGTGTCGGTGCTGGTGGGCGAAGGCAATGGAACCTTCCAGACTCCAGAGAACTATGGTGTGGGCGGGCCTCCGGGAACGGTGGTCATCGCCGACTTCAATGGTGACGGCAAGCTTGATCTCGCGAGCGAGAACGAAAGCAATACGGTCTCGGTCCTGCTTAACAAAGGAGGGGGAAAGTTTAGCGCGGCGGTGAATTATCCGGTTGGCTACGCCCCCTACGGGACGATAGCCGGAGAATTCGGCAACGGCAAGATGGATCTGGCCGTGACCAATCAAGGGGAGGGCACGATCTCGGTGCTGCTGGGCAACGGTGATGGAACCTTCCAGACCCAGAAGCAGTATGCCGCTGGCGGGGAGCCGGAGAGCATCGTGGCGGGAGATTTCAACGGCAGTGGCAACCTGGGCCTAGCTACAGTTGATATCTATGGATCCGTTCCGGCCGTTTTGCTGGGCAACGGCAACGGTACGTTTCAGCCCTTCATAGGTGGTCCCGGCGTGCCGGCGTACGTTGATTTGATTGCAACGGGGGACTTCAGAGGCAATGGCACGCTCGACTTGGTGATTACCGGGGGCGTGTCCGATACCGAGGCGTATGTATACATCGAACTGGGGAACGGCGATGGTACATTTCAGTCGCCCGTGGCATACCCTGTGGGGAACACCCCGTACGGCGTGGTCGTCGGAGACTTCAATAACGACGGAAAGGCCGACATTGCCACGGCTAACGATTCCGACAATACCGTTTCGGTTTTGCTCGGTAACGGCGACGGCACTTTCCAGCCGCAACTCGTTTACGCGGTCGGCCTCGATCCGTTCTGGTTGACGGCTGCCGATTTCAACGCGGACGGAAACCTGGATCTCGCCGTCGTTAACGCCAATTGCTTCAGCTCTCCCTGCCCACCCGGAAGCGTTTCGCTTCTGCTCGGCAACGGCGACGGCACTTTCCAGCCGCACGTGGACTACCGCTTCGGCGATTATGCTTTTGCCGACGCGGCTGGTGACCTCAGCGGCGTGGGCGGAGCCGATCTGGCGGTCACCAATTACGAAGCCGATACGGTTTCGGTTCTGCTCAATCTTCCCGTCATCTCTGTGTTTCCCAATACGCTGAACTTTGGCAGGGAGACGGTTGGGGTCAAGAGCAGTCCGCAGACCATCACCATCAGCAACCCGAGCGGCACGACGATCTCGATCACCGGCAAACCGAAAATCAGCGGAGCCGATGCGACCGATTTCACCGAGACCACAACCTGCCCGTTGAAGCCTAAGACGTTGGCCCCGGGCGCCGAGTGCTCCATCAGCGTGATCTTCGATCCGAAAGCTACCGGTGCGCGAGGAGCGACGATCAGCCTGAAGGACAGCGTGCCAGGAAGCCCGCAAGCGATCGCGCTAGGGGGAACAGGCCAATGAAAACAACCACGAATGCGTCCGCGATAGAGATCCGAACACTGGCGCCATCACTAATTTCGTCAGCAACCACCTCTGGGGCCCTTTTCAGATGATCTTCGTTCCGTTTTGAAGTTCATCCGGAGCGGCGGGCGGATTCGCGGGGAACGATCCGCCCGCTGAGTTTATTCCTTTGATTTTGTTCGTAGGAATTACCAAACGAAAACACACTTCGAGAAAATTATGAAAAACTTGAAAACGCAGTTGCGCTTGGCCTCACTTCTAACTCTGATCCTGATGGCGTGCAACTTGGCCCATGGCCAACTTACTCCCGCCGGCGCGGTCAATCACTCTTCCTGCCCCGCCGAAGCTGGTTGTGCCCAAGGTAGCCCCATCGCCTCACGCGGCTCCGTTGTCCCATCCGCCGGCACAAGCCAGCAACCCGGAGGTCAACCAGAAATAGTCGCGGTTCAAAGCATTAGTGAGTGGGGACAAAGGCCGAGAGCTATGGTCCCCTCCAATGCAGTGGACAACACAGGAGATCCTCACCCACGGAATTCAAAAGAAAGATTCGAAATAAAAAGATTCGAAATAAGAGGAGCATGACTATGACCAACTTCGCGCAACATCGATTGGCAACCAGAATTCTTCAGGCAAGTGCAGCGCTGACGCTAATTGTCATTGCGGTGCTGGCCACAGTGGCCCCGCTGGTTTCCGCCCAGACCTTTATGTTCAACCGCGCCGATGTCGTCACGGGGACCGGGCCCGCGGTGGTGGCCGTCGGCGACTTCAGGGGCAACGGCCTCATGGACGTGGTCACTGGCAATGACGACACGGCGAATACTGTTTCTGTATTGCTCGGAAAAGGAGACGGAACCTTCGCTACTCACGTCGATTATCCTGTGGGTTCTGCGCCCAGCGGTATTGCCGTGGGCGATTTCAACGGCGACGGCAAGCTCGACATTGTCGTCGTCTACGGCTTTAACGATGCCCGAGTCGCCGTGCTTTTAGGTAACGGCGATGGAACCTTCCAGGCATTCAAGCCGACCGTCGCGGGCTTCCAGGGCGGCAGCATTGCAGTCGGCGATTTCAACGGCGACGCAAACTCGATGTCGCTGTCTCCGACTCGAATTTGGCAGCCTCGGGCGTCGACATCATGCTCGGCAATGGCAATGGAACCTTCCAGGCTCCGGTCACCTACACAACTGCTGAGGATCCGCGGATGGTGATCGTGGGCGACTTCAACGGCGACGGCAAGCTGGATCTGGCGACTGCGAATGCAGACAGCGAGACGATCTCTGTGCTGCTCGGCAATGGCGACGGAACATTTCAGACCCACAAGGACAACTCCACCGCCATCGCCGCGAGTTGCATCAGCCTCGCCGCCGGCGCCCTCAGCGATAATCGCAGGCTCGACATCGTCGCGGGTTGCCAGAGTGAAGGCGAAGTCGTGGTGCTGATCTCGAACGGCAATGGAACGTTCAAGGCGGCAAAGGCTTATCCCGTTCCCGCAGGTGTGGATATTGTTGCATTGGGCGATTTCAACGGCGACGGCAAGCTAGACGTAGCGGTCACAAATTCGGGAACCTATGACATGGTCTCGATTTTGCCCGGCACAGGTTCAGGCACGCTGAAGGCCGCAGTCGTGTTCGGCACCAACTATGGTCCGAGTGGCATAGCAGCTGCCGACTTCAACGGCGATGGCAAGTTAGACATAGTAACTGCGGACAACGGCGGCCCCTTCGGAGTGACGATGGCTACGATCTCGGTACTGCTGAGCAATGGAAAAGATATATTCGCAGCTCGCACCGATTACAGCGTGGGTAGTGGAAGCCTTACCGGAGCTTACAGCGGAATTGCGGCGGCGGACCTCACCGGAAACGGTAAGTCGGACCTCATTGTTCCGATCACCTATGCCGACGCGCCTTATGAGTTTTCCATACTGAAGAACAAAGGCAATGGGACATTCGATGCAGCCGTAAACTACGCGCTGCCAATCGGTCCGAACGCTGTAGCGGCAGGCGACTTCAACAACGATCACAAAGCAGATATCGCCGTGATGAATTTCGGGGGCAGCGGCAGCATCTCCGTGTTGCTCAACTCCGGCACCGGAACCTTCCCGACCTACACGCAATACCCAATCAACGGCTACGGTTATGGCATCGCAGTGGGCGATTTCAACAAGGATGGCAATCTCGATATTGTAGCCACCGATCTCGTGAACAACACCGTATCTGTCCTTCTCGGCAACGGAACCGGCGCTTTTCCCACCTTTGCCACCTACGCAACTGGAAGCTTCCCATATGGTGTCACCGTCGGCGATTTTAATGGCGATGGTTGGCCAGATATCGCGGTTGCTGACGAGCGGGGCGGCACCGTCTCGATTCTGCTGAACAAGGCCGACGGTTCGGGCACGTTCCTTCCGAAAGTCGACTACGCGGCGGCGGGAGGAGGAGGCCCGATATCGATCGCGGCCGGCAGTTTCCGCGGTAACGGCATCATGGACCTGGCGGTGGCGACGGAGAGCGCCTTTGGCGGAATCGTGGTCCTGTTGGGAAACGGCGACGGCACGTTTCAAACAGCCGTGCCTTACGATACGTTGAACAACGCCAACGGAGTAGTCGTGGGCGACTTCAACAACGACGGCAATCTGGATCTGGCGGTTTCCACCGCGAGTGCAGGCAGCAGCTTCGCGTTCATCACCATTTTTCCCGGCAACGGCGATGGAACGTTCGGCGGCGGAGTGACGCTCACATCCGGCGCACTACCGTCTGGAATCGTGGCCGCGGATTTCAATGGCGATGGCGGATTGGATCTGGCGACCGCCAACGGAACGACTGCAGGCGACTTAGGCACCGTAACAGTACTGCTGAACGAACCGGTCATTGGTATAACGCCCAATAGTCTCACCTTCGCGCCGCGAAAAGTGGGAACCTCGAGCGCCGCGCAAGTCATCACTGTGGACAATCCTGGGGCAACGCCCCTGAAAGTCGCCAGCATCACCACCAGCGGCGATTACTCAGAGACCAATGATTGCCCAGCCAAACTCACGACCGGCAAGAGCTGCACTGTCAACGTGACCTTCTCGCCCACGCAGACAGGCACGCGGACCGGGACTTTATCGATCAAAGACTCTGCCCTCACCAGCGTGCAAAAGGTCACGCTGACCGGCAGTGGGACATAGCCCGGCCTCTACGGGAGCGGTCGCGGGACAGTCCGGCGAGGCCAGTATTACCAGCCCGGGTTGTGGGAGAACCCGCGATTGCTCAACACCAGAGCGCGCACCAGCTAATGTAAGAGCCTCAAGCTACGATTCGACAGGGGGTACTCGCGATGAAGACTGGATCGATGGTCCACCACGGCGTGTCGACGCGGGCTTGCGGATTCAACCCGCCAAACGTGTCTTAGTCTGACTTAGTCTGACGCTCACGGCGTTATCGCAGCGCTGAAGCGCCGCGCCACCGAAAAGCCATAGACATATTGCGGCTAACAGACTCGCGGCCCACCCTTCCACAAAGAACGCGGAAGGATGGGCACCCGCATGATGAGAAGAAGAGTTGTCGCGGGAAGAAGTTGTGGCGCTGGCAAAGAGCGGGCGGAGCTTCGCTCCGCTCGGCAGGTGAGGGCACCTGCCCCTACGTGAGTTTCGCGGTCATACGTGAGTTCGCGATCATACGCGATTCATGTTGCGCGGGCGGTTATGCGACCCGGGGTTTCTTTTTTATTGAGGCGCGTTGTTGGGCATATTGCTGGTAGCGCTGGCGGGCGTAGGCTTTGGCTTCTTCGCCTGTCGCGAACACTGTCGAATCGCGGTGATGGCCGTTTCCGGCGGGATCGTGGATGGGAAGGTCGGCGGCGTGTTCGGCTATGGCTTGTTCGAATTTGTCGGGCTTGGCTGAAACCGGCGGCGCGACGGCGCTGGTCGGAACTTTTACTCCGCTCAGGGGATCGTCGGTGCGGAGGGATTGCAGGGTCAGCACTGCGGCTACGTTGGGAGCCGCGGCATCGCGCTTGGTTAGGCTGGGGACTCCGAAGCGGGCTTCGACTGTGGCCAGGATCGAGGTGTGGTCGAACGGCGTGGCGGAGGTAGTGCGAAATACGGTGCCGGCAGCGATCATGGGCGAGACGAGGATGGTCGGGACGCGGAGGCCGAAGCGTTTGAAAGCGAAATTTAATTCGCCGGCGGAGTTGTCGGGCGGGATGGCGTTCTCGGGTGGGGGAACGTGGTCGTAGCATCCGCCGTGTTCGTCGTAGGTGATGATGAGAAGAGTCTGATTCCAGACGGGCGTTCCGAATAGCGAGTAGTAGACGTCGTGCAGGAATTGCTCGCCTTTACTGACGTCGTAGTTGGGATGCTGGCTGTTGCCTTGCGTGCCCCACATGGGTTCGAGAAAAACATAGTTGGCTAGCGTGCCGGATTTGGCGGCGTTTTGAAAGTCGGCGAACTCGCCGAAATTGGATTCGGGGGCGTTGGTGATGTCGGCGACGGAGCCGCGCATCAGCGCAGGAGCGTCGTAGCCGTAGACGGACCAGCTCGCGGATTGTTTCCTGAGCGCGGTGAAGATGCTGGGTGCGGTGTAAATGCTGTTGGACTTATCCTGCACGAAGCCTTGCGACGTTGCCATGGCGACGAAGGCGCGGTTGGGAAAAGTTTCGGTGGGCGCGGAGGCGAACCAGTGATCGCAGACGGCGTAGCCGGTGGCTAACTGTGATAACACGGGGAGAGTTGCGGGTGTGTACATGCCCATGATCTGCGAGGGTTGCGTGCCTTTTACGACCTGGCCGGGTTCTTTGCTCTCCCAACCCAGGGTGTAAGCGAAGTTGGTTATGAAGCCGTTGTTGAGGGCGGGAGTGATGGGGACGGGAGCATCTTGCTGGCTGAATAGTTGCGAGTTGGTGTTTAAGTAACCTTCGCCGGGATCGGCTCCGGGGCGGAGATAGGCGTGGGGGTCGGTCGGTTCGATGGGAAATACGGTGACCATTTTGCCGGTCGCATCGAGATTGGTTTCTTTGCCGGTTAGGCCTTCGAAGGGCTGACCTAGGGGAGAAATGTTGTTACTCGATTGATATAGGAATCCGAGCATGTGATCGAAGGAGCGGTTTTCTAACATTACGACGACGATGTGGTTGATTTTCGAGAGTAAGGACGTGGGGGACATGGCGGCATCCTTTCTGGGGCGAGCGGGTTTGCAGTTGTGCGCGAAAAAAAAGAAGTGCCTGGGCTGAGCGCAACGGCTGCTAGTGCCGTATCCCGGGAATTCGCGGCATAACGACTAAGCACCTTGTCGTTTACTTGAGCGCGTCGGTCGTGCCAACAAAATCCATGGGTCCTTCGCCTCGCTCAGGATGACGACGATAGTTTTAACGCGAACTTGCGGGACAGCACACTCGCACTTCAGCCAAACGCATCAGCCAAGCACCTCCAGTTTAGAACTTCTCAGGCTGCGAGCGGGCGGCCTTTCGGGAACGCGGCTTTCAGGTCGGCCATATCGGCCTGGAGTTGCTGCGTGTCGAAGCCGGCGGGAGTTTTGCCGGCGTTGACCCAGTCGGTGCTGAGCAGGCCGTACGCCTCGTCGCAGTAGGCGTTCCAGAATTGCCAGGTCATGCGCATGAGCTGGCCCCAGGTGATGCAGGTGAGTCCGCGTGCGTCGTAGGCGACGATGGGGACGGCGTGACCTCCCCAGGAACCGGGCGCGCCCTGGCCGGTGGCACCGCCGGCCGGGACGGTCCACATGGTTTGCTTCTGCGCGGAGAGCGGCATTTGCAGGCCGATGTAGCAGTTGCCGAAGATGTAGACGGCATCTTTGATCTCCTGCAGATTCTGCGGTTCGATCGAACAGAAGGCGCTGAGCTGATTGTTGTCCAATGGATTCGCCAGCCAGTAGTTGAGCACGTTGAGTTCAACCGCGCCCCGGTCTGACTTGGGATTGTTGGGATCGTAGTGGCCGACAATTTCATAGAGTTTCAGAATGTCGGCGTCGGGAATAATGACTTGGGTCTTTTGGGCCTCGGCGGTCCATTGTTGAATGCAGTGGCCGACGGCGGCGCAGGTGCAGTCACCGAGCGTGTTGTTGAGCATCATGCCGAGGTTGGTGATTTTGGCGTCGTAGTTGGTGGCCGGCGGCGAGGCCGGAAGGCTGGCGGTGTATTTGCTCAGCATGGGAACTCGGGCGTCGTGGTGGGCGGTCTGTTTGCCGAGTTTTACTTTGGTGAAATCGAACATGGCGAAGCTCCTCTCTTCTTTCTCTGGGGAAGCTTGGGATGTGGGGAATTTGGTGCGGGGGCCGCGTACGCTTACTTATTAGAGAACGAGAACGGCGGGCATTTCCCTTCTCGCTAGTGTTCGAGCGGCTGGTGACAAGATCGGTCGTAAAAAGCAAGTTCCAAAAAAGAGCGTCCCAGGCCTAAGTATGAATCCGCCTGGGACGAGGGTTGAAGGAATTTCTTTACGGAAGCGATTGCTTCCGAATCTTGCATCGAGCGCTTACTCGAAGAAGATGGTCCACTTCTGCGTTATCGAATACTTCTTGGTCCATTTGACGGTATAACAGGGGGTGCCGACGCTGCCACACACTGTCTTCGACGTCGATTTTGTATATACGGGCTTGCCGACTTCGGTCACCGCGCTGAGGGTAGCCGCTCCCGCGACGGGGTTGCCGCAAGTCTTGTTGGCTTCCACGACGTACGTTGCTCCTGGGTTTGCGGCTGCGGTTAAGGGGTAATTGAAGTCGGCGTCGCAGTTGCCCGTGTTCTTGCCGGACCCGGCTCCAGGCCATGTGCCGAAGTTCTGGTCGCCGTAAATGACGACATCAGCGGGCGGAGCCAGACCTCCGAATGTGTTGGGGCCGAAATCCACCTCGCCCGAATCCGCGATGACGGTCGAGCCCTGGGTGACCTCGATCTCGTAAAGCAGTTCGTCGGTGGAGTCGTTGGTGTCGTCTTCGTACCAGGTTTCGGTTTGACCGCAAGGCAAGTAGGAAGTGTTGCTGGTCCCGTTGGTGTCGGCGTCGCAGCCGTATCCGTTGGCTCCCGGATTAGCGAGTTGCCAGACGTATGCGGGAGCACCCAGCGCGGCTGCGCCAGAGGGGAAGGTAATCGAAGGATTACCAATGGTGGGGCAATCGGTGTTGGGGGTGGATGAGTTGCCGAAGCAGGGCCATATGTCGGTGCCGTCGGCGTTTGCGGCTGGCGTCGGATAACCCTGGGTAAACGCCGCTTGGAGAGCATAAAGGTTAGCAGCCGGCGTCAGTGCGGGGGTTGGGGTGACATCCGCGGTTGCTCGTGGCAAAACTTTTATCTGAAAATGAGGTTTTTCTTGCGCTAGGGCTTGTTGTCCGCAAACAAAGAAAGCAACAATTACCAGGCAAGCGAAGGTTCGAAACACGGGGGAGTTCGTCATCTGAATAACCTCCATTCGATTTGCGAAGCCGTCGGGTTTTTCCCGAAGCATGCGCAGTGGCGCTGAGAGCACGCATAATGCCCAGTCAGGGCAGGCGTCAAACGATTGGAGATTCAGGGCAGAACGTGAAATTAATGGCAAAAGGAAGGAGGTTTTAGTGCAACAAATTGCACAAATATGAAAATTATGTGCAAAGCCGACACAAAAAAGTCGGCGGGACCACTTCGGGAAGGAAAGAACAAATCCGACAAGGGCGGCAGATGGGGAAAGGTGGATTGAAATTCGTCTAAAGATGAGACCCACCCTTCGCAGGCCAGATATGCGAAGGGTGGGATAGGCGCGACGGTCATTCGAGGAACATTTATTCTAGGAACATGTCGATGGTCGTCTTGATGGTTGAAGTGCCGACGGTGATGGTGAAGGTGGCAGTAGCCGGGCCTTTGACTGGGTTTACGCAGGTTTCCGTACTTCCGCCGCAAAATCCATTGCCTGGGCCGGTTTGTCCCAAGGTGCCGAAGGCGGTGTCGTCGTAAATCACGACGACCGAGCCTGCGGGGAAGGGATTGGTACCGAGGTCGACCGTCCCCGTGTCCAGGATGTATTTCACTCCCTGTTTCACCACAATGGAGACGACGAGATCGTCGGTGGTGTCGCCGGTGTCATCTTCGTAGAAGGAAAAGAACTGACCGCAATTGGGTGCGCTGGAAGCGCTGGCGTCGCAGTTGGCGAGTGACTGCGTGAAGGCGGGTTGGCCAATGACGACTCCGCCAGTTGCGATGCTCGAGCAATCCGCACCATTGGCGTTTTGGTTGGGGAAGCAGGGCCACTCGTCATTGCCGCCGCCATCGACGGGCGGCAGAACGCCGAAGCCGGAAGAGAGTTGTTCGAGGCGTTTTTTTTCGACTGGACCTTTGGGTGGGAAAACTTGGCCAGCGTCCGCCGGGGACAGAGAGCGAATCTGGAAGTGATGTGGATTTTGCGCCGGCGCTGGTTGCCCGCAAATGAACAAGGCAAGCACCGCAGTGAGAGCGAGAGCCTGACATACAAAAGACTTTGACATGGAACCTCCATGAGAGATAGGGGAAGCCTACGGATTGCTCCGAGAGCATTTGGACGGCGGAAAGTATGGTCGATGGTCGACGCAGTGTCAATCGTTGTTATGCGCAAGAAATTGAAGTTTTGGACAAAAGTAATTCAGCTTGAGGTCAAAGGTTTGAGGTCAGATTGCAGAGGTAAGAAGCTTTCGGAAGGTTGCGCGTGACTTTACCTCTGCAGTCTGAAATCTTCCCGCCCGGATCGAATGACTTGGTTACTCTCGTAACTTGGTAGTAATGCATGCCGCTAAGAAGATAGCAGGACATGTCCACAGGGGTAAGAAAAGCGACCGACGGAGAGCAGCCGGGAGGAACGCAGAGTCTGTCGCTGCTCGATGACCGGATAGCGGCGCTGATCATGGGGCATAGTCCGCTGCCGAAAATATTGGACGCGTTGTGCGTCGATATCGAACAGCATCATCGGGGAATGCTGTGCTCGGTTCTGCTTTTGGACGCGGACGGCGCAACTTTGCGACACGGGGCCGCTCCCAGCCTTCCGCGAGAATATTGTCAGGCCGTCGATGGAGTGAAGATTGGACCTTGTGCGGGATCGTGCGGGACGGCTCTTTATCGCAGGGAGCTAGTGGTCGTCTCGGATATTGACAGCGATCCATTGTGGGCGGACTATCGCGTACTCGCGTTGGCACACGGCTTGCGCGCGTGCTGGTCGAATCCGATTGCGGTGCAGGACGGCAGTCTGGTGGGGACGTTCGCGATTTATTATCGCGAGTCGCGAAAGCCTGAGGCTGAACATCTGCGGCTGATTGCGCACGCTACTCATCTGGTTGCGCTCGCCATCGAGCGCGATCGCGACAAGACGGAGCTCCGAGCGGCCGAAGATCGTTATCGCACGCTGGTGGAGCGTTTGCCGGCGATCACCTATGTCGCAGAGCTGGGGGCGGATGGACCGTGGCATTATGTGAGCCCGCAAATCGAATCGATACTTGGTTTCGCGCCGGAGGAGTTTCTCGCCGATCCGCTAAATTGGCTGAACCACATTCATCCTGAGGACCGCGACATCGCGATGGCGGCGGAAAAGTTGTTTCAGGAGACGCACGACTTATTCCAGGCCGAGTACCGCATGATTGCCCGCGATGGGCGGGTGCTGTGGTTTCGCGATGAAGGAGTGATGCTGCGAGCCGCGGCCGGCGAGCGACGACTGCTCATGCAAGGCGTGTTGTATGACATCACCGAGCATAAGCGTTTGGAGGAACAACTCCGGCACTCGCAGAAACTGGAAGCGCTAGGCCAGTTGGCGGGCGGTGTGGCCCACGACTTCAATAATCTTTTGATGGTGATTCAGGCGCACAATGAACGGCTGCGAGGGCGGCTGAAGGCAAGCGACTCGGCAGCACAGAAGGACGCGGTTGAGATTGAACGAGCGGTGCTGCGGGCGACGGCGCTGACGCAACAGTTGCTGGCATTCGGGCGGCGGCAGGTTCTTCAACTGAAGGTTGTCGATTTGAATCGCGTGGTGACGGAAGTGGCGCAAATGCTGGATCGCCTGATTCCGGCGAACATCGAGTTGAAGATTTTGCCCGCGGCTTCTCCGAACTGGATCAAGGCCGATCCGGGGCAAATCGAACAAGTGATTTTGAATCTGGTGGTCAATGCGCGGGATGCGATGCCGCATGGGGGAGAGCTCACCATTGGCACGCGCAACGTGGAGCTTCGCGGAACTTATGCGGGGAGCCACTCTCGGATTCCACCGGGGAAATATGTAGTGCTGAGCGTGAATGATAATGGAACCGGGATGGGCAAAGAGGTTCAAGCAAAGATTTTTGAACCTTTCTTTACCACAAAGAAGCCGGGCGAGGGGACGGGCTTGGGGCTGGCGATCGTTTATGGAGTGGTGAAGCAGACGGGTGGTTGGATTACGACGCGCACCGAGGTAGGACGCGGGACCAGCGTCGATATTTATCTACCGGAAGGGCAAAAACAAAATGCGGTTGGGGAGCGCGGGTCGAGGATAAAAACAACTCGTGCGTCGGCGGCCAGTGGAACCGAAACCATACTGCTGGTGGAAGACCAGGAGGAGATTCGAGAGCTCGCAGCTGAGTTTCTTCGGAATAAAGGCTACACGGTGCTGGTTGCGGCGGACGGGCATCAGGCGCTGCAGATGGCCGACGAACATAAACGGGCCATACACCTGCTGCTGACGGACGTGGTGATGCCGAACGTTGGCGGACGGGAACTGGCGCTCCAACTCGCGCAATCGCGGCCGCAGATGAAGGTGCTGTTCATGTCCGGGTATCCCGATCACAGCCCATGGAACAGCGAACTGGGCGACGGCTGCGACTCTACGATGGTTCTGCAAAAACCATTTCTGCTAGATACCTTGGCGCACAAGATACGCGGCTTGCTGGACGAGGCTGGTTAGCGCGGCGATCTACCTTCGGTCATTGATCTGTTGGCTGAGCGGGGAAGAAGTTCCCTCCGGCGCGCCGAAGCGCTGACCTGTTTTCTGCTTTAGGGCACGAGTGAAGTCGTGCTCTTCCCAAAATTTGACCGCCTACGTGCGATGATGATGGCATCTCCGGCAGTGCTACACTGAGTCGTAATGCCGGAACCGATCTTCAAACGCATCCTGCTGAAAATCTCGGGCGAGGCCCTGGCGGCCACGCAGGGGTTTGGCGTTGACACCATACGAATTCATGAAGTGGCGGCTGAACTGGCCGAGGTACAGAATCTGGGCATCCAGATGGCGATTGTGGTGGGCGGCGGGAATTTTTTCCGCGGAGTTGCGGACCAGGCGCGGAATATGGATCGAGTGTCGGCTGATCATATGGGTATGCTGGCGACCGTGATTAACGCGCTGGCGCTGCAGGATGCGCTCGAAAAGCAGCATGTTTATACGCGGGTGCAAACGGCGATTGAGATGAATCAGGTGGCGGAGCCTTTTATACGGCGGCGCGCCATACGGCATCTGGAAAAAGGGCGCGTGGTTATTTTTGCGGGCGGGACGGGGAACCCGTATTTTTCGACGGACACGGCGGCCTCGCTGCGGGCGATGGAGATCAAGGCCGATGCGATTCTCAAGGCGACCAAGGTGGATGGGATTTATGATGCGGATCCGATGAAGGTGCCGGATGCGAAGAAATTTGACACCCTCACCTATATGGATGTGCTGAAGCAGGGGCTTAAGGTGATGGACTCGACGGCGATTTCGTTGTGCAAGGACAACAATCTGCCGATCATTGTGTTCAATTTGAATCAGCACGGGAATATCCGGCGCGTGGTGTTGGGGGAGAAGATCGGGTCGCTCGTCAGCGCTTAAGGCCCTGTTCTGTATAAGAGTTGTCGTCCTTCGCTTCGCCGAGGACGACAAGTTTTTGGAACGGCGGTTTATAATGCACCGTTCTGTTATCCAAAAATTGGGAGCTGATAGAGATGGCTCATCCTGCCCTGAAGGAAGTTTTCGGACAACTTAAGACGCGCATGGATAAGGCGGTGGAGGACTTCCGCCGCGAGATGGCGGCTACGCGCACTGGGCGCGCGAACATTCACATGCTGGACACGGTTTCGGTCGACTACTACGGGTCGCAGATGCCGCTGAACCAGATCGCGCAGATTCACGCGCCGGAGCCGCAGATGATCACGGTGCAGCCCTTTGATACGTCGCAGCTGGGGGCGATTGAAAAGGCGATTCGCAGCGCCGACCTGGGTCTTAACCCGATGAATGATGGCAAGCTGGTGCGCGTACCTGTGCCGGCGCTTACCGAAGAGCGGCGCAAGGATATGGTGAAGCATCTGCATCGGATTCTGGAAGAGCATCGCACGGCGGTGCGCAACGTGCGGCGGGATGGGAATGACGCGATCAAGAAGACGATGAAAGATAAAAAGATTGCCGAGGATGACGAGAAGCGCGCTCTGGATGAGATTCAGAAGCTGACGGATGACGAGATCAAGAAGATGGAAGAGATGAGCAAGGCGAAAGAGAAGGAAGTGCTGGAGTTTAAGTAGTGCGCACGCGGAGGTCCTTCGCTTCGCTCAGGATGACAAACGCATTGAAGTTGATGGCGAGCGGCCTGGTCGGCTTCATTCCAGCAAAGGCTTCACCGAAGTGATCCGCTACCTCACCGTTACTTTGACCTTCGCTGTAGTTCTCCCGTACCGATTCGTTGAATAGAGTGTGTAGGTTGTCGTTTGGGTTGGTACTACGGTCGCGGAATTTCCTCGCATTACTCCTACCTGGGGCGAGACGATGTTGTATTCCCCGTTGCTGACGGTCCAAGTCAGGGTCACGGTTGATCCCGCGGAAACGGTTTGGGGATTGGCGGTGAAGCTGGCGATGCTGGGGCTGGGGCCTTGCGGGATGTTGGACTGGGTGTAGATCGGATTCATCAAGACGACTTCGAAGGCGGAGGCGGGGACGGTTTTCAGTTCGCCGAGATCGTTGTTGTCCCATCGACTGTCGGGGTCTCCGGTGATGAACATAGAGCTGCCGTTGTCGGCCATGATCATTCCGTATTGCTGCAGCGCGGCGAGAATCACTGTTGATTGCGGCGGGAACCCTGAGATGTCGTAGCTGGCTTTCAGGCGCAGGCGCATGCCCATGGGCGCCGCGTAGGGGCTGGTGGAATTTGCGGCCCAGTGGCTGGCGGGTGGAGTGAATGCGGCCTGACTGTTCTGCAAGGTGAAGCGCAGGGCGTGCTGGATGGCTCCGGCGGCTACTTCGTCGTAGCGCGCCAAGCCGGGGAAGATCGGGAGGCCGGCGGCGTCGGCCGAGGTCCAGGTGTAGGGGCGTTGTTCGTCGTTCAATAAATCCCAGATGGCGGCGGACCCGGCATCCCAGTTGTCATTTTTGAGCAGATGCGAATTGTAGAGTTCATAGAGCCAGCAGTTGTCGCGATCGAGGACGAGCACGTGGCGGTCTCCGTTGCCAGGCTTGGGATAGCCCTCAATGGGCGCGTTCGGCGGAACGGGCATGGGTCCGGGATCGCTCTCGCTGCCATATTCGGTGAAGTTGATTTTGACGAGCGCTGTGCCGCTGACCACAATGTAAGGGATGCCGATGGATTGTCCGGCGTAGAGGCCGGAGCCGAAATCGGGATGCAGAGGCGTGCTGCCGCCGATGAAATTAATGTAGGCATCGGAGTTGGGATCAACGGCGGCGCTCGAGATGTTCTGGTTCCAGAGATTGTCTGCGGGGAAAGGGATGAATCCGTTGAGGCTGCCGCCGACGCCTAGGGACATAGCGCTGCAATTGGATTGCGCGGGCACGGGTGCGGCTATGCACAAAATCACCACTAGGCAGAAAAGAGGAGTTCGCATTGACGTTACTCCGCGGGGATTCGAAGGGGCGATACGGGCACGATAGCACGGGGCGGGCGTGAGATGGATACTCGGATGTGCCGGCTGAGTCGGGCGGTTGGGCACGTCGGCTTGTGTCCTATTTCGCGGGCTGCTTGGGCGCAATCTTGCTGGATTGCGGCAATTTGGAAAGAGTTCTCTGCTGCTTGCTGAGTGCTTTGACCACGGGCGTACAGGGGTTCACGGAGGAGAGCGCTGGCGCGCCTTATAATCGGGGGATGAAGCGCGTCGTCCATGCTGCTTGTCCGCATGATTGTCCGGATGCTTGCAGCGTTTTGATTACGATCGAAGATGGGCGCGCCACTAAGATTCAGGGAGATCCTGAGCATCCAGTTACGCGCGGGTTTCTTTGCGCTAAGGTGGCTAAGTATTTGGATCGGGTTTATTCGCCGGAGCGGGTGATGTATCCCATGCGGCGGGTTGGGGCTAAAGGTCCGGCATCTGGCGTTCTGCAAGCGGGCGGGGGCGCCCGCTCCACACCAACACAAACCGCTTTTCAGCGTGTCTCTTGGGATTGGGCGCTGCAGGAGATTGCTCGGCGGTTTCGGCTTGTCGCTGATGAATTTGGACCTGAGGCGATTCTTCCCTACTCCTATGGGGGGACGCTCGGGGCTCTGAATGGCGGGTCGATGGACCGGCGATTCTTTTACCGGCTGGGCGCTTCGCAACTGGAGCGGACGATTTGCTCGGACGCGGGCGAAGTGGGACTGCAATCGGTGATTGGCGCCAAGATGGGCACCGAGCCGGAACAGTTTGCGCATTCGCGCTACATCATTGCGTGGGCTTCGAATATTCACGGTAACAACGTTCATCTTTGGCCGTTCATGGAAGAAGCGCGGCGCCAGGGCGCAAAGCTGGTGGTGATCGATCCGTATCGCACGCGCACGGCGAAGCTGGCGGATTGGTATTTGCCGATCAATCCGGGAACGGATGCGGCGCTGGCTTTGGGCATGATGCACGTCATCATTGGCGAAAATCTTTACGATGCCGATTATGTTTCTCGTTACACCGTCGGGTTTGAAGAGCTGAAAGCTCGTGCGGAAGAGTATCCGCCGGAGAAAGTGGCGCAGTGGACGGGGATTTCGGCGGATGATATTCGCAAACTGGCTCGCGAGTATGCCACGCTGCGGCCGGCGGTGATTCGCGTCAATTACGGGATTCAGCGCTCGGAGGGCGGCGGCATGGCGATGCGCGCGGTGACCATGCTGCCTTGTTTGATTGGATCATGGAAGGAAGTCGGGGGCGGCCTGCAGCTCTCGACGAGCGGGGCTTTTGGGTTGAATTCGAACGCGCTGCGGATGCCGGAGCTGATGAACGAGGCGCTGGGACGGCCGGCGCGCCCGGTCAACATGGTGCAGCTGGGGACGGCGTTGAATACGCTGACCGGGCCGCCGATCAAGGCCCTGTTTGTTTATAACTCGAATCCGGCGGCGGTTTGCCCGAACCACAATGAAGTCGTGCGTGGGTTGATGCGGGATGATCTTTTCACGGTCGTGCACGAGCAGTTTTTTACGGACACGACCGATTATGCGGATATTGTTTTGCCGGCTACTACTTTTTTTGAGCACAAGGATTTGGTGGGCGCTTACGGGCATTATTTTTTGCAAATTTCGGAGCAGGCGATTGAACCGCTCGGAGAGTGCCGATCGAATGTCGAGGTGTTTCGTGCGCTCGCGGAGCGCATGGGATTTGAGGATGGGTGCTTCCGGGAGTCGGTGGATGCGATGATCGAGCGGGCGCTCGATTCGGGGAATCCGCGCCTGAAGGGGATTACGCGGGAGCGGTTGCAGCGGGAGCATTGGGTGCGGCTGAATTTGGATCCCTCAGCAGCTAAAGCCGCGGTTGAGGGCGAGTCGGATGCCGCAGCGGTGAACCGCTGCGCCACCCAAAAACAAGACCATGCAAAGTCGGATTTTCGGACACAGATTCGGGCGCCCTTTCTCCCGTTTGCGGAGGGGAATTTTGCTACTGCGAGTGGCAAGGCTGAGTTTTATAGCGAGGCGCTGAAGGCTCGCGGGCTTGATCCGGTGGTGGCTTTTACGCCGCCTGGGGAATCGCGACATGGGGCGGGATCGAAGACGGGCTTTCCGCTTGAGCTGCTGGCGCGGAAGCCGGATAACCATCTCAATTCATCGTTTGCCAATGTGCCGTCGGTTCGCGAGATGGAGCCGGGGATGGCGGAGCTGGAGATGCATCCAAAGGATGCAGAGGCGCGGGGCGTGCGGAATGGCGATCGGGTTCGTGCGTTTAACTCGCGCGGAGAGATTGTGCTGCAAGTGCGAGTCGTCGATTCGCAAAGTCACAATTCGCAAAATCACAATTCGCAAAATCAAGGTTCGGTTCCTCCGGGAGTGGTTGCGGCGCGGCTGGATTGGGCGCGATTTGGTCCGGGCGGTCGCAATATTAATGTGCTCACGTCAGAAAAACTTACGGACATGGGCAACGCGGCGACGTTCTATTCCGTCTGTGTTGAGGTAGAACTTTTTCGGGCGTGACTCTCGGAGAGAATTTTGTCTCTGCCTTGGACGGTTCTCAATCTCTACCGTATAATTACCGTTTTCCTAACTCTAGTTTTTCGAGGTAGTTGCAATTCATTGCCATCATCAGGTAATCCCTGCCCGGACGCTTAAGCCCGGCCAGGACGCGGGTTCGCGGACTGAGTCGAAGTGCTCTCCATCTTCTTCTTCCCAAAGAGTTTTCGGGCGGAGCTCTGTCTGGAATTTCCTGCTGATTTTGTCGACCCTTTTGCTGCTGACGTGCACCGTGTTCGGCCAGTCGGATCTGATTGTTGGCATCGTGGTTCACGGCAACCGGCGCATTCCGGCGGATACGGTCAAGGCGCGCATCTTTAGCAAGGTGGGCGACGTTTATGATCAGGCCGCCATCGAGCGCGACTTCAACGCGCTGTGGAATACGGGTTACTTCGAGGACATACGCTTTGAGCGCGAGCAGAGCGACAAGGGTTGGATCCTGCATATTTACCTCAAAGAGCGGCCGACGATTCGCGAGATCAATTACACCGGGCTGAATGCGGTTTCGACGAGCGATGTGCTTGACCGGTTCAAGGAGCGGAAGGTTGGGCTTTCGGTGGAGAGTCAGTACGATCCGACGAAGATCAAGAAGGCCGAAGTTGTTTTGAAGGAGTTGCTCTCCGAACACGGGCATCAGTTTGCGACGATTCGCAGTGAAATTCGGCCGATTCCGCCGGCGGCCGTGGCGGTGACCTTCGTGATTAAAGAAGGGCCGAAGGTGAAGGTGGGACGCATTATCTTCCGGGGCAACCGGCACATCAACGACCGCACGCTGCGGGCGGCGATGAAGAACTTGCGGCCGATAGGCATTCCGCATTCCATCTTTCTTGAAAACCTGTTTGCCAAGACTTACGACGCGACCAAGCTCGAGGAAGATACGGAGCGAGTGCGCGCGGAGTACCAGAACCGCGGCTACTTCAAGGTGCTGGTCGAGGATCCGAAGGCCGAGATTCACGACACGGGGCACCCGGGATTTCATATTCCGTGGATTCAAGGCGGAGTGGGGAAAGCCGTCGACATCACCATGCCGATCGAGGAGGGCGATCGCTATCGCCTTGGCAGCATTACATTCAAGAACAACAAAGCGATTCGCAATACCATCGCGCTGCGTGGACTTTTCCCGATGAAGGACGGCGACATTTTCAGCCGCGAGAAAGTTGCCAAGGGGCTGGAGAATTTGCGCAAGGCGTACGGCGAGGCCGGGTACATCAACTTTACTTCGGTGCCGGACACGAAGTTCGACGATGCGAAAAAAATCGTGAATCTGGAAATCGACGTGGACGAGGGCAAACAGTTCTACGTTCGACGGATCGAGTTCCAGGGTAATACGACGACGCGCGACAAGGTTATACGCCGCGAGATTGCGCTCGAAGAAGGGCAGATCTACAACTCGCATTATTGGGAACTCAGCTTGATGCGGCTGAACCAGCTGGGTTATTTCGATCAGCTGAAGCCGGACGATCCGAATACGACCGAACGCCACCTCGACGAAAAGAATGGCACGGTCGATCTCACGCTGAAGGTCCATGAAAAGGGAAAGAACAGCATAGGGCTGCAGGGCGGCGTGAGCGGGCTGGCCGGCGCTTTCGTGGGCCTGAATTACAGCACCAACAATTTTCTGGGATTGGGCGAGACGCTCTCGGTGCAGGCGAGTCTCGGCAGCCGGCAGCGCGACCTGGTATTCGGATTCACAGAGCCTTACATGTTTGACCGGCCGATACAGGCGGGCTTCAACGTCTACACGCGCAAGACGAACTATGATCAGGCGCGGCAATATGCGATTTTGACGGGACAGAATCCGAATCTGCCTTCGGCGTATTTGCAGAACCTGCAAAATTATTCGCAGTCGAGCATGGGGGCCACGGGGAGCATCAGTTATCCACTGCGCGGGAAACGGTCTTTCAAGCGGCTGGGCATCAGCTATTCGTTTGACCGGTCTTCGTTAATTGCGGTGAGCAGCGCGTCGAAGCTGTTGTTCGAGAATCTGAACTTCCGCGGCATCAGCGGGCCAAATGCTTTGAGCGGCATCATCACGAGCAAGGTCACGCCAAGTTTAACGATGAACACGCTCGATTCGAACTACGCACCGCATCATGGCAAGAGTTTGTTTATTGGCGGCGAGTTTGCGGGTCTCGGCGGCACCGTGCATACCATTCGGCCGATTATTCAGTACAAGCAGTTTTTCCCGATGCAGAAGCGCCGCAATGCGCTGGGCTACAACGTGCAGGCATCGTTTATTTCGGGATATGACGGGGTAGTTGCGCCTCCGTTTGAGCGAGCATATCTTGGCGGTGAAAACGATTTGCGCGGATTCGATATACGCACGGTTTCGCCGATCGCCTATCTGCCGAGCGTGCAGAACGTCGCGCTGAAGAATCCGGATGGAAGCTATGTTCCGGCTAACCCGCGTTTCCCCGTGCAGACGAATTCGTCGGGGGCATGCGTGAGCAATTGCTGGAATATTCCGATTCCGTACCAGCAACTGGTAACGCCGGGCGGAGATTTCAGCATTCACGGCAACCTCGAATACCGCATTACGATAGCCGGCCCGGTGGCGATTGCGCCATTTGTCGACCTGGGGACCGATCCGATTCTGCGTACGTCGCAGTTGCAGATCAATCCGGTGCAGTATCAAAGCTTGGTCAGCACGCTATTTGGCTGCCCGCAGTTGAGCACGGCATACAGCTGCCAGGGCGGGCAGACGATCACCAGTATTCCGCCTGATCTAAGGCCGGTGCCGGGCACGAACTGGGTTCCGCGCATGTCGACGGGGCTTGAGTTGCAGACGATGCTTCCGGTGGTGAATGCGCCCTTCCGCATTTATTACGCTTACAACGCGCTGCGTCTCGATGGCAGCGCCTACCCGCCAATCCAGATCACGCCCAGCATGTTCCCGTTTGGGGTAAATCCGGGCGCCGCGACCTACACCTATAACTACACACGATCGACACTGGCCGCTCCGTTCAGGCTGCTCGAGCCGAGGAAGACTTTCCGGTTCACGGTGGCGACGACGTTCTAGGGGCAGCTCGTAGCAATTAGCAGTTAGCAAACCCTAAAGGCTTTATCCTCCAGGCTCCGAGCCACTCGCCTGTTTTGGCTACGTGCTACATGCTAAGTGGGATTTTGCTGAAGTGCTTACTCGATTTGCACTAAGCCGGCTGCTGCAGGTGCCGCGGGCTGTTGCGGGGATCGCCATGCGTCGAGGACCGAGACCTGGTGGACGCAGGATACGGTGCAATGGGGAGCGCAGGACTTTTCGGTTTGGAACTCGCGGCGTATGTCGGAGAGCGTGTATTTCTCCAGCGGAATGCCGGGATAGCCGCGCTGTTGCGAACAATAGTGTACGAGGCCATCCTCGCAAATATAGAGGTAGCGCGCGCCGGCGCGGCAGCGCCACTGATTGGGGCGGCCTAGAGCGATGTTGTCCTGAAACGCATTGACGCGCGTGAAGCTGCGCTTTTCGAGATTCTTCATCTCGTGATAGACGCTGCGCTCTTCGTCGTTTAAGGGCTGGACCTGACCCGAGCCGTCATGAATGATTCCGATGGTCGAGCTGAAGCCGAGTTCGAGCGCGCGCTTGCCGATGGCGAGGGCGTCCTGCGGATTGCTGACTCCGCTGCCGACTACGGAATTGATATTCACATGAAATTCGGCGTGCTCGGCTAGCAACTCTAATTTGCGGTCGAGGACTTTCAGGCTTTTCTTCGAAACGTCGTCGGGAGTCACGTTATCGATCGAAATCTGGAGCCACTCGAGGCCCGATTGATTCAGACGCTTGATGCGGTCGGCGACCAACAGGTAGCCGTTGGTGATGAGGCCGGAGACGATGCGGCGCCTCCGCATGTGGTGAATGATGTCATCCAATTGAGGATGGAGCAGCGGTTCTCCGCCGCTGATGGTGATGACGGACGTGCCAAGATCGCCGAGGAGATCGACGCGGCGCAACATCTGGTCGGTGGGCACGGGCTTGGAGAAATCGTCGAACTCGTTGCAGTAGGTGCAGGCGAGGTTGCAGCGGCGGATAGGGATGAGATGCGCGAGCAGAGGATGGTCGGTCGACACGACCGCCTTGAGGATTTGCCACAGGCCGTGCACGTTCCGTTCCGCCGCCTTGAATTTGCGGCGCCATGCCAGGGATCTGGTTGTCGTTGTGGTTGTCAAAGTCGAGGTTATCAATAGACCTGTTTCTATTTGACCACAGCGCCGTGGCAAGTGGCCAATTGGGCGCAGCATTTGGTAGGAAAGCGGGGTCGAATGGTCGATAGGTCCAGCCGAGTCTTCGGTTCCCGCTGTCCCTCGCCGGGTGAAACAGATTGCAATCGCAGTCGGCACGACGCGCGAGTTCCTGGGCGCCCGAGGGAGCGATTGCTTGGACTTGCGCGAAATTCACAGCCGCTTCGAGTGGCCCTCAATTTGCTTCCGATTGGCTATAATGTCTATTTTTATGATCGACATTTGAAATTTTCTCGTTGCCCTTGGAGCCCTTCTTGGCCAATCCCCAGATCGATGTGCTGATTGTCGGCGGCGGATTCAGCGGAACCATGCTCGCAGTACAACTATTGCGGCGGGGCAGGTCTTTGTCCATTGCCGTGATGGATCGAGGCGGGCTCCCCGGGCGGGGGCTGGCCTACAGCTCTCCGCATCGATTTCATCTGCTCAATGTGCCGGCGGGTCAAATGGGTGCTTTTCCCGGCGATCCAGAAGATTTTCTCCGCTGGGCGCGAAGCAATTATGACGCGTCGATCAAGCCGCGCAGTTTCCTGCCACGGGCGGTCTACGGACAATATCTCGGCAGCGTGCTTGATCGCACTCTTGCTGAAAAAGGGCGCGACCGCTTTCAGTGGATTCAGGATGAAGCGCTGTCGATGCAGCGCCGCAAAAGTAAAATGGCCTTGCAGCGCAAAGACCTGGGGGCTCCGGAGTTGCTGGCTCGCGCAGTGGTTCTGGCGACGGGGAATTTTCCGCCGGGCGCTCCGAGGATTCCGGGGCTGGTGGCGAGTAATTCGCTGGCAGGCGGTCTTGGGAGCTCGCTGTATGTGCAATTCGCGTGGTCAGCGCATGCGCTGGAGAATTTGCCGCGCGACGGAAGCGTTCTGTTGCTCGGCTCCGGCCTCACCAGCATCGACATGATTATGGCGCTGAAGTCGAAAGCTTTTCGCGGGATCATTCACGTGCTTTCGCGGGAAGGGCTCATCCCGAGCCGTCATCAACCGCTTCAACCCTGGCCGGTTTTTTGGACTAGAGATTCTCCGCGGACGGTTCGGGGCTTGCTGCGCCTGATTCGAGAACAGGTCGATGTTGCCGCTGAACAAGGTGTCGACTGGCGGAGTGTCGTCGACAGCTTGCGCGGGGTCACGCCCGAAATCTGGCAGTCGCTGCCGATCGGCGAGCAGAGACGATTTCTGCGCCATGCCCGATCTTATTGGGATGTCCACCGCCATCGCCTGGCACCCGAAATCGCCGACATTTTTTCGGACATGGAGGCGGAGGGACAGATCCGATTTCACACGGGGCGGATCACGAGCTATGCGGAGGATGGCAATCTGGCGGAGATTCTCTATCAGGAACGTGGCGGCAACACGGTGAAGCGCCTGCACGCCCATCGCGTCATCAACTGTACCGGCTCCGAAACCGACTGCCGGCGCATTGACGACTCGCTCATCACCAGCCTTTTCGCGCAGGGACTCGCTCGTCCTCACCCTCTGTTTCTAGGCCTCGACGTCGATGGGCACGGAGCGCTGATCGACTACCAGGGAAAGGCGTCTCGCTCGCTCTTTACGATTGGACCGACCAGAAAAGGACAACTCTGGGAGACGACGGCAGTTCCGGAAATTCGGCAGCAGGCTGAGCGACTCGCCGCACACTTGGCGACGGCGCTGAATGCGGGCTCGAATGAGGGCGAATTGCTGGAGCCTGCGGTGTAGGAATTTATCAAAAGTCTCCGTCAACCTTTTCGTGTCCTGCGGCGGCCAGCGCGTTGACTGCCTGCTTCAGGTCGTTCTGTTTGATCAGTACGTAATCGGTATCAAATGTTGAAATCGCGAAGATCGGAATCTGCGCTTCCGCCAGGGGATGCAGAAACGATGCGAGCACGCCGGTCATTGCGAACGGGAATGGGCCTTCGAGCTTGAGCGCGATCCATCCGCGCTCGATGCGGGAGGCGTCCGGAGATTGATCGTCGGCGCGGAATTCTTCCACCCCGGCTTCTTCCGCGCAGACGATGGAAAGTTCGGCGCGGGTGCGAGTTGCACAGAAGAACTCGGCTTTCGAGGCCCAGGTGGAAATGTCGGTGTCAGGGGCGAGCCGGCACACGGCCAGCGGCGTTCGGATGACGCGATATTTCAAACGGTGCGGCAATTCACAAAAAGGGTACTACATCGAGGTGAGCGCTCTTTGGGGTTGGCGGGGAGTTAGTGGCGGGAGCGGGCGCGGACGCCGACAGCTACTTAGATCATTATGGCGTGCGATACTGAAATTTATGGCGCTGCCTGATTTCACTCCGCGTGTGGCGAATGATCCGAAGGCGGTGGTGGTTCATTTGACCACGGGGACGGGGCTGGATATTGAATGGAAGGATGGGCACCGGTCGGTGTATACATTTGCGTTCTTGCGGGATGCTTGCCCCTGCGCGCTGTGCGAGGACGAGCGGGCGAAGGCGGGACGCAAGGCGGGCGAGGCAGCGAAACTGGCTCCGGGAGCGCTGCCCATGTTCAAGCCCGCGGTGCGGGCGCTATCGGCGGAGGCGGTGGGCAAATATGCGCTGCGGTTTGCGTGGAACGATAATCACGATCTGGGAATTTATTCGTGGTTTTATCTGCGGGAAGTTTGCCCATGCGCGGAGTGTGCGGCGAACCGGTGATCAGCTGGCGTGACTTTCTCTCGGCGCCAGCAAAAAGCGGGTCCTTGGCTGCGCTCAGGATGACACTAAGACTGAATCGAGCGGACGGTGGCGGTGTCGAACAGGTTCAGGAATTCTATTTTCTTTTCTGGAGGGAGGAAGGAAGCTTCGAAGGAGTTGCGGGCCAGTTCGCGGAGGTGCTCGTCGGTGAAGGCGAAGGTTTGCTGCGCCAGCGCGTATTCGTCGACTAGCGACGCGTGAAACATGGCGGGGTCGTCGCTGTTTAGGGTGAGCATCAGTCCTTGATCGAAGTAGCCGCGGACGGGATGTTGCGCGAGGTCGGGGCAGACGCCGGTGCGGAGATTGCTCGTCAGGCAAATTTCTATGGGGATCTGGCGTTCGGATAATTCTTCGATTAATTCGGGATCTTGGGCGGCGGTCAGGCCGTGGCCGATGCGCTCGGCTTTGAGGTTGAGCGCTCCCCAGATGGAGTCGGGGCCGGCGCTTTCTCCGGCGTGGGCGGTGAGATGGAGGCCTTGCTCGGCGGCGCGCGCGTAGACGGCGGCGAACCACTCGGGCGGGCCGGCACGCTCGTCGCCTCCGATGCCGAAGGCTATTACGTTGCGGTCATGGAACTGGATGGCTAGGTCGAGGACGGGCTGGGCTTTTTCGGCTCCAAACTGGCGGATGGCGTCGAAGATCCAGAGGAGCGAGATGCCGAAGTCTTTTTCGCCGCGCTGGCGGCCGCGTTCGAGGCCTTCGAAGATGGCGGGAAAATCCTGCTTGCGCCAGAGGCAGACGCCGACCGAGACGATGACCTCGGCGTGGAGGATGTTCTGCGCTTTGAGGCGCTCCATTAGGCGGTAGGTGATCAGTTCGTAGTCTTCGGGAGTGCGGAGGTGCCCGGTGACGTCTTTGAAGGCGGAGAGGAATCCGGCGAAATCTTTGTAGTGGTAGAGTTCGGCGACTTCGGTGGGCGTTGCGCCGGGCAGGTTGTGGCGCTGGCGGAGTTCGAGCAACGTTGATGGTTCGATGGAGCCTTCCAGGTGGAGGTGGAGTTCGGCCTTCGGGAGGGTGCGGAGGAAGGTGGAGGGTGCCGAGGGCATGGGGTGATTTTAAAGCAAGCGGGGAATCGGGTGATCGGGTCATCTGGCGATCTGAGGTCAACCGCTTGGTTCACGGCTAGTTTCATTCTGCCCATGGAGTTGTCTCTAAACCGGGACGCCTATTGCAACGACCGAGGAGAGAGTGACGGAGATTGAAAGGATGCCAGGTCCCTCCCCTCCGCTTGGCTACGCCTGCGCTCCGGTCGGGATGACACAGTTCGCGCGGAACGATCAGCCGATCTTTTTGAACTCGCTGTGGTGGCGGCTGTAGAAGATGTAGATCAGCAGGCCGAGCGCTAGCCAGATCACGAAACGGAGCCAGGTTATTAGGGTTAGGCCTAGCATTAGGCCGCCGCACAACACGACCGAGATCAGCGGGAACCAAGGGACGAAGGGGACGCGAAAGGCGCGCTTGCGATCGGGTTGATTGCGGCGCAGGAGAATCACTCCTAGGGAGACTAGAACGAAGGCGAAGAGCGTGCCTATGTTGGCCAGGTCGGCGGCGTCTCCGATATCGACCAGGCCGGCGGGAATGCCTACGGCGAAGCAGGCGATCCAAGTCGACCAGTACGGCGTTTTGTATTTTCGATGGACGGCAGAGAATAATTTCGGCAAGAGGCCATCGCGCGACATGGCGTACCAGATGCGGGCTTGGCCGTATTGAAAGACGAGTAATGACGAGATCATGCCGGTGAGCGCGCCGATTACGATTACCGAACGGAAGAAGGGATGCACCCCCAGATATTTCATGGCGTAGGCGACGGGGGCGTCTGCGGCTTCTCCGGAGACGAAGGTGGTGTACTTCATCATGCCTAGGAGGACCAGGGCGACTCCGACGTAGAGCAAGGTGCAGACAATCAGCGACATGATGATCCCGAAGGGCAAATCTTTTTGCGGGTTGCGGGATTCTTCGGCGGCAGTAGAGACGGAATCGAAGCCGATGTAGGTGAAGAAGACGATGGCGCCTCCGGTGACGATGCCGGCGAAGCCGGATGGGGCAAACGGCGTCCAGTTGGCGGGCTTCACGAGCATTCCGCCGACTACTAGGAAGGTTAGGATGGCGCTGATTTTGACGGCGACCATGATGTTGTTGGTCTCCGCGGATTCTTTGACGCCGCGGACCAGCAAGAGGGTGAGAATAAATACGATTAAGAAGCCGGGGAGATTGAAGTAGGCGCCAGTCCATTGCCCTGAGGCCCAGACGGGGCTTGCCCACTTATCGGGCAAGTTGATGCCGAAGGCGGCGAATTGCGCTTTGGTGTATCCCGCGAAGCCGACGGCTACGGCTACGTTGCTGACTACGTATTCCAGGATGAGGTCCCAGCCAATGATCCAGGCGAAGATTTCGCCTAGCGTCGCGTAAGAGTAGGTGTAGGCGCTGCCGGCGATGGGAATCATCGAGGCGAGTTCGGCGTAGCAGAGGCCGGCGAAACTGCACGCGACGGCGACCAGAAAAAATGAAATGGCAATCGACGGCCCGGCGGGCGGACGGCCGTGCATGAGGGCTCCGGCGGTGCTGCCGGTGCGGAGGAAGTTCACGATCAGGTCGAGAGCTTGCGCGTGGAGGATGGAGGGCGCCTGGAAATATTCTCCGGCGGCGGCGGTGCCGGTGAGGACGAAAATTCCGGAGCCGATGATGGCGCCGATGCCTAGAGCGGTAAGCGACCATGGGCCCAGCGTTTTGCTGAGGCGGTGCTCGGGGTTTTCCGACTCCGAGATCAGCTTGTCGATCGACTTGCAACAGAAGGCTTGGTTGTTGGAGGTGCGAATGACTTCGGCGGCGGGCTTGGCGGGGGGCTCGGTGGTCGGTGGTGACAAGGGTTCGCTCTCTCCTCAGAGAGTTAGTCGGGCATGGGTTTGCCGCCCATGCCCGGAGTTCGTCGGATCGGACTTCGGATCAGACTAGCGTTTTGCCTGGCCGCGTGCCAGCTTTTTCACCTTGCGTTTTTTCGATCCGCGGGCGTAGTCGCGGGGCTTCTTCGGCTTTTCCGCTTTGATCTTTTTGCGGGAGGCTCGCTTGCTTTTCTTGCGCTCTTCTTTGCTTAGTTTCGTTGTGTCTGCCATCAGTGCGTCATTGCTCCTTGTGAATTATGCGCCGAGTATAAAGGTCATGGTGTGTGACCGGCCATGGAGATGGTCAGCTCAGTTTGAAAGTCCGTAGACCTTATACAAGAAGTATCCAACAAAACCAAGGCCGCCGAGATAATACATTGCGACCAACGACGAAAACTGCTTCGGCTCTTTGGCGCGGTAGACCACGCGACCAAAGCGTGCGCCCAAGCTTCTCCAGTGCGCGTCCCAGCCACAGCGAGGAAAAATGAGAAGACCCCAAATATCAACAAACCATACGGCTGCCTTACGTTCGAATCAGGGCATGAATAACGTACCAGTTCCTCCCTACCCTTAGCTCCCTGTCGGCCGCCGACGGCTCACACCCGAACGCCGCCTCCACACGATGCGCAATGACGGCGGCAACTCACAATAAAAATAGCGAGATGCAAGAGGCCAAACATCCCTATGCCTTCTCTAGCTGGGCGTAGCGCTCGACCAGCTTTTTTAAACCGAAGCGAGGAAATTGTACCGTAATCTTGGCGTCTTCCCCATCTCCTTCGCGCTGGTAGACGGTTCCTTCGCCGTATTTCGGGTGCTTTACCTTTTGGCCGGGGCGGAATCCGCGCTTGCCGGTGGGCTCGTCGGGGAGCATTTTTGGGACTTTGAATTTCTTGCCGCGAGAGGCGAAGAATTCGGCGATGTTGTCGATGGAGTTGTATTGGCCGAGCGGTGTCTGAGTCTTCGGCTTCACGCGAGCGGGATTCCAGGCGGCGCTTTGGTCTTCGTCTTCGTAGGAATAATGAGTTGTGTCGGCCGCTCCGGGGCTTCGCCCCGCGGGACGGGCGAGGGCACTCGTCCCCACGTGAGTTTGGCGTTCGTGAGTTGCTCCGGCGTGAGCAGACCTTCTCCGCGAGCCTCCTAGTTCTTCTACTAGCTGCGACGGGACTTCTTCGAGGAATCTTGAGGGGACGCTGGCTTCGGGCAAGTCGGTGCCGTAGCGGCGGCGATAGACGGCGCGCGACAAAATCAGCGTATCCATGGCGCGGGTCATGCCTACGTAGCAGAGGCGGCGCTCTTCTTCGATGGCGTCGGGCTCGAGCATGGTGCGGGAGTGGGGGAAAAGGCCTTCTTCCATTCCCGCCAGGACGACCAGAGGAAACTCAAGGCCCTTGGCGGCGTGCAGCGTCATTAGCGTGATCTGGGCGTGCTCGTCGTATTGATCGGCGTCGCTGACCAGAGCGGCGTGGTCGAGAAACTGGTCGAGAGTTTCGCCGCGATCGCCGGAGTCCATGGCGGCGTTGACCAGCTCGCGGAGGTTTTCGATGCGGGAGAAAGCTTCGGGAGTGTCCTCATCTTCGAGTTGCTTGATGTAGCCGGTGCGGTCGATCAGGAATTTTAGGAGTTCGGCGGTGTTGGCGGCGGCTCCGGGGGCGCGGAAACCTTCGACTGCGGTTGCGGCATCGGATTCTAGCGGGGTGTCGATGAGGGCATTTTGACCTTCTTCGTATTCGTCGCTGTATTCGTTGCTTGCAGGGGTGTCGTTGCTGCTTGGCGGCGTATCTTCGCCGGCTCCGAAATCGAAGCTGAAGTTGGTGGGGTCGAAGTCGGTTGCGTTATCTTCGGATGATTCTTGCTTTGGAGCGAGCGAGGACGCCCGCTCGACAGCCGGCGGGATGCCGGCGCTACTTTGGATGCTTTGTGCCAGTTGGTCTACGTAGGTGCCGGCTAGCATCGCTTGGGCATCTTCGATCAGATCGCGGAAATTTCTTAGGGCGGCTAGGGCTCTTGCGGGTAACAGTTCGCGAGTGATGGCTTCGCGCAATGCACCCCAGAGTGACAGGCCGGTTTCGAGCGCTAGTTGCTCAATCGTTTCGATGGTCGTTTTGCCGATGCCGCGGGCGGGAGTGTTGATGACGCGCAGAAGCGAAACGGAATCGTCGGGGTTGAGGACGACTTTTAGATACGAGATCAGGTCCTTGATTTCGGCGCGCTCGTAGAACGAGAATCCGCCAACGACGTGGTATTTCAACTGGTAGCGGCGCATCGCTTCTTCGAATAATCGCGATTGCGAGTTGGTGCGGTAGAGGACAGCGGCGCGGGCGATGTCTCCATTTTCGGCGGCCTGGCGGACGTAGCGGTTGATGGTGTCGGCGGCGAAGAGGGCTTCGTTTTCTCCGTCGGGAGCTTCGTAGTAGCCGAGTTTGGCTCCGCCCTGGCGGGAGGTCCAGAGATTCTTGCCTTTGCGGCGGAGGTTGTTGGCGACGACGGCGGAGGCGGCGCCCAGAATGTTTTGCGTGGAGCGATAGTTTTCTTCGAGGCGCACGATTTTTGCTTCGGGGAAGTCGTGCTCGAACTCGAGGATGTTGCGAATGTCGGCTCCGCGCCAGGAGTAGATCGATTGGTCTTCATCGCCGACGGCGCAGATGTTGTGCGCGGTGCCGGCGAGGAGGCGCATCAGTTCGTATTGCGGGCGGTTCGTATCCTGATATTCATCGATGAGGATGTATTGGAAGCGGCGATTGTAGTAGTCGCGCACGGCGCCGACGGATTTGAGCAGGCGCATGGCTTCTAGCAGGAGATCGTCGAAGTCCATGGCGTTGGCCTTGAGGAGTTCTTTGCGGTAGTCCTCGAAAATGTGGGCGATTTTCTCGGTCTTTGGATCGGCGGACTGCAGATAGATTTCCTGGGGATCGAGCATGTGATTTTTGGCCCAGGAAATTCGCGAGAGGGCGGTGCGGGGGGTGAGTTGTTTGTCGTCGAGGCCGAGGCGACGCATGATGCCCTTGACCACCTGTTGCTGGTCGCTCTCGTCGTAGATGACGAAATTTTTCGTTAGGCCGAGCGGCGGCTGGCCGGGGACAGTCGAAGGGATTCGCAGGGCTTCGATGTCGCGGCGCAATACGCGCACGCAGAAAGAGTGGAAGGTGGAGATTACGGGCTTGGCGATGGTGAGCCCGCCGACTAGTTTTTCTACGCGCTCGGCCATTTCGGCGGCGGCCTTGTTAGTGAAGGTCATGGCGAGGATGGATTCGGGCATGACTCCGATCTTTTCGATGAGGTAGGCGATGCGGTAGGTGATGACGCGGGTCTTGCCGCTGCCGGCTCCGGCGAGGATGAGGACGGGGCCTTCGGTGGTTTCGACGGCTTCGCGTTGTTGCGGGTTGAGTTGATCGAGGAACGACAAAGGGGAATGGCTCCGGGTGCGCTAGGGGGATTTTACAGGATGGGGCGGAGGGCTTTTGCGGGCGATCCCTGCGCCGAATCCTAAGTGGTCGATTCCCATCAGCGCGGCGCAGTTGACGAAACCATTAACCACAGGGGTCACAGAGGTACGCGAAGGGAATACCTACATAAGCAAAACTCGCGTACTGGAGCGCTGTTATAATAAAAAATTGCTCTCATGAAGAAGAATGCTCTAGTAGTTCCGGCCACCAAGGACGACGGCGATACTCCTGTGCCTCACCGGATTCGCTCTACTACCGTGCTTTGCGTGCGGCGGGATAACTCAGTGGTTATGGCGGGGGATGGGCAGGTTACGCTGGGCGAATCGGTTATTAAGCACGGGGCTAAGAAGATCCGGCGGCTTTATCAGGACAAGATTCTGGCGGGATTCGCTGGATCTACGGCGGACGCGTTTACTTTGTTCAGCCGGTTCGAGGCTAAGTTGGAGCAGTATCACGGCAACATTGGGCGGTCGGCGGTTGAGCTGGCCAAGGACTGGCGGACGGACAAGTATTTGCGGCATCTTGAGGCTTTGCTGCTGGTTTCGGACAAGGAAGCTACTTTCTTGTTGAGCGGACAGGGAGATGTGATCGAGCCGGATACGGGGATTGCGGCGATTGGGTCGGGCGGTCCGTTTGCGCAGGCGGCGGCGCAGGCTCTGGCGGATCATACGCAGCTTTCGTCGCGACAGATCGCGGAAGAAGCGATGAAGATTGCCAGCCGGATGTGCATCTATACAAATGAGAGGATTACGATTGAGGAGTTGTAGCAGGAGGTCGATGGTCGTTGGCCGCTAGCCGTTCGCAGGTTGCGAATGATGGCGGCATTTCCTAACGACCAACGACCAGCGACTAACGACCGACGACGCATTTATGGCTATTTATTTACCTGGAACCGCTGAGGAAGAGCAAGTCACGCTGGATGAGCTGACGCCGCGCGAGATTGTCACGGAGCTTGACAAGTATGTCGTCGGGCAGAAGGACGCCAAGCGCGCGGTGGCGATTGCTTTGCGGAATCGCATGCGGCGGCAGAAGCTTACTCCGGAGATGGCGGAAGAAGTGATTCCGAAAAATATCATCATGATTGGGCCGACGGGCGTGGGCAAGACGGAGATTGCGCGGCGGCTGGCGAAGCTGGCGAATTCGCCGTTTCTCAAAGTTGAGGCTTCGAAGTTTACGGAAGTCGGCTACGTGGGGCGCGATGTGGAGTCGATGATTCGCGACCTGGTTGAGATTGCGATTGAGATGGTGCGGGAAGAAAAGCTCGAAGACGTTGCCGATAAAGCGGAGTTGAATGCGGAGGAGCGGTTGCTGGATATTTTGTTGCCGCCGATTTCACCGCGGCCGTCGGATTCGGGTTCGTCTGGATCGTCGTCCGGGGGCGTGGTGATTGACGCCAGCACGAGCTTGACGGATTCGTCGAATCGCACGCGGGAAAAACTGCGGCAGCAGTTGCGCGAAGGGAAGCTCGACGACCGCACGGTGGAGATTGAAACGCGGGAACGGAATTTTCCGTCGTTTGAAATTATTTCGAACCAGGGCGTGGAGGAGATGGACGTCAACATCAAGGACATGTTGCCGAACATCTTTGGGCAGCGGACGAAGAAGCGGAAGATGAAGGTCAATGAGGCCTTCGAGTATCTGATCCAGGAAGAAGAGCAGCGGCTGATCGATATGGAGCAGGTGACGCGGGTTGCGATTGATCGCGTGGAAAATTCGGGGATTATTTTTCTCGATGAGATCGACAAGATCGCGGGGCGCGAAAGCGGGCATGGGCCGGACGTTTCGCGCGAGGGGGTGCAGCGCGACATTCTGCCGATCGTGGAAGGGACGACGGTAAATACGCGCTACGGCATGGTGCGCACGGACCACATTCTGTTTGTGGCGGCGGGAGCGTTTCACGTTTCTAAGCCGAGCGATCTGATTCCTGAATTGCAGGGGAGATTTCCGATTCGCGTCGAATTGCAGTCGCTGACCATGGCGGATTTTGTGCGGATTTTGACCGAGCCTAAGTCGTCGCTGACGCGGCAGTATATTGCGCTGCTTGAGACCGAGGGAGTGAAGCTGGAGTTCACTCCGGACGCGCTGGAGGAGGTGGCGCGCTTCGCGTTTCGCGTGAATGAAGGCACGGAGAATATCGGCGCGCGGCGTCTGCACACGATCATGGAGCGTGTGTTGGACGAGATCAGTTTTGAGGCTCCGGAGAAAAAGGGGCAGACCTTTGCGGTGGATTCGGCTTACGTGCAGAAGATGCTAAGCGAAATTGTTAAGGACCAGGATTTGTCGAGATACATACTGTAGAAGGGCTTCACCACAGGGGTCACGGAGATCCACAGGGGGATCGGGCAACGAGCTTGGTTTGGTCTGCTTCGTTCGAAGGACTGGCTGCCCTCCTGGCCTCTGATACTGTTTTCTTTTCCGTCTTTTCCGAATGAGAGCACATCCTGGAAAGTTCTTCGCGTTCGCGGCGCTCTGCGTGCTGCTCACGAGTTGCGCACAGACGGGGCCGCCGCTGCCGCCGTCTCTCGAACTTCCCAAGCCGCCTACGGATCTGCGGGCCAGCCGCAAGGGCGATCGCGTTACGCTGAACTGGAGCGAGCCTACGCTCACTACCGATCGGCGGAGCGTTCGCTACATTGGTCCGACGCTGGTCTGCCGCAGCGTTGAGAACGAGATCACTCAGTGTGGAAATCCGGCGGCGCTGTTGCCAGCGCCGCCTGCGGGGCCGCGCAAAGTGAGTTCCCCGCACCGCAAAGACCGGAAGACCGCTTCCGATAAGCCGACACCGGAAACCGATACGGACACCGTGCCTGCCAGTATGCTGCGCTTGGACGCGGCGGCGGAGTTGACTTATGCGGTTGAGGTGCTGAACCGCAATGCGCGGGGCGCTGGACTGTCGAATCGCGTGCATGTGCCGGCGCTCGTGACTTTGGCCGCGCCTGGGGATCTTTCGGCTTCGCTTAATGGGGACGGAGTGGAGCTTACTTGGACGAGCGCTGTCGAGGTGCAGAAAGCTTTTGACGACTTGAGCGCAAGATCGCCGGGTTTGCAGGTTCGCTATCGCATTTATCGCCGTGAGGAGAGCACGGGCAAAGATGCGATTGCGGGCGAAGTTTCGTTCGAGCGCGGCGGTGTGCATTTCATGGATTCCAGTTTTGAATGGGAAAAGACTTATCTCTATCGCGTCACGACCGTGACGACTATCAAGCGGGCGGATAGCGAGGTGCAGGTTGAGGGAGATGACAGCGCACCCGTGCGAGTGGTTGCGCACGATGTATTTCCTCCGTCGGTGCCGACGGGGTTGCAGGCGGCTTACTCGGGTGAGGGGCAGAAACCGTTTATTGACCTGATATGGGCTCCGGTGACGAATGCCGATCTCGCGGGGTACAACGTTTATCGATTGGAAGCGGGGGCTGAAACGGGTAGCGGCGCGGGCGAAAAGATGGTTAAGGTGAATTCGGAGTTGGTGAAATCGCCGGCCTATCGCGACAGCGCGGTGGAATCGGGCAAGACCTATACGTATTCAGTGACTGCGGTTGATGTGCGGGGCAATGAGAGTGGGCGCTCGGAGGAGACTGGCGAGGCGGTGCCGTAATTGGCAGCTCGCGGCGAGAGCTTTACCGCGGGGGGCACAGGGCAACGCAGGGGGCAAGCTTTGGGCTAACCCACTAAGTCAGATTTTTCGCTGACTTATGCGTTTATTTGTCTTTATTCTGTTTTAATAAGCTTCAATGAAATATTGCCGATTTGCGCTCAATGGGTCTGCCCACTACGGGTTGGTTGAAACAGCCGCGGGCAGCGGGGAAGAAGAGATTACTCGCCTCCTGCTCCAGCCGCCGCAGGACAGCGGCGGAGATGTGGAGGGATTGCCTAGCCGGCGGATGGAACGTATTCCGCTGGCGCAGGCGAATCTGCTGCCGCCGGTGCGGCCTTCGAAGATTGTTTGCGTGGGGCGCAATTACAAGGAGCATGCGGCCGAGCTGGGCAACGAGGTTCCGACGGAGCCGCTGCTGTTTTTTAAGCCGCCTTCATCTTTGCTGGCGACGGGCGGGACGATTCTTAGGCCGGCGATTTCTGAGCGCACCGATTACGAGGGCGAGTTGGGGGTAGTGATTGGGCGCCGCTGCCACGGGCTCGGCGAAAACGAAGACGTGCGCCCGTATATTTTGGGCTATACGTGCGTGAATGACTTCACGGCGCGGGATCTGCAGAAAAAAGACAGTCAGTGGGTGCGGGGGAAGGGCTTCGATACTTTTTGTCCGGTGGGACCGCTGGTCTCGGACGAGGTTAATCCGTGGAAAGGCGTGCAAGTGGAAACCCGCGTGAATGGCGAGGTGCGGCAGTCGGGTAATACGCGCGATTTTATTTTTTCGCTCGGCACGCTCATCCGATACATTTCGCAGATCATGACGCTGGAGCCGGGCGACCTGATTGCTACCGGAACGCCCGAGGGTGTGGGGCCGGTGGTTGCAGGCGATGTGATTGATGTTGCGATTGAAGGGATTGGGAAATTGAGCAATCCGGTGGCGTAGCCGGCGGAGCGCCCGGACTATCGCTTCCCGTCCGCGGCCCGCTTCACGATTTGCTCGATTAATTCTGCCGCACCTAGAAGCGTGCCGAGATCTTGACCTGTCGACCCGCTGAGAATTTCTGCTAATTTTTGTACTCTCCGTGTTCTTGCCTGCTGGAGCAGGCGTTCCCCTTTGGCAGTTGCGGTCACGCGAATCCGCCTCGCATCGCTGGCGTCGGTTTCAATTTTGGCGAGGCCGGAGCGCTGCAAGCCGGCGACGATGCGGCTCATGGTGGGAGCTTTGACCTGCTCGGCGGCGGCCAATTGGCCTAACGCCATAGGGCCTCCGAAGACGAGGAGGGAAAGCGCGGAGAGGCGGGCCGGGCCGACTCCGGCGAGAACATCCTGCTTGCGGGCGTGGCGAAGAAGATGGATGGCGGCGGAGTGCAGGCGATCGGCTACTTCGAAACGGGAGGGTGGCTTCGTCGGCCTGGGATCATGACGCGGCATATCTGACCAGCTTAGCATCGGGATGCTTAGCAGTGCTAACAATTATCTTGACAGCGGGGAAACGGACTTTATAATTAGTTAGCAGTGCTAACTAATGGAGAACTCTATGGATGATTTCGAGCATTGTTTTGAGCTTTTGAAAGCTGGCGATGCGGACGGCTTGCGGCGGATTCTGGAAAAAGACACTGGCGCTTGCCAGGCGCGCGATGCGACCGGGGTGAGCCTGCTGATGCTGTGCCTCTATCGCGGGCAGCGCGATTTGGCGGATTTGATTGCGGGGAGGAAGAAACTCGATATTTTCGAGGCGGCGGGGCTAGGGCGGACTGATCGGCTTAAGACTTGTATCGATGATTTGCCAAGTACCGGCGGTTCGATCGACTCAGCTTCGAAGGATGGTTTTACGGCGCTGCATTTTGCGTGTTTCTTCGGCCAGGCCGACGCGGTGCGGATGCTGCTCGAACATGGAGCAGGGGTGGATGTGGTAGCGGCGAATGCGACGCGGGTTATGGCGCTGCATTCGGCCGCTTCGGCTCGCAACCTGGAAGCGGCGGGGCTACTCCTCGAAAGGGGGGCACCGGTGAACGCTCGCCAGCAGGGAGGATGGGTTCCGATTCACGCGGCGGCGCAGAATGGGGATCGGGCGATGGTGGAATTGCTGCTTCGGCACGGGGCCGATCCGGCGCTGGCGAATGATGCGGGGAAGATGGCGGCGGAGGTCGCTAAAGAAAAAGGGCATGCGGAGATTGCTGGCTTGCTGGAAAAGCGGACCTAGCGGCGTCGGCCCTCGGCTGGAGCCGCATTCTTGGCGATCGGGTTACCGCAGCGCTGAAGCGCTGCGCACCAAAAAAACGGGGAGTTTCGTTCAACCCTCGGTGGGTCAGCCGATCTCGGTCCGCGGTCGGAGAGCGCAAGGTCGTTTTGACTCCGCGGAACGATCCGCTTCGCCGATCGTTCTGCTGCGTTCAGGATGACGGTTTGTAGCGGTTGGAGGCAGCCGGGGGCTGGCGCCTCCGCTGGGGTACATCCAGCTAAATACAGCATTATGCTTGGTTTACCCACACGCTTGGAACCTGGGAGGGCTCCGACGTGGGTGATCGATGCGGGACCTAACTCTTCCTAACTCTTGGTGCGGTAGGCGCATCCTACAGTTATAATGCGATAAGGGTAAGTTGGGGCTGTCGGTCGCAAAATCCGAATCGAGAAGTGAAGATTAAATTATGTCGACGAAGTTAAAGATCACGATTATTGCCAGCTCGCTGGCGATTCTTTTGTTCACGGTGGTGGGCGGGTTTGTCAGCGTGCGCGCCTCTTCGAATGATGGCGCGTATCGCCAGTTGTCGGTGTATAGCGAAGTGCTGTCGCGGATTCGGCTGGAGTATGTGGAAGAGCCGAATATTGCGGGCGTGACCGATGGCGCGCTGCACGGGCTGCTCGAGTCACTCGACGCGAATTCGAGCTACTTGTCGGCGGAGGAATATAAGCATTACAAGACGATGAAGAACGGCGGCAAGGCGGACATTGGCGCGGCCGTCTCGAAGCGTTTTGGATACGCGGCGGTGGTGGCGGTGATTCCGGGAGGGCCGGCGGACAAGGCCGGGATTGATAACTCGGACATTATTGAATCAATCGAAAACAAGAGCACCCACGACATGTCGCTGGCGGAGATTCACAGCCTGTTGACGGGCGACGTGGGATCGACAATCACGGTGGCGGTGGTGAGGCCGCGGCGCGCGGAGCCGCAGAAGATTGTGATCACGCGCGATGTGGTGACGATTCCTCCGGTGAGCGAAAAGATGCTGGCGGATAATGTTGGCTACATACAGGTGGACGCGTTCCCGGAAGGGAAGACGCAGGAGATCGCCGACAAAATTCGCGACCTGCAGCGGCAGGGAGCCAAGAAGCTGGTGCTCGATCTGCGGAATTCGGCGAGCGGCGTGGAGCCTGAGGGCGTAGCCACGGCGAATTTATTTCTCGATCATGGGACGATCACTTATTTGCAGGGGCAGAAGTTTCCGCGCGAGGCATTTAATGCCGATGCGTCGAAGGACATCACCAAGCTGCCGGTGGCGGTGCTGGTGAATCGCGGGACGGCGGGGCCGGCCGAGATTGTGGCGGCGGCGATTCTGGAGAATGCTCGCGGGGACGTGGTGGGAGACAAGACTTTCGGCGACGGCTCGGTGCAGAAGCTGATCGAGATGCCGGATAATTCGGCGCTGATTCTTTCGATTGCGAAATATTATTCGCCGAGTGGGAAGGCGATTCAGGATGTGGCGGTGACTCCGAATGTGCTGGCGGCGGATGCCGTGGAGGATGATGGCGGATTGCCGGATGATGACGAGGCGGCTCCGGATAAATCGGCTGCACAGAAGGATGAGAAGCCGAAGAACGTGCCGGATGATCAGCTGAACAAGGCGTTGGAAGTTTTGAAGAACCGGAAGGGGTAGGAAAGGCCGGGTTTCAAAGTCTCAGAGTTTCAAGGTTTCAAAATCCCACGATCGCTCGCTTTGGCGGGCGATTTTTTTTGCCTGGAAATGTGAAAACCCTGCCGCTAGGCGCTTGCGATAACATTGAAACACCTAAACCTTGGAACTCTGAAGCTTTGAAACCTGCTTTTCAACGTGCGCTCTGATGAAAATTATTTACCAACATCTTCCTACGATTGAGATTGGCGGACGGAAGCTTGTGGGCCGCGTGCTGTTTGGATTTCTTGTTCTGCTTTCGGCGGTGGTGGGCGCGACGGTTGGGCTGCTGCTGGTTTATTCGACTGATCTGCCGCAGGTTGAAGAGCTGGAGCGTTATCGGCCTAGCTCGGTCACCGAACTCTATGACGGACAGGGGCGAGTGATCGGCACGTTTGCTTTGCAGCGGCGGGTGATTGCTGCGTATGACGATTATCCGGAAGTGCTGCGCAATGCTTTGATCTCGATCGAGGACAAGAATTTCTATAAGCATTCGGGCATCAATGTCTGGCGCATTATCGGAGCGGCTTATCGAGATATTGAATCGGGCGGGAAGGTGCAGGGAGCGTCGACGCTGACGATGCAGCTGGCGCGCAATTTATTTTTGTCTCCGGATCGGTCGTTTTATCGCAAGGTGCAGGAGGCGCTGCTAGCGATACAGATCGAGCGGCGCTTTACGAAGCCGCAGATTTTCACGCTTTATGCCAACCAGATTTTCTTGGGGCACGGCGCTTATGGATATGAGGCGGCGTCGGAGTATTACTTCAGCAAACCGGCGAAGAAGCTGACGCTGGAGGAAGCGGCGCTGCTGGCGGGATTGCCGAAGGCTCCGCAATATTATTCGCCGATCACGCATCCGGAGCGGGCGTTGAGGCGGCGCAATCTTGTGCTGAATGCCATGCTCGAGGACGGGAAGATCACGGCGGCGCAGGCGGCGGAGGCGAAGAGCAAACCGGTCGTGCTCAATTTGCAGAAGGACCAGAATGCGCTGGCTCCGCATTATGTGGAGGAGATTCGGCGCTATCTGGAGGCGAAGTATGGCAGCGACCAGGTGCTCGAAGGCGGGCTGCGGGTTTATACCTCGCTCGACATGGATATGCAGAAGGCGGCGCGGCAGGCATTGTTGGATGGGCTGGCGGCTTATGAGCGGCGGCATGGGTGGCGCGGAAAACTTTTGAATGTGATTGCCGAGGGACAGAAGATCGATAAGTATGAGGATCCGGATTGGGACGAAGAGCCGGAGGTCAACGGATGTGTGCACGCGCTGGTGGTGCAGGTCTCGCCGGGCGCGGCGGAGGTACGGTTTGGGGCGCATAGGGCTACGCTTTCGCCGGCGGACATGAGTTGGATCCAACCGAAGGCCAAGCTGAAGATTCCGGAGATTCTTCACGTCGGCGATGTTGTTTATGTCAAAGTTCTGGCGCTCGATGCGGGCGGAAAGGCGCGGGTGAGCCTAGAGGAGGATTCGGGCGCGGAGGGTGCGCTGGTGGCGATCGACAATGCTACGGGAGAGATCAAGGCGATGGTGGGGGGGCGCGATTTCAATCTCTCGAAATTTAATCGCGCGACGCAGGCGCTCCGGCAGGTGGGATCGTCGTTCAAGCCCTATGTTTATACGGCGGTGATCGATGAGGGCGGGAGCCCGGACGATACCATTGTCGATGCGCCGGTGACTTTTCAGACGGCTTCTGGTCCTTACACTCCGCATAATTACGATGACAAGTTTGAGGGGACGATCACGCTGCGGCGGGCGCTGGCGCAGTCGCGAAATATTCCGGCGCTGAAACTGGCCGATCACGTGGGCATTAAGACGGTAATCGATTACGCGCATCGCTTTGGCGTCACGGCGAATATTCCGGCGTATCTTCCGGTGGCGCTGGGGTCGGCGGAGATTACGCCGCTGGAGCAGACTTCGGCGTTCAGCGTGTTTCCGAATGACGGCGTGCGCGTGGCTCCGCGCTATATCACGAAGGTGACCGATTACGAGGGCAGGATTCTGGAGGAAGATTTTTCGGATATCAAGGATGCGGTGAGTTCGCGGACGGCTCGGATTATGACGTCGATGCTGCGCGAGGTGGTGCTGCACGGGACGGGGGTGGCGGCGGCGAAGATGCCCTATCCACTGGCGGGAAAGACGGGGACGACCAACGATTTTACGGATGCGTGGTTTGTGGGGTTTTCTCCGACGCTGACTTGCGGAGTGTGGATTGGCTACGACGAGAAGAAATCGCTGGGCGACAAAGAGACGGGAGCGCGGGCGGCGCTGCCGATATGGATGCAGTTTATGAATGTCGCTTTGGCGGGGAAAGATCCAGGGGAGTTTCAGCCGGCTCCGGCGCTGGGGAATCCGGCAGTGGCACGGAAGGTGGATACTCCGGATGTGGCGCCGGGGGATGGGGAGTTGCACTAGGGCGGCTTTCAGCTCTGAGCTCTCAGTAACACTTTCTTAGCAGGCGCGCCAGGCGGACGACGCGATAGAGGGAAAACATCGATTCGGGCAGCTTTACGGCTGCCATGTCGCCTTGTCCGGGTGTCCATATCAACCTCCATAGATAACGGCTGCGGTCGGTGGGGCGCTCGCGTAATTTTAGGATTAGGCGGAAGTATTCGGTGGATGCGAAGTCGTAGGTGGCGCTGCGCGCCAGGCGCTTGGCGAATTCGCGAGCCAGAGCGGGGACGGCTGGATCGGATGCGATGGTTTGCCCGGCCCAGGCGGGAATGTCTTTGCGCAGTAGATTTCTTATCAAGCAGAAACTTACTCCAAGAATTCTAGAGATGCCGAGGGCGCGGGTGCGTGAGAGCACTTGCGCGTGATCTATGACCCGCGCTTCGGAGCGCAAAGTTTCGGCGATGTCGGTGAGCCAGATGAGGCGCATCCAGAGATGTTTGGCGGCGTGCAGGCAGAGGACGAGCAGAGAGTCTTCGGCGGAGAGGCGCGGGACTTCGCGCTCGGCGAGGGTGGTGCGGCGGGCGCGCGCGATTAGACTCTCGACGGCTAGATCTCCTGAGGCATCGACGGCGTAGAAGCGGGGGAGAATCGCCCACTGCAATTCGACCAGGTTCTTGCCGGCGGGGCCGTCGAACATGCGCTCATTGCCTTTGCGGAGCCAGAAGCGCTCGACCTCTGGAGTGAGATCGGTTGAGGGATGGTATCCGATTTCGGCTAGAGCTTGCTTGGCGCGATTGAAGTCGGCGGGAGATATCAGGAAGTCGAGATCGGAAAAACGACGAAGGGCGAGATCGCCATAGGCAACCTGAGCGAGGACGGGGCCTTTGTAGGGGATCGCAGGCAGTTGCTTACTGTCGAGCTGTTGCAGGATGCGCAGCATTTCGGAGGCAAACCACAGGTTGCGACGCAGGTTGGTTGCGTAGGCCGATTGCAATTCGCGAACGATTTCCGCGGGAATTCGTGGGACGGATTGGGCGGCGCTGATTTCGAGCAGGTTGCGCGCGGCTAGGGGAAGGACTCCGTGATGCTCGGCTTGGCTGGTGAATTTGGTCCAGTCCAGGACTGAGAGGTCCCAATTCGCGATGCAGGCGCGATGCTCGGGCGACGGATTGGTGCTGGCCAGGGCGCACAGGAATTCGAATTCGTTATCGGCCGAAGCTTGCGGGCGAGGGCTCGATATCGTAGGCGCGGGTGAAAGATCTGGCGTCGTCACTGCTGCAAACCTCGGACATGGGCGGATCGGCTAAACTCATCCCCAGATTATGCGCCCGTGAAGACGCTTAGCGATGCCTCGCGTGGAATCGAAGCGTCCGGGGGCTTGCCTGTATCATCTAGATATTGATGGCCAAGTTTCAGACTTTTGACGCACGGGTGGTTCGCTCGGTGGCGCTATCTGAGTTTACCAAGCACCTGGAGCTTGAGGTAAACGGGGTGAGCCATTTTGGATTTGTGCCCGGGCAATGGCTTTCCGTGAAGGCTACCACTCCCGAGGGGGAAGAGATGACGCGCGCGTATTCGATCGCGTCGCCGCCGGGCGAGAATGGGCATTTCGCTTTCTGCTTGAATCGGGTGGAAGAGGGATTCATGTCGAACTATTTGTGCGGTCTGGAGGAGGGCGCGCAGATATCGTTTCAGGGACCGTTCGGGAGTTTTATTTTGCGTCCGCCGCTGCGCGACTCGGTTCTTATCGCGACGGGGACGGGGATTGCTCCGTTTCGCTCGATGCTGCACTGGCTGTTGGCGGACACGGAGCGACATCAGGGGCATCAGTTCTGGCTGTTGTTTGGGGCGCGCACGGCTCAAGACCTTTATTATCGCGAGGAGTTCGAGCGACTGGCGGGGGAGCATGACAACTTTCATTTTTTGCCTACGTTGAGCCGCGCGGGCGAGGAGTGGAAAGGGTTGCGCGGATATGTGCAGCAACATCTGGGAGAGATCGTGGGAATGCGTACCGATATGCACGCCTATATCTGTGGGCTGGACAAGATGGTGAAGGCGAACCGCGAGTTGCTGAAGGAGCTGGGATGGGATCGGACGGCGATTCGCTATGAGAGATATGACTGAGGCGTGCGGCGCGGCCCCTAAAGGGGCGTGCGGTCCGTGAGCTTTTGGCATCGCTAAAGCGACGCCCTGATACGAAGCGGGCGGGCCGCAGCGGAGGAGCTATTGCGGAAAAGGTCTAGCGCGGGGTTAGGGGCGACCTCAGTGCCTGAAGGCGCGACCAAAGTAAAGTTATGATCGCAGCGCCGAAGCGCTGCGCCACCCAAAAGCAGAGACACCGGAAAAATTTATTGAGGAGGAAACGTGTACGAGGCTAGTGAGAAGCGTTACGACTCCATGCAATACCGGCGCTCGGGGCGAAGCGGGATTCAGCTTCCGGCGGTGTCGCTTGGACTTTGGCACAACTTTGGCGGTGTAGATAATTTCGAGAACTCGCGCGCCATGCTGCGGCGGGCTTTCGATCTCGGGATCACACATTTTGATCTGGCGAATAATTATGGGCCCCCTTATGGATCGGCGGAGGAAACGTTCGGGCAGATTTTCAAGAAGGATTTTCTGCCTTATCGCGACGAGTTGATTATTTCGACTAAGGCGGGTTGGGATATGTGGCCGGGGCCGTACGGGGATTTTGGCTCGCGCAAATATATGCTGGCGAGTCTTGATCAGAGCCTGAAGCGCATGGGGCTCGAGTATGTTGACATTTTTTATCATCACCGTCCGGATCCCGATACGCCGATGGAAGAGTCGATGGGCGCGCTGGATACGGCGGTGCGGTCAGGGAGGGCACTCTACGCGGGTATTTCGGCGTATAACGCTATGCAGACGGCGGAGGCGGTGGCGATTTTGCGGTCGCTTGGAACGTCTTGCCTGATTCATCAGCCGAAGTATTCGATGTTTGTGCGCGATCCGGAGCAGGGGCTGTTTGACGTGTTGGAGAAAGAAGGTGTGGGATCGATTGTGTTCAGCCCGCTGGCGCAGGGGTTGTTGTCGGACCGGTATTTGCAGGGGATTCCGGCGGACTCGCGCGCGGCGCGCGATTTTTTTCTTAAGAAGAAAGATATCGGCGGAGAGAGGCTGGCGAAGGTGCGGGCGCTGAATGAAATCGCCCAGCAGCGCGGGCAGACGCTGGCCGAGATGGCGGTCGCGTGGGTGCTGCGCGATCCGCGGGTGACGAGCGCGCTGGTGGGGACTAGCAAGGTGTCGCAGGTGGATGACAATGTGTCGGCGTTGAAGAATTCGAAATTTTCGGCGGAGGAGTTGGGGAAGATTGACGGCGTGCTCGCAGACACCCACTCATCGCAAAGTGCGCGATGAGTGGGGCACCCGATCTTTCGTTTTCTATGTGACGGCCACCAACAACCCGGGTCTGATTCGCTGCGCTTGGCCGAGCGACGAGCTCTCGATTCTCTATCACGACCGGGAGTGGGGAGTGCCGCGGCATGATGATCGGGTGCTGTTTGAGTTTTTGATTCTGGAGGGGGCGCAGGCGGGGCTTAGCTGGGACACGATTTTACGGAAGCGCGAGAATTATCGGGCGGCTTTTGATGGGTTTGATCCGAAGAAGATTGCTCGGTATGACCGGCGCAAGGTGGAGCGGCTGCTGCGGGATGAGGGGATTGTGAGGAATCGGCTGAAGATTGCTTCGGCGATACGGAATGCAAAGGCGTTTTTGGCGGTGCAGAAGGAGTTCGGGTCGTTTGATGGCTATGTCTGGCAGTTTGTTGGCGGCAAGCCGATGGTGAGTGGGCGGCGGCTGGGGCAGAAGATTCCGGCGCGGACGCGGGAATCGGATGCGCTGAGCAAGGATTTGAAGAAGCGGGGATTTAATTTCGTGGGATCGACGATTTGTTATGCGTTTATGCAGGCTACGGGGATGGTGAATGACCATGCGGTGGAGTGTTTTTGCTACCGGCGGGTAGGCGACGTGAGGTTGTGACGCGCAGTCACAGAGAGTGGGGCGATTGGCGGCTGGCGGTGTCGCGAAGAGGTTGCCGGGAAAGACACTCGCCTGCGGAAATGCGACCTCAGCGCCTGAAGGCGCAATCAAAACAGAGCGGCTGACCACAGCGGTTCAGCTGTCCAGTCATGAAGCGGAACAGCTTCAGCGCTGCGGTAATTGCATAACAACTTTGTCATCCTTCTTTTCTTTGAAAACAAGCGCATTAGTCCCCAGGTATTGATGGCGGCGTTGCGGACAGGCTTCTATTCGGCCAGACCCCACACGCCTCCGCCGCTATCGATGGATCAGGGCTTTCTTTGCTCGCTTGCCTACTCTCAGTTCAACCGTCCTAGGCAAAGCGTCCACCAATATGGTGGTTTCATGTACCACGTCGTTCCCGATGCGTACGGCCCCTTGCTTGAGCTTTCGCGCTGCGTCAGAACGCGATTCTGCCAGTCCACACTTCACGAGAAGTTTATCTATGTAAATTCCCGGTGGCATCTCGCCGATTACGGGCCGTTCCAAGCCCGCATCAAGCGACCACACAATTTCAGAAATTGGCACAGCCAAAACATCTTCAAACCTTACACGCGTTTCCTCGATGTCATCGGGTATTTCACGTTTCTGAAACTGCTTGGCCCAATCCTCCCCCGCCTTAGCCGCCGCTTCCGCCGAATGAAAGTCGGCTACGATTCCTCGCGCCAACCCTTTTTTTAGCGCCATCGGATGCGCCTTGCCGCTCGCTGCATCCGCTTTCATCGCCGCGATTTGCTCCACCCGCACATCCGTCAGCAGCTCGTAATACCGCCACATCATCTCGTCTGAAATCGACATCACCTTGCCATACATGTCGAGCGGAGGCTCGTGAATACCAATCGCATTCCCCAGCGACTTCGACATCTTGTTAACGCCATCGAGACCTTCGAGAATCGGCGTTGTCAGCACTACCTGCGACTCCTGCCCGTACGCCCGCTGCAACTCACGCCCGACCAGCAGATTGAATTTCTGATCCGTCCCGCCCAGTTCCACATCGGCTTCGAGCGCCACCGAGTCATATCCCTGCGCCAGCGGATACAGCAACTCATGCATGGCAATCGGCTTTTCGTCGTGAAAGCGCTTGTGAAAGTCTTCGCGCTCCAACATCTGCGACACCGTATACTTCGCCGTCAACCGAATAAAATCCTCCGCCGAAAATTTCGAGAACCACCGGCTGTTAAAGTCGACCACTGTTTTTTCCGGACTGAGAATCCGAAACACCTGCGCCTTGTAAGTCTCGGCGTTCTCCGCAATCTGTTCGCTCGTCAGCGGAGGCCGCGTCGCCGATCTCCCCGTAGGGTCGCCAATCATCCCCGTGAAATCGCCGATCAGAAAAATGACGGTGTGTCCGAGCTCCTGAAAATGTTTCAGCTTGCGCAACAGGACGGTGTGCCCCAAATGCAGATCGGGAGCGGTCGGATCGAACCCCGCTTTCACCCGCAAAGGCTTGCCCGACGCGAGCGAGCGATCGAGCTTCGAGCGCAGCTCTGATTCTTTGACGATCTCGGCGGCGCCCTTCTTTATGTAGGCAAGCTGCTCATCAACCGGTGGAAAGTTAGCCATGCGTAGTGATTATAACGACCGGCTGCGTCTGCCATGACCAAGCAACAACTGAATTGCACGATGCCCTACCCTCCGTCGTCATTCTGAGCCAACGGAATGCAGAGGTCCTTGGCTTCGCTCAAGATGACCGAGGCTCGGAGGTCGCTAAGTTCGAAATCTGCCGTCGATAAAAACTCAGCGCCGCATCCCCCTGTACCAGCTTCCGATAGCGCTGCAACTCCCCACACGCCTCCACCGGATCAAACCTCTTCTCGTGCTCCGCGATCACGATGCAACGCTCGACCAGCAATTTCGATCCAGCCAGCGCGGCCAGCGTCTTCGCATACTCATCCTGCATCGAGTAAGGCGGATCAAGAAACACATAATCAGCAACGCATCCCGCTGCTTCCAATTGCCGCAATGACTTCGCAGCCTCGGCCTTCACGATCTTAAATCCGCTCGAAATCGCTAACGACTTCAGATTCGCGGCAATCACCTCCGCCGCCGCTTTCGACGACTCGACGAAGTGCACCATGCGCGCCCCGCGGCTCAGCGCCTCAATCCCGACTGCTCCCGTGCCGGCATACAAATCGATCCACGCCGACCCCGCCAGCGCCGCTGGATTTCCCGCGCACAGCACGTTGAACAACGTCTCGCGCAGCCGATCTGACGTGGGACGAATCTCAAGCCCCGGCAACGACCGCAACGTCCGCCGCCGATATTCGCCCGCAATCACGCGCATAATTTTTCCGCAGAAACCGCGGCTCGCCTTGTTGAGGTTGCGATTAAAGGGATAACGCGGAATTTCCGCTCGCCCTAAGCTGAGTTTTTCGCGGGAACAATCCTAGCATTTCCGTCTGCTCGAACTATAAACTGCGCAAGCTCTAAGCCGCGCGCACCGGCGTGCGCACCGGCCTCTTACGGAACACGACCCTGATCTCTCCCCGCCAGCGCTCGTCGATCCCGAGCACCCCCACCCGACCCCCGGCGACAAATAACGCAAGATCGTATCGGTCGCCGGATGCACATGCAGAGCGTCGGCAACCAGCATCGGCAGCGGCTTTTGCACCGAAATGTCGCGGCCGGGGAAATAGTCGAATTGCGCGAACTATCCGCGCATCTGGTGCCAGGCGGCGCGCGACCGGTAGTCCACGCCCTGCAGCGGCAGATGAAGGTCTTCATCGGCCTTCAGTTCGATCGCCGCGAGTCGTCCCTCGCGAGTCGTGGCCAGAACGCCAAGCATCGCTCGATCCGCTGCTCGGAACGCAGGCACCTGCGTGTAGAGCGGCTCCGGCCGGAGCCTTCCGTCGAGCGACTCCAGGTCGCTCGTGACCAGCGAGCACCCGCCGCACGACATTTCGCCCGTGCGACCGGAGATGCAGCAGGCATTTGTTGTACTCGCCGGAAATTGAGTATTTCGACTCCGCCAGATGGAACGCGATGGCGCCGTCTTCGATCACCACCGCAGCGCCGACGCCATCAAGAAAGCCGGAGAGCGTTTGGCCGAGCGAGTCCGGGGTCATCGCCGAATTATTCGCCGCAGTCGAATCGCTCGCAGTGACCGCTGGACGCGGGGAATGGTTGGATTCGTCCCGCGTTGGGAAAACCTGACTTCGGTAATCGCGCGGCGCAGCGCGATGGCCTTCTGCTCGTGGGATAATTGCAGTGAGCGAAGGCGGTAAGCGGCAAGCCATGGCGAGTCGTTTCCCAGCCAAGGGCATCAAAATATGGTGACTGCCAATCAGCAACGTTTCTTCTTCGAGCACTACGGCCTTACTAACCACGACCTTGAGATGTACCTCGGCGCCGCGCTCTCGGCGGGTGGCGACTACGCCGACCTTTATTTCGAATACCTGACCTCGACCTCATTGATGGTGGATGAATCGCTGGTGAAGTCGGCCTCGCAAGGAATCTCCGCGGGCTGTGGCGTGCGCGTGGTTTCCGGCGAGCGCACTGGCTACGCTTATACCGACGATCTTTCTCCGCGGCGGATTCTGCATGCTGCCCGCACTGCCGCGCTGATTGCGAGCGCGCCCGCCAAATCGACGGTCGCCGGATTTCAGCAGAAACCTGCGCGCAGCCTCTATCCTGTGGCGTTGCCTTCGGTTGATGCTGACATTACGGCCAAGGTCGATCTGCTGATGCGCGCCGACAAGACGGCGCGCGGTTACGATCCCAGGATTAAGGAAGTACGCGCGAATTACGGCGACGAACTCAGAAATATCCTGGTCGTCGGTTCCGATGGGACCTTCGCGGAAGACTCGCAGCCGCTGGCGCGCATGAATGTTTCCTGCATCGCGAAGACCGAAGCCAGTTCAGGCCGCGGTACTTCGGGCGGCGGCGGACGGGTCGCGCTTGATTTCTTTTTTGGCGAAAAGACTCCCGAGTTCTTTGCCAAAGAGGCCGCCCGCCAAGCAATCCTGCAACTCGACGCCCGCGAAGCTCCTGCGGGAGACATGGAAGTTGTGCTCGGCCCGGGATGGCCCGGCGTCCTTTTGCATGAGGCTGTTGGCCACGGACTGGAAGCCGACTTCAATCGTAAAAAGACCTCAGCATTCGCCGGCTTGATTGGCAAACGCGTGGCCAGCGAAAAATGCACGGTGGTCGACAACGGCACCATGCCGTGGCGTCGCGGTTCTTTGAATGTGGACGATGAAGGCCAGCCGACGCAGGAAACGGTGTTGATCGAGAATGGAATTTTGAAGGGTTATCTAAGCGATAAACTTTCTTCGAAGCTGATGGGCCTCGCCGACACCGGCAACGGACGCCGCGAGAGCTACGAGCACATTCCGATGCCGCGCATGACGAACACTTATATGCTGGCCGGCCAAGACGATCCCGGAGATATCATTCGCTCGGTGAAAAACGGCATCTACGCCGTCAACTTCGGCGGCGGGCAGGTCGACATCACCAACGGCAAATTTGTTTTCGGCGCATCCGAAGCTTATCTCATCGAAGACGGGCAGATCACCGCTCCGATTAAAGGCGCGACACTGATCGGCAACGGCCCTGATGTGCTGACGCGAGTTTCGATGGTGGGCAACGATTTGAAGCTCGACGAAGGCGTCGGCACCTGCGGCAAAGATGGGCAGGCCGTGCCGGTGGGAGTAGGAATTCCGACCATTAAGATCGATCGCATGACCGTCGGCGGAACTGCCAAGCGCGAAACCGGCGGATACATGCAGTAAGAGCTATTCTCACCACGGAGACACGGAGTCACGGAGAAATACGAAGTCAAAGTTTTGTTTTTATCCGTGCCACCGTGGCAGATTCTGATTTCAAAATGACGACAACACTAGAAACCAGCGAAACGAAACTTACCACCGATCTCAAGGAGATCGCCTCCGACGTGGTCAGCCGCGCGATGAGCGGCGGCGCCACGGCCGCCGAATGCGTGGTCCGCGAAGGTGACGAATTCTCCACCGTCGTTCGCCTCGGCCAGGTCGAAACCCTGAAAGAATCTGGCTCGCGCGCCATCGGCGTCCGCGTCTTCTTTGGACAGCGCGCCGCCAGCACTTATTCCAGCGATTTTTCTCCCAGCGGCATCGATCGCATGTTGAAGTCTGCGCTTGAACTCGCGAAGATCACCTCCGAAGACCCATTCGCCGGAATCCCCGAGGCCGCTCTGCTTGGTTCGCTCTCCGGCGACCTCCATCTTTATCACGAAGATGTTTATTCGCTTCCTGGCCCGGAGCGCATCGAGTACGCGCGTCGCGGTGAAAAAGCTGCGCTCGACGCCGATCCCCGCATCAAGAACTCCGACGGCGGATCGTTCGATGCCGCCACGGGCAGAAAAGTGCTGGCGAATTCTCATGGCTTTGTCGGCGAATATCGCCGGTCGTATTGCTCAGTCGCGGTTGTCCCTATCGCGCAGGATGAGGCTGGCGGCATGCAGCGCGATTACTGGTACTCGGTCGCACGCAGCCTCGCCAAACTCGACTCCGCCGAGCAGGTCGGCAAAGAAGCCGCACGCCGTACTTTGCGCCGCCTTGGTGCGCGCAAGGTCAAGACCGCGCACGTGCCCGTCGTGCTCGATCCCATGGTCGCGGGCTCCATGTTGGAACATATTTTCGAAGGCGTAAACGGCGACTCGGTCTATCGCGGAGCCTCATTCCTCGCTGGCAAGCTCGGCGAAAGAATTGCCGGAACGAACGTCACCGTCGTCGACGACGGCACCATGACCGGCGGCTTCGGCACCACTCCGTTCGATGGCGAAGGCATTCCCACGCGCCGCACTGTGGTCATCGAAAACGGAATTCTCAAATCGTATCTGCTGAATACCTACACGGCGAAGAAGCTGGGCCTTGAAACCACGGCCAACGCCTCTCGCGGACTAGCCGGCACGCCCGGCATCGGCCCGGGAAATTACTTCCTCCAGCCCGGAACAAAAACCCCAAAGCAAATTATCGCTGACATCAAAGACGGCCTCTACGTAACCGAGTTTCTCGGCCACGGCGCGAACCTGGTCACCGGCGACTATTCCCGCGGCGCCTCCGGCATGTGGATCGTCAACGGCGAACTCGCCTATCCAGTTGAAGAGATCACGGTCGCCGGCAATCTCAAAGACATGTTTAATAACATCTCCGAGATCGGGGCTGACTTGGAGTTCCGCGGCAGCGTGGCCTCACCGACGATCCGTATTGACGGGCTAACTGTGGGCGGAGAGTAACGCACAACTGCAATGAAATTCGCCAAGATAGTCTTCTCCTGTGCAGGCATCTGGGGCATTCTGATACTCTCCCCGCTGTATTTCATGTTCGACGTCATCGGCCGGCAGGACCCTCCGCCGATCACCCATCCCGCCTTCTACTACGGGTTCGTCGGAGTCGGCCTCTCCTGGCAAGTCGCGTTCCTGATCATCGCCACCAACCCCCGCCGCTTCCGTCCCTTCATGGTGGCCGGCATGATCGAAAAATTCAGCTACGGAGCGGCGCTCGTTGTTCTTTTTCTTCAGCACCGATTGCACGCGTCCGACCTTACCTTTGGCGCCGTCGACTTGCTGTTCGGAGTGTTGTTTGTGTTCGCATTCCTCCAGATAAAAGCACAAACCTAGACCTCTTCCGGAATTCGTCTCCTCCTGCAATTAACCTGTTATTAACATTCACGGCCTCGTCCGCCGTTTAACATTTCTCGCATGGCTGACCAGCCCCTGCACGTCGAAGAACTCCCCGGTTCCCGCGAGGGAATCCACATTTTGCGCCTTTCCGGGCCACTGACCCTTCAGAATGTATTTAGCTTTCAATCCAAGGTCCGTGCCGACAAGTCGCGCGCGCTGATCATCGATTTCACGAATGTGGCGCTGGCCGATTCCGCGGGGGTCGGGGCGCTGGTTGGGGCCTATGTCTCGCGGCAAAAAGATGGCCGCAGCCTCGGCCTGGTGGGCGTAAATCAGCGTATCCACCATGCCCTCGAAGTCACGCGCGTCGAGAACTTCTTTCATTTCTACAAGACAATTGCCGAGGCCGAGCAGGCGGGCTGACTTCGCTCAGCCAAACGACCGCGTCTGACTCTAGGATTAGCCAAATCTATGATTAGCCCATCTTATGACTAGCCAAAAAGAAAGGCGGCCTGCCCGGGCCGCCCATCTCTCTCCGAATTTTGGTTGTGGCTTAGACGCCTTTGACGTTCTCCGCCTGCCAGCCCTTCGGGCCTTTGACTACGTCAAACTGAACTTGTTGACCTTCCTGCAGGCTGCGAAAACCGTTTGCCTGGATGGCGGAGAAATGCACAAATACATCTTCACCATTCTGGCGGCTGATAAAACCATAGCCCTTGGCATCGTTAAACCACTTTACTGTTCCTGTTTCCATGATGTTGCTGTGTTCCTTTTGGGTTGAAGTGTGCGCCGGAACTCTTAGGATAGTGCTGGCAGATCAAGCTCAGGCAGGTCACGCTGTAGTGCAGGTTACGCCGCAGGTCACGCTGTTAGAGCAGGGTACTGCTGACAACCGCAAAGTCAAACGCAACTAAATTGTACATATCCGGCAATAAATGGCTAGAAAATTTTGTTATTACCGGGGTAACTGCCGCGTGTGTCCTACAGGGTCTAGCCTGGCCGATACAGCGTTCCCCGTAGGAAGACATTGCTCGCCCAACATAAAGGAATTTCCCTAAACCCTTCCCGCAATTACGCATCAAATTGAAAAGTAAGGGGACTGTTCTTTGGCAGGGTTCTTGCTCCTACATCGAAAGCGGAGGATTTTTATGCTGGACATCAACGTCGAAACCTTCAACGACGTGGCCGTGGTTGCGTGCAAAGGCAGGATCGTCCGCGATGACGCCGTGTTCAAGCTTCGCTACATAGTCCAAGCGCAGGCGACCGCCCGGACCATTGCGCTCGATCTATCGGAAGTCAAGGTCATTGGCGGCGGCGGACTCGGCATGCTGGCCTTCCTCGAGCGCTGGGCGCGCGAAAATGACATGCGCTTGAAACTTTATTGCCCCTCGCCAGCGGTCTTGCAAGGCCTGGCGCAAAACCGCTCCGCGGGGAATTTCGAGATTGCCACCTTCCCCGAAATGATGGAAGTCTTCGGACGAGCGGATAGCCGATACTCCGAAAGCCGCTTTAACATCGCGGCGTGAGCCGTTCGATTTGCAACTTCTCCGCGACTGATTCATCATCAAAGAATGTTCATTCGACTGCGTCCCAGGTTCGCTTCGGCCGCGATCCTGTTAATTATTCTCCTGCACTTTTCTATACTCGCCCAAGGCGACTTGATCGGCGATGTCCGCGCGCAACTGGCGCAGAATTCTTTTTCCGCGGCGGAGTCGGAGCTTAATTCCTATAAGTCGCAGCACGGTATCACTCCCGAATATCTCGAAGCCCTTTCGTGGATGGCTCGCGGGGCAGCTTCGATGAGCCAATGGGTTCAGGCCACCACTTACGCCACCGAGACGCGCACTCTCTGCGAGCAGCAATTAACCAAACGCAAACTGGATGCCGAACCGCACCTGCCTCTCGCCCTCGGCGCCGCCTATGAGGTTCTAGCCCAGAGCCTGGACGCAAAAGGTCAGCACGCGAAAGCCATCAGCCTGTTGCGATCGGCTTTAGCGCGCTACGGTAATACCTCGATTCAAGCGCGGCTCAAAAAGAACCTCAACCTGCTCGTTCTCGTAGGCCAGCCCGCGCCACCTTTGCAGGAGGCGCAATATCTTGGCCCGAAGCCTCCCACACTCGCCTCGCTGAAAGGCTCGCCCGTACTTTTATTCTTTTGGGCGCATTGGTGCGTGGACTGCAAGGCGGAAGTGCCGGTCATCGTTCGTTTGCGCCAGGAGTTCTCCCGCGACGGCTTGGTCGTTATCGGCCCCACGCAACTCTACGGATACGCCGCGCAGGGAGCCGATGCCACGCCCGCCGCCGAGCGCGCCTACATTGAATCCGTGCGCAGCCGTTACTACGCCAGCCTGCAAGATATGCCGGTGCCGCTCAGCCAACAGAATTTCAATGCTTACGGAGCGAGTACGACGCCAACGCTGGTCGTGTTGAATCGCGCCGGCCAAGTCGAGATGTATCATCCGGGAGCGCTCTCCTATGGCGAACTGCACGCTGCCCTGGAGAAGGCAGTCTCCCGCTAAAAGAAGACTATGGATCGAAACGCTCTGCTCGGAATGTCCACTGGTGCCGCCATCCTGTTCGGCTTCGGCATCGTCTGGCTACTGCTCGGCTCGTTTCGCGGACGACCCTCGCCAAGATGGCTTCGGATTTCGCTTCTCGTCGTGGGGATCGCACTGGCGACATCGGTCACACTGCTTGTGGTACGGGCATCCCGCCTGCCGCTTGACCTTGCTCCACTGACCCCGCAACAGCTGGCCGCCAACCGCGAAATTGCCCGCCACTTCTACCTGATTTTCGGTTTCGAGCTGGCTGCGATTCTTCTCGCCGTGGTGGTGCTGAACCTAATTCATTACCCCGACTATATTCTCTCCGGCATCGCCCTGATTGTCGCTGTCCATTTCTTTCCTCTGGCGGCTCTGTTCAGAACGCCTCTTTACTATGGGACGGCGCTCGTCGGATGTGCCATCGCCCTGTTTGGATTTTTCATGGCTGACGCCGGCTTGCGCCAAAGAGTGGTGGGATTATCCTTCGGCTTGATGTTGTGGGCGACAGCGGCGTGGATCGCGTGCGTCGGCCTCTCCGCCACACCGAAAATCGGGCCGAACTTACGCCCGATGTGAAGCGCATTCTAATCAAATGTGGGTTGAAGTTAGACAGACTTTAGAGAGCCGCCGCCTGTTCTCGCCGCCGGCCTTGAATCTCTATATAAACATTGATCAGCGAAACCGCCGCCGGCGTCACGCCGGGAATGCGCGAGGCCTGCCCGATCGTCTGCGGGACGACCTTGCCCAGTTTCTCCTGCATCTCGCGCGACAACCCGCTCACTGCCTGGTAATCAAACCAATCCGGAATGCGGCGCTGCTCGGCCTTCTTTAGCCTCTCGATGGCGCGCTCCTGCTGGCCAAGGTATCCCGCATACTTGATTTCAGTCTCGATCGACTTGAGCTCGTTGCGAATCTCAGACGAGAGCGTAACCGCGGAGGACGCAGAGCTCGCGGAGGAATTTCGTTCGAAAAACTTAGGCATCAGATTCCGAAGAACAGGCGCCAATTGCTCGACTGTGATCTCGGGCCGCTTCAGCAATTGCGCCAGGGATTGCCCCACCGCCGACGAGAGATCGTGTGGCGCGGACACCCTCGTCCGCGGACTCTCGCTAGCAGCGAGATGAGCGAGTTCGATCTCCCCCGCCATTGCTCCCGTCAGCTTCGTCCGCTCCAACGCCTGCTTCACTTCGTCCAGGCGCCGCTGCTTCGCCTCAAAATCCGTCCACGCCTCATCGGAAATCAGCCCCACCCGCCGCCCATGCGGAGTCAACCGCCGATCGGCGTTATCGATCCGCAGATGCAAGCGGAATTCCGCTCGCGACGTAAACATCCGATAAGGCTCGTTCGTCCCCTTCGAGATCAGGTCGTCGATCAGAATGGCCGTGTACGCTTCGGTGCGATCGAGGATTAGCGGCATCTCATTTTTCACCTTAAGCGCCGCGTTGATTCCCGCCATGATTCCCTGGCACGCCGCTTCTTCGTACCCCGACGTGCCATTGATCTGTCCGGCAAGAAACAGGCCGGCAATTTTTTTAGTCTCCAGCGTTCGCTTCAGTTCCGTCGGATCGATCGAGTCGTACTCGATGGCGTACCCAGGCCGCATCATCTCGGCGCCGTCCAGCCCCGGAATCGACTTGAGAATCGCCAGTTGCACGTCGATCGGCAGTGAAGTGCTCATGCCGTTGACGTAAATCTCGTGCGTGTTCAGCCCCTCGGGCTCGAGGAAAAGCTGGTGCGTGAGCTTGTCGGGAAACTTGACGATCTTGTCTTCAATCGATGGACAATACCTCGGCCCAATCGACTGAATCTGACCACTATACATCGGCGAGCGATGCACATTTTCACGGATGATGCGCTGCGTCTCCGGCGTAGTCCAGGCAATGTAGCAGGGAACTTGTGAGTCGTGGTGGGCCACGCGCCGGGTGCGAAAACTAAACGGCGTAGGGTCGACATCGCCCGGCTGAAGCTGAAACCGCGACCAATCAATCGTCCGTCCATCCAGAC
>DATBYM010000040.1:0-19312 GCA_036513715.1 Terriglobales bacterium
CCTGCCTCCGCTTTTTCAGTTGCGGTCGAGCCTTTGAAAACTCCGCCGCCCGCCGTTCCGATTGGCGTTCCCTCGGAACTCCTGGAGCGCCGGCCGGATGTGGCTGCTAACGAGCGCCTGATGGCTCAAGCCAATGCATTGATCGGCGTCCAAATAGCTGCCTATTATCCAACGGTGACGCTGAGCGCTTCGGCTGGGTTTGAAAGCCCGAAGGCCGGCAACTGGCTGAGCTGGTCAAACCGCTTCTGGTCAGTCGGCCCTTCCGTATCTGAGTTGATCTATGACGGCGGTTTGCGGCGCGCCACCGTCGAACAATATCGCGCGCAATATGACGAGGCGGTGGCCAATTATCGCAACACCGTGCTCACTGCATTTCAACAAGTCGAGGACAATCTTGCCGGCCTGCGGGTTCTCTCCCAGGAGATTCAGCAACAGGATGTCGCGATCCAGTCCGCGCAACGGGCTTTGACCCTGGCAACGGATCGCTACCGCCTCGGCATCGACCCGTATCTCAACGTCATCACCGCGCAGACTACACTCTTCAGCAACCAACAGACGGCTGTAAACTTGCGTATCACACAGATCGTGGACAGCGTGCAATTGGTCGAAGCGCTAGGCGGAGGATGGGATGCCTCGACGCTTCCTACTGCGCAGCAGATTATTTCGCGCGGGACCTCGTTGACTACGACGACTGCGGCCGAATCGCCGGCGACCCAGCCACCAGCAGCGACAAATCCGTAATCGCTTTTGCGGCGAAATCTTGTGCGGCGAAATATGGTTGGCGCGCGGGCATCTTGCGGTTCTTTCCTTGCAACTAAAAGATTAGTTACTTTTTGCTTGTTGCCGCGTCTAAGGAAAAGGAGGGCGTCTGGTGCCACCGAGACAATCAGGAACTTTGACCGAAGCAGAGCTGAGGATCATGAATGTGCTCTGGATGAAGGGCTCGGGAACGGTTCAGCAAGTGCTTGATAACATTACGGAAAAGCCTCCTTTGGCCTATAACTCCGTTCTCACTACCATCCGCGTATTGGAAAGAAAAGGGTATCTGAATCATCTGAAGGATGGGAGGGCGCACGTGTATACGCCGGTGGTCGGGCAGCAGGAGGCTACGCGCTCCGAGATTCGGCACTTGGTCGGCCGTTTTTTTAAGAATTCCGAGGAACAACTCGTGCTGAACCTGCTCGAAGACCAAGGTCTTGAGGCCGAGGAGATTGGGCGGTTGCGGGAGATGCTGACGCAAAAAGACGCGAGTCAGAAGAGCGCGAATCGGAGCGACGCGAAATGAACTGGCTTCCTTTGCAATCAGCGGCGCAGTTCTCGGTCGAGCACATTCTTAATGCGCTTCCGGAAGGGCTGTTGATCGCACTTTTTGCCTGGGGATTGCTGCGGGTTTTGCGCGGACAGAATTCGGGAACGCGTTTTGCTGTCTGGTTCCTGGCATTGCTCGGCATTGCGGCGTTGCCTTTGCTTAGCCTCATGGGCAATGGACACAAAATATTTGGGGCGGCGATGGCATCGGGGTCGACATGGGGAAGCATGCATCCCGCGATCAACCTCCCCGCCCGATGGGCAATTTTTGTTTTTATGATCTGGGCTTTCGGAGCGGCGCTGGCGATGGCACGTTTGCTGTCAGGACTTTGGCGCCTTGGACGGCTGCGACGGAGTTGCACGGCGGTCGACGCCGTGAATTTCGATCGTTCGCTGCGAACAACGGTGGAGGCGATCAGAGCGTCAGGGGCTATTGTCGCGAGTTCCGAGAGCGTGCGCGTGCCGGCCGCGATCGGTTTCTGGAAGCGGACGATTGTACTGCCGGCGTGGACACTCCGCGAAATGGCCGCCGAAGATCTTAATGTCATCCTGCTGCATGAATTCGCGCATCTCCGGCGCGGCGATGATTGGACCAATCTGATTCAGAAAGTGGTGCGAGCTCTGTTCTTTTTTCACCCCGCGGTGTGGTGGATTGAGAGTCGCCTCTCGGTGGAACGCGAAATGGCTTGCGACGACGCGGTCCTCGCAGAGACATCGAACCCGCGCGGTTATGCCAGTTGTCTGGTTTCGCTTTTGGAGAAAAGCCTGGCACATCGTCCGGCGAACAGCCAGTGGTCGATGGTTCAGGCAGCTGTGCATCGCGCGCGTGAGGCGTCGCTGCGCCTGGCTCGCATTCTCGATACGAAACGGCCAGCGGCCACGCGAGTTTGGAAGCCGGCGCTGGGTATGGTCGCGGTCTTCTTCATAGGTTGTCTTGCGGTGTTGTCGCACGCGCCGCAGTTCGTGGCGATTAATCGAAGTTTGAACGATCGGGGCATGAACGACACCGGCTTTGTTGCGAGCACGGTCGGGCATGCAAACGCGGTTGCGGTCGGCCCGCTCTCTTCGCCGATGGCGGTTGTGATTCCCGCTTCATTCCATAGCGACAGTGAGGCGTTGGCGCCGCCGGTAACCACGACTCCTAAAGTTGTTCACGCGCATCTGCCGGCGAACGATGCTGCTCGAAATCGGCTGGCTGCGCCGCAGGCCATTGCCGCGCGAATGAATTTGAGTGACGCGGCAATGCGCGAAGGATTCATGGCGATCCGCGTGGTTGCGGCTCAGGAAAATGTGCCGGAGTTCCGGACGCTGGTTTATATCGAAACGTCGCAGTACAGGAGTGCCGATGCGACGGTCTGGAGCGTGGAGGTTTGGCAGGTGACAGTGCGGAGCGTGGTGGCTGCGCGATTGGCGCGTACGCCGGTAGCCAACAAGACTTAGTAGCAAAATTTTTTGCGATTAACAACTAGATAATTAGTTGTAAAGAGTAAGGAAAAACCTTCAATTAGTGACAACAAGGAGAAAAGAAAATGAAGAAGTGGTTAGTAGGGTGTAAAGCAGCAATGACCCGGCGTCTGCTGGTGGGCGGGTTGGCCATTGCGGTGGTAGGAGCGGTGGCGACCTTCAACTTTGCGAAGTCTGCGACCGCGGCGGCGGCGGCTCCGGCTCCAGCAGCGGCGGCGCTCGATGACAACAGTGTGGGAGCGTTGCTTACGCTCGACCATGCCATGGAAACGCTGGCGGCGCGAGTAACGCCGGCGGTGGTCAATGTCACGGTGGTGTCGAAGAGTAAAGAGCAACAGAGCAACGTGGAAGGCATTCCTGACATGCAGCAATTCTTTGGACCGGACGGCCCGTTCGGCGGCCAGGGCAATCAGTTTGGCCGTCACTTTAACTTTCAGCAGCAGCCGCAGAACCGGATTGAGCATGGTCTTGGTAGCGGCGTGATCATTTCACCCGATGGATACATCGTCACCAACAATCACGTGATCGACGGAGCGGTCGATATTCGCGTCACCATGAGCAACCGCGAAGTCTATCCCGCGAAGCTGGTTGGCGCCGATCCGCTGACCGATCTCGCGGTCATCAAGATCAAGGGAAACAATTTTCCGAGCGTGCCCTTTGGCAACTCCGCCGGCCTTCACCCCGGACAGACGGTGCTTGCTTTCGGCAATCCGTATGGGTTTCAGTTCACAGTGACGCGTGGCATTATCAGCGCGCTGAACCGGCCGAATCCCGATGCGAGCGATCGCCGCAAGCCCGGTGAATTCATCCAGACCGACGCTGCCATCAATCCCGGAAACTCCGGCGGAGCGCTGGTGAACGCGCATGGCGAGCTCATTGGCATTAACACCTTCCTGATCTCCGGCTCGGGATCATTCTCGGGCATGGGCTTCGCCATCCCCACGCAGATTGTGGAACCGACGGTAGAGACGCTGATTCGCGATGGCAAAGTGACGCATGCATTTATCGGAATTTCGATTTCCGACGTCACTCCCGACAACGCGAAGTTCTTCCAGATGAATAAAGCCGAGGGAGCATTGATCTCTGACGTTACACCGGATGCACCGGGAGCGAAAGCCGGCCTGCGCACCGGCGACGTGATCACCGAACTCGATGGCAAGCCAGTGACCGATGCCGGCCAACTGCAAATGTTGGTCGGACAGAAGCGGCCCGGCGACACGATCCATCTAGAGGTGGTGCGCGACAGCAAGCCGATGAATGTGGCGGTGACGGTCGAAGCGCTTGGCGGCGACAAAGGTGGTGAGGTCGCCGGCAACGAACATGGTAAAGGGCGCTGGGGGCTGAAACTTGCCGACTTGACGCCGGATGTTAGGAATGAACTGCAATCGCAGGATCCGCAGTTTCAGAAGTCGGTTCACGGTGCGGTAGTCGAGGATGTTCTTCCTGGAAGCCCGGCTGACAATGCGGGCTTGCAGCAGGGCGACGTCATCATGGAAGTGGATCGGCATGCGGTGAGGTCCGCGTCCGACGTGGCGCAGGCTTTGTCCAGTGTCCCGAACGGGCAGGATGCGCTTGTGCTGGTGTGGTCGAACGGGGGCAGCACGTTCCGCGTGATGCATCCTGCGCAAGGCTAACGGGCAGTTAAGGTTGTGGCGCGCTGCGTTCTATCCGTCCTCCTGGCGGGTGGGCGCAGCGCGTATTTTTGCGTCGAATTCGGCAGGCGCCGATGCGTCCAATTAACAATTCGAATTGGACTCGGCACGAAGCCGATATTAGAGTTTTATTAGACGTAGGTGCGAAATTGTGGAAATGGCGAAGCACAATGTGGCTATCGGCTTGCACTGTGGTAATCAACAATCCGCCACGCGCCTAAGCGATTCCGTTTCTTAACCGATAGAATGGCTGGATGGGTGGGATCGCAACCAGCCTTGGCTCGCTTTCGTAGTTGTCAGTTGTGAGCTCTCGGGCATCCAACCTGCGCCGAGAATTGACCATGATCACTGAAATGGAGAAAAGATTTGGATCGATCGGATGAGCTGGTTCAGGATCAAGACCACGCTGCCTGCTCCCTTGACGCCAGCTATGCGTTGACGGGAGACGAAATCGGGAACCTGGTGGCGGAGCCGGGCAAGCCGGCCGAGACGCTGATGAACGTGGTCGCATTGATCGCGCGACGCTTTGGGACTGATGTTTGCTCGGCCTATCTGTTAGAGCCGGACCGCGCCAATCTCGTGCTGGCGGCGACGCTCGGACTGCGTCCGGAATGCGTTGGCAAGCTGCGCATGGCGGTCAATGAAGGGCTCGCGGGCTTGGTCGCTGAGCAGGTTCGGCCAGTGGCGGTGGAGCAGGCAAGGAATCATCCGCGATTCAAATATTTCGTAGAGGCGGGCGAGGATGCGTACAGTTCGTTCCTGGGAGTTCCGCTGATTGACCGGGGAGTGTTGCAAGGGGTTCTGGTGGTTCAGACGATTGCGGCGCGAACGTTCCCGGAAAATGAAATTCGGCAACTGACCGAGGCTGCGAGCCGGGTGGCGAACGTGGTCAGCGAAGCTCGAACTCTCGACCGTTTTATCGCGCCCGTCCAGGAGCGGCTCTGGGCCTTGGCCCGTAATATGTGGTGGAGCTGGGATCATGATGCTTCGAGCTTGTTCCGCGATATCGATCCGCTCCGCTGGCGACAGCTCAATCACAGTCCGGTCGCGCTGCTGAACGAGTATCCGCTGGAAAAACTCGAAGAGCGCGCCAACGAACTTGCCCTGCACAGCCGCATCAACTACGCCTATCGCCGCTTGCGCGAGTACGAGGAAACGGAGCATACGTGGGGTGGGCGTCGCGCCGGTGTGCTGCGGGCGCGTCCCGTGGCTTATTTCTCCGCCGAGTTTGGAGTGCACGAATCACTCCCCATCTATTCCGGCGGGCTCGGTGTATTGGCGGGCGATCATATCAAGAGCGCCTCCGATCTTGGGATCCCGCTGGTTGGCGTCGGCCTGTTTTACGGACAAGGATATTTTCGCCAGCGTCTCGACCGTGACGGCTGGCAGCACGAGGAGTATCTCGAGACCGATGTCAACCAATTGGCCATGGAAACGGCGATTGGGAAGAACGGCCGGCCGGTCGAAGTGCAGGTCGACACTCGCCATGGTCCGATCTACGCGAAAGTTTGGCGCGCCACCGTCGGCCGCTGCGATTTATTCCTGCTCGACTCTGATGTCGAAGGCAACACTCCCGAAGATCGCGAAATGACCTCGCGCCTATACGGCGGCGATGGCCGCGTGCGCGTCCATCAGGAAGCGCTTCTTGGTATCGGCGGCCTGCGCGCCTTGAGAGCGATGGGCATCACGCCGGGTGTGCTTCACCTGAACGAAGGCCATAGCGGCTTCGCGGTGCTGGAAGCGATTCGCCAGCGCATGGACGACGAAGGCATCAGTTTTGATAAGGCCGTGCCCCGCGTGGCCCGGGAAGTTGTGTTCACGACGCATACGCCTGTGCCCGCCGGGCATGATCGCTTCGATGCCGATCTGATCGAGGAGCACCTGGGTCCGTTGCGCGAGGCGCTCGGGCTTTCGAAAGAAAGATTCATGGACCTCGGACGCGAGAATCCCGACAGCGACGAACGTTTCTGCATGACCGTACTGGGCCTGCGGCTTTCTCGCCGCGCCAATGCCGTTTCATCGCTGCATGGTGAAGTCTCACGAGCCATGTGGACGGGGCTGACTCCCGGCAAGAGCGAAGACGCAGTTCCGATCGGACACATCACGAATGGCGTGCACGCCCCAACCTGGCTCGCGCCGCAGATGTTCCGGCTCTACGATCGTCATCTCGGCACGGGATGGCATCTGCGCGGCAGCGAATCCAAGACCTGGGATGGCATTGAGAACGTTGATGATGGCGAGCTCTGGGAGACGCACTTCAACCTGAAGTCGCGCATGATCGAATTTGTGCGCCGCCGCGCCGTTAAGCAAGCTGCCCGCCGCGACGAACCCCGTGCCGTGCTGCAGCAACTGGAACACGCTCTCACTCCGGACGCGCTCACCATAGGTTTTGCGCGGCGATTCGCCACTTATAAGCGCGCCAACCTGATTTTGGCGGACATCGAAAAGTTGGCCACCCTGATCAACGATCCGAAACGGCCGGTGCAGTTCGTGTTTGCGGGCAAGGCGCATCCTCTGGACGAACCGGGCAAGCGCGTCCTGCAACAGATCGCGCAGCTGATGCGCGATCCACAGTTCGCCGAAAAATTTATCTTTGTCGAAGACTATGACATCAACGTTGGCCGCCATCTAACGCAGGGTGTCGATGTCTGGCTCAACAATCCGCGGCGCCCACTCGAGGCTTCAGGAACCAGCGGACAGAAAGTCGTTCTCAATGGCGGGTTGAACCTTTCTGTTTTGGATGGCTGGTGGGCCGAAGCGTACGATGGCATGAACGGCTTCGCCATCGGGAACGGCAGAACGCACTCGGATATGAATGTTCACGACGCGCGCGATGGCGAAGATCTTATGCGCGTGTTACGCGAAGAGGTGATTCCACTCTACTATCAGCGCGATCGCGACGGCCTGCCCCGCGGCTGGATCAAGCGCATGAAGCGCACCATCCGCACTCTCGGCTGGCGTTTCAATGCCGATCGCATGGTGATGGATTACACGCTGAACTGCTACGTTCCTGCCGCCGGTGGGACCTCCAGCGATCTGCGGCTTCAGCTGTAACCCCAGCTGGTAATGCTCGGTAGGGACGGCCTTCCTCGGCCGGTACCGAACCACAACGGTCATCAGCATCACGAAGGCTTTAGCGTTGAGTGCTTTCTTCGTGTGTTTTTGTGACCTTCGTGTTGAATGATTTCCTCTAATCGCACAATTACCAGCGTCTTTCGACTTGACAGTTCCGCCAGACCATTTACTATAGATGAATATTTATGCATCATAATGGATAAATATGCCTCAATGCGGGAATTGGGGATAAAGATGAGGAAAGGAATCGATCACCGCACGTTCGCGATTTGATGGCAGCTAAGCTTAAGACCGCGGTTCTAGGCGCGACCGGTTATTCCGGTCTTGAACTGGCGCGCATTCTTAGCCGCCATCCGCGAACCCCCGCGCCGCTGCTTTTGCGGCGCACGGAGGAAACAGAGGCGGAGAGCCCTGCGGCGAGGAAGAAATCCACGAAAGCGTCCGCAGCGTGGCCACATATTTCGGGGAACGGACATTCGCATGTCGAGCCGTTTTCCTGGTCCGCGCTCAAGGAGCGCGGAGTGGAACTTTTATTCCTGGCCACGCCACACGCGGTCTCTCGCGAGCTGGTTCCGGAGGCGATTGCCCGCGGGCTTTCGGTCGTCGACTTGAGCGGCGCCTGGCGACTGAAGCGGGACGAGCATCGCGCGGTTTACCACTTCAAAGATGCTGACACGAAGACTGCGGCCGAACTCACCGCGCGCGCGGTATATGGTTTGCCCGAGCTGAACGCGGGCCAGATCGCGTCCTCGACGCTGGTGGCGAATCCGGGTTGTTATGCGACTTCGGTTATTCTGGCGCTCGCGCCCGTACTGTTCGCCGGCCTGGTCGATTCGGGTCGCGGCATTATCTCCGATTCGAAGTCGGGCGTATCCGGCGCCGGCAAGGAGCCGACGGCGCGCACCCACTTCGTATCGGTCGCCGATAATTTTTCCGCCTACTCGGTTTTCGGGCATCGTCACACCGGCGAGATTCTCGAGCAGTTGGCGCTCGAATCAACGCAGTTGATTTTTACTCCGCATCTTTTGCCGATACCGCGCGGGATTCTTTCCACAATTTATGTGTATTTGAAACGCAAAATGACGGCGGCCGAGATTCAAAGCTGTCTTCAGGATTTTTACGCAGGAAAGAAATGGGTGCGGGTTTTTCCGCCATCGACTCTGCCGGAAATTCAGTTCTCCGTGCATACCAATTATTGCGACATCGGCTTCTCGCTCGCGGATGATGGGCGCCGGCTGATTCTGATTTCCTGCCTCGACAATCTGCTCAAGGGCGCGGCCGGCCAGGCGGTGCAGAACATGAACCTTATGTATGGCTGGGATGAGGCCGAGGGATTGCAATGAAGATTGTGGTCAAAATCGGCGGCAAGGCGCTCGAGGATAAAACGACTTTGCAGAAATGCGCGAAGGCCGTAGTGCAGCTCTCACAGGATGGACACCAGGTAGCTGTTGTCCACGGCGGCGGCAGCGCGTTGACGCGGACGCTCGAACTTCTGGGGAAGAAAAGTGACTTCGTGCATGGGTTGCGCGTTACCGACGCAGAGACGCGCGATGTGGCGTTGATGGTGCTTGCCGGGATCGTGAACAAGAGTCTGGTGGCGGCGATCGCTGCTGCCGGCCAACCGGCGATTGGGCTTTGTGGCGGAGACGGCGGCGTCTTTCGCGCCCGCAAGAAGCACGACGCCGATTACGACTTGGGATATGTCGGCGAAATTTGTTTCTCTGAACCGCGCTGGCTTAAGGCGATCTGGGCTGAAGGCGGTATTCCGGTGCTTTCGTCGCTGGCACTCGGAGGCGATGGCCAGTATTACAACGTGAATGCCGACCAGATGGCGGCGGCTTGCGCGATTGCTTGCGAGGCGGACGCGCTGATTTTTCTTACCGACGTGGCAGGCGTGAAACAGGCCGACGGTTCGGTGATGGCGCGCTTGGATACCAAGCAAGCGGCTGGGTTGATCGTTGAATCTGTGGTGAGCGGGGGCATGATGCCGAAACTCGAAGCCTGCACGCAGGCGCTTAAATCGGGCGTGGGGCGCGTGCGCATACTGCCGGCGGCGCAGGTCGAAATGCTGCCACTGTTTTATTTCACCAAGCTCGATTGCGGCACCGAGGTGCTAAGAGCATGAGCCTGGCAACTGTTTCGCGCCTGGAAGCGAAACTGCTGCTTCCGACATACGAGCGCCAGCGGATTCTTTTCGAGCGCGGGCGCGGGGTATATCTGTGGGATTCCGAGGGCAAGCGCTATCTTGATTTTCTGAGTGGGATCGGGGTGAATGCGCTTGGCCATAACCACCCCGCCATACAGGCTGCGATCAAGCGGCAAGCGGGGCGATTGATTCATGTTTCGAATCTTTTCTATCACCAGTATCAAGCGGAGCTAGCGCGGCTGCTCACCGAAATCTCCGGACTCGATCGGGCTTTCTTTTGCAACAGTGGAACGGAGGCGTGGGAGGGAGCGCTGAAACTGGCGCGCGCTTTCGCGCAGATGAATCATGCGAATGGCGGAAAGGCTGGTGAACCGTCTAATGCAAAGACGCAAATCCTGGCCATGGATAACTCCTTTCATGGGCGGACGTTTGGCGCGCTCGCAACTACGGGACAGTTGAAATATCGCGCTCCGTTTACTCCGCTTGTGCCGGGAGTCACTTTTGTGAAGTTCAACGACCTCGACGATCTGCAGCACAAGTTTGATGCGAGCGTCTGCGCCGTCTGCATCGAGACGATTCAGGGTGAGGGCGGAGTTTGTCCGGTGACTGCTGAATTTCTTGGGCTGGCCTCGCGACTTACCAAGCAGTCCGGTGCATTGCTTGTGCTTGACGAGATTCAGTGCGGGCTTGGCCGCACTGGGCGCCACTTTGGCTATCAGCACTATGGCGTTTTGCCGGATATTGTCACGGTTGCCAAGCCGCTAGCGGGCGGTTTGCCGCTGGGTGCGATCCTTACGACGGAACGCGTGGCGACTTGCATGCATCCGGGCCTGCACGGCACGACTTTTGGCGGAGGTCCGTTGGCTTGCGCCGCGGCTATCGCCTTCCTGCGAGAAGAGAAAAAACTGCTTAAGCATGTGGGCGCGATGGGCGCCTATTTTCAGGCGGCGCTCGCGGTGCTTGATCAGAAGCACAAATCGATTCAGGATGTGCGCGGTGTCGGTCTGATGCAGGCTCTTGAATTGGACTCGCCCGAACTGGCCAAGGAAGTTGCGGCTCAACTGCTGAAGGATGGAATCATTATCAATCGCACGCACGAAACTGTGTTGCGATTTCTGCCGCCTTATATCATTCAGAAGAAGCACATCGACCAGCTGATCAAGGCTCTGGACGCGGCGCTGCGAAAACATGAAGAATCAAGCCAAACGAAAACGAAGTCCGCCTCGACGCGGCGCGAGAAAGAGGCTGATGCGCACGCGTGAAGCGGTTCTTCCCGACGCCGAGCAGATTCACGCGCTGGTCGCGGCCTACTCGGGCGACGGCACGCTGCTGCCGCGCTCGCTGGCCGAGATCTGCGAGAACGTCCGCGACTTTATCGTGCTTGAGCAGGATGGGCGCATCATTGGATGCGGCGCGCTTCATCTTTATGGCGTACACCTGGCCGAGATTCGTTCCATCACCGTCGATCCCGCGAGCCAGAGTGGGGGCGGGGGACGGCGACTGGTCAAGGCGCTGCTGGCGCAAGCCGAGAAACATAAGGTCAGTTGCGTGTGCCTGTTCACGCGAATTCCTGAATTCTTTGGGCGCATGGGTTTCACGCTCGCCAATCACCAGGATCTTCCGGATAAGATTCACAAGGACTGTTACAAGTGCCCACGGCTGTATCGCTGCGACGAAGTGGCGATGATCCGCGGGCAGGCGCCCGCTTTCGCGATTCTCCCGCCGCCGAAAAACTGGCTGAAGATACAAGCATGAAGACACCGGCATGATCTCGCTGCGCCGCTCCCCGGAGAGAGTTCGTCTGCCCACGGGATTTTCGTTTGCGGCGGTTGCTGCCGGCATCAAGGTCAGCGGGCGGCCAGACCTCGCGCTAGCCGAGGCTGTTGATGGAGCCAACGCGGCCGCCCTGTTCACGCAGAACCGCGTGGTTGCCGCTCCCGTTGAAATTGGCCGCCGGGCGCTCGTTTCAGCCGGCGGGCGGGTTCGCGCGGTCGTCGTCAATTCCGGAAATGCCAACTGCGCCACGGGGCGCCGCGGCATTCAAGCTTGCGGAAAAGTCTGTCGCGAAGCGGGAAGCTTGTTGGGCGTTCCTGCGGACGAAGTCTTTCCTTCATCGACAGGGATCATCGGAGTTCAGCTGCCGGCGGAGAAGATCTGTGCGGCGTTGCCTGAGCTTATCGCGACGCGATCGGCAGGCGAACGCGGCGTGCTTGTATTCGCTGACGCGATCAGGACCACCGATACACGGCGGAAGATTGCTTCGGCGCGCTTCCTGGTTGGATCGAAGGTTGTCACGTTATTGGGCGTCGCCAAGGGCGCGGGCATGATTCATCCGCAACTGGCGACGATGCTGGTGTACTTGTTCACCGATGTGAAGGCGAGTTCACGCGAGCTGCAACCCTTGCTGCGCGCGGCTTGTGACAGCTCTTTGAATTGCATGTCGATTGACGGCGACACGTCGACGAATGACACGGTGCTGCTCATGGCCAGCGGCGCTAGCGGCGTCGGCCTAAAAGACACTGGCGCTCGAAAAAAGTTCTCTTCTTCGCTGACTGCGGTGTGCCAGTCGCTGGCTGAGCAGATTGTCAGCGATGGTGAGGGTGTGCAGCATGTGATTCGTTTGTTTGTTGAGCAGGCGCGCAGCCGGGAAGAGGCGCTGCTAGTGGCGCGGGCGATTGCTCACTCGATGCTCGTGAAGACGGCGTGGGCTGGGGCGGATCCGAATTGGGGACGCATTCTGGCGGCGGTGGGGCGATGCGGCGCGGACATTGATCCGTCGGGTGTTCAGATTTTTATTGGCAGTCAGAGGGTGTGTCGCAACGGAATGGGTTGGCCCTTTGATGAGGGACGGGCGCATCGCGCGCTGGCGCAGCCGGTGTGCGATGTTCGGGTGTTGCTGGGGCGGGGGCGGGGTGGAGTGAGGTTTCTGACAACAGATCTGACGGCGGAGTATGTACGGATTAACGCGGATTATTCTACTTAGCTATGTTAACTATTGATACTGCAGCCGGCGAAACGCCTGCCGGACAACCGGCGGGACGTCGGAACTACAATTGCTTAGAAGCTGAAGGATGCTTGCAATTCGATTTTCCGGTTGGCGGCGGCGCTGGAGAATGGGCCTCCTGACAGAGCGACGGACTGGGCGAAATTTGGCGAGGTGAAGACGCCGATGGGGGTTGCGGCATTTACCTTGTTCAGGACGTTGCGCGCGTTGACGCTGAAGGTCAGGCTGTAACGTCGATTGGTGGCGGGACCCCCTCCGAAACCGCCGCGCGGACCAAAGCCTACGCCTCCGCCGCCTCCGCCGCCACCGCCGCCACCGCCGCCGCGCCCACCTCCTCCACCACCACCTCCGCCGCCTGCTTGAGCTCCACCTTTTCCGCCAACCTCTGGGCCGAAGCCGAAGGTCTTCGCCAGGCGCAAGTTCAGCGTGAATTGCGATGGGCCGGTCAAATAATTAATCGGAATCGGAGTGTAGGCGCCGCTCGGGATGGTGTAATGGCAGGTTTGAGTGGGCGAGAGACAGATGCCGGAAACATTCGTGGCAAATGCAGGCCGGTCGTTGAGAAGCGTATCGTTGCTCAAGTCCTCGGGAATAGTGACGTTGTAGGGCGAGCCGGAATTGAAAATCATAAACGGACTCAGGCGAAAGCCGCGCGGCAGTCCGATGGTGCCGCCGACAAACAACCGATCCCGGATAGAGAAGGAGGCTCGTCCGTAGTCCAAGTGAATGTCGTATTGATCCGATGGAAAGCTGGTCGAAAACGCTCCTGAACTCACGCTGCCGATGGGGTCGCTGTTGGCGAAATTCAGGGAATAGTATCCGAACAGAGATAGCTTCGCTCCTGCCCGGATGTTGAAACCCGCTATTAACTGGTTCTGCCAGAAAACACCGTCGGAGGCGTATTGGTAGATGGGGCCGGAGTTTGGATATGGAAGCGGCCCGGTGGAGCCGGGCGTGCCGGGGAGCGGGGCATTGACGTTCAGGGACATCAACTGGTGGACTCCGCGTGAGTTCAGATAGGTGAGCGTAGCATTGGCGACCTTAGTCACCTGTTGCTCCATGCTGAAGGCGCTTTGGATGATGTAGGGCGCGTGTAGAGTGGGATTGATCCGGTAGATCGTCGGTGGCGCAGTCGGCGGCGGGGGCGTCGGGTAGCTCGGATCCTTCACCGTATACTGTTGCTCCGTCACACCGTTAAAGCGGTCCGCATTGATCACCATATCCTGGGTGATGCGGTTGTAAAACAGACCAAAACCGCCGCGCAGCACGGTCTTCGGAGCGTTCTTGCCGCTTCCGCCGAGACCCCAGGCAAAGCTGAGCCGAGGCGCCCAATCGGCATGATCGTGAATGTCATTCTGTGTTTCAAAGCGTAGCCCGCCGCTCACCGTGATGTTAGGACGCACCTTCCAGTCATCCTGTATGTACAGTCCGGCATCCACAACCGTGACCGGCACGGCAGGTGCTACGCCGGTGGGGCTTGTATTAACGGAATACTGGGTCGGATTAGAGAGCTGGGACGGCAGGCAACTGGCGGGACTCGGCGGGCACGAAAAGGAGTAGGTGCCATTGAATCCGGCGGCGGAGGTATTGACCTCGTGAACCGCGCGCAGCCGGGCTCCGAATTTCAAGAAGTTATTGCCTTGCGCGATCGAGGTGTAATTCTGTAGTTCGTAATGATCCTGATGATCGATCTGCGTTCCCGAGGCGGCGCCTCCGGTCGTATACGCTCCCTGCACGTTGATGCCTAGAGCCGTGCTTACCGGATTTTGATTGCTGTTGTCGCGCAGGTATTGAAAGCGCGTCTCATTGATGATTTTTGAATTTAGGACTTGCGTGTCGGTGATCTGCACGGTGTGTTCGGTGGACTCGGTGTTGTAGCCGGCCTCGGGCAACACCAGGCCGCCGACGCCGTCATTCTGCCAAGTGTCGCGGTAGTACTGATAACGGGCGGTGAGCGTATTGTTGGCGCTGACCTGATAGTCCATGCGAGGAGCGATGTTGGTGCGGGTGCGGGGGTTGGAGACGCTTTCGTTCAATCCCAGCGCCTGCGCGTTGACAACTGCGATTTCGTCGATGTCGCGACGCTGCGTGTCGAGGAAGAAGGATGCCTTTTTATTGATGGGGCCGCCGACGCTTCCCATGAAGATTACAGAATCGTAGGGCTCCTGCTCAGCGTCTCCGAGATAGGGATTACGGGTGTTGAATGCGGAGTCGTTTCCGACCACCTGGAGTTGGCCATGAAACTTGTCGGTGCCGGGCTTGGTGAAAACTTCGATTCGACCGTAGCCGAGTTTGTCGTATTCGGCGGAGAAGGGATTCTGATTGATGCGAATCTCGCGAATCGAGGACTTGGGAGGAAGCTCGCCGGCGGTGAATCCGTCGATGTAAAGTTGACCGCCGTTGGGACCGGCGGAGGGGCCAGCGAGCGCCTGGAGATCAGACAGTAATTCGTCGGGATCGTCGGGCAGGGCTTCGAGATCTTTGCCGCGAAGGACGACGGCGCTGGCGTTGTTGGCGGGATTGACATCGAGGGTTGGACCTTCGGCCTCGACGTTGACCTTTTCCTGCTGCACATTGATGTCGAGCGCGATGTTGAATTGCGCGGTTTGGCCGGCGGTTACGGCGACGTCGTTCTGGATAAAGATGGCGAAGCCCTGGGCGTTGGCGGTGACGGTGTATTTGCCGGGCGGAAGATTGCCAATTTCGTAGGCGCCAGTCTTGCTGCTCACGGCGGTGTGTGTTTGGCCGCCGGACATGAGAACTCCGACGGCGGCATTGGCCACGACGGCGCCGGAGGGATCGGTTACTTGACCGCGGAGAGTTCCAGTTGCGGGCTGCGATTGCGCGGCCGCGGAGGCGATGGCGATTGCCAAAATCAGAATTGCGAGAATGAAGACCGATAGCTTCAACGTTCACCTTTTTCTTTCTACGGCTTGCCATTCCTCAGGGGCCAAAGCCCGGCGTTTATGCGGCTCATCGCGGCCCGGCTGAAGCCGGGCCTGGCAAAGGACGGTTTCTAAAAGAACGGCCTAACAACGATCAGTTTTGTAAAAGAACCATTTTTAAAGAACGGTTTATTGGACGTTTGATGCGTTTTATGCGACGGCTTTTGCGCCCTACCTTCGGTTGAAAACATGGATTTACAATTTGCGTGCTACTGGGCGGTTTCACCTTCTCCGCCGGGAGCGCCTAGCGACCACGGCGACAGCAGCGAGGACGCGCTGCGATTCGGTGCTGCGGTCAGGATGGCATCCACTCCCGCAAGCAGAGTGATGGCAGTCACTGCGTCTGAATTTCCGCCTTCCGTCGAGACGATCATTACCGCATCGCCTTTTTGCAGGTCCGACAGCTTGCCGTTGGGGAGGCGGCTCAACATGCGCTGTAAATCTGGAGGGCCGTTGCCGCCTGGTCCGCCCCCGGCGCCTCCGCTCGATGCGCGCGACGCTCGAGATTCTGGCGTGGATCCGGACGTTGCGGTTGTGCTCGGTCGAGCGCTGTCCGGGTTCGACGCGGCTGGGCCGCTGGCGCCCGATTGAGCTCCGCCTTCGCCGCCCGCGCCTCCGCTGGCTTTCAATCGCATCGCGATGCGCTGCGCCATCTCTGGCGGCAGTTTTTTCATTTGCGAATCGGGCGACACCTTTACTACGATGGCGCTTTTGCTGATCGCGTCTTGCACCGTCATCGAATTCGTCGCGGGGTCGATCGACTTGATGGTGCCCGCAATATTTCGGAAGGAGCCGCTGACGATTTCTTCGGCGGCTAGGTCGCCGCCGTCAGCGCTGCGCGTTCCGCGGGCGCGCAATTGGTCTCCGACTTTAAGTTGAGCCATGAATTGAGTGGCGGCCTCGGGCTTCGCGTCGTCGAACTTCACCGAGTCGGGTGCGTAGCGGCGCAGGATCGTATTGTTGCCAACCTGGACGGCAACGGACTTGGTGGTGCCTACTCCGCCGGTCGAGACGGTGACCGTATTGGTCGTGCTGTCGATCTTGGTAACCAGGCCACCGATGCCGCGCTTCTGCCAGTCGTCGCGCTCCTGCTGTTGTTTGGCGGTCACGTCGGCCTGCTTCATTACGATCACGGCGAGCGCAGTGAGGGAGTGGGCGTTGTCGGTGGAAGCTTGGCCGCGAACCAGCACGCGATCTCCAGGCTGCAGGTCTTGCGGCTGGAGGGGCGTCGCGTTCTTCAGATCTTTTTCGCCGGGAGGGACACGCAGGATTTTTGTCGTAGCGGTCAACTTGGCGGTGACGTCGCCGCCGGATTCAGACGCGAGCGTGATTGAGTCCGCCTGAACGGTTTTGAGGACGCCGACGGCTTTGGAGACTTGCGCGGCTGGCGCGTTGCTCGCGGGAGTGGCTTGCGAGAACGCACACTCAATTGGCGCAAGAATTGACACCGAAAAAATAGCGGTAAGCAAGCACACTTTAACTAGTGTGGAGCGGATACTCCTGTCCGCTTGCATCGGTTGTTTCACTTCAGATAAGCGGACAGGAGTGCCCGCTCCACATTTGGCCGAGCGCGGCGTCGAAAAGAGTCGACCCAGTGTCTGTCGAAAAAGTGACATCAGATAACTTTAGCATCGCCTGGCGCGCCGTATTTGCGCCTTTACGAAGTTTTACCCGGAGTTGACAGAGCTTTAACGGCGGGGCTGGCAACCACAGATTCGTTGCGGCGCATCCAGTTTAAGTATTCAGGTCATGTTAACGTGTGTCTAGTGTTGAAGCGCTCGGGAAATTAGCTGGACGAATATGATCTTCAAACCTTCTGCTGGTTCTTGGTTGCGGCCAATCGGGTATGTCTTCGTCGTATGTACGGCGATGGTCGCGCTGATTGTTCTTCCTGAGGTGGGGCGGTCGATTCATGCTCAGGATGCGGCTGCTCCGGCAACCACGATTGCGGTGAACGTCAAGGTGGTCACGCTGCCGGTTACGGTTCGCGACAAGCATGGCAAGATTGTGCGCGACCTTGCTAAAGACGATTTCACGCTGCAGGAAGATGGGCGGGCGCAGACGATCAAGTATTTTTCGCAGGACACGAATCTTCCGCTGACGCTGGGATTGCTGGTCGACACCAGCCGCAGTCAAGATACGGTGCTGGATGCGGAGCGCGCCGCCAGCCGTAGCTTTCTGGAACAGATGCTGGTGCAGCCGAAGGACAAGGCCTTCATCATTCATTTCGACCGTCAAGTAGAGTTGTTACAGGACTTGACTTCGTCGCGCGAGAAGCTGCAAGCAGCGCTCGATTTGCTGAAGACGTCGTCGGACCGGGATCGCTCGAACGATCCGAATGACCCGTCGAATTCTCCGTCGGGCTCGGGCTCGGACTCGCATCGTGGCGGGACGCAGCTTTATGACGCGGTGTTTCTGGCGTCGAACGAATTGATGAAGAAGCAGCCGGGACGCAAGGCGTATGTGATTCTGTCGGATGGAGTGGATCGCGGGAGCAAGACTTATCTGGAGAGCGCGATTGAGTCGGCGCAGCGGGCTGACACGGTTGTCTACTGCATTTACTTCGCGGAGCCGCGCCACGAACAACGGCAGGGTAATGGGATGGGCCGCGGCGGTGGAGGTGGTTGGCCGGGTGGTGGTGGAGGCGGCTGGCCTGGAGGTGGGGGTGGTTGGCCAGGTGGAGGCGGCGGTGGAGGCCGCCCAGGCGGTGGGCAGCGTCGCTCCGAGGAGCCGCGCACGGATGGCAAGAAGATTTTGGAGCGGATCTCTAAGGAAACGGGCGGGCGATTCTTTGAGATCACGAAGAAACAAACGGTCGGTGAAATTTACGACAGCATCGTCGAGGAGCTGCGCACGCAATACAGCATGGGATATACGCCCGATAAAGACAGTTCCGCGTCCGGTTATCATCACGTTGTATTGACGGTAAAGAAGAAGGAGTTGACGGTGCAGACGCGGGATGGGTATTACGCGGATCGGGAAGTGGCGGACAGCAAGAGCGGCAATTAGGATTCTCTGAGGTTCGTCGAATATTTTGATTTGTTTTTAGCAAACCTGACGAACGCGATCGTGTCGTAGAGGCCATGGCACAAAATCACCGCCCACAGGTTGTGTCCGCTAACTATGAACAGGCAACCAAAGACTGAGAGCTGAGTGATGATGATCGCGGCTCGGAGACCCTGATAGAGATGAATGAGACCCGCTCCCCAAGCGGCGGTGCACACCGCAATCAGGGTTGCCATCGGCGGGATGAGTCGGGCCGACAGTAGGGATTCGGTCGATTGAAGGATGATCCCCGGAAGACAATTTCCGCTAGCAACCCACCAAGAATCCAGGCCACCACGATTCCAAGCAAGAGTTTGATTCTGGATTGTTGAAGCGGGCGGAAGGCGTCCAGAGTTGGTGGCTTCGCTACCAATCGTGTGGCGAGCTTGTCGGCCATCGGACTGTAGGCCAGCATTAGCGCTAGCCAGGTTAAGGCTAATCCAATGGTTGAGAACCGCGAAGCGGGGAGACTCAGTCCGAATTGCATGGCAGCATCTTCGCTGAAGTATCGCGATCCTGCGTGAGAATCCGCACTAGTATAGTGTCCCAGTGATAACGTAATCGTGCTTCGACCGTCTATTTGGTATGACGGATAATCGAAGCTTGCTCAAACTGATTCCCAAACAGAGAGAAGACTTACAACGCTGGGCGCAGTCACGAACCCTGCCTGCCG
>DATBYM010000041.1:0-26964 GCA_036513715.1 Terriglobales bacterium
GCCGGCAACGCTCGACGATCAGCAAGCCGCTGCCGAGCAGGCTCGCAGCGCGCGCTCCAAAGCGCCGGTCTTCGTGCTGGGTTGCGGACGTTCGGGAACGAAGCTCCTCTATCACACTCTTCTTTCCGCCGGAGGCTTCGCCGTCTACCACGCCGAGAGCAACGCTTTCAATCTGATCGGCCTCCGCTTCGGCAGCCTTGGCAATCTGAAAAACCGTCGAACCCTGCTCGACCACTGGCTAAGAAGCAAACTCTTCTATCGCTCCGGCCTGACCCGCGAAGAGATCGAACCGAAGATCCTCAAAGAATGCCGCAACGCTGGCGATTTCCTCCGCATTCTGATGCAGGCAATCGCCCACAAGCAAGGCGTAGAACGCTGGGCGGAATCGACGCCGCTCCATCTTCTCTATCTCCCGTTGATCAAAAAACTTTTCCCCGACGCGCTAATCGTCCACATCATCCGGGACGGCCGCGACGTAACCGTTTCCCTCAATCGCATCGGCTGGATCAAACCTCTACCCTGGGACAAAAGACGCGCCTTACTCGCCCCGGCAATTTTCTGGCGCTGGATCGTCAGCAAAGGCCGCGAGTACGGTCGCAACATGCCCGGCGACTATATCGAAGTCCACTTCGAAGATGTAGTGCAGAAGCCGCGCGAAACCTTGGCGCGCCTGGGCGAATTCATCGATCACGATCTCAATTACGATCGCATTCAGCAAAACGCCCAGGGAACCCTGCGCGATCCCAACTCCTCATTCCGCGGCGACGGCCAGGAAAAAGAAGCAAATCCGATTAACCGCTGGAAGGCATTACTTTCAAAAAGTGAAGTCGCGCAAGTCGAAAATCTAATCGGCACTCTGCTAAGCGAAACCGGATATGAACTGGTGAGCGCCGAAGCCGATTGCCGCCGCACTTTCGCAATCAGCCTGATGAGTTTTCTCTATCCCCTCTATTTCGATGTGAAACTCTGGCTGAAAACCTACACTCCCCTCGCCCGCATCGGAGAGATTCGCCGCATGGGAATCTCCGACCCTCCCGCCCCGAGCGGCGACGCTCGGCCATCAGGCGACACTAAATCGCATTAACGATCAGCTCTCCATCAGCCGCCGATACACCTCGAACCACTGTCCGCGCACAACTTCCCAGGTATATTTCTGGGACTCAGCATGAGCGTTCTCCGCCAGGCTCTGAGCCAGCCCCGATTCGCGCAGCAGCCGAATCACATTAGCCGCGAGCGCCTTTTCGTCGCCAACCGGCGAAAGTAGACCAGTGCGCTCATGTTCGACCAGATAAGGCATGCACTCCGGCGAAGTCGTCACCACAGGCGTGCCCGCTCCGAACGCTTCGATAATCGAAACCGGCATGTTGTCGAGCCATGACGCATTGATGAAAATATCCGCCTGATCGTAATACTTTCCAATCTCCCCACGCGACGCCACACCCGTGAAATTAACCCCACCGACCTTGAGGCCGCTTACCAGTTCGCGAATCTCCGCCTCGAGCGGTCCGCCTCCAACCAAATCCAGCCGCGCCGCGGGATATGCTCTTCGCACCTCCGCAAACGCCCGCACCACCACATCCACGCTGTAGTAACGCGAGAATCCTCGCGTGCATACCAGGTGGGGACGAAGCGCATCGCGTCGCCGATAGCGGAATTGCGAGAGATCGACGAGATTAGGAATTACTTCTGCTGGCAGACCGAACTCGCGGAACACACCCACCAGATAGCCCGATGGAACCACAATTTCATCGACCCGAGAAAGCACAAACGGCGCCGAGCGAAAGCTCTTCATGTGGTCGCGCGCCTCTCCGCTGTGATAATGGATCAGTGTCTTCTTCGCGTGTACCTTGGCAAGAAAAACCGCGGGAGCGGGAGCCAGCAAAAACGACCAATACGATGCCGAGAAAATGTGTACAACATCCACATCCCGCAGCCCGCGCCACAGATCGCGAAAATACACCGGCTGGCGAAGAATTGTCCGCAGACCACGAACGCGTTCGGCTGAAGAAAAACCGGCCGGCAGCGGAGGATCAACGGCGATAAAACTCATCTCCACATCGGGATCGTCCTTCCAAAGACGCACCAACAAGTCGGCCTGCGCCGACTGCCCGCCAACATAATTCAAACTGGCCGCGACGATGACGACCTTCAGCCGTTTTTTCGAGCTTCGGTTTTCGGCCGCCATGTTTCCGGTAGGTTCCTCACGCCTTTGTTTCCGAGCAGCTCTCGATAACACGCTTCATAACGACCACGAACATTATCGAGGCTGAAATTCTCCTCCGCAAACTTGCGCGCATTGTCGCCCAATTCGGCGCGCATGGCAGGCGCAGCCAGCAACCGCTCAACCGCCGCAGCAAATCCCGCTTCGTCTCCCGCAGAAACAAGCGCTCCGCGGCTTTCATTGACGAGTTCCACATTCCCGCCCACGCCGTACGCCACGACCGGTAAAGCCGCCGCCATGGCCTCAAGAAGTACGTTCGACAAGCTCTCAGAATCCGAAGTAAGCACAGCAACATCCAGCGAAGCCATCACCGCAGGAATGTCCCTGCGATCTCCGAGGAAAATCACACGATCGCCAATCCCCAAAACCTGAGCTTCGCGTTCCAGTTCCGCACGCAGCGGCCCGTCCCCCGCCAATAGGAATTCAACCTCCGGCATGCGCTGATTGATTCGCTGGGCAATGCGCAACAATCCCGAGTGATTCTTGTAGCGTGCATTCATTCGCGCCACCATGCCGACGCGCAGCAACCCTTGCCTTCGAGGCAAGGCCGCGGGTGCAGACGCAAAAACTTCCGCCGGCAGAGCATTTCCGATCACGACGAGCTTGTCCGGCGACAATCCTTCCGCCGCCAGACGGTCCGCCGCCGCCCGCGAGTTGCAGATCACCGCATCGCACCAGCGAAAAGCCGTCGCCTGCGCGCGAAATTGTTTTGCCGTCAGCAGATCTCCCAACTGGCGCTGGCTGCCGATCACCACCGGCACACGGGCAAAGCGCGCCGCCGGAATCAAAGTGAGGTTGGTATAAAAGTCGAAAGCATGCGCAACTTGTATACGCTGTCGCCGTAATTCGCGGCTGAGCCGCAGCCGGGTGCGCCACGATTTCAATCCATACAGATTATGACCCAGCCAAAATTCAGGAACGTCGCCAAAATGATCGGCAAATGGACCAATCCTCTGAATGCAGCCGAGGTGAACCTGAAATTTCTCGGGCCGAAGATTTTGAGCTAGCACGGAAAACTGCCGCTCCGATCCCCCTGTCTCGAAGCTATTGGTCATAAGAAAGAGTCGGACTTGTGAATCGTCGTCCCTTCGAGATTCCCGGCGAAGGGTCGACTCCCGGTTGTCCGTGGCGGGCAAGATCACCGACTCACTCTCCCGCTGGCGCGGTTGCCATTGTAGGGGTCGGGGCAGCGGCATCGATTCCCAAATCCGCCACCACCGGAAGCGAAAACAATCCCGCAGGCTTGGTGAATTTTTCCAGAAAGTTTCTGTGCCACAGCTCGAACATCAGCAAGCGCCAGATGCGGCCAGTGAAAACCTTGCCGCCGTAGAGATGATCGTTCATGAGCTGGCGAATGCCATCGGCTTCGAAGTATCCGCGCTGCAAAGTACGCGGCTCAAGCAAAATCATGAGCGTGTCTTTGAGCTCATTCCGCATCCAATGCACTAGCGGCAATGCAAATCCCTGCTTCGGGCGGTTCAGCGCTTCGAGAGGCACGCCCACGCGTTCCGCAAGTTTTCGCAAAATATACTTCTGCGTATTGCCGCGCAGCTTCCACTCCGGCGGCAGCCCCGTCACCCACTCCACAAATTCGTGATCGAGAATCGGCACGCGAACTTCCAGCGAATTCAACATACTCATACGATCAACCTTCGTGAGAATGTCGGCGACCATATAGGTTTTCGTGTCCACGTAAAGCAACTCGCTCACCGGATCGCTAGCCGGAGCCTGCGCAAAATACCGCATCATCACCTTTTGCGGATCACCGCTCCGCCGTAACACCTGCCGAAAATCGTCGGAAAGCAGCGGAGCGTCCCGCTCGAACGCCGGCAAAAACGATAATCCATCCACATATCGTTCGCGCCAAGGCAGGGTGACGTTATAGCTGAACTTCCGTCCACTCATCGAACGCGGCAGCAGCCGAAACAACTGATCGCGATAAAACCGCCGCGCCCACTCCGGAATATGTTCGAAGAAGCGCCGGTTCGAGTGGATGCGATAACGATCGTAGCCGGCAAATAGCTCGTCGCCCCCATCGCCCGAGAGCGCCACCGTAACATGCTGCCGCGCCATCTGCGAAACATAATAAGTCGGCAGCATCGAAGAATCGCCGAATGGCTCTTCCAACGAACTGGTCAAACGTTCCACTGTCTCGACAACATTCGGCTCCAGAATCATCTCGTGATGATCGGTGCCAAACTTGCGGGCTACAATTCGCGCATATTCCGCTTCGTTGAAATCGTCTTTCGTGAACCCTATCGAAAAGGTCTTCACCGGCGCGGAACTCGCCCGCGCCATGAGCGCAACAACGGTAGAAGAATCCGTGCCGCCGCTCAGAAACGCGCCCAGCGGAACGTCCGAGATCAAACGGATGCGCGTGGCTTCGAACAACCGGTGCTCCAGTTCCTCCAGACACTCTTCTTCGCTCTTCGGCCGGTGCGTGTTGTATTGCGGCAAATCCCAGTACTGGCGAATCTTAATCTCGCCGTCTTCAAATTCCAGCACGTGTCCCGGCGGCAACTTCCGAATTCCGGTAAACGCCGTGATCGGATCGGGAACATATCCGTAATACAGATACTCCAGTAGCCCCTGCGCGTTCACTTCCGCCAGTTCCGGAGCCACTGCCAGAATCGATTTGATTTCCGAGCCGAAATAAAGTTTGTCTTTCAGCAGCGCGTAATGCAGCGGCTTCTTGCCCAGCCGATCCCGCGCCAGCACGAGTTTGCGCTTCGTCCGATCGTAAATCGCCAGGCTGAACATGCCCCGCAGTTTCGTGACGCAGTCGGCGCCCATCTCTTCGTAGAGATGAATGATGACTTCAGTATCGGTCTTCGTATAGAAGCGATGGCCGCGCTTCTCTAACTCAGGTCGAAGCTCAGGAAAGTTGTAGACCTCGCCGTTGTACACGATCCAGGCGCTGCGGTCCTCGTTAAAAACAGGCTGGTGGCCGCCCGCGAGATCGATGATGCTGAGCCGCCGCATCCCGAGCCCCGCTCCGTCGGCCACATAAAGTCCCTCGTCGTCGGGGCCGCGATAGACGATCTGGTCGCACATGTGGCGCACAAGAGCTTCGGTGATATTGCTCTCGCGAGTTGCGCTCACCACTCCAGCGATTCCGCACATGGCTTACTTCCTAACCTTTCACAGCTACCGGAAGAGAATCAGACCTCTCCGCCGCAGCAGGCATATCCCGTAGCCGCTTAAAGCGATAATCGCGATACGCACCAGGGTTGCCCTCTTTGCCGTCGCACGCCGCGAGAATGATGTTCGCCATCTCCCTGGCCGATACAAAATGCAGCGTCTCTTTCCTTTCGCTTGCGCCACTCACCAGTTCTTCGAGAAATCTCTGAAACAACCCGCCAATCACCGCATCTTTCTGCGTCGGATCCATGCCGTGACAATGCAGCTTAATGAAGAGCCAATCCGGCCGCCCGCCGACGCAAATTCGCGCCTGCTTCCAGAGCGCGAGCCTTTCGAGAGTCATCGGATTCGGCGCCGTGATCGCTCCCGTTTCAAACGTGGGCCGAAACGCTCGCCGGCTGCGCGCAAAGTCGGTCAGCAGCGGCCCTTGAACGATCAGCGGAAAAATGCGCGGCGCGCGGCCCGCGCTGAGGTCGCGCCCGGTTTGGTGAGGTGCAGTCTGATCGAGTGGCCCACCGCACTCGTATAGCGAGTTAATTTTTGCCGTCTGCGCCGGATGAAAAACTCCGGTCGGCAGCGTGAAATCCGCGTAGCACCCAGTGTCGGCAAGTACTTGCATCTCCGAATCGACGCCACAAAAGCGCCCTCCAGCCGAATTAGCGAGCGCAAAATTTCCATGCACGAAACAATAGCGAGGCTGCTCCGAACCTGCTTCGGCGGAAAGGCAGCGATGACGAAGTGCCAGCTGATCGCGAAACTCCGTCAGCACACGCCGCGCGTTCTCCGCCGTATCAGGATGCGGAATTCCATGATGCAGATGGATCTCTGTTTCGCCCCAACCGGAACGGCAATGCTCGGCCAGAATCTCGAGCAAGCCTTCGTCATACTGCTCCGCCGGATAAAAATAGGTGTGAACAAATGGCCGACCTTCATGGTCTCGCCAGCGATCCGCCGCCCTCGGATACTCGCGACTCCACCACTGCAAACGCCGCTCCTGCTCCGGGCGCGGAACCCGCTTCTGCCCATCCTCGGGATCGATGGCCGGTTCGAAGTGATCGGCCACGGCCATAATCAAATGCACCGGCTCGCGCACGAGGGCGCGTAGTGCGCGCCACGTTCCGCCGGGCAACACCTTTCTGGCATATATAATTTTCTTGCTGAGACTCATCTTGGGCGCCAGCCAGCAATCTTTAGTCTGTGAGCATGCGTAAGTAGGGAGCATGCCTACGCGCTGCAACATCGCTCAAACGAGGCGCTAGGCCTGCCGCGCTGGCTTGCGTCCCCGCACCGCAATCGAAGATTCCCCCACGCGCATGTCTTCCATCCCCATCGCCTCATACCAGCGAAACACCTCTTCATAGGTATGCTTCGATTGATACTTTGGAGAATACCAGTCAAAGGTATCAAGCAAGCGCGCCTCAGGGTCTTTCTGCCGATTCACCGGAAATACATGATGAACCGCACCCGCCGCCGGACGCCCCACCAGAGGCACATGCCGCAATCCGCGCTCAAGATTATAAAAAAATGGCACCGCCACTTTGAGCACGCTGTGCAGCCTCTCCGGCTTCATCTTGTGCGTGTAGCGCCGCCAGAAATCGCTGAAGCGATACCACTTGTTATATCCGCTATAGAGCCACACCGAAAGAATTCCGCCCGGCTTCAGATACTTGTCGAGAGATTTGACGGCGGCCTGGCAATCCGGTGTGTGGTGCAGCACGCCCACGCTGTAGATGATGTCGAAGCTCTCCGCGGCAAACGGCAGCGCGAAAGCATCCGCCTGAAAGGCCGTAAATTCGCGGTCCGCGAGATTGATGGCTGCCACTTCCGCCGCCGCGCTCAGGTCAATTCCAACCACGCGCGCACCCCAGCGCGTAGCTACTTCGGCGAAACGCCCCATCCCGCAGCCCACATCGAGAACCAGTTTTCCTCGCAGTTCCTCGGGCCGTAGGCTGGTTTTGATGCGAAAATGCCGGTCCGACTCGCGCACCTCATCGTGGTCGAGTTGCGTCTTCTTATAGCGGTGCCATTGAAAGCCGAAGCTGGCAGCGTAATGCTGCGCATCGACAAAACGGGCAATGCCGTTCACGTTCGGATAGGCGCGCTTGCAGCCCGGACACACGTAGCCTTGCGCCGGATCGCTTTCAAGTCTTCCGCCGCAGTTCAGGCAACGCAAAATGTTCTGCAAATCAGCGGACAGGGCTGACTGCACCTGTTCTTCCGTAATCGGCATAAACCTCCAGGAAATGTCGCGGCTTCTTCGGGCCTGGGACTGGCGATGGTCCCGTCTCTCTTTCTTTCAGCGTCTGCAACAAGGTGGCAGTAAACGCCACGGCGAAATATGAGAAAAATTGATAGGCCTCCGGCGCAAAGCACGCGCCCACGACGAAACCGATCAGCGAACTGTGCAGCGCACCCACGAAAAGCACCGTATGCTCGTCCAGATCCGTGGCCTTGCGCATGACCTTGAGATTCTTAAACCCGCAGCGAATAAACATCAGGTACACAATCAACGCTGGAATGCCGCCTTCCACGCCCATCTGCAAATACGTCATATGCACTTCATGCCAGATCAGCGAGTAGGTGAGGAAGTTGTTGGCGCCGAGTCCGAAGAGAGGATAGTGGATAATGCCATCGACCGCCCGCTCCATGAGGAACATGCGGTCCTGGTAAGAACCATAGGCCGATTCGTCGGTCGTGCTGTCGCCGCCGAGCGCTTCAAAGCGGTCATACAGTTTTCCGCCCGCTACGGCAAGCAGCAGGACGCCGGAAAGAACGACTCCGGCGATCAGCCCCGGGCGTCTGCCCTTGATGCCAAAATGCCACAGCGTCACCGTGCCCGAGATCACGAGATTCAAAAAGCCGGCGCGCGACGCGGTCAGAAACAGCGCCGCCAGCATGATCAGCATCCCCAGCACCCACAAACACTTCTTGAGTGCGCTTTTGCTCGTCACCAGAAAGGCGAGCAGGAAAGGCAAGGTCAACACAATCGCGAAGGCCAGATCGTTGGGATTGGAATAAATGCCGCCGATGACCCCTTCCAATCGTGGCTGCTGATAACCCTTGATGATAGAGATCGCGCAAATCACGGCGACCGAGGCGGCCTGAATCTGAATGATGGTGCGTAAGCGCTCAAAGGATGTGATCAGCAGGAAGGTGAGCATCCAGGCAATCCACACCTTGGAAAAATCGATGGTGTGATTGATGGCGCCGCCCTTCCAGATCGGCGACAAAACGCCGCTGACAAACATGAGCCCGATCAGCACCAGGAGCAGCTTGCCTTCTTTGGGCACATCCTTGAAAGTGCGTTTGGTTTTACCGAGGGCGGTAAATAATCCCCACATGGCAAGGATCGCCGTAACCTTGGCGCACGGAATGTACTTGAGTCCGGGAAACCAATCTTCCGGCCGGGCACAATAGACAAAGAAAAATGCACTGAGCCAGAAAAAAGCGGACTTCGTCGGGTCCGCGATCTTCGTAGCCCGTCGCCAGGCCGGCAGTTCCGCTGCGTCAGTTACGTTATTGCCGATAGCCACCAAATCCTCTTTCGCTCACTCTTGGTAGTTCTTATTGCGCGCCGCGCCGCAACAATACCGTCTTAATCGTCTGAAACATGATCAGCAAGTCGAGGCCGATCGAGGCGTTCTTGATGTAGAACAGGTCATACTGAAGCTTTTCGCGCGCATCTTCGATCGTGCTCCCGTACTTATATTTAATCTGCGCCCATCCAGTGACGCCGGGCCGCACCATGTGCCGCACGCCGTAAAAGGGAATCTCTTGGGAGAGAAGCGCGATGAATTCCGGACGCTCCGGGCGCGGACCGACAAACGCCATGTCGCCTTTCAGCACGCACCACATCTGCGGAATCTCATCCAATCGCGTGGTCCGCAGAAACTTCCCGACCCGCGTCACTCGGGGATCGTTATTCCCCGCCCACTGTGGCCCATTGGCCGCTTCGGCGTCCTGCCGCATGGTACGGAACTTCACCACTTTGAAAAGCTTCCCGGCCTTGCCCACCCGCGTTTGCGTATAGAAAACCGGTCCCTCGGAATCGAGACGGATGGCAAGCATGATGCACGGCAACAAAGGCAAGGTAAGAACCAGGCCAATCAGCGAAATGAAAGTCGAAAGCACGCGGCGCACCGCGATAAAAATCGTGCTGCGTCGAAACCCGTCGCCAAATATAAGCCAGCTGGGATAAAGATTTTCGACCTCGATCTTGCCCGACATCTTTTCCAGCCACGAGGTCGCTTCCTCAATCTTGATTCCTTGCATGCGCAGTTTGAGCAGTTCCTGCATGGGGATCGTCCCGCGGCGATCGGGCATAGCCACGATGACGCGATGCACCTTCTGCCGGTGGACGACATCCATCAGGTGGGCACCCACGGATTCGCGGGTGACCGCGCCTTCCAGTTTGCCCGTCCAACTGGCAACCTCGACCCCAGTTTCGGGATTCTGACGCAGGCCCTGTACCAGGCGCTGCGCACGTTCGCCCGTGCCGAGCACATAGACACGCTCGACCAGAATCGGCAACTGCACCAGCCACGAGAAGCCGATCCTCCACCCGACCAGCGCGACGGTTAGTATCAGCAGCCCGAGGGCCGACGAACTGCCGCCGAGCAGGTAGTTCGGACGCACATAACTGATCGCCGCCATCAGGAAGGCCAGCAGTCCCGGCACCATCAAAAGCCGGAAATAAAGCTCGCCTTTGGTATTCAGCCGCGCCGTATCGTAAAGGTCGAACCAGTGCGAGCACAGCAAAACAACCCCGGTAAATATGAAGAGCTTGATCCATCCGCCCTCATAGTTGAGCACCAGGTAACTGTCTTCCCGAAGCGTGACCCACGCCGCCAGCAGGAACGAAGTCCAAACGATCAGGGCCTCTCCCAACAACAGGATGAGCGTGCGAATCGGGTAATAGACATGGAACAGCCGGATCACTGGGGCCTCAGTTCAACTCAGGCAGGGCTGCTAACGGCCTCGCCATAGTAGTACTTCGAATGTTGATGCTTGTCGGTGGGCGCTCCGTTGAGCACTACGCCGAGCAGCAATTTGTCGGGAAATTCCTCGCGCGCGCGCCGCGCCAAATCGGAAGGCGTGGCATTCGATCTCACCACCATGAGAACGCCATCGCAGGAACCAGCCACCAGCGTGGCGTCCGACACAGGAATGACTGGCGATGTATCCATGATGATCCAGTCAAATAAGGGCTCGACCCGCTGCAGGAAGAGCTTCAGGCGGCCATTGGCCAGCAGTTCGGGAGCGCTCGAAACGGTCTTGCCGGCAGGCAGGAAAAACAAATTCTCCATGGGGCCGCGTTGCAGCGCGGCGAACTCATCGCATTCGCCCAGCAGGTAATCCGACAATCCTGGCGACTGCGCTGCTCCGAGGTGGCGATGCATGCCAGGGTTACGCAGATCGGCGTCAATCACCAAGGCGCGGCGCCCGTGCTGGCGCACCATAACCTGGGCCAGATTGGCGGCCACGAACGACTTCCCTTCCTTCGGAAGCGCGCTCGTCACCAGAAGACGTTTGAGCGGCATTTTTTCGCGTATCTGATAGAGGCGCGACCGCAGCGTGCGAAATTCCTCCGCCCCAACGCGGCCGTCATCCGCTTGGAAGAAGAGCATGGTCCGCGGGTCAGGATTCCATGCCTGCTGCGGGCAGCGCGCAAGCAGCGATTCGTAGTTGAACGCTGAATTCATCGTCATCGTTGGCATGGCCGACATGGCGACTGCGGCCGACGTATGCAGCGACGGCATGGCCTCGCGTGCCTCGTCGCCCGGGAGTTGAGATGGCTCGAAGGCGGGCTCGATGTGCGTCCCCGTGGAAGTTGCTCTTTCTTGCTCGGCGCGTTTTAAAGCGTCATGGATGCGGCTCATAGTTTCCTCTCCTTGGGGAGATCCTGTTGCTCAGATTGGCGCAGCCGGTCAGCCAGGGTTGCCAAAGTGCGCAAGGCTTCGACCAGATCGAACTTTTCCGAAGACGGAACCGGCGCAGTCATGGCTGCGGCGGCATTGCCTTCGGCTAAATCAAAATCGCGTGCGACGGAATCGACAACTTCGACCGCGACCGTCTTCTTCTGATCGACGAAGGCGCTAACCAGGCAGTGCTCGCAGAGCAGATTGATCACGCGCGGAATCCCCAGCGAATAACGGAAGATGGCCGTCGTCGCGTCATTGTCAAAAACCGGCTCGCCGTTCGATCCCGCAATCCGCAGCCGCTGCGTGATATACGACTTCGTTTCCTCGAGATTAAAAGGATGCGTCTTAGCGCGCAGCGTAAGGCGCTGCCGCAGCTGCCGCAACTGCGGCTGCTTGAGCCGCTGTTCGAGTTCCGGCTGTCCCACCAAAACGATCTGCAGCAGTTTCTCGGTGAAGGTTTCGAGATTCGTCATCATGCGAATCTCTTCCAGCACCTCGTCCGACAGATTCTGCGCCTCGTCGATGACCAGCACCGCCGTCTCCCCGGCCCGATAGCGATCAAGCAGCCAGTTATAAAGGCGCTGCAGCAGTTCGCTCTTCGACTTGCTGTCGCAGGGAATGCCAAAATCGGCCATCATATAGTCGAGCAGTTGTGGCACATCCATGCGCGAGTTGAAAATGAAAGCCGTCGCCACTTGTTGCAGCCGCAGCCACTCCATCAACTTATTGATCAGCGTCGTCTTGCCCGTGCCCACTTCACCTGTGAGCAGCACAAAACCTTTGCGGCTCTGTATGCCATAGGTGAGGCAGGCCAACGCCTCTTCCGTGTGCCGCGTTAGATAGAGATAGCGCGGGTCCGGATTGACATTGAACGGGTTGGCGCGAAGTCCAAAAAATTCTTTATACATAGTCTTCCACTGACTGTTCCTGAGCTATACCTCTACGTGATCGCGTTCCTTGGGAGCGGAATCGCCTCGGCCCCAGAACCTGCGCCTGCCGTTGCCGTTGGCATTCGCCGCTTCCTCTTCTTCGTCTTCGCCGAGCCAAGGCACGGAAATCAACAACGGCAGATCCATAATGGCCGCCGCGTCGCGTTCGGTGCGGATCGACTTGTCGTTGAATTCCAGCAGGAGAGCAATGAGGACGCCAAGCCCCAGCCCTGCACCCAATCCGCCCGCGGCCAGCAATGGCCGGACCGGGAAGCTCGGAGAATCGGGCAGACCGGCAGTAGCGGCGATATGCATCTGCTCGCCTTCCTGCTGGTTCTCCATACTGGTGCCGAGTCCGGCAGAGCTCCGCTTAGCTAGCAGATCCTTGTAGAAGGCCTGCGCATTGTCGTTGTCCCGAGTGAGCAATTTGTATTGCTCCTCGACGTTAGGGCTCATGGAAGTGCGGCTCTGATAAACCGTAATCGCATTTTGCAGCTTCTTCTGGTCGAGCGTAGCTTGCTCAATCACGTTCTGGTACTGATGTATCTGCAGACGAAGCTGGCGAATTTCGGGGGGCTCCGAGGAACTGGCGTTCGCGGTCGTGTCCCCTGCGCTGCCAGATGCGATGGCCGCATTAACCTCCTTCAGCTTTTTCTGCACTTCGGCGATGTCCGCCTTAGTTTTAATCACATCTGGATAATCGTCCGTATAGCGTGCCTGCAACTGCATCAGCTGCCCTTGGAGCTGGGTCAGCTGCGCTTCAAGAGTCTGCGGATTCGTGCTCGACAGCGAACTCTTCCAGGCGGCGAGCTGCTGCGCCAGCATGCTTTCGGTATACGCCTTATCCTGCTGGGCCCGGCTTAGCGTCTGCGTAGAGGCGTCGAGTTGCGAGTTCAGCGATACCAGCATGCGCATGTTGTTATCGACGTCGGTCGGCAACTGGCCGATGTACTTCTGCTTGAAGGCGGCGAGCGCTTTATCTTGTTCATCGAGTGCGCGCTTGGCATCGTCCACCTGGCTACTGAGAAAATCGGTGGTGCTCGTGGCCACGTCGGAACGAGAGTGCACATTCTCATCGAGCATCAGCTGGGTCAAGGCGTTGCAGATTTTCTGGGAGCGGGCGGGGTCGCTGTCGTAGTACATCACATTGAATCCGGGAAGCGGCTCGTTGCCGGCCGAAGGCTTCTTGGTCTTGGCAGTGGGAGAAGCGGCCGCAGAAGCGCTCATGGTGGTGATCACCGGCTCGACCTGCATATTGGACTGTATTTGCGATATGATTTTGCCCCTGTCCTCGGGCTTGAATGTTCTTGAGTCGGACGTCTCGAGGCCGACTATGTTGACTGTGTCGCGGCCCATTTTCACGGAGCCGCCCTGCATCATGGCCTTAAGCAGGCTGGGGCTCAAGACCTCCTGGCTGAGGGTCTGCACGCGCTGCGCAAAATCCGCAGTAATGACCGGCAGAACGTAGTTGTCCGGCACCTTCTGCCCTTCCACCAGCACCGTCGACTGCGACGTATATTTCGGCGGCAGGGCATAGGACACCAGGAAGCCCGCCAGCGGAGCCACCAAGGCAGGAATCAAAATAACTTTGAGGCGCCGCCGTAGCATTGCCAGGTAATCGTCCATCTGCAGTTCGCGATTTCCACTCATTCTGTTCACCAATCCGGCCGCCTCGAGCGGCCTAGAAATTATTCGATACGAGTCGGCCGAGGATGCCATTCAATGCCAATGGTGCCGACGTTACGCTGCGCAATCTTGCCAGTACCGCTAATCCCAAGATTCACCGTTTGATCAAACGCCAGTTCGCTGAAGCGATACGCCGTAAAAAATTCATAGGATCGTCCCAGATGCTTGCGGAGTATGGCGGAAGCAAAGCCGTCGTTGAAACTGCCTGCCTGGGCTCCGAACAGCGAATTTTGAATTCTCGAGTTATAGGTGTAGCCAATATCAGTGTAGAGGTCCCACGTCCGTCCAAGTGGCCGCGTATAGCCCAGCCGCGCCGCCTGCACATCGGCGCCCGCGAAGAACCCTGATCCCGATGATGTGAATTTTTCGTACGTCGCAACCAGCGAAGCATGGCCGATGCGGTAACGCAGCGTAACTCGCGCGCTCGGCGACCAATGCTTGTAGTAGCCGCCCGCTTCCAGTTCCGTGTATTGCGGACCCACTGAGAGAATCAGGCTCAACTTGCCAGTAATGCTATGGCTGTAGCGCGCGTTGACGACGTGAATATAAATCTGCCCGCCCGTCTCTTGCGGAAATTGAAAAAGCTGAAAAGCATAGACAACGCCAAGCTGATCGTGGCGATTGATCAGGTGGCTGTATCCGCCCTCGACAGTGAGCTGATCGCTGTTAATCAGGCATGTGGTCGGTCCCAGCGCGCAATTCTCCGAATCGAAAAAGTGCGAGTCGCTGAACCCTCCCGCCACCGTGACCGCAGAGCGCGGTGTGATGGCTTGCACCGCATCGAGAATCGCTGTGTTCTGCAGCCGCGGAATGATTCCAACCCCGTTAAACGTCTGGCTGGATGAATTGTTGATACCCGGCAATCCGCCTCCCGTCGCCCCCGTGCCCATGCCGATCGCGGTAGCCAGACCAAGCCCGGGAGCACCCCCGAAAGTGCCGATTTGGAAAGAGCCGTCGGGCAGATAGCTGAACGCGTCGCGCAGCGTAATCTGGCCGGTTCGCCAGCGCGTGATGGCTTCGAGACCCGCGGCTTGCAGTTGCCGCACGCTATATGGGTCGGCGTAGAACGCTCCGCCACCGACGTACTCAAGAAGGAAATCGCTCTTCGGCCAGAATTGCTGGAGGTCGAGCGCTCCGAGCACACGGGTAATGGATGCCAGACCGCTGGTGTCGCCGAGTGTGTTCTCGCCGTTCGAGTCCGCCGATTCGCTGACCTGCAAAGCCGGAGAGATGAAGCTGCGGCTCGCCGTCTTCAAGTCGAGACTCGGTTCATCCAATCCGGTGACCGGCGGATTCTCTGGATTCAGCACCGGAGCCGTCTGCCCGAAAGCCGGCGCGGGAGTCGCTTCAGGCTGGGCTGGAGCCTGGGTATTCGTCTGCGCCCATGCGCCCACGCTCATGCCCAAAACCAGCAACGTCCACCGGATTGTTCCTGTTCTTTTCATCTTTTATAGGACCCTACAATTACGGGACGACGATCGTGTCCCCCGCCTGCAATACGTAGTTCTGTTGCACATCGCCCTTGATGAGCTTGCGATAATTCACCGGCAGTTTCTCTTGCTTGCCATTTTCCGTCCGCAGAACATAAATGCCCTTGGTCTTGGCAAACTGGTTGATTCCCGCGCTCGACAAGGCTTGCAGAACCGTCATGTTGGGCAACATCGGCGTCGCCCCAACATGCGAAACCTCGCCGACCAGATAGATACGTTTGCTGTTAATCGCGGTCACCACCACGGTAACCCGCGGATCGGCGATATATCTTCTCAGCTTCTCGGTCACCGAATTGGCCAACTGCTGCGGCGTCAAGCCAGAAGCCTGCACATCGTTGAGCAAAGGCAGCGAGATCTTGCCATCCGGGCGCACCGGCAACGTTGCCGTGAGGTCATTCTCCTTCCACACCGCGATGTGCAGCACGTCTTCGGGCCCGATGACATACTCGGCCCCGCCCTGGCTGTTCAAGGCGGCAGTTGTCTGCGCCGGAACGGTCTTGTCAGACGCGCTATTGGCGGGAGCGGAATTCGCGGCGGACTGTGCGGCAGAATCCTGCGCCACCGCCATGCTGCTGGCCAAGAGCAGTACCGCCGCCGCTTTCCATGCTGATCTCATATCTTCGTTTCCTCTCAAACTCTGCATTTCCTCTCTAACTCTGCTCTCCGCTTTTCGAAATCTTGAAACCCTGGAACCGTGAAACCTTGTTTTCAAACCTTCTTCTCAAGCCCCGTATTGTTCATACCCAATCTGCTTCAACTTGTAGAGCAGCGCCTTATAGCTGATCTGCAACTCCTGCGCCGCGCGCCGCCGGTTCCAGCGGGTTCGCGTCAAGACTTGTAAAATGATCTCCCGCTCCGCCTCGCGCGAAGCCGCGCGCGCCGCATCCTTCAGCGAGATTTTCTCGCCATTGCCATTGCGATCGACGCGCCGCATCAGCGAGCGCAATCCGCCCATGGCTAGCGTTTCATCGCCCAGCGCCACGATGGCCCGAGCTGCATCCTTTAGTTCGCGGATGTTTCCCGGCCAGCTGTATTCCAGAAAGAAATTTTGCGTGTCGGCACTGAGCATAGGCACCGCCCGGCAAAAATCACGGGCCGCATCCGAGAGAAACCAATCCCGCAGAATCGAAATATCCTCTTTACGCTGGCGTAGCGGAGGCAATCGCAGGCACACGCCGCTGATCCCATAATAGAGATCCTCGCGAAACTTCCCGGCTTTCACCTCGGGCTCCAGTTCGCGCGAGGTTCCGCAGATATGCCGAGGCACATGGTGCTCGGCCGCGCCGCTTAAACCGATCTGGCGAACCAGTTCTTTCTGGGCTGCCGGGGTGAGGTCTCCAACTTCCTGAAGATAGACCGTCCCACCTTCCGCATCGCGCGCCGCCAGTGTCTCCGCCGCAACTTCGCGTCCTTGATAGACCCGAAACGGCTCGGCCGCTCGGCTGGAAAGCGCATGAATGCGCGCCGCCGCCGCCTTTTTCCCCGAACCGTGCTCGGCCACCACCAGCACCGGAACGTCATTCTGCGATAGCTCGCGGATCACCGCTTCGACCGTCCGCATGCCGGCGCTGATACTTTCGAGCCACACGGGTGCGCCGCCGTTCACGGGCGTTTCGCTGGTTGCCAGGAATTCAGTGTTGTCCAGATTCATTCTGTTTCTTTTCCGCTTCATTGCTTCGCGGCCAGGGAGGGGGCGTCCTGGATAAATGATCTACTCAGTCTATAGCACACTCATTGCCAATCCGGCAGAAACTGGTACCATCGACTACAACAATATCTACCAGCGTTTCAATGGCTTGCGTAGGATCGGCGCGACACTGACGTGGCCTTCACGTTATCACATTGCGGACAAATGGGAAAATGTTTGCCCACGCCTTTCGTAATCTCTGGGGATTACTTCCCTCTGATTTCTGGCCGCAAGAGGTCGTAACCCTCTGCAATCGCTGAGGAAAATTGCTTAGCCGATGAAAGACTCAGCCTTGGGGACGATTGTGCCGCGGAGTGGGAAACGCTTTTCCCTCTCCCCAAGCCTATCCTTCCTGGCTGACTTGCCCACAGACTGCTCGCCTGAAATGCCTAGGGCGACCCGAGTTCTGCTTGGCGCGCAGCCTGACTTCGCTTATTCTCTGATACAAGCGCGCCATATGAGTAACTCTGTTCAGGTAGCCCCGCTCCCCTCCGCTCGAGAGGGTCGGTTGCCGCGTAGGTTGCCCCACTGGCAGGCAGTCGCGCTGCTGCTGCTGGTCGCCAGCCTTTACGCCAAAATTCTCGCCAATCTTTTTCTCCAGTGGGTTGGACCTCACAGCGATCCGAACTTCGCCCACGGAATCTTCGTCCCCATTTTTGCTCTATTCGTTCTCTGGCAGGACCGCAAGTCCTTGCAAGAAATTCCATCGGCTCCGTCTTGGGCCGGGCTGCCTTTGCTCGTCTTAAGCATGATTGTGCTGGTGCTGGGCGTTCTTGGCGCGGATATTTTCTTGCCGCGGATTTCCCTGCTCATTCTCATGGCCGGCCTGGTTATTCTTTTGCAGGGATGGACATTCTTTCGCGCCGTCCTCTTTCCCTGGGCCATCCTGATTTTAATGATCCCGATCCCGGCTCTCCTCATTAACCGTGTCACCTTTCCTCTTCAGCTATTAGCTGCAAAAGTTGCCACCGCCCTGCTCGAACTGGTCAACGTCCCCGTGCACCGCGAGGGGAATATGATCAATCTCCCCGCCATGCCCTTAGACGTCGCCGAGGCATGCAGCGGAATCCGCTCCCTTCTCACTCTCGTCACGCTCGCCATTATCTACGGCTACCTGATGGAGTCTCGGAAGTGGGTGCGTGTCGTCCTGGTGTGCGCGGCAATTCCCATTGCTGTCGCGGCCAACAGCCTCCGCATTTTTGGCACCGGTTTTCTGGTGCAGAACGGCTATCCGGACGCAGCCGAGGGTTTTTACCACGAATTCTCTGGATTACTGATTTTCGCGGTGGCATTGCTCATGTTGTTCGCTGTGCACCGCCTGATTTGCCTGATCTGGAAGAGCGGTCCCGCTTCTCCTCCGACTATCGCAACTCGGGAAAAACAGACAGCCGAAAGTTTGCCGGTGACGGCCAACTCTTTTCGCTTTGGAATTGTGGCGGTGCCCATGTTGGTCACCGCCATCGGTCTGCTAGCCCGTTCGAACACCGAGATCATTCCGACTCCACCGCCGCTCAGTTCTCTGCCCTCACAAATTGATGGCTGGACAGGAACCGACGAGCCTCTAGATCAACAGACACTGAACATCCTCGGGCCCGGCGATTTCCTGGTGCGCGATTACGAAACCACACAACCGGCGCAACCATATGTCAATCTCTATATCGCCTATTTTCCGTCGCAGCGGGCGGGCGATACCATCCACTCGCCCGATCATTGCCTCCCCGGTGCCGGATGGATTCCGGTTTCCCGAGAAGTGATCCAGCTCACAAATTCGCAAGGCTCGGCCCTCCCCGTCAATCGCTACGTAGTTTCGAAGATGGGAGAACGGCTGCTCGTCTTGTATTGGTTTCAGGCCCATGGACGCGCGGTGGCCAGCGAGTGGTCGGCCAAATATCGTCTGATCTCCGATTCCATCCACATGAATCGCAGCGACGGCGGGATGGTTCGCCTGATGACCCCAATTCTGCATGGCGAGTCTCCCGCCGAAGCACAGGCCCGCATGATGAATCTAGGTTCGCAGTTCCTTCCACTCCTCGATCAATATATTCCGCGCTGATGCGGTAGGAACCACATCCTCTTCAGAGTGTCCCGTCCCCCAGGTTCGCATTAAAACTCTCGCTGTGATGCTCCGCGAAGCGAAGGGCCTATACGTTTTGTCTGCACTAGCAACGCGCTTCAAGTGAGTGATAATGCCTCCGGATAGTTGTGCCACGAGTTTCGGGGACACGACACGGGCAGGCTGCGGAAAAACTCCATTTTGCCTTTGCTTTTGCTTGGCGCTCTTGCTCGGCGCTCTTGGGTGGCGCAGCGCTTCAGCGCTGCGATAACAGCCTTGTTTTGACTGCGCCTTTTAGGCGCTGAGGTGGCATCCGCTGCCGGCAAACGTATTTTTCAGCGGCCTGCAAGCGAGAAAGACGCGGCCAGCCGCCGGTCCATCAAAAACAATTTCTCTCAGGCGTGAATGCGAGCCTCGCCGGATTTCTGAGCTCGCGCCCAGGCGAACGCCGCCGGTAAAGACTTCAGCAGATCCGTCGCCACCAGCGAATTCTCGCCCACCGCTTCGCACGCCAAATCACCCGCCAGCCCATGCAGATAAACCGCCAGCGCAGCCGCCTCAAACGCGTGCTCCGGATGTTGCGCCATCAACCCAGCCACAATTCCCGTGAGTATATCTCCCGTACCGCCAGTGGCCATGCCTGGATTGCCCGTCGGATTCACCCAAACCGTCCCATCAGGCGCCGCGATCAACGTGCGATGTCCCTTGAGCACAACAATAATTTCACGCCCGATTGCCAAACCTCGCGCGACTTCGACTCGGTTCGCTTCTATTTCCGCAATGCTCAAGCCCGTCAGCCGCGCCATCTCTCCAGGATGCGGAGTAACCACTATGCCTCCGATAATCCCAGAGAGACTCTTAGTGTTGCCTTCCAAGGCGTTGAGGCCATCGGCGTCGAGAACCAGCAATTGTCTGTATCGCAACACCGCGCTCCGCACAAACTCGGCGGTTTCGGGGTCGCGCGAAATTCCCGGGCCGATCGCCAGTACAGTCTTGCGCTCGACCAGAGAATCCATTCGGCCGGTTTTCAGCGCATGGAGAGAAATCGTGCCCGATTCGGTTTCGTCGAGCGGCTCCGTCATGACTTCCGGATGATAAGCCGCCACCGTCGCCAGCACCGATCTTGCCGTCGCGATCGTCGATAGCCCCGCCCCCGCCCGCAGCGCCGCAAATCCCGCCATCGCCGCCGCGCCCGCTTTCCCGAGCGATCCTCCAATCACCAGCACGTGCCCGTAGCTCCCCTTATTGCCTTGAAGCGCGCGAGGCGCAAGCAGCCGAGCAAAATCCGAAGGAGTACTCAAATGAAGTCCGAGCTGCGAGGCAATCGCCTCGGCCGGAGAGCCGATCGGCGCAATCACCGTCGGCCCGCTCGTCAACTCGGCAAAAACGTGCGCCGGCCGCGGCGCAGTGAAAGTCACGATGGCATCCGCACGAGCTCCATCGTATCGACTGTGCCCGCCAGCGCCAGCCGGCCGCATCGCGTCAGCGTCGACCCCCGACGGAATATCAACCGCAACGATAGGCGCACCGGAAGCATTCATCTTCGCAATCGCCGCCGCATAAAGCGGGCTCACCGGCGGACGAAATCCCGTCCCCAGAATCGCATCCACAATTATGTCGGCGGAGAAAATCTCCGCCGCGTCCGCTGAATCCAGTCCGCCCGCCTCGCGCACGATCACCGGCGCGTTATTCTGCAGGTGCAGCTTCGCCAGCATCGCCTTGAACATCGCCGCCGCGTCGCCACGTAATTCTTCGGGATCACACAACAGCAGAACGCGCACCGAGCGTGCGGCGTCGATCAACTTCCGAGCGACCACAAAGCCATCGCCGCCGTTATTCCCTTTGCCGCAAATCACGCCCACGCGCTCGAGGTGCGAATACTCGGACACGATGAAACGCGCCACCGCCGAACCGGCGTTCTCCATCAAAGTCGCCGACGGAACTCCGAAGCGTTCCGAAGTCGCGCGATCGATGTCGCGCATTTCCGCCGCGCTCACGATTCTCATAAAGTGATTTTCACACGATGACCGTCAGCGAGCCAGCCGCAAACCCGAGTATCGTGCCCGAGTACAGTGGGGTGGAACCGATCAACCAACACGAAACGTACCACGGAGAAGCACAAAGAGGAGAGCTTCGGGGTCATCGCGCGAGCCAAAAACGAGTGACCCCAAGCAAAGGATTGGGATGAAGCGCGGCCGCCACAGGCGCAGCAGCCGGCTAAATACCTTCGTTCCATACGTACAAGAAATTTTCGTCGCTAGCCGTCGCCACATTCCTTCCACTCTTGTGAATGGCGCGATTCAGCGCTGACCGAACTTTTTCCTTGCTCTCCGCCAGATCCACCAGCGGCACCTTCAACGCCGCGCCGTCCTGCAGCTTATCGAGATCCGCCAGAATCTGGGTCACAATTTGTTTGTGTTTCCCGTTTCGACCTTGAGGAACGTCCAACTGTGCCATGGTCTTGAAATTCATCGAAGATTTGTTATTCCTAGTGCTCATGGCCAACCTCCTAAACGATACCTTAACGTTAAACAAACGTGACGTAATATAGCATATCGTAAAACTACCGTACAAGAAAAAATATGAACCTAGACTGTGGGAATCTCGCGTGATTCTGGCGACGGCTAAAACTGACACAAATCCCCGTATTTCAATCATTTAAGAAGCGCGAACTCCTCCCTAAGAATTCCCAAAAGATCTGACCCGTATCACTCGCCGTCTGCTACTGTTTGGAAATTCGAAGGAGTAATCGAATGAGAAAAATGACAACGCTTTTCGAGCAAATCCCCGTCGCTGTCGTGAAAAGGACCGTGGTCGAACTCCAACAAAGGCAGGAGATCGACGATCGAAACCCGAAAGCCAACCCTTCGGCCGGACCGAATTCGCTGGCGCGGCAAAGGTCGCGATGCAGGACGGCAATTCGAAAATGAGCCCAAACAAGAAAACGAACAACGATTCGATCGAGAGCGAGGACGTTATGCTGCAGCGCAACGAAACAGATAAGTCTGATAAGTCTAACGGCGTACAGGAATCGATTTTGCTTCCCGGTGGAAATGAAAGTTCGCCACCGAGCACTGGCGTCGACGACTGGCGAGACCTCGCGCAACAGATCCAGCAAGAAGCCGATTCCAGCAAAATCGTCAATCTAGTCCAACAGTTAATAGCCAAATTCGACGAGCAGAACTCGCGCCTTCCTAGAAAACATGAGAAATGAAACAGTCTATCCTTGCTCTCCATCCCTATGAATGCCAAGGTGTTGCGCTAACGTGAACGTCCTGGCATGCCCTCCTGATCGGCACTAAAGTCACTGGCAACCTAGCAGCCGCTCCCGCAAAATGCATCTAAAGGGAGATGCCTGTGTCTGTGCGGAGGAGAACCGTCAAGCGAGCGGCGCCTTGGCGACTGAGCATGCTCCTGATTCTCTGCCTGTGTTCAATTCGCCGCGCCCGGGCCGAGGCAACTCTGTTCCTGGAAGAGCCTTATAGTTACGACGGAGCTCTCGCCGGAACCGGCCACGCCGCCGTCTATCTGGATGGTGTCTGCGCCGAGACGCCGGTGAAATTGCGTCTCTGCCGGCCCGACGAAACTGGAGTCGTCCTCAGCCGCTACCACCGGGTCGCGGGATATGACTGGATCGCAATTCCGCTCATTCCTTATTTGTATGCCGTCGAAAAAGAGGACGACATTCCGCTCTTCGCCGACAGAAAGATGGTCGCATTTCTCCGCGACCACTACCGCCGCAATCATCTGGAGACGCTCATTCCCGATCTTCCCGATGGCGGTGCCCCTCCGGGCGACTGGTACGAATTGGTCGGAGCCTCCTACCTTCGTACCATCTACGCCTATGAGATTGAGACCGATCCCGCGCTCGATGGCGCCCTCATCCGCAAGCTGAATAACGGCTCCAATCGCGACCGCTTTAATCTGCTGAGCGCAAACTGTTCGGACTTTGTGCGCGCCATTATCGATTTCTATCATCCTCGCGCCGTCCATCGCAGCATCGTCGGCGATCTCGGCGTCACCACGCCCAAGCAACTCGCCAGAACTCTTTCCAAGTACAGCCGCCATCATCCCGCATTGCAAAGCTCGAGGTTCGCGATCGCGCAAGTCCCGGGCACGACCCCGCGCTCCAAGCCAGTCCATGGCGTCACGGAGTGCGCTTTCACCTCCAAGAAGTACATGCTGCCATTATTCGCGCTGCACCCCTACATCGCCGGGAGCCTGATCGCCGGCTACCTCGGACACGGACGCTTCGATCCATCGAAGAACGCCCTGTTTCTCAATGCCAGTGACGATTTAGATGTGCCCCCCACTCGCGCCGATCGCCGCAATTATCAGAGCCGATTGCAGGAACTCATGCAGAGCGCAACCAGTCTAACCAACGTTTCACCGAACGCGAGCGCGGGCGAGCATCGCTGGAACTCTCGGCTCGCTGCGGCTGAACCTGCATTCGACGCTACCGGGAAACCAGCCATGCAGCTCAGCGTCGATGGCGAGATCAGGGGCGTCGGCGTGGCGCGCGCCAACATTCTGAACTCCCCCGCAGATTCCGAGTTTGCGATTGGGCTGGTGGAAGCCCGCCTGCGTGAGGAATTGAAGCCGGCGATCGTCCGCAAGACGGCTCGGTCCGATGTCGAAAACGATCTGCTCCTTCTCGAGCAACTGCTGACGCGGCAAGCGAAAGCTACCAGCGCCGCCAATTCAGCCAGGGAAGCGTCCTACGGCGCCGAGCGCCTGCCGAGCAATGAGTCTGCGAACCGATCGGATCCTATCCCCTGATCGCGTCGCCTCCGCCAATCTGCTGGAGTTTTCCTCAGACCGGCTCTTAAGCTTTTCCTGCTTTTCCCCAGCCGGCCCCCGGCCCTTACCTGGTAATTCCCACTCGCGAATGCACCATTTACAATCGTAATAAATGTGAAGGAGCCACGCCCACGCGGGCGCGCCATGAAGCTTTCCGTCGTAATGCCCGTCTATAACGAACGCGCCACGCTTCGCGAAGTGGTGCTGAAGGTTCTCGCCGTTCCGCTCGCGATCGAGTTGATCTGCGTCGACGACGGTTCGCGCGACGGCTCGCGCGAGATTCTCGCGGAATTGCAGTCGGAGCATCCGGAAATCCGCGTCGCTCTTCAGCCGCAAAATATGGGCAAAGGCGCCGCCCTGCGCCGCGGTATTCAAGAAGCCACCGGCGATTTCGTCATTATCCAGGACGCCGACCTCGAATACGATCCCGCGGAATATCCGCTCATGCTCGGGCCTCTGGTTCAGGGCAAGGCAGATGTGGTTTTTGGCTCGCGCTTTCTCGGCAGCGCGCCGCATCGCGTCTTGTATTTCTGGCATTCGGTGGGCAACCGCGCTCTCACTCTGCTTTCCAATTGCCTCACCAACATCAATCTTTCCGACATGGAAACCTGCTACAAAGTCTTCCGCCGCGAAATCATTCAGTCGATTCCAATCGAAGAGAATCGTTTCGGATTCGAGCCCGAGATCACCGTGAAAGTGGCGCGGCGCAACCTGCGCATTTACGAAGTGGGAATCAGCTACTGGGGCCGCACCTACGAAGAGGGCAAAAAAATTGGATGGAAAGACGGCGTACGCGCCCTGTATTGCCTGCTAAAGTATTCGCTCAAAGAACCACACACTAGAGCTGTCCGCGCGGCTGTTCCGGCGCCGGATCGCTCCGCTGTTCCGCGATGACCTGACTGTCGTTTCTTCTAGCGACCTATCCCGCAAGTTCGCGTCAAAAACCATCATTATCATCATCATCCTGAGCGAAGCGAAGGACCTATGTATTTTGTTTGCGCTACCAACGCGCTTCAGGTGAGTGATAATGGATTCGGCTGTTATGCCGCGAATTCCCGGAACACGACACTAGGTTGCGCAAAGCTGTGCGACTAGTTGTGCGCGCCCTTCTGCCGCACTCGTCCCTTGTAGGGGTTGGAACCTTGCGTAGGCTTGCCGCCGCCTTTCACGCCGCTATTCGTTCCAAAATTCATCGGTGGATTCGGTTTATCCTTTATCGGCTTCAGCGCAGCCGACTTCTTCCCGGCCGCTCGAGACGATGACAATGTAGACGCCCTGCCGCTTTGATGTTCGATATTCTGCAGGTTCTTGGCGTTTTCAGCCGATGCCGATGCTACGCCCGCCGTTTTGCCGATCGGAGCGCTGCTCTTCGCCGGTTTGTCCTCGTGCGAAGGCTTAACCTTATACGGTGCTTGCTGAGCCCAGCCGCTCACGCTAAGCGCCGCCACTAAAACCGCCACTGCCCATGAAAATCGCATCTTGATTGTTGATCCCCTGCCCGCATTCCCATCTCTATGTATCTGCGGGCCACGCTCTTTAACAGCACGCACTCTGCCGTCCCAAGCCTTCGCTCTAGCTATGTTAAACCCGCCGCTGCGAAAAAGCACTCCCGAGAACCGAAAGAAAGCCAATGGTTTAGCCCAGTCCCGGCAGGTTGCCTGGGCCTCGCTCGCATTTCCTGATGAATGCCGTAGGCAAAGTCTTGCACACTGTTCCAACTTCTGTCCGACGATTTGTCTACCAGTCCAAAAACGACAAGCTCCGGAAAACGTGACCGAAGTAACTTGAGAGTAATTTCGATTGTCCTGGACGCGCCTTACTTGTTTGTTAACAGAAGTTTATGGGTAATGACCCCATCTTTCCCATTCGCACCACAGTTCATCATGCAAAGGAGATTTGGCCCCGCTGAAATTGGCCAGATGCCGCGCCCAGCTGGTCTTTCGCAATCTATGGCGCACCGTCCCCAAGAGCGACACTGTCCTTGCCGGAGCCTGAATTCAAGGCTCCGAGTGAACGAAATCCCCCGCCGTTATATGCGGGAGTCACCCCGAGGTCGCATTGAACGGTCATCGCTTGTATTACCGCCTGGCCACTGCCCTACTGCTTGCTGGCGGATTTTTTCTGCTCACCGCTTGCCAAGCCCTCAAGGGAGACGCTCCGGGCACCGTTCAGCTCGGCACTGCCAACCTCAACTTCGGAACAGTCATCATAGGCACTTCCGTAACTCTCGGCGACACCATCACCAACAACACCACCTCTTCAGTCACGATTGCCTCAATTCAAGGCTTGACCTCGGAATTTCAAGTCAAAGGCCTTACCTTGCCCGTAACCATGGCCGCTGGCCAAGCCGTTTCATTTAGCGTCGTCTTTCAGCCGACCGGTGTCGGCGATCCGACCATCACCATTTCTTTTGATAGTCAAAATTCGCAAGCCATCGTCTCTCTACCCGCCACCGGCGTGGGCGCCACCGTCGGAAAACTCTTACCAAACCCGTCGCAAATTGTCTTCGGCAACGTGATTGTTGGATCCACCCAGAGCGGCACCGTGGCTCTTTCCAACAGCGGCGGAACCATTCTCACCATCACCTCCGCGACGTTGAGTGGCGCCGGCTTCACCATGAGCAATCTGCCCGTCCCCATGACCCTGCAGCCGGGAGGAGCGACTTCGGCGACTATCACATTCGCCCCGCCGAGTGCGGCCAATTTCACCGGCAGCGTTACTTTTGCGACGACCGCATCCGGCGTGAGTAACAACCTCGTATTCAATCTTGCGGGCGCTGGCGTCCCGCCTGGAACGCTCACCCCAAGTCCTTCTAGCCTGGCCTTCGGAAGCATTCAGGTAGGCACCAAGAGCAGCCTGTCTGAAACCTTGACTAACGCTGGCGGATCCACCGTCACCATCTCCGCCGCCACCGTGAGCGGCACCGGATTCTCCATCAGCGGATTGACTCTGCCTCTCAATCTCTCCGCCAATCAAAGCGTGACCTTCACCGCCACCTTTTCTCCTGCCACGGCGGGCGCGGCCAGCGGATCGATC
>DATBYM010000042.1:0-83522 GCA_036513715.1 Terriglobales bacterium
GCCGGCGGGCACGGAGATGGTGATGCCGGGCGACAATGTGAGCCTGGTGATCGAACTGATCACGCCGGTGGCGATGGAAAAAGGCTTGCGCTTCGCGATTCGCGAAGGCGGGCACACCGTCGGCGCAGGAACGATTGCGGAGATTGTGAAGTAGCTGTCAGTCGTCAGTTTTCAGTTAGCGCTGATGCTGACCGCGCGAGAAATTTAATAAGCGGCTTGCAGCTTGCCGCCAGATCTTTCTTCCCGGGATGCAATATCAGCCGGGAGGGGCAAAGAGAGTGACACAGTGACGGGAAAAGAGAGAATTCGCATACGGTTGAAAGCCTACGACTATCGCATTCTCGATCAGTCGACAGGAGAAATCGTCGAGACGGCGAAACGTACCGGCGCGCAGATTGCCGGGCCGATTCCGCTGCCCACGATGAAGAACAAATATTGCGTGCTGCGTTCGCCGCACGTGGACAAGAAATCGCGGGAAGCATTTGAGATCCGCACCCACAAGCGCCTGCTCGATATCCTCGAGCCGACGCAGCAGACGGTCGATGCGCTGATGAAGCTCGACCTGCCGGCGGGAGTGGATGTGGAGATTAAGGCGTTCGGGAAAGAGCATAAGTAGGCGTGTGGTGACGGGGCTTTGCCCCGTCTTGGCGGAATGAGGCTCCGCCGCCACACAAGGTAAAGAGCGAGGGCTCCCCAGCCAATAGCCGCGAAATATTTGGCGAGCCATGCTGGGAACGGAGAAGGAAATGGCAAGAGTTACGGGAATTCTGGGCAAGAAGGTCGGCATGACGCAGCTCTTCGATTCGAAGGGCGATGTGCGGCCGGCGACGGTTCTGCAGGCCGGGCCCTGCGTGATCACGCAGCACAAGACGCAGACGCGCGATGGCTACGAGTCAGCGCAGATTGGCCTGGTCGAGTTTGTGAAAGAGAAGAAGCTGACCAAGGCCATGCGCGGGCATTTTGCCAAGCACAATCTTCCTCCCGTGAAATTTGTGCGCGAAGTTGGGATCGAAGTCGATGCTCCCGGCGAGACGACCGAGGGAGTGATCAAGCCGGGCGACCGCATTCTGGTCGATATTTTTGAGAACGAACGTTTTGTCGATGTCATTGGAGTCAGCAAGGGGCACGGCTTTCAGGGTGTGGTGAAGCGCCATCATTTTGGCGGCGGCCCGAAGTCGCACGGTTCGATGTTTCAGATTACCGGTTCGATTGGCTCGTCGGCGTTTCCGTCGCGCGTGTTCAAGGGCATGCGCATGTCGGGGCACATGGGCGATGCGCGGATCACGACCCGCAACCTGCGGATTCTCGGCGTGGATAAAGACGAGAATCTTTTGGTCGTTGAAGGCAGCGTGCCGGGCGCGAATGGCGGCTACATCATGATCAATAAAGCAAAGAAGCCGCCGCGAGAGCGCCGCGGATTTGCCGGTTCGGCGACGGTCGATCCGTTGAAGGCGGCAAAGAGGGCGGCTAAGAAGGGGTAAGGGCGTTGCGAGTACCCAGTAACCAGTACCCAGTAATGCGAGAAAGAATATGGCAACTATTGATGTCTACAATCTGAGCGGAGCGAAAGCCGGATCGCTCGAACTGGCCGACGAAGTTTTCGGCGCGGTCAACGAAGACCTGCTCTGGGAGGCGATCACGCACTATCGTGCCGCCGCTCGCGCGGGCACGCATGCCACCAAGAACCGCTGGCGCGTCTCCGGATCGGGCAAGAAGTTGTGGAAGCAAAAGGGCACCGGTCGGGCGCGAATCGGCTCGATTCGTTCTCCGCTGTGGCGCCACGGCGGCACCGTCCATGGGCCGCAGCCGCGCTCCTACGACTACGCTTTCCCGAAGAAAAAGCTGCTGGGCGCGCTGCGTTCCGCGCTGGCGTCGAAGTTCGCCGATGGCAAGCTGATCGTGATCAAAGCATTCGACGTGAAAGAGCCGAAGACGAAGTTGTTTCGCGAAGCGCTCGACAAATTGAAGATCGAGGGCACCACGCTCCTCGTCGATATTTCGACGGCGGAAAACAAGAATCTCGAACTCAGTTCGCGCAATATCGATGGGCTCGAACTGGTGCGGGCAAATGAAGTGCATCCCTATCACATCATGCGCTACACCCACGTGGTGTTCGCGCAACCGGCGCTCGAGAAGCTGCAGGATTCGCTGAAGAAGTCGGCTTCGCGGCGTTCGCATGAAGCCGAGCCGGAGCCGGCGGCAAAAAAGAAGCCGGCGCGCCGCACCCGTAAAGCGAAGGCGGAGGTGGCCTGATGAAATCCGCGTATCAGATTATCCGCAAGCCGGTGATCACCGAAAAGGGACTCGGCATTAAAGAGACCCAGAACACGCTGGTGTTTCAGGTAGCGCCGAAGGCGACCAAGACGGAGATCAAGGAAGCGGTGCAGGCGATCTTCAAGGTAAAAGTATCGTCGGTGCGCACCGCGAATTATCCCGGCAAAGAACGCCGCCGCGGCAAGTTTACCGGCTACCGTCCGGATTGGAAGAAGGCGTACGTGCGCTTGAAGAGCGGCGAGAAGATGCCGGAGTACGCGCAGAATTTGTAAGGCGGTCGTTAGCCGCTGGTCGATAGTCGTGGGGAACATCGAAGAGCGAACGACCAATGACCAACAACCAGCGACTAACGACCAACGAGAGCAACAAGCGAGCTAGATATGGCCATCAAAACTTACAGACCGACAACGCAGACGCTGCGCTATCGCACTTCGGTTACGACCGACGATATCACTTCGTCCACGCCGCATAAGGCGCTGGTCGAGGGCAAGATACGCTCCGGCGGGCGCCGCAATTCCGGCGACACGACCATGCGCTTTCGCGGCGGCGGCAACAAGCGAAAGCTGCGCACAATTGATTTCAAGCGCGACAAGCACGGAATCCCGGCGACGGTTGAGACCATCGAATACGATCCCGGCCGCTCGGCGCGCATCGCCCTCTTGAGCTACGCCGATGGCGAGAAGCGTTACATCGTACAGCCCGATGGATTGAAGGTGGGAGCGAAAATTTTGAGTGGCCCGGAAGCTGACATTCTCGTCGGGAATGCGCTGCCGCTGCGCAACATTCCGCCGGGCACGACGATTCACAACATCGAACTGCGTCCCGGCAAGGGCGCGCAGATGGTGCGCTCGGCGGGCGGTTCGGCGCAGTTGATCGCCAAAGAAGGCGACTACGGATTGGTGAAGTTGCCTTCCGGCGAGACCCGCAAAGTGGCGCTCGATTGCTTGGCCACGATCGGGCAAGTAGGGAACACGGACCACGAAAACGTCACCTGGGGAAAGGCGGGACGCACGCGCTGGGTAGGAAAGCGCCCGCATAATCGCGGCGTTTCGATGAACCCGGTTGACCATCCGCATGGCGGCGGCGAAGGTAAGACGTCTGGCGGACGCCATCCGGTGACGCCGTGGGGACAGCCGACTCGCGGCTTCAAGACCCGCAACAATAAAAGGACTGACACGTTTATCGTGAAGGACCGCAGACAAAAGGGATAAGAGCAGGTTTCAAGGTTTCAGAGTTTCAGGGTTGTAGAGTTTCATGAAAAACCAGCAGCTTCGGTGCGCTACTGCTGAAAGCTGAGAGCTGAGAGCTGACTTTATGGCACGTTCAACAAAAAAGGGACCGTTCGTGGATGCGCACCTGGCGACGAAAGTCGAAGGCATGAATGCGCGCAATGAAAAGAAAGTGTTGCGCACGTGGTCGCGGCGCTCGACGATTATTCCGGAGATGGTCGGGCACACGATTGCCGTGCATAACGGGAGGAAATTCATCCCCGTGTATGTGACCGAGAACATGGTGGGGCACAAGCTGGGCGAATTCAGCTTTACCCGGCAGTTCAAGGGACACTCGATGAAGGCGGCGACGGAAGTGGCGGCGAAGCCGGCGGGCGTGCCGGGCGGCCCCGGAGCGATCACTCCGGCGGCGCCGAAAGCGTAAAAGCGGCTGTTAGCCTTGCGCTTTTGGTTAGCTAAAAGCCAGGAGCTAAGGGCCAAGAGTTGAGACAAACTATGGAATTTCGAGCGGAAGCTAGATATATGCGGGTCTCGCCGCAGAAGGCGCGGCTGGTGCTGAACCTGATCAAGGGACGGCGCGTGGAAGAGGCGCGCAACACGCTCGCCTTCACCAAGAAGCGGGTGGCGGCGACGGTCGCGAAGTTGTTGCAGTCAGCAATCGACAATGCCAACTTCCTGAGCACGGAAAAGGGCCTGGATGTCGAACTCGACAACCTGTACGTGAAGCACGCGGTGGCAAACGATGGGCCGCGCATGAAGCGGATCCGTCCCGCTCCGATGGGACGCGCCTACCATTATGTGCGGCGGATCGCGCACCTGGAAATTGTGCTGGCGGAGAAAAACAAGAACGGCGCGGAGGTCGGAACCTCGGCAACGGCAGGTGCGAAAACGGCGAAGCCGGCAGCGCGTCCGCATACGAAGCCGAAAGCCAAAGCCAAAGCGCCGGCGAAGAAAAAGGCTGTGGGCAAGAAGGCTACAGCAAAGAAGTAAGCAGTCGTTGGTCGACAGTCGATAGTCATTCGGGAAGACTGGATCGCTAACGACCAAAGACTAACGACCACCGACAGAACAGAGTTTAGGAGCAACGATGGGACAAAAAGTTCATCCTTACGGATTCCGGCTGGGCTACACCAAGCCGTGGAAGTCGCGCTGGTTTGTCGAGAAGGATTACGACAAGCTGCTGCTCGAGGACTACAAGCTCAAGGCGGAGCTGAAAGACAAGCTCAAGTCGGCGGGCGTGAGTTCGGTCGAGATTGAGCGCCCGGGGAACAAGCTGCGCATCATTATTAAGACGGCGCGTCCGGGAATCATCATCGGGCGCAAAGGCGCGGAAATCGACAAGCTCAAGCAGGACTTGCAGAAGAAGACGACGCGTGAAGTGCATGTCGACATTCAGGAAGTGCATAAGCCTGAACTCGACGCACAACTCGTTTCCGAGTCGATCGCATTGCAACTGGAGAAGCGCGTAGGCTTCCGGCGGGCGATGCGCAAGTCGGTCGATTCGGCGCTGCGCTTTGGGTGCAAGGGAATCAAAGTCCGCGTGAGCGGACGCTTGAATGGCAACGAAATCGCGCGTTCGGAGTGGTATTTGCAAGGGCGGTTGCCGCTGCACACGCTGCGCGCCGATATCGATTACGGATTCACCGAGGCGCGCACGACCTATGGCGTGATTGGGGTGAAGGTCTGGGTTTATAAAGGCGAAATTCTCCCATCAAAAAAGCGGGAAGCGACGCCGGCGCGGGAAGTGAGCACGACGGGCGCGTTTTGAATTTACTAAAAGCTAAGTGCTAAAGGCTAAGAGCTGATTTTATGTTGATGCCGAAGAAAGTTAAGTACCGCAAGCAGCAGCGCGGGCGCATGACGGGCAAGGCCTGGCGCGGCGGCACGCTCGCGTTCGGCCAGTACGGGCTGAAAGTGCTCGAGCCGGGCTGGATTACCGACCGCCAGATCGAAGCGAGCCGCGTGGCCATGACGCGGTTCGTCAAGCGTGGCGGCAAGATTTGGATACGCCTGTTTCCGGACAAGCCTGTCACCAAGAAGCCGGCTGAAACCCGTATGGGCAAAGGCAAGGGCGCTCCGGATCACTGGGTCGCGGTGGTCAAGCCAGGGAAGATTTTGTTCGAGATGGAAGGCGTCTCCATTACCGACGCGAAAGAGGCTATGCGCCTCGCGTCACACAAGCTTCCGCTGCGCACGACATTTGTGAAGCGCGAAGTGTTCTAGAGAATTACAGAAATTTCTCAAGCGGAAAGCCGTAACTGAGAGCCGACCGCTGAGAGCTGAGAGCTGATTTATGAAAGCAGAGAAGATACGCAACTTGACCGACGTCGAGCTCAGGCACCAGGAGCGGGATTTGGGCGACCAGCTCTTCAAGCTGAAGTTCCAGATGAATATGGGACAGACGGAGAGCCTGAAAAAGATTCGCGGGCTGCGCCGGGACATCGCGCGCGTCCAGACCGTCCTGCGCGAGCAGGAACTGGCCGCAGTTAAAACGGAGACGCATAAGACGGAAACGGGCAGGGCGCAGACGAGCAAAGCCCAGACTAGCAAGGCGGAGAAACGATAATGGCGGGAACCACAAGCCACAGCGAAGCACGGAAGCCGCACCACAAGGAATTGATTGGGACCGTCGTCTCGAACAAGATGCAGAAGACGATCGTCGTCGAAGTGACGCGCAAGAAGGCGCATCCGATGTACGGGCGGGTGATCTCGATCCGGAAGAAGTTCTATGCCCACGATGAGAAGAACGAGACGCATCCCGGCGATGTGGTGAAGATCGAAGAGTCGCGCCCGCTATCGAAGCTGAAGCGCTGGACGCTGAAGGAAATCGTGCGCAAGACGGCGCTGGTGCCGGAAGTGGATATCGACGCCGGGACCGGCGTTTCCGCCGAGTAGTCAGCGGGGAGTGAGGAGACCGATATGGCCCTAATGATGAGATCGATGATCGAGGTCGCCGATAACTCCGGCGCGCGCAAGCTGCAGATGATCATGCCGCTGGGCGGCTCGACTGGTCTGCACGCGCGCCTCGGCGACGTGATCACGGCAAGCGTAAAAGAAGCTGCGCCCGATGGTCAGGTGCAGAAGGGCAAAGTGGTGAAGGCAGTGATCGTGCGGACGCGGAAAGAATACCGGCGGCGCGATGGAACCTACATCCGCTTCGATCAGAATGCGGCCGTGCTGATCAACGAAACGGGCGAGCCGGTAGGCACGCGCGTGTTCGGTCCCGTGGCGCGCGAATTGCGCGAGAAGAAGTTTTTGAAGATTGTGTCGCTGGCGCCGGAAGTACTTTAGGAGCCAGGTTTCAGGGTTTCAAAGTTTCAAGGTTTCAAGGTGCCTTGAAAAGGTGAGACCTGAGCAAAGCGGCCTTGAAGCTCTGAAACCTTGAAACATTGAAACCTGGAGTTGGTATGGGAACAGCAACGACTACCGAACATAAGCGCGTTGATATCCGCCGGAACGATACGGTGAAGGTGATGACTGGGCGGGATACGGGAAAAGAGGGGCGCGTGTTGCGCGTGCTCCCCGACGAAGGCACGGTGCTCGTCGAGCACGTGATGATGGTGAAGAAACACGTGCGCCCGAATCCGCAGCGCAACATCAAGGGTGGAATTGCCGAGCAGGAGCGGGCGATTCCTCTGTCGAATGTGGCGCTGGTGTGCGCGACCTGCGGGCCGGTACGGATCGGACACGAAGTGCGCGGCGATCGCAAGGTCAGAGTTTGCAAGAAGTGCGGGACGACGCTGGACAAATAGCATCTAGCCGTTAGCACTTAGCCTTTATTGGCTGAGAGAGGCGAGCGGCAGTGGCGAAAAATTTGGGACTTACGAACCGGTACACGTCGAGCTTCAACGCGAGGAGCGAATGGCTAACCGCTAAGAGCTAATTGCTGAGATCCGACAATCCGAAACCGTGAGAGAGAAGGCAGCACAAGAAATGGTAGACGAACAGAAAAAAGCCGAGCAGCAGAAGAAGGCAAGGCCGCCAAAGGGTGACAAGGGGCAGGGAGCGGCCGAGAAGCCGAGTGCGGAAGCTCCGCGGCATGCGGCGAAAGAGCGGCCGCGGCTGCGGGCGCGGTTTGAGAAAGAAGTATCCGTTGCCCTGATGAAGGAACTTGAGCTGAAGAACCCGATGGCCGTGCCCCGGCTGAATAAAATCGTGGTGAATATGGGCGTCGGCGAAGCGACGCAGAACGCGAAGCTGATCGACCCGGCGGTGAATGAACTGGGTCAGATCACGGGACAGAAGCCTGTGGTTACGCGCGCGAAAAAGTCGATTGCGGCGTTTAAGGTCCGCGAAGGCATGCCGATCGGCGCCATGGTGACGCTGCGCGGCGATCGCATGTATGAGTTCTTCGATCGTCTGGTGAGTATCGTCCTGCCGCGCGTGCGTGACTTTCGTGGCGTGTCGACGAAGTCGTTCGACGGACGCGGCAATTACACGCTCGGCTTGCACGATCAGCTGATTTTCCCGGAGATCGATTACGCGAAGGTCGACAAGCTGAAAGGCATGAACGTGACCATCGTGACGACGGCGCGCTCGGACGATCAGGCGCGGTCGCTGCTGAAGCATCTGGGCATGCCGTTCCGGGCATGAAGCGAATCGGGTGATCCGGCCATCCGGTGATCGGGTGATCGAAAAGCCGAATTTGAGGGTTTGACTGAGAGCTGACGGCTGAAAGCTGACAGCTGGTGTTAGGAGCGAATTTTGGCCACTACAGCAAAACGAGTGAAGGACGGCGCGGAGAGCAAGACCAAGCCGCAAAACAGGAAAACGCCGAAGTTTTCGTCGCGCAAGCATAACCGCTGCAAGATTTGTGGACGTCCGCGAGCTTATCTGCGGAAGTTCGGCATTTGCCGTTTATGTTTCCGCGGGCTGGCGCTGCGGGGCGAGATCCCTGGAGTTTCGAAGTCGTCGTGGTAGGAAAACAGTCGGGGGGTCGTTAGTCGATTGTCGTTAGCTATAGTTGCTCGCTAACGACCAACGACTAGCGACGAACGACCGAAGTTAAGCTGCTGACAGGTTCTCCGCAGTAGGCGGAGCGAACGGGCGGCTTTAGGAGAAGCAAACAATGAGGTTGACCGATCCGGTCGCAGACATGCTGGCGCGCATTCGCAACGCGATCCGCGCCCGGCACCAGAAAGTGGATATACCAGCTTCCAAGCTGAAGACGGAGATTGCCCGCATCCTGAAAGAAGAGGGCTATATCGCCAACTTCAAGCCGACGGAAGAAGAGGGCCACAAGGTCCTCCGCGTGTATCTGAAGTATGGCAACAACAACGAGGCGGTGATCACCGACCTGGCGCGGGTATCGCGCCCAGGCTGCCGCGTCTATGTGCGTCGCACTGAGATTCCGCGCGTCCTCGGCGGGATGGGCATCAACATCCTGACCACGCCGAAGGGCGTGATGACCGGGCGCCAGGCGCGTCGTCAAGGTCTCGGCGGCGAATTGCTGTGCGAAGTTTGGTAGAGAAACGCTTTCGGCTATCAGCTCTCAGCTTTCAGTTAAGGAGCTGAGATGTCACAGATAGCTGATAGCTGAGAGCTGAGAGCTAACAAATGTCACGAATTGGAAAAAAACCGATCCCGATCCCGAAGGGCGTGACGGTGAAAATCGAAGGCAACACGGTGATGGTCCAGGGGCCAAAGGGCAAGCTGGATACATCTCTTCCGTCCGGCATCACGATGGAGCAGAAGGACGGCAACTTGATCGCGATTCGCCCGGACGACGCCCACTCGGCGGTCCACGGATTGGCGCGCGCGCTGGTCAATAACGCAGTCGATGGTGTGACCAAAGGCTGGACGCGAGACTTGGAAATCGTCGGCATCGGCTATCGCGCCGAGATGAAGGGCAAGGGAACCGTGGTCTTCAGCCTCGGCTACTCGCACCCTATCGAATATCCGCTGCCCACAGGCGTGGATTGCGCGATCGACGCGAAACTCACGAAGCTAACGCTGAATGGCATCGACCGCCAAAAAGTGGGCCAGGTCGCGGCCGAGATGCGCTCGCTGCGTCCGCCCGATCCGTATAAGAACAAGGGCGTGCGCTACGCGGGCGAGCGCTTGAAGAAGAAGGTTGGCAAGACGGGAGCAAAGTAACAGTCGATAGTTGCTAGTCGATAGTCGTGGGCAATCAAACCGCGAACGACTAACGACCGACGACCAACGGCAGAGGGTTTCAACATGTTAAGAATTGCGGCAAAAAATAAAACGCGCCAGCGGGTGCACGATCGCATTCGCAAGAAAGTCATGGGCACGCCGGAGCGTCCGCGGCTGAATGTTTACCGGTCGCTGAACCATATTTACGTGCAACTGATCGACGACCTGCAGGGCGTCACGCTGGCGGCGGCTTCGACGGCGGATGACCGCAAAGGCGCGCGTGTAACCGGCGGCAACGTGGCATCGGCAAAGATGGTGGGTAAGAAGATTGCCGAACTGGCCAAGGAAAAAGGCGTCTCCAAAGTGGTGTTCGATCGTGGCGGCTACATTTATCACGGCCGGGTCAAAGCCGTGGCCGATGCGGCGCGCGAGGCGGGATTGCAGTTTTAGTCGATGGTCGCTGGTCGTTGGTGGTTAGGGGAGAAGCAAGTTCGCGAACGGCTAACCACTAACGACTAGCGACCGACGACAAAAACAGGAAATGAGATTTCAGAATGCCAAGAGTTACTAAGAAACTCGATGCGGGTTCGTTCCAGTTAAAGGACCAGGTGGTCTCGATTAACCGGGTGACGAAGGTGGTCAAGGGCGGCAAAAACATGTCGTTCGCGGCGCTGGTGGTGATTGGCGACCCTTCGGCGGCGGTGGTGGGATACGGGTCGGGCAAAGCGAAAGAAGTTCCGCAGGCGATTCGCAAAGGGATTGAATCGGCGAAGAAGAACCTGATGCGGATCAACCTGACGCAGACCACGGTGCCGCATACAGTGATCGGACGATTTGGCTCGGGCAGAGTGCTGCTGAAGCCGGCGCCCGAGGGCACGGGGGTGATTGCGGGCGGAGCGGTGCGCGCGGTCATGACCTCGGCGGGCGTGCAGAACGTGCTCACCAAGTCGATTGGTACGACCAATCCGCATAACGTGATCAAGGCGACCTTCGACGCGCTCAAGAAGCTCAAGAACCGGGAACATGTCGCGGAACTTCGCGGCAAGGCAGTGCAGGACTTGTAAGTTCGTCGTTGGTCGTTAGTCGCTTGTCGTTCGCTTGGGTTTGCTAACGACTAACGACGGACGACTACCGACCAAGGAAGTGAAATGACAACCAAGACATCGAAAACGCCGGCAAGCGGCAAGATTCAATTGAAGTGGGTGCGGTCCGCAATTTGCACCCCTGTAAAACACAGGGCGGTAATCAAGGGGCTGGGCTTTACCCGCCTAAACCAGGTGATCGAGCGGCCGAACACGGCGGCGATTCGCGGCATGGTTAAGAAGGTGCCGCACCTGGTGGCGATCGTAGAGTAGAAAAGGGTTTCAAAGTTTCAAGGTTAGACCTGATGCTGGGTTTTACTTGGAAACTCTGAACATGGAATCCATATGAATTTATCGACAATACGGGCACCGAAAAAGTCCACGGAAAACAAGAAGCGAGTCGGGCGCGGCATGGGCTCCGGCATGGGCAAGACTTCGACGCGCGGTCACAAGGGGCAGTGGTCTCGTACCGGCGCGCGGCTGATCCGCGGCTTTGAAGGCGGTCAAATGCCGCTGCACCGTCGTATACCGAAGCGCGGATTCACCAACATCTTCCGCGAAGAATACGACGTCGTGAACGTCGGCCGGCTGGCGACTCTCGGCGAAACGAAAATCACCCCTGAAGTGCTGAAGAAGGCGGGTATTGTTCATGGCAACGCTCCGGTCAAGATTCTTGGCATGGGCGAACTGACGACGGCGATCACGATCCATGCACACAAGTTTTCGAAGTCCGCGCAGGAAAAAATCACCAAGGCAGGTGGCAAGTTTGAGGTCTTGCAGTAATGGCAGTAGCGGGCGAAGTCGCAATCTTCAATAAGCTGGCGAACATCTTCCGGGTTCCCGACCTGCGCAAGCGCGTGTTATTCACGCTTGGCCTACTGGCGGTGTATCGCATCGGCGGCCACATTCCGACGCCGGGAATTAATGGCGACCGGCTGGCGCAGTTTTTCGAACAAAATCGCGGATCGGTCCTCGGCTTTGTCGATTTGTTCAGCGGCGGTAACCTGCGGCGGCTGACGATTTTCGCGCTGGGTATCATGCCGTACATCACGGCGTCCATCATTCTGCAACTGCTGACGGTGGTCTATGAGCCGCTCGCCAAGCTGCAAAAAGAAGGCGAGCTCGGCCGCAAAAAGATTACGCAGTGGACGCGCTATCTCACCGTGGTGTTGAGCGCCGTGCAATCATTCGGCATCGCCATCAGCCTCGAAAAAGCGGGTGACTTCGTCAACACACCGGGGCCTGCGTTCATCCTGATGACCATGCTCACGCTGACGACGGGCAGCGCGTTCATCATGTGGTTGGGCGAACAGATCACGGAACGGGGTATCGGCAACGGCATGTCGCTCCTGATCTTTGCCGGCATCGTCGTCGGCCTGCCGCGCGGTGTCGCCGATCTTTATCAGAAGGCAAGCACCTCGGCCTGGGGAGTCTTCACCGCTCCGGCAATCATCATGCTGCTGGCGCTGATGATCGCGGTGGTGGCGTTCATCGTCTATGTCGAGCGCAGCGAGCGCCGCATTCCAGTGCAGTATGCCAAACGCGTCGTCGGGCGAAAGGTGATGGGCGGACAATCCACGCACCTGCCGCTTCGCGTGAACGCCGGCGGTGTGATGCCGGTGATTTTCGCCTCGTCGATTCTGGCTTTACCGCAGATGCTCGGCGCCGCTTTCCACAATAATAAAGTTGTCGGTCCGATTCTGGACGCAATGCGCTGGGGCGAGCCGCTTTACACTCTGCTCTATGCCCTGGGTATTGTTTTCTTTGCCTACTTCTATATCTCGATCGTGTTCAATCCGAACGAGGTTGCGGACAACATGCGCAAGTGGGGAGGGTTCATCCCTGGCATACGTCCCGGCAAGCGCACATCGGATTTCATCAACGACGTGCTTACGCGGATCACGCTGGTGGGCGCAATCTACCTGATTCTGATTTCGCTGATTCCCGAGTGGATGATTGCAGGCATCAAGCTGAATCATCTCTGGCTCGTTGGCCGAGTCTTTGAAAATCTGCCGACCTGGGTGACGAACGGCTTGGGCGTCAATTTTTATTTTGGCGGCACCTCGCTGCTGATCGTAGTCGGAGTCGCGATGGATACGGTCACGCAGATCGAGGCGCAGCTGATCATGCGGCACTATGATGGATTCACGCCGAAGAGCGGCCGCCTGCGCGGCCGCCGCACGTGGTGATTGGGTATTGCAGGCGCGGAGCAGGGCAGTATTTCCGCGGCAGGAAATACGAGTAAAAGGGGCCATTTCGATGGCCAATGAGCCGGCCATGTCGACGGCCAATAACGCCGCGCGAAATAGGAATATTGGACCCGTGATTCTTCTTGGCCCCCCGGGAGCTGGGAAGGGCACGCAGTCCAGACGGATCGTCGAGCATTACGGCGTTCCCCAGATATCGACGGGCGATCTGTTGCGCGATCACGTTGCGCGTGGCACCGCGCTTGGCCTGGAGGCCAAGGCGATCATGACGCGAGGCGACCTGGTCCCGGACGAATTGATGTACGGTATCGTGGCCGACCGGCTGCGCGAAGTCGATTGTTGTTGCGGATTTGTGCTGGATGGCTTTCCGAGGACAGCTGCCCAGGCAGGATGGCTCGATGCCTTCCTTGAAAAAGAGATCTTTGACAACTTTGATAAGAAGGCGGAGAAGCCGCAAAAGTGTCCGCTGATTGTGATCCAGTTGCTTGTGGATTATAATCAATTACTGCTGCGGATTGCCGGGCGTCGTTCGTGTCCCACCTGTGGACGGCTCTATAACATTCACTCTCAGCCCCCTCGCGTCGACGCGCTGTGCGATGTGGACGGATCCAAGCTGATGATTCGCGAAGATGATCGGGAAGAGGTCATCACCGAGCGCTTGGCTACCTATGAAAGGCAGACCAAGCCGGTAGCAGATTACTACCGGGGGCAGCGGCGTCTGATTGCGATCAATGCCGATCGCACGATGGAAGAGGTTACGACACAGATTTTCGGAGTGATCGATAGCCATTGCCCGGGCGGATGCTAGCGCAAATGGGGCGCAGCCAGAATTTATTATGAGTTTTGCAGAAGACAGGATCATCCGCAAGTCAGCGGAAGAGATCGAAAAGATGAGGCGGAGCGGCCAGATAGTCCGCCAGGTTTTGAACCACCTGAAAGCGATGGTCGCGGCGGGCGTAACGACGATGGACCTGGAAAAGGCCGCCGAAAAGCTGATTGCGGAACTGGGTGCGGCGCCGGCGTTCAAGGGATATTACGGCTATCCCTGCGTGCTTTGCACTTCGATCAATGAAGAGATCGTGCACGGCATTCCGTCGGAAAAGCGGACGCTGAAAACGGGTGACATCGTTTCGATCGATTGCGGCGTGGTGTCGGAGGGTTATTACGGCGATGCGGCCATAACTGTCCCGGTAGGCGAGACGGTCAGCGCCGAATTGAAGAAGTTGCTCGAAGTAACCGAGGCTTCGCTCTACAAGGGCATTGAGCAGGTGAAGATCGGCAACACGGTAGGGCACGTAGGCTCGGCGATCCAGAAGCACGTGGAAGCGAACGGCTTCAGTGTGGTGCGAGATTTTGTCGGACATGGTATCGGAACGAAGCTCCACGAAGCGCCACAAATTCCGAACTTTGGCAAAAAGGGCCAGGGTGCGGAGTTGACGGAAGGCATGGTGCTGGCGATCGAGCCGATGGTGAACTCGGGTGGTCCCGAGGCCAGAGTTTTAGGCGATAAGTGGACTGCAGTAACCGTAGATGGCAGTTACAGCGCGCACTTTGAACATTGTGTGGCCGTAACGCGGCAAGGGCCGATGATTTTGACGCAGTAAGAGCTTTCAGCTGTCAGTTCTCAGTTTTCAGTTAAACCGCTGAGGCGAAAAGTTTGAATGGCTGTAACTGAGGGCTGATAGCTGAAAGCTGACAGCTGATTCTTGGAGGGTAATGAGTAAAGAAGACGCGATTGAAGTGATGGCAACGGTCGTTGAGCCGCTGCCCAATGCCATGTTCAAGGTGGAGCTCGAAAATAAACACCAGGTTCTGGCGCACGTTTCCGGCAAGATGCGGAAGAACTTCATACGCATACTGCCTGGAGACAAAGTCGCGGTCGAACTTTCCCCGTACGACCTGAATCGCGGTCGGATCGTGTACCGCTATAAATAGCTTTTGGTTTGTCATCCCGAGCGAAGCTAGGGATCCGCAGTTGCAGTTACTGAGAGCTGACAACTGAGAACTGAGAACTGGTCTATGAAAGTAAGAGCATCGGTAAAGAAGATTTGCGACAAGTGCAAAGTCATCCATCGCAAGGGAGTAGTGCGGGTGATTTGCGAGAATTCAAAGCATAAGCAACGGCAGGGCTGAAGACGAAGCGATTTTGCAGTTGCATTTACAGAGAGCTGACAGCTGAGAGCTGACGGCTGGTCTTAAGAGAGGGATCATGGCACGTATTGCAGGCGTCGATCTTCCGCGCAATAAGCACGCGAATATCGCGCTCACTTACATTTACGGCATCGGCACCTCGCGCGCGGGGCGCATACTGGACGCGGCGAAAGTCGACCCGATGAAGAAGGTTTCCGACTTGGGCGAAGACGAGGTCAACCGCATCCGCCAGGTGATCGAGGCGGAAGGATCGGTGGAAGGCGATCTGCGCAAAGACGTTTCGATGAACATCAAACGGCTCATCGAAATCGGGTCCTATCGCGGATTCCGCCATCGCCGGAATCTGCCGGTTCGCGGACAGCGCACCCACACCAACGCTCGCACCCGCAAAGGTCCGCGCAAAGGCACAGTCGCGCAGAAGAAGAAGACGGCAAAAGCGTAAACCGGTTGTCAGTCGCCAGTCATCAGTTCTCAGTCAAAGCTGAGAGCGGTGTTACTGGAGAACTGACAACTGAGAACTGAGAACTTTTAAAAATGGCAAAACCAGTAGCAGCAGGCGGCGCTGCGGCGCCCGAGAAAAAAGGCAAGAAGAAAACCTTCAAGAAGAAAGAGCGCAAGCACGTTCCCCACGGACTGGTGCACGTGCAGGCTTCTTTCAACAACACCATCGTCACCATTACCGATATGTCCGGCAATGTGCTGGCGTGGAAAAGTTCGGGGTCGCTCGGCTTTCGTGGCTCGCGTAAAGGTACTCCGTTCGCCGCGCAGCAAGCCGCATCGAACGCCGCCAGCATGGCGCGCGATCATGGAGTCCGCACCGTCGATGTGCGGGTAAGCGGACCCGGCTCCGGTCGCGAGTCGGCAGTCCGTGCGCTCGCCTCGGCCGGAATCGAAGTGCGGTCGATCAAAGACACCACGCCGATTCCGCACAACGGCTGCCGTCCGCCGAAACGGCGTCGCGTATAAGGAAGTACTCGGTACCCAGTACCCAGTAAGAACCGCAGCGCGACGAAGGGGTTTTACTGAAGGCTGAGAGCTGACAGCGGATTTTCGTCCGGGACGAAGGGTGAAGCCAAACCTGTAAACCGGTCATCTAAAAGGAGAACAACTTGGCCCGTTATACCGATGCAGTGTGTCGTCTATGTCGCCGGGAAGGCATCAAGCTCTTCCTCAAAGGCACGAAGTGCTTCAGCGACAAATGCCCAATTGAAAAGCGCAACTTCGCTCCCGGACAGCACGGGAAAGACAAAAAGACCAAGGTCGTGGGCTACGGTCTCCAGTTGCGCGAAAAACAGAAAGCCAAGCGCATCTACTTCACCCAGGAAGGCCAGTTCCGGAATTATTTCGAGAACGCGGTCCGCTCCAAGGGTGTAACCGGCGCCAAACTGCTCGAATCGCTCGAGCGCCGTCTCGACAACGTCGTCTACCGCCTCGGCTTCGGCATCTCGCGGCGCCAGGCGCGCCAATTGGTGCGTCACGGGCACGTGCAGGTGAATGGCAAGAAGGTCAATATTCCTTCTTATGAAGTCAGCGTCGGCGAAGAGATTCAGATTCGCGAGAGCAGCCGCAAGATTCCGATTCTCGAAACCGCAAAGGATTTCGCCAGTCATCAGCCCGCGCCGGTGTGGTTGGAGATCGATCGTGACAACTATAAAGGCCGCGTAATCGCGCTGCCGAGACGCGAAGATATTCAGTTGCCGGTGAATGAGCAGTTGATTGTCGAACTGTATTCGAAGTAAAGAAGTTCGTGTGGTGACGGGGCTCTGCCCCGTTCCCGCAATTTTTTGGGCCTACTATTCGAGCCAGATCAGCCCACAGTGGCGCTTGATCCGAAGCTGGGCCGTTTCGGAGAGCCACCGCGGAGCCACATGGCCGAGAGGAGAAACACAATGCTTTGGAGAGGTTTTCAAAAACCAAAACGCTTGGCGAGCGATACCAGTTCGCTCACCGATAAATACGGAATGTTCTGGGCGCAGCCCTTCGAGCGCGGATTCGGGACCACCATCGGCAACGCTCTTCGCCGCGTGATGCTCAGTTCGATCGAAGGCGCGGCGGTTACCGCCGTGAAGATCGAAGGTGTGCTGCACGAGTTCCAGTCGATCCCCGGCGTAGTCGAGGACGCGACCGACATCATCCTCAACATGAAACAGGTTCCGTTCAAGCTTGCGGGCGATGGCCCGAAGGCGATCTACCTGCGCGCCGATCAGCCCGGAGTGGTCACCAGCAGCATGATCGAAGCCGACGGCGATGTGGAAGTTCTCGATAAGGACATCTACATCGCAACCGTGAGCGAGGGTGGCAAACTCGACATGGAGATGCGGCTTAAGCGAGGCCGCGGATACGTCTCCGCCGACAAGAATTTCGAAGACGACCTTGGCATCGGATTCATTCCCATCGATTCCGTCCACACGCCCGTACGCAAATGTAATTACACCGTCGAAGCGGCGCGTCTCGGGCAGATCACCGACTATGACAAGCTGACGGTCGAAGTCTGGACCAACGGTTCGATCACTCCGGGCGATGCGCTCGGCCTTTCGGCGAAGCTGATTAAAGATCACATGAACATCTTTATCAACTTCGAAGAAGAGATCGAAACCGCGGCATCGAGCGAAGAGCGCCGGCCCGAGATCAAGAACGAGAACCTCAACCGTTCGGTCGAGGAACTCGAACTCTCCGTGCGCAGCTACAACTGCCTGAAGAATGCGAACATTCAGTCGATCGGCGAATTGGTTCAAAAGACCGAAGCCGAGATGCTGAAGACGAAAAACTTTGGCCGCAAGTCGCTGAACGAAATCAAGGAGATTCTCTCCTCGATGGGCCTGAGCCTGGGTATGAAGATCGACGAGCACGGAAACGCCGTGCCCGGCCCGACCTCAAACCTGGTCCTGCCCGCGTCGGCCTACGGCGATAACGATCTGTAGAGAAAACAGTGGCCGGTCGTTGGTCGATGGTCGTTCGCTAACGACCAACGACTAGCGGCCGACGACTCGTTACGACTTGAGAGCTGAGAACCAACTTTAGGGGTAAGACATGCGTCACAAAGTAGCAGGATACAAACTCGGACGTACCACCTCCCATCGCCGCGCCATGCTGCGCAACATGGTCACGTCGATCATCATGGAAGAGCGCATCGAGACGACCGTGATCAAGGCGAAAGCCGTGCGTCCGTCGGTCGAGAAGATGATCACCCTCGGCAAAAAGGGAGATCTGGCCGCGCGCCGTCAGGCCGCGTCTTACCTGATGACCAACGAAGCCGTCACCAAGCTTTTCGATACGGTGGCTCCGCGCTTCGGCGACCGCAACGGCGGCTATACGCGCATCGTCCGCACCGCATGGCGCAAGGGAGACGGCGCCGAAAAAGCCTTCATCGAACTCCTGGGCAGCGAACAGGTAATCGACGAAAAGCGCCAGAAGCGAGCCGAAATCCGAGCCAAGCGCGCCGAAGAGAATCGCAAGGCGATGGAACACGCCGACGCCGAAGCCCAAGCACAAAAAGACATGGCTGCGAACGAGGCTGAGGGCAAGTCTCACGGCAGCGACGAGAAGGAGTAGTCTCTGCTGTTAACAAACACACAGGCGTCCATAATGGGCGCCTTTTTTTGCGAAGTTGATATGCTAACGCCGCGGTATTGTGCCTTTGCGGAAGGGTTCGGCCACTAGCTGCCATTCGTCTTCGTAGATCAGGTAGCCGGGCCTGTCTGTTCTGATTTTCTTCACGTAGATGCCATTGCGTTCGAGGATGCGAACCATCTCCCATATGCGGGCGATGGGTTCGCTTGATCGGGTCTTGAACCAACAGATGCCGAGGCGAAGCGCGTCACGTCCGAAGGAAATTGGCTTTTCCAGATTCTCGTTGAACCACATCCGCAGTTCATTTAGTTCGTCGGCGTCGGACCCCGTGATGGTCCGCCACTCCAGCGCTTGCGCTGCCGCCTGAAAGATACCCTGCTCAACCTGGCTATCCTCGTCTTTGCGACCGATCACAAAGCGAATGTATTCGCGCCTCTCTAGTGGATCGTGACGCTCAAGGACGAATCTCTCGTCCTCTGTCTCGACGAAGGCGAGACGTCCGGGAATGCACGAGAGGATGGTTCCCGTGCCGCGGCCAACGGTCTGCTTGAGGGCTTCGACGAGCGGGAGTTCTTTCTGATCAAGCGCGGGATCTTCGGAGATGGCAAAGATGATGTTGGGAGAATGTCGTTTTTGCAACTCGATGGTGGTGTTCTTGACGAAAAGTTTGTTCCCCGGAATAGGCAAGCGGTACTTGGCATCGAAGTCTTTAAAGTGGGCGAGCTGGTTGGTGAACTTATGACGCAGACGGGGGTTGGCGAGGATCTCTCGGTAACGGTCGCGTTTGCTCCGCTTCACGAACGCCGCGATAAGTGCTTGCTCGTTATGCACCGAAGGAGTGTAGCGCAGAATCCTGGATAGTCGGCAACCTCAAACTGACCCTCCATCTGCATTTGCTTCAACTCTGCGCCCTCCCTACAATAGAAGTTCATCCAAATTCTATGATCCATTTTCCCGTCCCCGAAGCCCTTACATTCGACGACGTATTACTTCTTCCGGCCCGCTCTGAAGTTGTGCCTGCCAACACCAACACGCAGACGCAACTCTCGCGCAACATTCAGCTGAATATTCCGATCATCAGCGCCGCCATGGATACCGTCACCGAGTCGCACATGGCCATCGCCTTGGCGCAGCAGGGTGGGATCGGAATTGTTCATCGCAACCTGACCATCGATCAGCAGGCCAATGAAGTCGACAAGGTGAAGCGCTCCGAGAGCGGCATGATTGTCGACCCCGTCACCATGTCGCCGGACGCCAAGGTTTCGGATGCGCTCGAAGTGATGCAGAAATACAAGATTTCTGGCGTGCCCATCACGCAGAAAGACGGACGCCTCGTCGGCATCCTCACCAATCGCGATCTGCGCTTCGAAACGCGCTTCGATATTCCGATCAGCAAGGTGATGACGCAGAAAAATCTGATCACCGTCCCCGTGGGAACGACGCTCGAGCAAGCCGAAGAAATTCTGCACGAGCATCGCGTCGAAAAACTGCTGGTCGTCGACGACAAGTACAACCTGAAGGGTCTGATCACGGTCAAAGACATTCAGAAGAAACTGAAATATCCCGGCGCCGCGAAAGACAATCAGGGCCGTCTGCGCGTCAGCGCGGCGATTGGCGCCACCGGAGATTTCCTCGAGCGCGCGCAGGAATTGGCGAAGGCGAAAGTCGACGTGCTCGCCATCGACAGCGCCCACGGGCATTCCACCCTCGTTCTCGAAGCGGTCAAGAAAGTAAAAGCACGGTTGCCTGAGGTCGATCTGATCGCCGGCAACGTGGCCACCTTCGACGGCGCCTGCGATCTGATTCGCGCCGGAGTGGACGGGATCAAAGTCGGCATCGGCCCCGGCTCGATCTGCACCACGCGCATCGTCACGGGCGTGGGCGTTCCGCAGATTACGGCGATTGCGGAAGCGACCCGAGCCACGCGTGATTCGGGTGTTCCTGTAATTGCCGATGGCGGCATCAAATATTCCGGCGACATCAGCAAAGCGCTCGCTGCGGGTGCTTCCTCGGTGATGATTGGATCGATGTTTGCGGGCACCGATGAAAGTCCCGGCGAATTGATTCTCTATCAGGGCCGCACCTTCAAGGCCTATCGCGGCATGGGTTCGCTCGGCGCGATGGCGGCGGGATCAAGCGAGCGCTACTTCCAAAATTCCGATGGAGACGCGTCGATCGCCATGCCCGTCGTCGGCGAAGAATCCAATCGTCTCGGCAAGTTGGTGCCGGAAGGAATTGAAGGGCGCGTGCCCTATCGCGGTTCGGTGTCGATGATCGTGCACCAGATGGTCGGGGGCTTGAAATCCGGCATGGGTTATTGCGGATGCCAGACCGTCGCCGAACTCCAGCAGAAGGCGCGCTTCGTCCGCATCAGCGCGGCGGGCCTGCGAGAAAGCCACGTGCACGATGTGATGATCACGCGCGAAGCTCCGAACTACGCCGCCGAATGACAATATTACTTTTTCTTAAACAACAGTGGATTGTCATCCTGAGCAAAGCGTAAGGACCTATGCACTTGCCCGCGCCGAAATGACGACCGATTCCACTACCTCCTCTCGCCCCAATCTTCTACGCGCCTGGTGGCCCGCTGCCGTTTGGGTCTGTCTGATTGCGTTTGAGTCGACCGATTTTTTCTCCTCCGAAAACACCGGCACCGTGCTCTATACGCTGTGGGTGCATCTTTTCGGCAGCGTCGATCTACATTTTTTCCTTGTCTTCCATCACTATCTGCGCAAGACGGGCCATGTCGTCGGCTACGGCATGTTGAGCCTGCTACTCCTGCGCGGCTGGCGCGCCACGCTCGGTCGAATTCCAACTTTGCTGTTGCGTGCCGCGCTGCTCGCCTGGCTCGGAACCCTCTCGGTGGCCGCGTTAGACGAGTGGCATCAGACTTTCATCCCCTCGCGCACTGGCACCGTGCGTGATGTAGGTCTCGATAGCGTTGCGGGCGTGGCCTTTCTGGTGATTGCGTATTGGTGGCTGCGGCGATCTAATCAGGCTTCGTCCAACCCGCCCTGAAGATTTCCTGAGCAAGCGATGTGGAACTGGAACTTCACTTAAGCAGCGCCTTCACCGCTTCCGGCAATTCAAAGACAGAATCGTCGAGCGGATCGTAGCTCACAGACTTGTATGTGAATGTCCGTGAGTGGTCGCCCGAGCGCGAAGTTATTTTCGCGGCGACTAGCGGGCCACCGAAGTTTTTGTAGTCCTGAAAAAGAACAATCGCGACCGTCGAAGACTTGTTGTCCACCTGAAAACGGTAGCCGGCGAGCAGCCCGGTTTCGACATCGTAGAACTGATTATTATCCTTGCCCCAGTTGGTGGTGCCGTGCAGCCAATAGCATCGGTGGCCTTCAAAATCGGTGACGCCGGCGAGCTCCAACTTTTTGAAATAGGTTGGCTGGTGGAGCGGATATTGCATATCGGCATCCCGGCGCACAGCTTCGAGCGCAGTATCTTTGTCGATGGTTGCTCCTTGCGCGTCAATGGACCAGGAAACGCTGCCGTCAAATCCTGAAGTGACTTCGCTGGCGTCGGCCCGCGTCACCTTCATAAGCGTCTTAAATGGCATGGCGCGATAAACGAAGGTCGCTTTGCCAGCCATACCGGTACCCTCGATCTCTCCGCGGACGGTTTCCGATTGCACCTTGGCTATGGCGTCCGCACCGCCGAGCGCAACTTTATATCTTTCCAATACAGCGTTGGCAGTTTTGAGCTGAGCTGTCTCGGGCCAAACCATCCGCGGCCAAACCAGCAGCGCGCCGGCGAAAATCAGCGATCCCAACCTGATCCCACGCATGCAGATGAGACGCTGGGTCGATCGAAAGGTTAGCGGTGCGGATCAGCTACGTGCCGGCGAACGATGCGCCAGCAGCGCGCACGCGGAGACTGCCGCAATCCCCGCCGAGAGATAAAAAGGCATGGCCGCGCCATAAGCCTTCCATAGTGAACCGGTGATAACGCTCGCGAGCAGCGTGGTGACGCTGGTCACGAAAAAATAAATTCCCAGCGCGCGCCCGCGTACCTCGCCCGCCACGCTCTCGACCACCAACGCTTTGAGCACAGGGTTAGTCAGTGCATAAAACAGTCCGTAGAAAGCCATGGTCAGCCAGATCGCGAACTGCGAGGGCGCGAGCGCAAAAACAAAATAGACGATGGCGAAAACGAAGTATCCGGCGGCGGCAATGGCCGAGCGCGAGAAACGATCGCTGAATTTTCCCGCCGGCCACGACACGAGCGTGAACGTGATGTTGAAGACCAATCCCAGCAAAGGCGCGCGCGACGCAGGAATGCCAATGCTTCCAGCCCGCAGCACAAGAAACATGTCACTGGAGTTTCCCAGAGAAAACAGAGTGACTGCGACCAACACGTAGTAAAAACCGAAGGGCAATTTCGGCAGCCAGCCGGATTTCGCCGCATGACCCGCGCTGCGATCGGATCCAAAGACCGCCGACGAAGCCCCGGCAATCGCAGCGCCGCCCCGATGCATCTCGCGTATCCCAAACCAGACCATGACGACACACAAAGCTCCCGGAACCGCGGCCCACGCGAATACGCCGCGCATGCCAAAGCGGCCGATGAGCCCCAGCGCCAGCAACGGTCCGGCGACGGCTCCCGCCGAATCCATCGCTTGAATCAAGCCGTAGGCAGAGCCGATGTGCGCCTTGTCGACCGAGTCCGCGACCATCACGTCGCGCGCGGTTCCACGCACGCCTTTGGCGAAGCGGTCGGAAAAGCGAATTCCCAAAATCTGCCACCACGACGAAACCAGCGCCAGCAGCGGTTTCACGGCGTTAGCGACAAAATATCCGCCGACCACAATGGGCTTGCGACGAGAAACCCGGTCGGCCAGATAGCCAGAAAAAAGCTTGGCAAACGATGCCGTACTCTCGGCGACGCCCTCAATAATTCCAAGCTGCGCCGGCCCCGCGCCGAGCGTCCCAAGAAATGCCGGGAGCACCCAATACGCCATTTCGCTGGCCGTGTCATTGAGAAATGAGGTCAGGCCGAAGGCGTAGACGTTTCGGGGAATGGATTGAGGCAGAGCAGGCGATCGGTCCATGTTCTTAAGAATTCGCAGGTCTGGAAAATTCGTTCTTTGAAAATAGCATGGAGCTAAAGTAATGGATCCAAAGTAGATGACCGAAATGTAGACTCCCCGGTTACCCAAAAGGCTACGAGACGTTCGCAGGATGTTATTGTGTCCCGTCCCCTCCCTTGGTATGCTAGCGTACACAACGAATATTCGGGGTTCCTATGGGTATTAAGGGGAACGTTTGTCTAAATTGACTACTTCGCTGACCCTCCCGTCTCCGATCGAATATGTGCAATGGTTTTCCCGTGGGCGATTAATCGTTTTATTTTGGCTAGGAGCGATCACCACGATCGTTGTAATGGCCTCGCTTGGACCCGTTGGGTGGGATGCCCAGGGGTATTGGAAAACCAGCCAAGCCGTTCATAACCATTTCGATCCCTATGCCCTGGATCTTGTGGCGCTGCGGGCTTTTCATGATCGCTTGGCGGTCAACCCAGCTGAGCCGCCGCCCTTCGTCTATGTCTACTCTCCTTTGACGCTGTCTCTGCTGCGCGTGTTGGCAATGTTCCCGCTCTGGTTGATTACATTGTTTTATTGGACCGCGGTTGCAACCGGAGCCATGCTCGAGTTGTGGGCGGGATTCCAGATGGCGAATCTGCGCGAGCGCCGCTGGCTGGTTCTGATGCTGCCCGCCATGGTTTTCTTCCCCGGGCTGGTCACCGACGATGTGATCTTGAGCGGCAATATCGCGTACGTCCTATATGGAGCAATTCTCGCCGCTGCCACCGCCGGCTGGAAGCGCGGCAACTGGTCTTGGTATTACGTCGCGGTGTTGATCGCGTCGGTTTTTAAGGCGCCGTTCCTCGCGTTGCTAGCCTTCCCGGTGCTGATAGAAAACGATAGGCGGCGATGGGTTGCGTCGCTCATGACAGCGTTTGGAGGTGTGCTGCTGTTTGCCGCGCAAATGAGATTTTGGCCGGCCATGTTTCGCGAGCAGCTCTTAAGCCTGCGGCTGGTCTTTGATTGGCTGCATGATTTTGGATATGGTCCGGCCAGCATTCTCGGTCGTGCTCTGTGGCAGCGAGGAGTGCCGTCCGTTCGCGCAACCACCATCCTCTACCTGGTTTCAGCCTGCTGGATGGCAACCGTCCTGCTGTATCTCGCCAGTCGCGTCCGCCAATTCAATTGTCCCCGCGACACATGGGTTCCCATTGCGCTTGTTGGTACGGTTCTGCTCAATCCTCGCATCCAGAAATATGATTTAGCCGCCATCACAATTCCGATGCTGCTGATCGGCTGGCGAGCCCTGCGGTCTGGTTGGATGCGCACAGTTGAGGCGCAGTATGGCAGCTCCTCGACCCCGCAAAGCGGTGCGCCCGTTAAGATGATTCTCGTTGCGGCTCCATGCCTGCTGATTCCGAACGTCATCACCGTTGCCGGGCCGTCCTGGTTTCCGATTGAACTGCTGGTCCTGCTGGCCATCTTTGCCCTGGGAATCTGGTCCCTCGATCACGCCGTGGCGAAAATCAGTTGGACGCCTCCTCTCATACCGGTGATTGATAGCACCGCTGTCGCCGCGTTAGAATAACGGCAAAATACATCTCCGCAGCGGACAAAAATCGGCGGTTTGTGCGTCACGATATTTGCGGATTTTACATCTAACAAACCAATGGTAGACTCCGCCGAAAAAACAACTCAGGCAGCCTTAAGAGTTCAAGCTGTGGAGAGGCATCACGTTCACCCCATCGATCTGGCGGTCGTTGTTCCGACCTACAACGAGCGCGGAAACGTGCCGGAACTAATCGCGAGCCTGCAAAGGGTGCTGCGCGGGTTTGAATGGGAATTAATTTTTGTTGATGACGACTCGCCTGACGGCACCTCCGACCTGATTCGCGAATATGCCGCGAAAGATCGGCGCATTCGCTTGCTGCACCGCATCGGACGTCGCGGCCTTTCCTCAGCCTGCGTCGAGGGCATGCTCGCGACGCCCGCCCAAACGATTGCGGTCATGGACGCCGACCTGCAACATGACGAGAGCATCCTCCCCGAGATGGTCGACCGGTTGCGTTCGCAGTGCCTCGACGTAGTTGTCGCCACGCGCAATGGCGAAGGCGGCTGCATGGGAGATTTCGCACCCGCGCGCGTTAAGCTCAGCACATTGGGGAAAAGATTAAGTTCGTTCGTTTGCCGTTGCGATGTCAGCGATCCCATGAGCGGTTTTTTCGTGGTCAGCAGCCCCTACCTTCACCGCGTCGTTGAACGACTGCAGGACGGCGGCTTCAAGATTCTCGTCGACCTGCTGGCATCGAGCGACCGTCCGGTGCGACTCGGCGAGGTTGGCTACCGCTTCCGTACCCGCACCTGGGGCGAGAGCAAACTCGACGCCAATGCCGCCGTCGCATGCCTCTTCCTGATCGTCAATAAACTTCTAGGTGGACTCGTCCCGCCCCGCTTCGCCGCGTTCGCGCTCGTCGGACTATCCGGCCTGGCGGTGCACCTTTCCTGCCTGGCATTTCTTTTCCGTGTGGAGCACTTCGGCTTCAACGCCTCGCAGGTGCTGGCCACATTTGTGGCCATGACGGTGAATTTCTTCCTCAACAATCTCATCACCTATTATGACCGGCGCTTGCGCGGTGGCCGCATGTGGGCCGCACTGGCTACGTTCTGGATCGCTTGTTCGTTTGGTGTGCTGGCAAACGTGAGCAGTGCTCACTCGCTTCTTAGGTTGCACATGCCTTGGTATCTGGCAGGATTAGCCGGCGCCGCCGTCAGCTGCGTCTGGAATTACGCCGCCAATCAAATCCTGACTTGGCGGCATCGTCATCCCTACACCTCGTCGCCGTCTCTGCGCGGGGCATTCCAGTCCGCGCCGCGTGAAGATGCAGTCCAGCACCAGAACGAGACGGTCACCGATCACAATGCCGAGGAGAATGCGGAGAACGAAGAACGGATCGTCGCTTAGCTATCTCTATCGCATAAAGTCAGGATCAAGCAGCGCAAGTTCAGAATTGGAATGGGAGAACACTTTCTTGTCGATTCGTAATCTAGCTCAGCGCGGCATCGTTCTCCGCTTCGTCTGGATCGCTGCGCTGATCTCGCTCGCCGGACTGGTCCTCACCGCCACAAAAACCGCGCCCTCCGCCTGGCTTACTCCCGGCCGCGGATGGGACGTCGATATCTACTATCGCGCCATGCAAGCAGTGAGCGCCGGGCAGGATCCCTATGCTGTTGGACTGGCTCGCCAAACTGCGGCCGAGGCCACCGGGCACCATGCCTTCACCTACGTATATCCTCCGCTCACGCTGCTTGCCTTGCGCGCCGCCAATCTTTTTCCCGCATGGATGGCCGCTGCCCTCTACTGGATCATCTACGCCGTTGCCTTCGCCGGAATCGTGTGGACCGCAACCCAATTCTTCCGTCCGAGTGATCGCGACATAAAGGACCGCGGCGTCATGCAATACGCCGTTCCCCTGGCCGTCTTTTTCCCCGGCCTTATGCCCGACGACGTCATCCTGAGCGGCAACATCGCCTACATCTTCTACGGATTAATCTTCACCGCCGCCGTCCTCGGCTGGAGGAACGGCGTCTGGCGCCGGTTCTACCTCGCCGTTCTGCTCGCTGCCTGCTTCAAGCTTCCATTCCTCACGCTGCTGGCAATCCCGCCGCTCGCCGGCGAACGGCAATGGCTTAAGTCAACGAGCGTAGGTGCGGCGGGCGTGGGCCTCTTCGCTGTGCAGTACTGGCTCTGGCCGGTGCAGTTTCGCGAATACATGCAGAGCGTGAGCCTGCAATTCCAATTCAATGGCGATTTCGGATTAAGCCCGGCGGGGGTCTTGGGCCGCTTTCTCTACGAGCACGGCCTGCCCTATTCCGCGCCCTCGACAATAGCGTTCCTCATCTATGGCGCATTTCTCTTCGCCGCGCTCTACTCCTTCAGCATTCTCTACCGCGATCGCCGCATCTCCGCCGAGACCTGGATTCCGGTTCTGATGGTTGGAACCATCCTGCTGAATCCGCGCATCATGCAATATGACGCGCACGCCATCGCCTTGCCCATGGCGCTAATCCTCGCTCGCTCCGTCGAAATCCGATCGAAGGCCGGCATCGCGGTCGCGGTTGCGGTCGCGCTATTGATGATCGCAGGTTTCATGGGTAACACTTCCGCGAGCGTCGATCACATACGGAGTATGTTTGTTTTAGTAGCCGTGCTGGCGCTTGGCCTTCAGCAGTTGGCCGTGGAGACGCGCCGCACCCGCGTCCAGAGTCTGGTCATTCTTCCAAACGTCTCGGCTACGTCCGAGCCGGTGCTCGTTCCCGTCGACGCGTATCAGTCCGATTCCCGTAACTAGTGTCCCGTCACCATCCCGTCAGGTAAGTTTGCCGCCAAAACTCGCCTTGTCATCCTGAGCGAAGCTAAGGACCTATGCATTTTCTCTGAGCTACCAGCGCGCTTCAAGTGAGTGACAATGGCCCCGTCTTTTACGCCGCTTTCCGCTCAGTTCCGGTAGAATAGAAACAAATGTCCAACCGCACTTTCACCCTCGACGAAGCGCAGATGTTGCTGCCGATTTTGGAGTCGCTGCTCAAGCAGGCCATCAACGGCAAGAAACTGATTGAAGACGTTGACGCCGAGTTGCAGGAGACCGCGCACCGCGTTTTTCTGAACGGTGGCACTATGCTGAATGTCGTTCATCTGGCCCGCCGCAAGGCCGAGCGCGAGAGGGCGATCCGCCGTATCAAAGATGCTCTGGCCGAAATCGACGCCACCGGCGTCCAGGTAAAAGATCTGGACATAGGGTTGCTAGACTTCCCCTGCAAAGTCGAAGGCGAGGTCCTGCTCTTATGCTGGAAACTAGGCGAGACCGCGATCCAGCACTGGCACAGCACCAGCGAAGGCTTCGCTGGAAGAAAGCCAATCGACACGCGAATCGCCAACGCCGGCAAGAGGCGCCCCAAATAACTTGTAAGAAAGCCGTCGCCAGCAAGACCCTCATCCAAAAGACAGTTGTCATCCTGAGCGAAGCGAAGGACCTATGCATTTGGCGGGCGCCAAAATGCAAATCCTCATCGTGCTTCTTGGCCAGCAGCCGGGCACTCATCACGTTGATAAACATGCCGGTCATACCACCCATCCTCAAATCCCTCCAAGCAGGATTCACCCCAACAATCAGCTGAATCTTCTTAATCCGAAGCCATCCTCTGATCCGCTTCTCCCGATCAAGCGCCTTCCTCATGTCATCAAAGCTCTCGAAGTAAACCAGCCGGTCAATCTTGTAGCGCCCGCAAAAATCCGATCCCGCCCCAGACTTGTGTTCCCAGACACGCTGGTGAAGGTCGTTGGTGACGCTAACGTAAAGCGACTGCGAGTGGTTAGCCAAAATGTAGACGAAGCAATGCCGCTCGCCCGAACCCATAGGTCTTTCGCTTCGCTCAAGATGACAGCTTTTAAATTGTGCGCTCCACAACGCAACAAATCAGTGAGGGCCGAACATCGAATTTGTGACAATTCCCATCCCAAACTAGAATCAGGATGTCATCAGAGAAATTAGGTTGTCATCCTGAGCGAAGGCGAAGGACCTATGCATTCCACCGGACGCCGCCAAAATGCAATCGCCCGCTACAATTGACAAAGTTTTACGCGCCCTCGGCAAAGGCCGCGCGCAAGTTCGCCCGTCCACCCCGTTCCTTGTATTCGAGAACGCTCCCGGCATGCGCGAGCGTGGACCAAGGGTAATGACCCAAGCCATGCACTATTGGCGGTCGAGCAAAGGCTTCGCGTTCTGTTAAAATCAGGCTATCCGAGGCGAGTTTCTATGTTGAGTGGGCGCAAACTGGCGTTGACGCTTGTTTTCACCGGGTTGGTTGCACTGGCGACAGGTGTCAGTTGCCGCGGGTTCTTCGTGTCGCCCGTTCTGCAGTCGATTGCCGTGAGTCCGACCACCGTCAATGTTGGGATTGGCCAACAAACAACCTTGCAAGTGTTTGGGACGTACGACGACGGCTCGCGTAGCGTGGTCACGAGCGGCGTAAGCTGGTCGGCCGACCCGCTAGGCGTAGTCACGATTGTCGGCACCGGCAGTGCGACCATCACCGGGGTAACCACGGGCAGCACCACGATAACCGCGGACGCTCAGGCCCTTACGGCCACCTCTGCCGCCACCGTGATCGGGGACGTTACCCAAATCGTCGGCAGCCCCACCAGCGGCAACGTCACTGTAGGAGAGGTCCCCGGCCAAGCCTTCAGCTTTGCGGGAACTCCGGGCCCACCAACTTACATCACGACCGGCAACGGAGGCACCTTGACGATCACGCCGGACGATGGTTTCGTCACGTGCACAGTGTCCGTGGATGAGAACAATAATCCGAACGAGGTATGCACAGCGGCTACAGGTTTCACCAGTCCCTCGTATGCCTTGGTGATGACATATCCGAGCCCCTCAGGCGGCACGACAACATCGAACACTGTCACGCTGAATGTGTCCGAGTAAATTAGCCGTGCGCCTCACCCATTCGCGTTTTTTTTTGCGAATGAGTGAGGCCGTCGCCAGTTTATTGCGCGTCGTAACCGACGACGATTAACGCCAGGGACTTCCCGCGAAATTCCACCACCTAGTTGCTGCCGACCCTTTTCATGACAAAACACTGTGAGCCCCATCACATCCTTCCAACTCGCCGTGCGCGATTATAGCGATCAGATCGGAGCGGACCACCAGTGTGCCCGGCTCCCGACGCAGCCGCAAAATCCGCGAAAGTTTTCATTTTTGGAACGCTCTTGACAACCAAATCGCCAGGATCGACGTTAAGTCATTGATTATTAAAGAATTTAGCTACAACTGATTTAAAGTCAAAGATTTTGGTGGAAATTTCTAGGTAACTCCCTCATTCCACAAGATCATGAGGACGGGGTGCCCGATATCCCACGGGTTATTAGTAATATAGTTAATAGTCCTGAGCCGCTATAAAAACCGGTCGCAGAACTCGGGCCAGCCACAATCAGTGTCCGCGAAAACAGGCTCGCGCTATATTGGTTAGCGAGCCCGTGAAACGCTTCCTCTATTCCTCATCATCACTAGCCGTAATCTTTTGTCTCGCGCTCCTGTCAGCTTGCAATCGCGGCGGCAATCGCGTGCTCGAGGTCGCCTACGTTTCCGGAGTGCAAGCCATCCTCCGGGATCGCGTCGCGGCGGTCTATGAAAAAGCCGGAGTAGTAAAAAACGGCGAGCGCGTCGAAGTACTCGATCACGACCGCCGCTTCGTCAAGGTGCGCACATCAACCGGAGCGACCGGATGGGTCGAACAACGCTACCTCGTCGGCCAGCAAGTCTACGATCAGATTCAAAAGCTGACTGCCGATAATCAGAAAGCTCCTGTCCAGGCCCAGGGCACGACCCGCAACGACACCAACCTGCACGTCGAACCCGGACGCGACACCGAACACCTGTATCAGATTTTGGCAGGCGAAAAGCTGGCGCTGCTGAAACGAAGCACCGCGGAAAAGCCCGGATCGGCTGCGCCGCCCGCGCACTCCGCAAAACCAGCAGGCAATAATAATAAAGACGAGAAGAAGCCGGTTCCACTGATCGAAGATTGGTGGCTGGTGCGCGACTCGCACAGCCGCGTCGGCTGGGTGCTCGGACGCATGATCGATCTCGACGTCCCGCTCGAGGTTGCGCAATACGCCGAGGGCCAGCGCATCGTTGCCTTCTTCGTGCTCGATCAGGTTCAGGATGGAGACAAAAGAGTGCCGCAATACCTAACTGTCCTGACCGAACCGAAGGATGGCCTGGCCTTCGACTTCAACCAGATCCGCGTCTTCACCTGGAACGTGAAGCGCCATCGTTACGAAACCGCCTATCGCGAACGCATGGAGGGAATGCTGCCCGTGACCGTGTCACAAGAGAATTTCGACAAAGAAGGAACGTTGCCTGTATTCACAGTTCGTGTGCAAGACCGCGTGCAAGGCGACGAAGGCAAAGTGATCGAGCGCAAATACAGGCTCAATACTCCGATCGTGCGCCGAGTGCTCGCCCCCGGAGAAGAACCAGTGCGCTCAACCGCGAAGCATGCGAAACGCCGACGGTGAAGACACGAGTCACCGCCGAGACGCCGAGTCCGCCGAGGAACCTATGCACGAGGGTTGTCATCCTGAGCGGAGTGAAGGATCTGCTTTTTCTCTGCGCGCTCAGCGCACTCCGCGGTTGAGTCAACTATAGAATTCCGCGATGCTCTCGACTACGCGCCGAATCTCGGCTTCAGTCAACTCCGGGAACATCGGCAGCGCCAGCACCTCGCGCGCCGCTTGCTCTGAAATTGGCAGGTCTCCTGCCTTTAATCCGAGATAAGAAAAAACCGGCTGCAAGTGCAGCGGCAACGGATAATAAATTTCCGATCCAATCTTTCGCTCAGTGAGAAATTGGCGCAGTTCATCGCGCCGCTGGGCGCAAATCACATATTGATGAAATACATGTTTTGCCTGCGGACTCCGCGCGAGCAAGCGCACCGGCGCGACGCGCGGATTTGCGATCAGATCATTCGCGGTCTGATCAGAAGTCGGATTCGAAATCCTGGCGGAAGTCAGCCCGGAATCGGCGAGTAGCTGATCATACGTTGCAGCGTGTTGCCGCCGCATCTCGTTCCAGTCTGCGATGTGCGCCAGCTTCACGCGCAGCACAGCTGCCTGAATGGCGTCCATTCGTCCATTCCAGCCAAACTCGTTATGGTAGTAGCGCCGCGGACTGCCATGGTTGCGCAGTCGCCGCATGTGCTCGGCCATCTGCGGAGAGGTCGTGGTGACGATGCCTGCATCCCCATAGGCGCTGAGGTTCTTGGTGGGATAAAAGCTGAACGCCGCGGTCACGCCGAGCGCTCCCGCTCCGCGACCATTCCACTCCGCGCCGATCGCCTGAGCGGCATCCTCGACAATCGCGACTTCGCACTCTTCGGCAATTCCGCCCAACCGGTCCATATCAGCGCACTGCCCGTAAAGATGGACGGGAAGAATGGCGCGAATATTCTCAGGTCGCGACGCAGAGTCCATTCGCTCGCGGAGCCGTTGACTTTGAATCTCCTTAAGGACGAGCCCAGCGTCAAGATTCAATGTGCCAGGATCGACGTCGACGAAGACCGGCGCTGCGCCCGCCCGCACAATAGCGCTGGCCGAGGCAAAGAAGCTGAATGCGGTCGTGATGACCGAGTCGCCTGGTTTCACGCCGGCAGCAACAAGCGCGAGCCAGAGCGCCTCGGTCCCGGATGCGCAACCGACGGCATGGCCTGCTCCGCTCAAAGCGGCGATCTCGCTCTCGAGCGCCTCGACTTCCGGTCCAAGAATGAAGCTCTGCGAATCGCAAACCCGCGTGATCGCGGCCAGCGCCTCTTTGCGGATGCCCTCGTATTGGCGGCGTAAATCGAGCAGCGGGACCGACTCTCGCGTAGCGGTTATCGGAGCGGTGATCGGCGGTGCTGAATTGGGTTTCACGCGAATGCGATTTTAGCAGGCAGCAATATTAACTCTGAGCGGCCCAACACCGAACGTCAACCCGTGAGCTTGCGGTTTGCAATTTGCAGAATCTTGGGCTGTGGGCCAACGCCTGACAAATGCTGAAGCCAGTCCGCTGCGTCGGAGCGTAGCTGGTCAAGATCGAGATCGGGAAACGAGTTGTCAGCACCCTCCAGGTTGCACAGAGCACGCTCGAGCACCGAGCGCGCGCCGACATGGTTGCCCGTTGACTCATGATGGAAGGCGACCGCCAGCTGCACCACGCCCTGGACGTGCCGACGGAGATGTTGGGATGGACGGTCGCGTGGCCCGTTCCGAGGCAGGGCGCGCCACACATCCTCGAGAACTTCGTGAGCGTCGAAGAAATGGGCGCGGTTGAAGAGGTCGAGACCCCTGCGGAACTCGTCGTTCTTGTCGGGCGGCAACGTCATAATCCGGCTGAGCTTCACGGCGCTTTGTATCGCGTACGAGGGCTGGCAGCCGCGAATCCAAGAGCACGCCTAGACTAAACCTCTGAAGCTGCCTATGTGGAGAGCAGTGCTTGAAATGAAAGTGGATTCTGTCGGAGTAACCCGCAAACTGGTCGGTTCTACTGGAAAACATAGCCAGAACGCCCGTTTCCTATGGATTTCGGTAGCCCAGGCGAGCCAACCCCTTCGCAAATTGTTGAAAAATATGAGCCAGACAAATGTTTCGTTGTGGGGGCCAACTTGCAATCTATTTGTGTTCCCTACGACCTCGTGCTGGGGAGAGGGTGTGCCGAGGTTTTGGCGAATCAGTTCCACTGGAATCACGGTTGTTCTAAAAGTCTTCAGGAGAAAAAGATTATGAAACAGGGCGTGCGAAGTCTCAGAGCTCTCGTTGCTGTCTTAGCGTTGTTCAGCCTATTGACGATTGTCCCGTCGGTTCTGTTTGCGCAGACGACTACTACCGGCGCAATTACGGGGATGGTGACGGACACGACGGGCGCCGTGGTGAAGGGCGCTACCTTAACCCTGACACATCCTGCCACGGGCTCGGTGCAAACGGCGAACAGCGATGCTGGCGGGCGTTTTGTTTTCCCGGTGGTCAATCCCGGCGATTACAAGCTTAAGGCCGAGGCTAAGGGCTTTCGCACGAACGTGACAAATGATCTCGTGGTTGAAGTCAATAAGTCGGTCAACGCCGAGGTGAAGCTGGAGGTCGGCGCATCGTCAGAGGTAGTAGAGGTCACGGCCTCATCCATGACCGAAGTACAGACGCAGGATTCCAGCGTCGGAGAAGTGCTGAGCGGAACAGAGCTTAATCGCCTGCCAGTGAATGGCAGAAGCGCCGCGCAATTGATTTTCCTCCAGCCGGGCGTTGAGCCTGACATGGGCCATCAGAACGGGATGGCGAGCGACGACGCAGGCGGCCAGATTGGTGGGGCTCGCAGCGACCAGGTCACGTTCGGAATCGACGGCGGCGACGCGACCAGCGATCTGGAAGGGTCGAACAATTACAACGGCCCTGACAAGGAATCTAAAGCCCTCTCGGCCGTCGTTCCGATCCCGCAAGATGCGGTGGAAGAGTTCCGCGTAGCGACGAACAACGCAAACGCCACGTTTGGCGAGGCTTCGGGGCAGATTTCGGTGCTCACCAATTCTGGAACTAACTCGATCCACGGTAAGGCATACGAATACCACCAGGACAACGGGTTGAATGCGAATGGTTTTGACAACAACTTCTCTGGAATTACGAAGCCGGTGTCCGTGGACAATCGCTTTGGCGCGGGATTAGGAGGAGCAATCATCAAGGATAAGCTCTTCTATTACGGCTTTTACGAAGGACGCATTTTTCACGATTCGGCGGGCTTTAACGATATCGTTCCCTCGGATCAACTGCGGAGCGGCATTGTTGAGTTGGGTGGAGTGTCCTACAATCTGAACACGGCGAATGGACCCTTAACTACTGCTTGCGGGGGCCCATGCGATCCTCGCGGTCTCGGCATGAGCCCGGCGGTCGCTGCGCAGTTCGCCCTTCTTCCGCACGGAAATGACCTGAGTGAAGGAGATGGCATCAATACTGTAGGTTTCGACGGTACTTTTTCGACTCCAATCACCACCAACGTCGGCAAACTGAAGTTGAACTACAACATCAACACCAAATGGTCCGCGTTCGCGACCTGGCAATATTCCAGCACTGCGCGCACCGGAACCGAGCAAATCAGTATTGCTGTCCCAGGAACGCCGACATCGGTGAGCGGCGACCCATATTTTGCTAATTTCCTCACCTTCCAGCTACAAGGCCAGATCAGTCCAACCTTCCTTTCCGTAACCCACGGTTCATTCCTGAAGAATTGGTGGGGGTGGTCGCGAGCCACGCCGGTCTCTTTGGTTGGCTCACTGTCGGATGCCGCGTTACAAATTGGCGGTGAGGATCCGGGGAGTGCAGCTAGCTATAGCGCTTCTGGCGAGTTATTTGCCAATCCTATCAACATCAACACGCAGCAGGCCCGCCCGCGTGTCTGGGACGGCCATGACTGGTACATTGCCCAGAACTTCACTAAGATTCGTGGCAGCCACCAGTTCCAATTTGGTGGAGAAGGCAGGGTGTGGCACGATTATCACTTCCGCACAGACGACGTGCTCGGTGGCTTGAGCACTGCGCCGGAGTACAATATTGGATCGTCAACTTTGGCTGAAAACTCCTATGCCGGCATCGGTAGCTATGTTCCCACCGGTATGGCGCCCAATCAGGTAAATTTCTGGGCGGGCTACTATACTTCGCTTCTCGGAATCGTGGACCATTCGTCTCAGGTAGAGACGCGCAATGGAGACTTCGTAGCGAATCCGCTCGGCACCGCAACCATCGCGCACACTACCCTTCCTTTATTCAACGGTTATTTCAACGATGTGTGGAAGGCGCGCCGGAACCTCACGGTGACCTTGGGATTGGATTGGGGTGTAACTTTGGCGCCGCATGAGCAAGAGGGTCTGCAATCTGTAGCCGTTTATGCCGATTCGAACGCGCCGATCAACATGCAGCAGTTCTTGAAGAGTCGCGGTGCGGCCCTCGAGTCAGGCGGGAGCTATAATCCAACCATTGGTTTCAGCCCCGTCAACCATCTGTCTGACCCGTTCAATGGCAAGATGCGTCCCGCCCAATGGAAGAACATAGGTCCGCGTTTTGCAGTAGCCTGGGAGGCGAGACCGGGTCTCGTGGTCCGCGGCGGTTATTCGCTGGTATGGGATCGGTCGAGCGCGGTTACTAGCGTTCTCGGCGGATTGTTGGCGGGTGGACTGGCCGATGTCGACAGGTGTGGAGGTCCGGTATTTAATGGCAGCGGAACGGCTGTCTGTAGCCAAAACGCGACGACTCCGAACACGGCGTATCGCATCGGACCGACCTCGGGAGGTTGGGATGGGGCCAGCGTTCCCGTGCCACCGGGCACAAATCTTCCCATTCCGAATGTGCCTAACGTAAGCAACCAGTTATTCGCGTCTTTCGGGTCAGACGCATACATCACTCCGGGGTATGCGCACGTCGTCGACTTCACCGTTCAGAAGGCGCTGCGCGACAAATATTTCCTGGAAGTGGGATACATCGGGCGCTTCAGCAGAAATATAACCAACGACCAGCAACTCAATGCGCCTGACTATCTGCAAAAGGATCCCGCCAGCGGCCAGACTTATGCCCAGGCTGACGACGCGGTCCAAGCGTCCCTGTTCGGTGCAACCCTCGCCCCGCAGCCATTCTTCGAGAATCTGGGGAATGCCGCCGCCTGCAACGCTTATAACGCTGCAATCTTCGGGGCGTCGGCAGTGCCAACAGGAGCTTGTACGTTGGCCGCACAGAACACCATGGCGTTCGTTGGAGGCCCCGGTGACCTCGGCTTCGACGACTTCTACATGAATGGCGCTATCGGCCAGAGCGTATTCAACACACCCACCAGTAATAACCAAGTCTTCGAGAACGCGCAGACTACCGATGGCGCGTACTCCAACTATAACGGCATGATCGTCACCCTGCGTAAGGCCATGTCGCACGGCCTGCAGTTCCAAGCCAACTACACCTGGAGCCACGCGATTGGAAATCAAAGCGGAAACCAGCAGTACATCTACTCCAGCAACAGCCCATATCACCTGAATCTCGATAAGGCATCGGAGGGCTTTGACCATCGGCAGACGATGACTGCGAACTGGTACTACGAGTTGCCCTTCGGCCATGGGAAGGCTTTTAGCACGGGCAATGGCGGCCTCGACCGGGCCATCGGCGGGTGGAATATTTCTGGGATCTTTAACTTCTGGACTGGATCCCCGGATTGCGTTACCAATCTCGATGGCAATTATGGCTCGTTTTTTGAAGCACAATGCGCCGTTGCGACGGCTGGCTTTCCGAGCTATAGCAGACACAACGGTGTGACAAGCACAGTGGCTGGACAGCCCCTTAGCGGGAGCATCAATGCATTCGCCGATCCTGGGGCAGTCTACGCCAGCCTAGAGTACCCGCAGTTGAGCGTGAACGAGCATATATCTCATGACCAGCTTCACGGCTGGCCGTTCTGGAATGTGGACTTCTCGCTCGGCAAGAAGACACAAATTACGGAGCGTGTCGGGTTGGTTATCACTGCAGACGCGTTCAACATCTTTAACCACACCGTTCTCAACCAACCGTTATCGATGGATCTTAATAACCCGGGCGCGTTTGGCGTGCTCAACCAGCAGTTTGCCGCTGGCATCTCGCCGACCGGCGCACGCCAGATGCAGCTTGGAGCTCGCATCGAGTTCTAAAAGCAGACGATTCGCATGGAAAGGGAACGACATTCTGTCGTTCCCTTTTTTTAGTACGCCGTGCTCGACAGCTTGCGGGTGCAAGTCCAGTCCCAACCTGCCCTGAAAATTTGGGTCAACCTGTGACGCGAGGTTCGAGTGCGACCTCGTGTCCAAGATGTTGAAGGCGTTTGACGGGTAGCGAAGCGCAAGGGCGTCACCGCGAGGTGGGGTCTGAAGGAAGCGTGGAGCAAAGACACGGGCCGATGTACAAGAACCGGATCAGAGGCCTACGGCGTCGGACGAGTTGGCATATGGACAACGAAGTCCATATCCATCAAGGATGCTGGTGGTAAATCCGGCGGTCGCGTATCGAAAGCAGTCGAGCTTATCGCGGGAGAGCTGTTGCATGGTCTCGAATTCGAGACTGAGGGTGGAGTAATCCATCCTGATCCGGCAGCAGCGGTCAGCAGCGGGCGTAGTACTCACGCGAGTGAGGAAGGCCCAAACAGTAAGAGTGAATAGTAGAACGTAAAACTCACGGGTGGCATTGCGCCCGCCAATCAGCCTCGGCTGAGCTTTACAGGTTCAGAAGACGGTGCAGCCGAAACGGAAACCGGTAGAGCGGCGAAGCCCCTGTGGCGAACAACGACTCGAATCTCACGGCCTTTGCGGGCTTAACTTACTGAACCGCCGTATGCGGACTCGCCTGTACGGTGGTGTGGGAGGGGCGAGCGGGTGACCGCTCCCCCTATCCCGATTGTCTTTGCGAGAGTGCTAATCCTATCGAGGTGTACGCGTAGAATTTGAGCGAATTCAGGAACTCGGCGCTCATTCTGTGCGCGCTCCACCCGCCGCCATTATGGATTCCTTGGTGCTTTAGAGCGCTCGCGCTGGGCGTCTTCGGGGCGGCCGGTGTGGTCGTAGGCTTCGGCTAGAGCTTGATGAGCCGGGGCGAAGGCGGGTAGGCGTCCGGTGGCGATCTCCAGGTGCACAATTGCTGTTTTGTATTCGCCGGTCTTTAGCAGGGTGGCGCCGATCTCGTAGTGGGCCCAAGCGGAGTCGGGCTGGAGTTCGATGGCGGTGTGCAGATGCTTGGCCGCTTCGGCGTATTGGCCTTTGCGGGCCAGGTCGGCTCCCAGCGTGTATTGCGCGAGGTATAGGTTGGGGTCGGAAGCGACCACGGGCGTGAGTGCGGCGATGGCGCGGGCGTTAGCGATGTCTGCCTTTGACTGGTCGCTTGCCGAGGCTGCTTCGATCACTTTGTTGGCGGTTGCGATTTTGTCTTTGGGATCGGTGCCTGCCACTGCGGTCGTGGAGTTCGACGACTTTTGCATTCCTATATAGCCGAGCGACGCCAGTTTCTGCATTTCGGAAGAGCTCAACTCGGCCGAAGCTTTGGCGGCGTCGCCACCGAAATGGCGGCTAAAGTTATCAAGCTGCGCGGCCAGCGTGTCGAGTGTCGCCCTCGAAGTCTGCGCCAAGTTGTGAGTGGCGCCGGGGTCTGCGGTTAAGTCGTAGAGTTCGGGCTTGGGCGCGCGGACGTAGAGATATTTGCCGGCGCGCCAGGATTCGAGCGGGCTCCATCCGAAGCCACTTTGGGGAAGATCGGCGCGGGAATAGACGGGTTGGTCGCCGCCTCCGCCGGCTTTGGCGATGCGCAAAAGAGACTGCCCCTGCATCTGCGAGGGAACGGGGATGGCGGCGATTTCTAACAGCGTGGGAGCGATGTCGACCAGTCTCACTTTAGCGGCAACGCGAGCCGTTGCAGGCTTGCCGGGCTCGATCTGAGGAAGCTTTACTAGCAGCGGGACGTGAATGGTCTCGTCATAGAGGAAAATGCCGTGACTGTCTTCGCCGTGGGCGCCCAGGCTCTGACCATGGCTGGCGACTACGATCACTGCCGTATTTCCGTAGAGCTTGCGCTGCTGTAGGGCACTGACCAGCTTGCCGAGAGCGGCATCGGTGGCGGTGATTGCGGAGTTATGGCCGGCGCTCGGTGTATCAGCGTCAATAATGTGTATCCATAGAAAAAATTGTCCCTGTCCCTGTGCGTTGTGATCGAGCCAGGCAATGGCACGTGTGACGACCTCGGCTCCGCGACGCCTGGTGACGGGAGGGCGCGCATCACCGGGGATTGCCGGCCGAAAGCCAGCGTCGTAACTCTGGAAGCCGCGGTCGAAGCCTTGGGCTAAACCGTTCTGCGGGTCGAGATCGATTGAGCCAACAAAGGCAGCGGTACGATAAGACTGGGCTTTCAGCAGGTCGGGAAGGTAGGAGAGAGCGGTAGTCAGAGTGCCGCCTATCTCGCTCATGCCTGTACTCTGCGGATAGGCGCCAGAAAGAATGCTGGCGTGCGAAACGACTGTGGCGGGCGCCTGGGCGTAGGCATGATCGAAGATGATGCTCTCCCCGGCGAGGCGATCGAAGTTGGCAGTTAGGCCGCCTTTCGCGCCGAGGAAACCCATGCGATCGGCACGGAAGGAGTCGAGCGTGATCAGAACCAGGTTGGGTTTGGACGCGGCGGCGAAAGAAACACCAAGGAAGAACAGACTCAGGCCGGCCAAGACTTTTCGCATCGTCGCGGTAATCATGCCCGTAAGTGTAAAGGCTGTGTCGCCGTTGATCAAAAAACAAAGAGTATATGACCAAGTTCCCCGTCTTGACGTCGGGATAACTCCTTGTACAATCTATCTACCTGCTCCTCGGGATCCCCAATCTCGTGGTGATGCCGGTACATCACCACCCATCGTTGGCTCGAGGTTGGCCTCGACAGAGCGATGGCCCTCCGTGAAGCTGGATCAGATCTTTGCAGATTACTTGTAGTGACCGCACCCTTCAGAAAACGCGTTCGTCTCGTATGCCTGCTGGCTTTATGCGCTGCGGGGCTGAGCCTCCTGCCGTCGTGCCAGCGCGCTCATGGTGGCGCGCTTGCGTCGAAGAAGATGATCATCCTCGGCGTTGATGGGCTTGATCCGGACCTGCTTACGAAGTTTATGGCCGAGGGCAAGATGCCGAACTTTGCGCGGCTGGCCGAGCAGGGATCGTTCCGTCGTTTGACGACCAGCATTCCGCCGCAAAGTCCGGTGGCGTGGTCGAACCTGATCACTGGAATGAATGCGGGCGGACACGGAATCTTTGATTTCATTCATCGCGATCCGAAGACTTTTCAGCTTTATTTTTCTACATCGAAGGTTGAAGGGCCTAAACATAGCTTTCATCTTGGCGGCTGGGTGATTCCGCTGGGCAGCGGCTCGGCAGAGCAGTTGCGGCATGGCAAGGCGTTCTGGGAGTTTCTCGACGAACATAGCGTGCCAAATTACGTCTACCGCATCCCGGCAAATTTTCCTCCAATCACGGCCAAGGGCAAGACGCTATCCGGCATGGGCACGCCCGATCTACGCGGCACTTATGGCACATTTACTTTCTATACCGATGATCCGACCGCCGCGGTGGGCGCGATTGAGGGCGGAGAAGTCGTGCAGGTTGACGTGAAGAACAGTCGGATTGCGACCAATCTGATTGGGCCGGACAATACGTTTCGCAAGAATTCGCCTCCGGCTACGGAACCGTTCACGGTTGATGTGGACCCGCTGGAAGCGGTGGCGCGTATCGGCTTGAAGGATCAGCAGTTTATTTTGAAAGAGGGCGAATGGAGCGGATGGGTTCCGGTGGAATTTCAGCTAATGCCGGTAATTGGAAATGTGAGAGGCATCTGCCGTTTTTATCTCAAGCAGGCGCATCCGCGTTTTCAACTTTACGTCTCACCTATCAATATTGACCCCGAGAATCCGGCCCTGCCGATCTCTACGCCGACCAGTTATTCGAAGGATCTAGCGAAACAGATTGGGGAATTCCACACGCAGGGGATTGCCGAAGACACGAAGGCGCTGACAGCGGGCGTGCTCGACGACAAAGAGTTTCTGGAACAGTCTCACACCGTGCTCGCCGAACATCGACGCGCGTTCGACGTTGAGTTCCCAAAATTTCATGAAGGACTGTTCTTCTTTTATTTTTCGAGCCTCGATTTGAACGCGCACATGATGTGGCGGCTGACTGATCCGCAGCATCCGGCGTATGACGCCGCCCTGGCTGCGCAGTATGGGGGGGCGCTGGAGGAATTTTACGAGCAGATCGATCAGGTTCTCGGCGAAGTGCTGCCGAAGGTCGACAATGATACGACGCTGCTCGTGCTCTCTGATCATGGATTTGCTCCTTATCGGCATTCGTTCAATCTGAACACGTGGCTGCTGAATAATGGGTACATCACACGGAAAGACGGTGCCACTGGCGATCCGAACGAGCCTTTCTCTGACGTGGATTGGAGCCGGACGCGCGCATACGGGCTGGGATTGAATGGACTTTATTTGAATATTCGGGGACGCGAACGAGAGGGCATTGTTGAGCCGGGAACGCAGGCCGATGTGCTGCTCGCTGAAATTCGGCAGAAGCTTCTGGATGTACGCGATCCGAAGGATGGGTCGCAGGTGATTACGCGGATCGATTTTGCTAGCGAGGCCTATCAAGGGCCGTATGCGCGCACCGGACCGGATGCGCTGGTCGGTTATAACCGCGGCTATCGCGCGGGATGGAAGACGATTCTGGGAGCGTTTCCGGTGGATGTGCTCGAGGACAACACGAACGCGTGGAGCGGCGACCATTGCATGGATTTCACGAAAGTGCCGGGAGTGCTGTTGAGCAACCGCAAGATTGACGCGCAGGCTCCGGCATTGACGGACATTGCACCTACGATCTTGTCGGAATTCGGAATCGCGAAAACCAAGGATATGATGGGGCGATCAGTGTTTCAGTCGCGGTAGTTGATTCCATCGCGAGAATTTGTTGAATTGTCGTTCTTGGCGAACCGGTCGCCTGCATTGAGGCGGCTGCAAATGCAGAGGTCCTTCGCTTCGCTCAGATGATAGCTTGTTCAGACGGTAAGAAAACAGGAGAAATCATGTTTGGTTCACACAAAGTGAAGATCGAGGGCGAACTGCTGGAGAAGGTGAAGCAGTGTTCGGATGCAGCGGGATACGAATCGATTGATGAGTTCGTTATCCACATGCTGGAAAAAGAGACGAAGAAGATTCTGCCGGACGAGAGCAGCACGTCGAAAGAAGAGATACAAAAACGCCTGCGCGGATTAGGGTACATAGAGTAGCTTGGCCGCTCTTTCCAACCCGACGGCTGGCGATGCGGCTGCACTTGCGGCTTTCTCCTGGCTCAGCAGTCCGCTGGCAATTGTAATTATGCTATCGCTGGTGGTTGGGTTGCTCATGGTTGTGTTGTTTGGCTACACGTCTGATCAAAAGGCCATCGGAGTCGCCAAGGATCAACTGAAGGCTCACCTGTTGGCGGTGCGACTCTATCGCGATCAGATCCCCGTGGTCATGGGCTCCTATGGAAAAATATTGCGTGGTACCGGGCGCTATCTGAAGCTCGCATTTAAGCCGCTGTTGTATGTCATCGTTCCGATCACGTTGCTGATGGTGCAGGTTGATCGCTATCTGGGCGCGACTCCGATTGCTGTGAACGCACCGTTCTTGATGACGGTGCGCACGACGACTGGCGAGGCGCTGAATGACGCTACGTTAGAGCTGCCCGCCGGGATTACGACGACTGCGCCTCCGGTGCACGTTGTGGCGGAGAACGAGGTTGTCTGGCGACTGGCTGGCGCCAAAGAGGGCAGGTATGGGTTGAAGATTAGCACTGGCAGTCAGAGCGTGGAAAAGGCGGTTTGTATTGGCGGCGATCTGCCGCGAATCTCGACAATCCGTTTGCGCGGGAAATTTTGGGAGCGGATGCTCTCGTCGGCGGAGGCGGCGATACCAGGGGATAGTCCGATCGGATCTATTTCTATTAATTATCCGGATCGGGACATTGCGGTCGCGGGTTATGGGATGAACTGGATTTGGATGTTCTTTATCTTGTCGATGCTGGCGGGGTTTGTGTTCAAGGAACTCTTGGGAATTCAGATATGAAAAGGCTGCTTTATCGTGAGCGCCGGCTTTTCGCGGGCCGGGGTGCCCACGCCACACAATTGTTGCTGCTTGCCCTGATTTTTATTCCTGCGCTGGCTCATGCCTATGCCGGGCCGGGCGCTGGATTTGCGGTTCTTTCTTCATTCTGGGCAATTTTCGTTGCGTTTCTTTATTCGTTTTATGCGCTGATGACGTGGCCGTTTCGGCAGTTGTTTCGCTTCCTGCGGCGGCGCAATGCTTACGGAAAAGCGACGTTTGAGCGCGCGGTGATCCTGGGCTTCGATGGCATGGATCCGGAGCTTGCCGATCGCTTTATGAAAGAAGGGCGGCTGCCAAATTTGGCGAAGTTGCGCGACAAAGGGACTTTCAGCAAACTGCGCACTACGTTTCCGGCGATTTCTCCAGTGGCATGGTCGACGTTCATGACGGGCGTGAATCCGGGGAAGCACAACATCTACGATTTTCTGGCGTGTGACAGAAATAGTTATCTGCCGTATCTTTCGTCGGCTGAAATCAAGGGTCCGAAGCGGCATATCAAGATTGGCAAATATTCCATTCCGTTCGGCAAAACCGAAATCAAGGCGATGCGCAAGGGCACTCCGTTCTGGCATTGGCTGGGCGATGCGGGGATTTTCAGTTCTGTAATTCGAGTTCCGGTCACGTTTCCGCCAGAGAAATTTCAGGGCGTGTTGCTTTCGGGGATGTGCGTGCCCGATCTTAAAGGTAGTCAGGGCACGTTCTGTTTCTGCACCACTCGCGCGTCGAATGACAAATTTCGAGAGGGCGGCGTGCGCGTGCCCATCGAGCGCAAGAACGGAGTTTGCCGCTCGTATGTTCCGGGACCGGATAATCCGGTGAAGAAGGACGCCGGAGAAGTGAGGATGGAATTTGAACTCAAGCCAGACATGGAATCGAAGCAGGCACGCTTCACGGTTGGATCGGAGAAGTTTACGTTGAAGGTCGGGGAATATTCGGAGTGGATCACAGCTGAATTCAAAGCCGGGATGGGATTTACCGCGCATGGCATCTGCCGCTTCTATCTCAAGGGACTTTCGCCGGAGGTCGAAGTTTATGTAACGCCGGTGAACATCGATCCTGGGCATCCCGATTTGCCGATCTCGCACCCGGTTACTTATTCGATTTATCTGGCCAAGCTTTTTGGGCCGTACGCAACGCTTGGTCTGGCGGAAGACACGTGGGCGCTGAATGAGCATGTGCTCGATGACGATGCCTTCCTGGCGCAGGCTTATGGTAATCACGAGGATCGCGAGCGCATGCTTTTTGACGCGCTGGATAAGACCAAGCAAGGGCTCTGCACCTGCGTCTTCGATACGACCGATCGCATTCAACACATGTTCTGGCGCTATTTGGAGGAGGACCATCCGGCGGCGCGGGATGTGCCGCATCGCGAGCATCCGAAGATAATTCAGGATCTTTATGAGCGCATGGATCGACTGATAGGGCGGGTGATGGAAAAGATCGATGACGACACTTTGCTTATGGTCATTTCCGATCATGGGTTCAAGTCGTTTGCGCGCTGCATGAACGTGAACGCTTGGCTGCATCAGAACGGGTATCTCACGCTCAAGGAAGGTAAGACGGAGAGCGGCGACTGGTTCGAGGATGTGGACTGGTCGCGCACGCGCGCTTACACCATGGGCCTCAACGGACTTTATTTGAATATCAAGGGGCGCGAGAAGCAGGGAATTGTCGATCCATCGCATGCCGAGGCTCTGAAAGCCGAATTGCAGAAGGGCTTGAATGGGCTGGTGGATCCGGCTTCTGGTGCGGTTGGGATTACGGGCGTATTTATTGCCGACAATGTTTATCGCGGTCCTTACACCGAGAATTCTCCGGACCTGATTGTGGGCTACGGTGCGGGCTATCGCGCTTCGTGGGATTCGGTGATGGGCAAAGTTACCTCACAGATTTTTGAAGACAATATCAAGGCTTGGAGCGGTGACCACTGTATTGATCCGCGATTGGTTCCGGGCGTGCTGTTTTCGAGTCACAAGTTTATAGAGGAGAAGCCGGCGATTGTCGATGTGGCGCCTACGATTTTGAAACTGTTTGGGTTGGCGCTGCCGGCGCATTTTGACGGGAAACCGTGGACGCTGGCGGCGAAGTCAGCTTCGGTCGCGCCTGTGTCATAGTCTCGGTGGTCTTCGCCTCGGTACTCTTCGTCTTGGCAATCTTCGCGCGAAGAGCAAGCCAAGTGACGGAGGCCAGCATTCCGCACCATCCCAGGAAGGACACGATCGTGGCGATCCTGGTGTCGTAGGGCAGAACGCCGAGGCTGGTGAAAATCGTGTTCCAGTCGTGCTCGACGTATTCGGGGTCGCCCGTGGTGACTAGCGGCAAGACCATAGCGCGGGCATCGCCCATGTAAGTTGCGGTGTAGAGCCAATTCTCAAAGAAGAAAAATGTGCAGAAGATGAAAGCCGCGGGCTGGCGTTCGTGGAAGAAATACATTGCGAGCAACAGCGGGACTAGCCATTGCAGGATGGTTCCTCCCCAGAGGCAGAGAGTGGGGCCGAACCATCGGAAGAGCAGGTGGCCGCCTTCGTGAACCACCAGGTTGGCGGAGTCGATGAAGAGGTAGCCGCCGTGCATGCGGAATGCGTAGATCAGGAAGAGAACGTAGAAGGCAAGCCACGCTAGGACAGACCAGCGCGACATGGGGCGCCAGTCTTCGTGGGAGCCGGACCACTCCAGAATCGAGTCCACGTATTCAGACATAGTGAGCCCGATTGTGGCAGGGTTGCTCGGTGAGGTCGAGATTACGGCGGTGCTGCCCTGGCTAGGGTGCTCATGTTCCCGGTTGCGCCAGCTTCGATCCTCATTTCTTCGGAGTGTCTCCTGTCTGTGCCGCAGCCTCTTCTTTCGAATAGCCTGGGGCTAGAGTGCCTTTCTTCTTCGCAATTTCGAGCAACGTGGGATAGAACTGCACGAAGGTCGTGTCCACCGCACCGTGCTGTTCGTGGCAGGAGTAACACACGGCTTCTTTCGGAATTTGCTTAGTCGGCTTGTCTTCATCCAGCGGGAAAAAGGCCCAGCCGCCGGGGAAGCGTGCGTCTTTAAGGTGGACGGACCGCGTCATGACGTCGGTCGTCTGGAAGTGTCCGGCCTTGTTGATGGAGCCTTTGTTGGCGGCCATGCGACCTTCGAGAACGAGCATGGTCTTGTCGGGCCAGGTGCCGGTGGCGGCAAAAACCCTGTAGGCTTCGGGATTGACGAAGACGTTGTCGAACATGGAGTGACCCGGCATGGCCGCGAGATCGGGGTTGTAGTCCATATCGAGGCCGGTGGTGAGATAAATCCATTCGCGATAGTTGGCGGGGAACAGGAGGCGTCCGTCGGACGTGTATACGGGTGCGGTGGAATTGTTAGGTGCCGTTTTTGCGGCGTCTTTCGCTGCATCTTTCGCCGATGACTGGGCGAGTAACACGGCAAATAGGCAAAGCAAAGAGCAATAGCGAATCATGAAGTTTTCTCCGACGCATCTGACGTCGTGAGTAAGCTAACGAAGTATGGGCGGGCACGTCTAGAACAAAGGCAACGTGGAGGAGCGGGCATGGGGAGTGTAAATTCCGAGGACGGCCGCGGGAAGGCGCTGGGAGCGGGCAATTTCTATGGCGCGGTGGAAGGGAAGTACGAGCAATGTGGAGCGATTTTTACGAATCTACGGCACGCGTTGCCGAAGAAACTCCCCATGCACGCGCATGAATTGGCTTTCTTTGCGCTGCTTCTCGAAGGCGAATATGGCGAACGTTACGAACGCCAGGATCGGCAGTTTCGCCCCTTCACTATTCATTTCCGGCCGGCGGGAATTCCGCATCAGGATGAAGTTGGGCCGCGAGGAGTGCGGTTTTTCGAAATGGAAATTCGACCGTGTTGGTGGCAGCGCTTGGCGGATGACTCCGCCGCGCTTGATCTCGCGCACGATGATTCGAGGGGCGGTCCGCTGTTGTGGTTGGGAATGAAAATGTATCGCGAGTTTCTTGGAGCTAATGCGACAGGTGGTTCGGCGGCCGATGAGTTATTAGTCGAGAGCCTGCTGGCAGAGATGCTAGGTTATGTCGCACGCATGCGCCGGGAGAAGGTGGCGCATCCCCCAACTTGGTTGGGACGTGTCATTGAAAAACTTACGGCCGAGTATTCGGAGCGACTGACCTTGGATGAACTGAGCATCGAGGCGGGAGTGCATCCCGTGCATCTGTCGCGCGTCTTCCGCAAATTTGTTCGAGAGGGAATCGGTGAGCGTGTCCATCGGCTGCGGATTCGCGCTGCCTGCGAGCAGATGCTTACCCGCGAGCTGTCGATGGCTGAGATCAGCCTTGCTACCGGATATGCAGATCAGAGCCACTTTACGCGCGCGTTTCGCAGAGCGACGGGGATGACTCCCGCGGCGTTCAGGAGACAGTTGATGTCGGATTAACATGTGGCTCTTGCCCTCAGCGGCTCAAGTCCGCGTTCAAATAAATCCCTTCAGCGCAGCGCTGAAGCGCTGCGCCACCCATAGGCAAAAGCAGAGTCTAGTTTGGTCAGTGAGGCGGAAGCGCTGCAACACCCTAAAAGCTGGGACAAGGTCGAGTCAGGCGTCGGCTGTTAGCTATTCGGCACTACTTACAACGTGCTACTTACCGAACAGGGGATAGTGGCTTGCTGCTCCCATTAGGAAGAGTAGTGGGAACGAGATCACGAAGTTCGCTCGCGAGATCAGGAAAGACTGGCGCGCGAGATACTTTGCCTTGTCGGGGATGGGTGTGCCGTTGGTAGCGTTGTCGGCGGTCCACTTGATGATTTTCTTTTGCGCGCGCCAGATTACTCCCCAGACGTTCAGCATCATCACCCAACCCATGCCGCCGCCGATGCCGATCGCGAGAAGGGCATTGCTCTCCCAGCCATGATTGTTGAGGTGCAGGAAGAGCCAGGAGGCTGCGACCAGGATGACGGTATAAATCGCGGCGAGCACAGGCCACTTATCGAGCGCGCCTTTGCCGGGGATCGTGCAGGCATACATGAGCCCCCAGACGACGGTCCAGATGAGAAAGAAGCTAGCCATCGGCACGCCGGAGGACGCGCCGCTGTTTCTCGCGTCGATGGAAACGGTTTGGCCCCAGTATGCCAAGCCCATGAGGACGGTGAGCACGGATGCCCAGCGAAACCACCAGAGCGCGCGCGCCATCAGGCTGGGCAGTACTTTGCCTTTGGTGGTGGCATCGATCTCTTTCATGAATGGCACATTAACAAGATTAAAGAAATACAACAGGCCGAGCCAAGTGATGCCGCCGATAAAATGCAACCAACGAAACAGCATTAGCAGGTTAGTGTGGAAGTCGGTGGGGAAGTTGATTTCGATCAAGATGGGGACCCCTCGTTTGCCGCGTTGCTCTTGAACTTTGTAACTGCACTCTATTCTTGAACTCCCGATTGTAGATGGCCGGCGGCGGATTGAAAATGCCGATTTCCCGGAACGACGATCGTTAGGCCAAAAAGGATTTTTTGGGCGTCGCGAGCGACTCAGAGCTACTAAGAATATTTATTAGTAGAAGTTGAAAAGTGGGGGATAAGGCCGTATTGTAGGAAGCCACAGGAAAAGAGCTGCAGCCAATTGCCCTCCCCAACGCTCAAATGGCGCAGCATCGAACCCGAAAAAGGAGATCGGCAATGGAAGCTAAGCCGGCACAACAGAACATTCAGGATTCTTTCCTCAACACGGCACGAAAGGAACGACACAACATCACGATTTATCTGGTCAGCGGAGTGAAGCTGACGGGCCGTATCCGATCGTTCGATAAGTATTCGGTTGTTCTTGAAACCAGCAACCAGGAGCAGCTCATTTTCAAGCACGCGATTTCGACGGTCGTCATTTCGCGCGGGGCGCACAGCAGTCACTCAGAGGCAAAGCCAGCGGTTCCGGTGCACGGAGAGGCGGCGAGTGCGAGTTCCGCTTCCGGTACGGAAGGATGAAATGAGTTTGCTTGCGTCGAGATGATTCCAGAATAAGCGGCCGTGGCGGTTCGCGAAACGAAGCGAAGGCGGTGGCGAATCCATCGGAACAGCAGGAACGAGCGTTCCTGGTGGGGGTGGAGTTCCGCACACGGGGCCGCGCGGGTGCGGGCGGAGCTAAGAGTAAGAAAGGCTCTGCGATTACGGCGGGAGCGCAGGCGGCGCGAGATCACGCCGCGAGCGTTGCCGCCTCGTCTTTACCATCATCCACTTCGTCTTTATCTTTGCCGGCGGATTCGCCGGACTTCAGCTCAGAAGAATCGCTTGACGAATTGCGGGCGCTGGCTACGAGCGCGGGTGCCGAGATTGTCGGCGAGTTCACGCAGCGCAAGGACCGGCCTGATCCGGCGACGCTGATCGGCAAGGGGAAACTGGAGGAGATTGCCGGGGCGGCGGCTTCGGTTTCCGCGGACGTGATTCTTTTCGATCACGACCTTTCGCCTTCGCAACAGCGCAACATTGAGCGCGTGGTCCACACACGCGTGATTGATCGCACGCAACTGATTCTCGATATTTTTGCGCGGCACGCTCGCACTCGTGAAGGGCAGTTGCAGGTGGAACTGGCGCAGCTGGAATATATGCTGCCGCGGCTGGCAGGGCGGGGAGTGGAGATGTCGCAACTGGGCGGCGGCATCGGCACACGCGGGCCGGGCGAAACTCAGCTGGAGACGGACCGGCGAAAGATCTTTCGGCGCGTGCGGCATGTTAAACAGCAGATCGAAAATGTCCGGCGCATCCGCGCGCAGCAGAGGCAGCGGCGGGAATCGGTTCCGGTGGCTCTGGTAGCCCTAGTCGGATATACGAATGCGGGTAAGTCAACGCTGTTCAATGCTCTCACCAAGGCGAACGTCGTGGCGTCGTCGCGCATGTTTGCTACGCTTGATCCGACGATTCGCGGAGTTGAACTTCCGTCGAAAAGGAAAGTTCTGTTCTCTGACACGGTGGGCTTTATACGGCAGCTTCCACATACACTGGTGTCGGCGTTCCGCGCCACTCTCGAAGAAGTGCAGCGGGCGACGCTGATCATGCAGGTTTCGGATGCGAGCAGCCCGGTCTCGGCTGAGCAGGATGCACAAGTGGAGAGCGTGCTCAAGGAACTGGAGGCTGACAAAAAGCCGCGGTTGCGGGTGATGAATAAGATCGATTTATTGCTTCCGAAGCAACGCGAGTCGCTGCGCGACAGCGATATGAACGATAAGGTGCAGGTTGTTCACGTCTCGGCCGCGAAGAAAATTGGAATGAGCGCGCTGCTTGATCGTGTCGATGCGTTGCTGGAAGGAGATCGACCGCGGCGGGTGCGGCTGCGCATTCCGCAAAAAGAAGGGAAGCTGCTGGCGCAGTTGCAGGCAGGCGGGCGCATTTATTCGCGGCAATATCAGGATGGTTTGGTAGTGATGGATGCGGAAGCGCCGGCGTCGCTGTTGCGGCGGGTTAGGGCGTTTGTGGTGGAGTGAGGGAAAGCAGATGCGACTTTGAGTGTCGCTGCGCCGAATTTGCTTGACGGTGCCGTGCAACTTGCAGGCTATATGGTGTTGTGTTCAATCTCTGGGAGCGAGGAGCCCACGTTCGTTTGCGCTGATAAGGTCTTACCGGCGACAGCGCGCAACGAAGGTTGCCCGGTGTTAGACCCTTCTTTATCTGCGTAAGTTATCTGCGGGGTCGAAAATTGAAATGCGTGGGGATACCACTTCTATTCTTTTCCGAAGGGGTCCTCGAGCGATGGGCTTTGCGGCGTGAATAGCTCTGCTCCTTTTTCCGTGATGTGCATGTCGTCTTCGAGGCGGATGCCGAATTCTCCTCGGATGTAAATTCCTGGTTCGTCGCTGAAAGTCATCTCTGGCTGTAGGTTGGTGGGGTTGCCGCGGACTAAGTAAGGCCACTCGTGGCCATCCATACCCATGCCGTGGCCCAGACGGTGAGTGAAATACTTATAGTCGGGACCATAGCCTGCGTCGGTAATTACCTTGCGGGCAGCGGCGTCTATGGAACCGGCTTCCACTCCGGGCCTGGCGGCGGCTAGTGCGGCGCGCTGGGCGCGATGGACGATGTCGAAGACCTGTTTCATCTTGTCGCTGGCCTTGCCGAGCACGTAAGTGCGCGTGATGTCCGATTGATAACCTTCCGCGGAGCAGCCTCCATCCATCATCACGATGGTGCCTTCTTTGATGACTTGTGGAGTTACCGAGCCGTGCGGGAAGGCGGAGTATTCGCCGACTTGGACCTCGGCGCCGCCTTCGAATCCGAGTTGAGTGTGGGCCGATTCTACTAAGTTGGCCACATCGTGTTGCGTCATTCCAACTTTAAGCGAACGATAGGTGGACTCATAAGCGGCTAGCGTGACTTTCGCTGCCAGGCGCATGAGTTCGATTTCGTGGCGGCTCTTGATCATGCGGCATCCCGCCGTGACCGGGGTGGCACTTGTGAAGGTGGCGCCGGACGCGGCTTTTCGAATATTGTCGCTGAAGACAAACTTTACTGTTTCTTCTACGCCGATGGTGCCGGTGGAGAGTCCGCGGTCGGTGAGGCCTTGGGCTACGCGCTGGTAGGGGCTTTCGTCCTCCTGCCAAGTGCGGACGTCTGGGTTCGTGCCCTGGGGCGCTTGCGCGATTTGCTCGCGGGCTCGGCCTTCTTCGAAGGCGGGAGAAACATAGAAAGCGTCGCCTTTGGCCGGGAGGACCATGGCGAAAAGGCGCTCTCCCCCTTGCCAGTGGATGCCGGTGAAATAGGCGAGCGATGTGCCTTGACCCAGGAAGATGGCGGAGAGGTTGTTGTCGCGCATCAACTGGCGAGCACGCTCCTGGCGCTCGGCACGCTCTTCGATAGTGATCGGCTTGGCTTCTGTGAGTCGTGAATGGAGAGCGGCGATGGCCGGCGGTTTGTCGTCTGCGACGGAGTGGGCGAGTGCGGGCAGGGCTACGCTGACGCCGGCAGCGATGGAGCCGGATTGCAGGAAACGACGGCGCGAGAGCATGAGGCCTCCAAGAAAGAGGAATCATTATAGAGCGAAGACGCCGCATGATGGGAGCAGCGGAGTTGCTTCTAGAATGGCTGTATGGTGAGCGGTTACGTTTGCGCTGGGTGCGGCGAATGGAATGAGACTTCGGTGGATGAGTCGGCCGGCAGCCGTCAGCGGTATGTCGAGGACTGCCAGGTCTGCTGCAAGCCTAATGTGCTGCGCGTGAGTTGGGATGCTGGCACTGAGGAATTTGTGATCGACGCTGATTTAGAATCAATGTAGTTGTCGCTACCGAGTTATAGCGATAAGTTTTCTTCGGAGGAGCGATGGGCAACTATGCGGCGGTAACTGCAGGGCGGATGGTCGCGCATAATATGGTGACCACGCAGTTTGAGCTCGATGGATTTCGGGTGGTGCGCACGCTGGGCGTGGTACGCGGAATCACGGTGCGCTCGCGCTCGATCTTTGGAACGATTGGAGCAGGGCTGCAGACGATCGTTGGTGGCAATATCACGTTGCTTACCAATCTCTGCGAGCGAACTCGCGCCGAGGCGTTCGACCTGATGCTGCAGCACGCGGCGGATATCGGAGGCAATGCTGTCGTCGGCGCGCGCTATGACGCTACCGAGGTGATGCAGGGCGTCACCGAAGTTTTGGCTTATGGGACGGCTGTGTTTGTAGAGGCTGCAAAGTAAGGTGGCAGGCTACTCGTATTCGAACGATGGCCGTTTGTCCCGATCTTCGAACGATTCGCGAAGCGCGGAAGCTGCTTGACTTGTACCTGCCCGTCACGCGAACGGTCCTGGCGCGCTCGCTGTCGGCGCCGAACACTACTGTTCATCTGAAAGTGGAGACGGAGTTGCCGACCGGATCGTTCAAGCCGCGGGGCGCGCTTTATGCTCTCGGCCTGAATCTCTCGCGTCGCCGAATCGAGGAAGTTACCGCCTCCAGCACGGGCAATCATGGGGCTGCCGTGGCTTTCGCCGCCAAAACGCTGGGGGTGCTCGCCACGATTTTCCTGCCGTCGAAGGCCAACCCGGTCAAACGCAGGAAGATCAGCGATCTTGGTGCGCGAATTGTGGAAAGTGGCTCAACCGATCTTGCCGGAGCCTTTGAGCAGGCGTCCGCCTATTCGTCCCGTCCGGGCGTCTACTTCTTGAATGATGCGACCGATCCCGAGGTGCCTGTGGGAACGGCAACCATTGGCCTCGAGATCGTCGAGCAGGTCCCGACGGTTTCCACGGTTTACGTTCCCATGGGTGACACGGCCTTGATTCGTGGCGTCGCTGTGGCGCTCAAGCAGCTGTCTTCGAAAGTCATCGGGCAAGTGAGAGTCATCGGAGTGCAGGCCGAGCGCGCTCCTTCGTACTACCTTTCATGGAAAGAGGGAAGAGTCGTGCCGACCGACAGCTGCGACACTTGCGCCGACGGACTCGCGACCCGCACCCCAGAAGCGCAGAACGTGGTGGCCATCCGAGAACTGGTGGACGATGTCGTGCTGGTCAGCGAGGAGCAGATGCTTCGAGCGATCGCGCATCTTTACCAGGAAGAAGGCGTGCTAGCCGAACCGGCGGGCGCTGCCACGACTGCTGCCTTCCTTGCCGAACCGCCCCACGACGGGGAGTGCGTGGTTCTGATCGTTACCGGCGCTAATATCTCGGACGATGTGAGACAGCGTGCCGGCGTACCTTGAAAAAATCGGCAATTCTTCGCCTGGCCGGAATCCGTGCAAGGGAAAAAGTCGCAAATTTGCAGCGCGCGAACCATTTTGCTAAACACAAGCCCTAGTGGTCATCTTTCTGGTTAACCGCAACCTGTCGCGCTTCGCACCTTGAGTCTCTGAACCCAATCTCAACCTGAAACTTTCTTATTGACAACAAACGATTTAGGCGTAGGATGTGGACAAAAGTGGTTGAAAGTGGAGTAAATATTAGAGGTCGTGGGAAGCAGACCTAAGTTTCGAGGCGCCAGTGAGTTCTGAAGCTGACACCGACAAAACCGGGCCCAACGAACCCGAATCCACCGCTTTTGTGACCGCTTCTACCTCCCTCGTGATGTTGGCTGTGGTAGCAGCCATGAATAAACGGAGCCCGTCATTTCTAGCGAAAGCGACGAGCCTAGCCTATGTTTCGCGGAAATCATCCAGCGCGCGTCGACGAAAAGGGACGGTTAAAAGTCCCGGCGGAATTCAAGCGCGTGATGGAAGAGAAATACGCGCAGAAATTCTACATCACCAGCCTCGATGGAATTGTTGCTCAAGTGTATCCCTTCGAGGAATGGGAGCGGATCGAGCAGAAGCTGGCTTCGCTGTCGACATTCAATCCGACGAAGAAAAAGTTCTTGAATCGCACGAACTATTACGGGCAGGTCGTGGAAATGGACGGGCAGGGGCGCCTGCTGGTTCCGCAGATTCTGCGCGAGTCGGCGCAGTTACGCGGGGAAGTGGCAGTGCTCGGCAATCTGACTTACCTGGAAGTGAGGAACCTCGAAGCGTTCCGCAAGGAGATTGACGAGCAGGCTTTCACGGATGACGACACGAAGACGCTTGACGAATTGGGCATCTAGTAATCGGGCTACCAGTAATCAGGCAGGCTGTGATCGGTTAACCAGTGGAAACGGATTCTGGACTAGACATCCCCGAGCGGGGTGGGCGTGGGGGGGTTGGACACGTTCCGGTTCTTTTAAAAGAAGCGATCGATTTTCTGGCAGTAAAGCCGGGTGGAACTTATCTGGATGCCACGGTGGGGCTGGGCGGGCACAGTTTGGAAATCGCAAAACGCCTCGGCGCCGCGGGACATTTGATTGGCTTCGATAAGGACCCGGCGGCGCTCGAAGTGGCACGAAAAAGACTCGTGCCAGTCGTTGGTCGTTCGTCGTTGGCCGTTAGCGAACCCAATGGCGATGTAAGCACCGACTGGCCGGCGATCACGTTGCTGCATCGATCGTTCGCCGAACTTGCGAACGACCGACGACCAGCGACCGTCGACGGCTTAATCGCGGACCTGGGAGTGAGCAGCTTGCAACTCGGGGATCCGGCGCGAGGATTTAGTTTTCAGGCGGAAGGACCGCTCGACATGCGGATGAATCCAATGTCGGGCGAAACCGCCGAACAAGTGGTAAACCACATCGACGAGCGCGAGCTAGCCGATGTGATTTACGAATTCGGTGAGGAAAGGAGGTCGCGGAGAATCGCCAGAGCCATTGTCCGGTCGCGGCCGATACGCACGACGACGCAACTTGTCGAGGTGGTGTCAGCCGCGGCCCGGTCAATGAAGTACGAGCGGATTCATCCAGCGACGAGAACTTTTCAAGCTCTCCGAATACTCGTAAACCGTGAATTGGACGATCTGAAAGCGTTGATGGAGGCGGCTCCGCGGGTGCTGAAGCCGGCGGGAAGGCTGGTGGTGATCAGCTTTCATTCGCTGGAAGACAGGATTGTGAAGGATGCGATGCGGGCGGGAGCGAAGGACATGAACTTTCGACTGCTTACGAAGAAGCCGGTGACGGCATCTGAGGACGAGGTTGAGCGGAATCCGCGATCGCGCAGTGCCAAGATGCGAGCGGCGGAGCGAGTTTGAGTTTGCCCTGGAGAAACTGCCGGGCATCCCGGTGCGGTGATGGTAAGGCGTGCCGGGTAAAGAATTTGCTAGGGCGGTTGTTCTGTATGGGCGACCGCAACTCTGTGGTGGAGTTTCGCCGGGGCGGCCAAGAAGAATAAAACAAGGCCGGGTCCGGCGACGAAAACTGGGAATACTGGAATGACATTTACTGGCAATCTGATCGAAGGCTTGATGGCGACGGTAGAACGCGCGGAGCGGCGCCGGGCTTCCGCGGTCGAGCTTTCGCAAGTCGAACCGACACAACTGGAGCCGGTGCTGATAAAGCCGTGGTTTGTCTCGATTCCAGAAAACCCGGACTACGATTCCAAATTTATAGGAGTGGCATAAATCATGAGTGCCGTCGCGATGCAAACCGTTGCTCTACGCCGGAATAAGGCGTGCTGGCTAGGCACTCCGGAGATTTATTTCCGCAAGACGATCGATAACTCGCGACTAGTGAAGGTGGAAGACCCGCGGCGGGTGTGGGAGATGAAGCAGTTTGGAATTGCGCTGTGCCTGCTGTTCGTGCTGGTGATGGGATATGCGTTGCAACATTTCCGCGCGATTGAATATGGGTACAAAATCGAGACGCTGCGAATGCAGCGCGATGGGCTGACAGAGATGAATCGAGCGCTGCACTTGGAAGAAGCGTCATTGCGCGATCCGGAGCGCATTGATGTGATGGCGAGAAAGCTTGGATTACAATCGCCGCGGCCCGGACAAGTGGTGCGTATGGATTCGGTCAGCGACCTGGCGGCTGCGGTGATGGCGAGCGTGACGCCGGTGTCGGTTGTGTCGGCGCGGTAATGCGACCAGGGTAGTTGTGCGCGGGGCAGGAGTGTGCGCGCAACATTTTCGACGGCGGCTCTTCGGGGCCGCCGAACGTTTCTGAGGACTGGAAGTGACGGCGAGTCCCACTTCGAACGGCGCACGATTCCGGATTTATGCTTTGTCTGGATTGCTGTGCCTGTGGCTGCTGGCGATCTGCCTGCGGCTGATTTACCTGCAAATTTTTTGCTACGGAGATTTCGAGCGGCGCGCGCAACATCAGCAGCAGCGCAGCTTCGATCTCTCGCCGAAACGCGGCGTCATCTACGATCGCGCAGGGCGCGAGCTGGCGATGTCGATCCGGGTGGATTCGGCGTTCATTGTGCCTTCGGAGACTCCCGACCTGGCGAATACGGTGAGCCTGATTTCGCGGATCACGCAGGATGATCCGCGGGTGGTGCTGGCCGATTGTCGTGTCCACAAGACGTTCTGCTGGGTCGCGCGCAAGGCGGATGCGGAGGTAATCGAGCGCATACGGGCGCTGAATCTCCAGGGCATACATTTTCAGAAGGAAGCGAAGCGCTTTTATCCCAAGCGCGAACTGGCAGCGCAAGTTTTGGGTTACGTGGGCACGGACGATCAGGGGCTGAGCGGGCTTGAACGGCAATTCAATTCACAACTTCAGGGCAAGCCCGGCAAGCTGATGATTTCGGTCGATGCACGCAAGCGCTGGTTTGCCAGCGTCGAGAAAGAACCGGAGGCGGGCAGCAGCGTGGTGCTCACGATCGACCAGAACATTCAATACATCGCGGAGCGCGAACTGGAACGCGGGATGGAAGAGACGCACGCCATCGCGGGAACGGTGATCGTGGAGAATCCGCACACCGGCGAGATTTTGGCGCTGACAAATCGGCCAACTTTTAATCCAAATATTCGTAAGGAGATTAAGAACGAAGCGCTGAAAGACCGTGCGGTGAGCGACGTTTACGAGCCGGGGTCGACTTTTAAGATCGTGACGATTTCGGGCGGGCTGGAGGAAAAACTGACGCGGCCGGATGAGATGTTCGATTGCCAAATGGGATCGATTGTTATCAATGGCATGCGAATACGGGACAGCAAGCCGCACGGCGTGCTCTCGGTGGCCGACATTATTGCGGAGTCGAGCGATGTGGGAGCAATCAAAGTGGCGCTGCGACTGGGCGATGAACGTTTTTATAAATACATTCGCGCGTTTGGATTCGGACAGCAGACGGGGATTGAGCTGCCCGGCGAGACGCGCGGGCTGACGAAGCCGGTGGAGCGGTGGTCGAAGGTTTCGATTGGCGCGATTTCGATGGGACAGGAGATTGGGATTTCTCCGCTGCAGCTGGCTTCACTGATTTCGACGATTGCAAATGATGGCGTGCATGTGCCGCCGCGAATTGTGGCGGGGACGGTTGCGCCGCAGAAGGCATTTCAAAATAATCCGCAGACGATTGCGTTTCAGCCGGGCGAGGGGACGCGGGTGATCTCGTCGCTGACGGCGGCGGAGATGCGGCAGATGCTACAGGGTGTGGTGCTGCACGGGACGGGGCGGAAGGCGATTCTTGAGGGATATAGTTCGGCGGGAAAAACCGGGACGGCGCAAAAGGTGGATCCGGCGACGGGCGCCTATTCGAAGACGAAGTATGTGGCGTCGTTCGCGGGGTTTGCTCCGATTAACGATCCGCAAATTGCGGTTGTGGTGATTCTTGATTCGGCAGTGGGACTGCATCAGGGCGGGCAGATTTCGGCGCCGATCTTTCAGCGGGTGATGCAGCAGGCGCTGGAGTATTTGCACGTCCCGCATGATGTGCAGATCCCGTCGAACCGGCAGGTTTTACTGGCGCGGCGCGACGTGCCGGAGGCGAGCCTGGAAGAGGGCACGCCGGATCATCTGGGCGCGAACCTCGATATTGCCGATGTGAGCGAGACGCCGGTTGCTCCGGTGGGGGCGAAAGCGGGTCCGATCAGCGGACAGGTTGTTCCGGCGGCGCTGACGACAAAAGTTGCCGAGCAAACGGGCAAAGGCGGAACGACGAACGCGGCGAGTTTGGCGCCGACACCTCCAACTTTACCACCTGAGAATTCATCCTCGCCGAAATTGCCCGCAGGTGGGACGGTGGTGCTCGACGTGGAAGAGGGAGGGATCGAGGTTCCGTCTTTTCTGGGGAAGAACTTGCGCGGCGCCTTGGAAGCGGCGCAGGATGCGGGGTTTGACCTGGACGCCATCGGCAGTGGCGTGGCGCGCGAACAAACCCCTGCGCCGGGCGCGCACGCGGCAGCGGGATCGCGGGTGGTGGTGCAGTTTGGAAGATAAAGCTTCTGCGAAACCAACCTTCCGCTCAATCCAGGAAAAAGCTTGAACCACAGAGGGCACGGAGGTTCACTGAGGAAACCGTACGTTTGCCAACAGAAGAAACCTACCTCGCTATAATCGACTCCAATGACATTCCAACAACTTTTGCAAGGCGCCGAGGTTCTCTCGCAGAGCGGGAATCCGGGCGTTGCCGGGGTGGAATACGATTCGCGGCGGGTACGCCCGGGGACGGTTTTTGTCGCGATGAAGGGAGAGGCGAGCGACGGTAATCGTTTTATCGAGCAGGCGATTGCGGCGGGAGCGGTGGCGATTGTTACGGATTCTGCTGCCGAAACACCGCGTCCCGGCGTGGCTTGGGCGCAAGTTTTGCATGGCCGGCGCGCGCTGGCTCGACTGAGCGCGAATTTCTACAAACGTCCGGCGGAACGGATTGCGAATGTTGGAATTACTGGGACGAACGGGAAGAGCACAACTGCGTTTCTGATCGAATCGATATTGCGGGCGGCGGGGCGCAGGACGGCGCTGGTTGGGACGATTGAATATCACGTGGCGGGAAAAATTCTTCCGGCTCCGCATACAACGCCGGAGGCACTGGAGTTGAACCGGCTATTGGCGGAGGGCCTGAGCGCAGGAGTCACAGACGCGGTGATGGAAGTGTCATCGCACGCGCTCGAGCAAGAGCGGGTATTTGGGATTCCTTTTGATGCGGCGGTATTCACGAATCTCACGCGTGACCATCTCGATTATCACGCCACGATGGAAAACTACTTTCGCGCGAAACAAATTCTTTTTGAAGGCTGCGGGACGGAGCAGCCGCGCGCTACCGTGCTCAATATTGATGATGAGTATGGGCGGCAGCTGTTGAAAATTTGCCAGAAGAAGAGTGCTGTTGTGTTTTCGTACGGCCTCGCGGCGGGCGACTTTCATGCGGAGGCGGTTGAGATCACGCCGCATGGAACGCGATTTGAAATGGTGACGCCATCGGGGACGTTGGCGATGTGGTCTCCGCTCATCGGCAAGGTCAATGTTTATAACGCGCTTGCCGCCGCGGCGGCGGGGTATGCGCGCGATTGTTCGGCGGAGGCGATTGCTAAGGGAATCTTTGATCTTGCGCGCGTTCCGGGGCGCTTCGAGCCGGTGGATTGCGGGCAGCCGTTCACGGTGGTGGTAGATTACGCGCACACCGACGACGCGCTGCGCAACCTCACGGCGCTAGCTCGCGAATTTGTGGATCGCGCCGGGCTCAAGGGGAAGGTTATTACTTTGTTTGGCTGCGGAGGGGATCGGGATCGCGCCAAGCGTCCGCTGATGGGTGAGGCAGCGGGGGCAGGGAGCCATTTCGTGGTGCTGACTTCGGACAATCCGAGGTCAGAAGATCCGATTGCGATCATGAATGATGCGCTGGTGGGACTGCAGAAATCGGGCGCGAAATATTCGTTGGAGCCGGATCGCGGCAAGGCGATTGCGTTGGCTTTGCGGCGGGCTGCGCCCGGCGACATCGTGCTCCTGGCGGGCAAGGGGCATGAGAAGGTGCAGGTGACGAGAGAGGGAGCAATTCCGTTTGACGATGTTGAGGTGGCGCGCGAGAACCTGAAGGCGTTGGGCTACGACTGCCAGAACGCGGCGAAGGCGGGGATTGGGGCATGAGACTTTCGCTCTCACGCATTGGCGAATTCTTGCAGGCCAGCGGGCAGTATGATGGGCAGGGGACGGCGCAGGGATATTCGATCGATTCGCGGACGCTGCAAGCGGGCGAAGTTTTTTTTGCGGTGAAGGGCGAGCGGCTGGATGGACACGATTTTGTGGAGCAGGCGCTCGGCCGGGGCGCAATTGCGGCGGTGGTGCAGAGAGGTGAACTGGCGCGCTATCGGAAACCCGCGGGCCTGTTGGCGGTTGATGACACGCTGGTTGCGCTGCAGACGCTGGCTACGGCGGTACGAAAGATTTGGGGGAAGACGGCCATCGGCGTGACTGGGTCCATGGGCAAGACGACGACCAAGGAAGCGATGGCGCATTTGCTGGCGACGAAATATCGCGTGCATCGCACCAAGGGAAATTTCAATAATCATTTTGGATTGCCGCTGGGGCTGCTGACGCTGGAGCCGGAATACGATCTGGCCGTGGTGGAGATGGGGATGTCGCACGCGGGGGAGATCGCGGCGCTGGCGCGGATCGCTTTGCCGAATGAGGGAGTGGTTACCAATGTTGCGCCGGTTCACTTGGAAAGTTTTGATTCGATCGCGGGGATTGCGCGCGCGAAGTATGAACTGATTGAGGCGCTGCCGCACGGTGGAACGGCGGTGCTGAATGCGGATGACGAATATGTTTGCCAGTTCGGGCGCGACTTTAAGGGGAAGGTTGTGATGTTCGGGATGAGCGCGAAGGGGTGCGTTCCCGCGGATGTGCGGGCGGAAAATGTTGAGATGCTTGGGACGGAGGGGACTCGATTCGATCTGGTGAGCGATGGAGTGCGGCAGGCGGTGCAGAGTCCGCTGCTGGGGCGGCACAACGTTTATAACGTGCTGGCGGCGGCGGCGATTGCGCTGGAGCATGGGATTACTCCATCGGAAATTGCGGCGGCGCTGCCGTCGTTGCAAGCGGCGGATAAGCGCGGGCAGGTCGTCCAAGTGGGTAACATTGCCGTGCTCTACGATTGCTACAATTCAAGTCCGAAGGCGCTGCTGGCGGCGGTGGATACTTTGGCGGCGATGCCCGCGGGGCGGCGGATTGTGGTGGCGGGCGAGATGCTGGAGTTGGGCGCGACTGGCGAGGAACTGCATCGCGAGTGTGGGCGACATATTGCGGCAAGTAAAGTTGACTTTCTGCTTGGGGTGCGGGGCCTGGCGGAGGTGATGGTGGAGGCGGCTCGCGAGGGCGGTATGAAGGCGGAGTTTGTCGCTGCACCGGAGGAAGCGGGCGAGTGGCTGGCGCGCGAGAGTCGCGACGGGGATGTGGTGTTGCTCAAGGCATCGCGCGGCGTGAAGTTGGAGAAGGCGCTGGAGAAGTGGAAACAGAAGCGCGGTATCCCTACTGCGGGTCCAACGTTATAGGCCGGGGAGATTGACGGCTATGAGCTGACGGCCGAGAGCCGACAGCTGATTTTTTTCGGAGGCGGATTGCTCTACTGGCTGCTTTACCTGAAGCTCTTCCATTATTTTCCGCCGTTTCGTATTTTTCGCTATCTTACTTTCCGAACTGCTTTTGCGAGTCTCACTGCGCTTTTTACGGGCCTGATCGTGGGGCCGATCGTGATTCGGCGGCTCCGTGATTTTCAGATTGGGCAGTACATACGCGAAGAGGGGCCGCAGGCGCATCAGAAAAAAGCGGGCACTCCGACAATGGGCGGGCTGCTTATTGCGATTGCCATTCTTGTGCCGACGCTGCTATGGGCGGATTTGAGCAATCCGTTCGTGTGGATTGCTGTTTTTTCGACAGTCGCGTTCGCCGCGATTGGTTTTGCCGACGATTACGTTAAGGTGGTTCATCACCGCAACCTGGGACTCACGGCGCGCGCCAAGATTGGCTATCAGGTGCTGGCCAGCCTACTGATTGCGGTCGCGCTGATCGCGCTGCAGTATCGCGGGATGTATTCAACGCGGCTGCTGGTGCCGTTTCTCAAACAGTTTCATCCCGACCTGGTGATTGAGCGGTGGGCGGTGCATCCGCAATTGTGGCCGCTGGCCTTTCTGCCGTTCGTGGCTTTCGTGGTGCTGGTGATTGTGGGATCGAGCAACGCGGTGAATCTGACCGATGGCCTGGACGGGCTTGCGATTGGCTGCACGGTGATCGCGGCGGGAGCACTGGCGGTTCTGACTTATCTCAGCGGGCACGCGACGTTTGCTACTTACCTTGAGTTGCAGAAAATGCCGCAGATCGGCGAGCTGACGATTTTTTGTGGAGCGATGGTCGGGTCGTCGATTGGATTCTTGTGGTACAACGCGCATCCAGCGGAAGTGTTTATGGGCGACGTGGGATCGCTGGCGCTGGGTGGCGCGATTGGAACGGTGGCGGTGATGATCAAGCAGGAGTTGTTGCTGCCGTTTATCGGCGGAATTTTTGTGATCGAGGCTCTGTCGGTGATTTTGCAGGTGGGGTCGTACAAGCTGCGCAAGAAACGCATTTTCAAGATGGCGCCGATTCACCATCACTTCGAGTTGCTGGGCTGGTCGGAGTCGAAGGTGATCGTTCGGTTTTGGATTGCGTCACTGGTATTTGCGCTGTTTGCGCTGACGACGCTGAAATTGCGGTGAAAGGGATTTTGTAATCGGATAATTTGGTAATTTGAAAACCGTTTATTAACCGTCGCCCGACTCTTGCATTACCAAATTACAAATTTACCGGTTTACAGATTGAACTCGATGGATCTGCAAAACAAACGCGTGCTCGTTGTCGGCTTGGGGAAGTCAGGCGTGGCTTCTGCCCTTTTTCTTAAGTCGCGCGAGGCTCGCGTCACTGTGTCGGATTCGAAGCCGGAGGCGGAACTGCGCGACGAAATTCTGCTGCTGCTGGAGCATGGGATCACGGTCGAAACCGGCGGGCACGGGGAGCGCACATTTCGTGGACAGGATTTGATTGTGGTGAGCCCGGGAGTTCCGATCGACGCGCCGCAACTCGTGCAGGCTCGCCATCTGGGAGAGCCGGTGATCGGCGAAATCGAACTGGCGGCGCAATTTCTCGCTGGGCCGGTTGTCGCCATTACGGGAGCGAACGGCAAGACTACTACTACCTCGTTGGCCGGCGAAATTATTGCGGCAGGAAGGTTTCCTACGCTGGTCGGCGGAAATATCGGAACGCCAGCGATCAGTCTGGTCGATCAGGCGGGACCGGCGACGTGGACAGTTCTCGAGGTATCGAGTTTTCAGCTGGAGACAATTGTGGAGTTTCGCCCACGGATCGCGGTCATTCTTAATATCACTCCCGATCATCTTGACCGGCACAAAACCTTTGAGAATTACGTGAACGCGAAGGCGCGTGTTTTTGAGAACCAGATGGCGGAAGATTTCTCGGTGCTGAACGCGGATGAGCCGACCACGGCCGGATTGGCGCAGCGGACGCGGGCGCAGTTGTACTGGTTCAGTCGAAAGAAAGAGGCTGATCGAGGGGCGTTTGTGCGCGGCGAGCGCATTTATTTTCGCGATGGGCATGGGGAACGCGAGATTATGCCGCTCGGAGAACTTGGGCTGAAAGGCGCGCACAATTTGGAAAATGTGCTGGCGGGAGTTTGTGTTGGCATGCTCGCCGGATGCACTCCAGAGCAGATTCGGCCGGCGGTGCGGGGTTTCAAGGCGGTTGAGCATCGGCTGGAGTTTGTGGCTCGGCTTGCTGGCGTCGATTATTACAACGATTCCAAGGCTACGAATGTGGACGCGACGATCAAGGCGCTGGAATCTTTTCCGGCAAATATTCACTTGATTCTTGGCGGGAAGGATAAGGGCAGCGATTATAAGGTGCTGCATCAGTTGCTGCGGCAGCGTGTGAAGCGCGTCTACACGATTGGTGCGGCGGCGGCGAAGATTGAGTCGCAGATCAAGGATGCGGCGGAGATTGATCACGCCGAGACGTTGGAGAATGCGGTGCGGCGGGCGAGTGGGGTGGCGGTGGCGGGGGATGTGATTTTGCTGGCTCCGGCGTGCGCGAGCTTTGATCAGTTCCAGAGTTATGAGCATCGCGGGCGGGTGTTTAAGGAGATTGTGCACTCGCTGGCGATGGCGCGATCGACATAGGGGCAAGCGCCGGGCCCGATACTTGTTTAGGAACCAACTCAGTTATCACTCACCCCAAATCCACAGTTGAAACAGCTGCGTCTTGGCATCACTCCGTGGTGAAATGGACTCTCATGGCCAAGAGAGTTAGCGTCGATCGCTGGATGTTTACGGTGACCACGATTCTGGTGTTTATAGGGCTGGTCATGATTTTCAGCGCTTCGGCGGTGATGGCCAAGGAGCGGTTCGGCTCGGCTTATGAATTTTTGTTGAAGCAGTTGGTGTGGGCGGTAGCCGGACTCATCGTCATGGCCGTGGCCATGAAGGTGGATTACCAACATCTGCAGCATCCGGCGCTCGTTTTCTCGGTGCTGGGGTTCACTACGCTGCTGCTGATCTCGGTTTTTTTTCTGGATCGCGCGCACGGCACTCACCGCTGGTTTCATCTGGGTCCGGTTTCGTTGCAGCCATCGGAGTTGGCCAAGCCGGCGCTGATTTTGTTTCTGGCGTGGTTTCTGGAAAATAAAACTAACGCGATAGATGACTGGCGCAACACCTTGATCCCCGCGGTTGTGCCAACTGTGGTTTTTCTCGGACTGATTGTTTTTCAGCCTGATCTCGGAACGGCGATCGCTTGCGCCGGTATTACGGCTTGCATGTTGTTTGTGGCGGGGATTCGCTTTCGATATTTCGGATACGCTCTGGCGGCGGCGATTGTGCCGCTTTATTTCCTTATCTTCCACGTTTCTTATCGGAGGGACCGAATTCTTGCTTTCTTGAATCCTTATGCCGATCCCAAGGGATTTGGCTTTCATATTATTCAGTCGTTGATTGCGGTGGCTACGGGCGGCGTTACAGGGCTGGGGTTGATGGAAGGGAAACAGAAACTGTTTTATCTTCCGGAGCCGCATACGGATTTTATTTTCGCGGTTACGGCGGAAGAGTTGGGGCTGGTGGGCGCGCTCACGGTGATTATTCTTTTTGCAATTTTTCTATGGCGCGGGACGCGGGCGGCGCTGCGGACGCAGGATAATTTTGGGCGCTTCCTGGCGGTCGGAATTACGAGCATGATCGTGTTGCAGGCATTCATCAACATCAGCGTGGTGCTGGGGCTGATGCCGACGAAGGGGATTCCGCTGCCGTTTGTTTCCTATGGCGGGTCGTCGCTGTTTGTGACTTTGATGTGCGTGGGCGTGCTGCTGAATATCACGAAGCAGGCGGAGTAGGGCGCGCGGAGCAGTTGACGGGAAGGGCAAAGGCATAGGAAAAGCAATGGGCTTCGGTTAGGTGTTGGGTCTCAGGAAAAGCAAAGCCTTCCTTCTTTAATTTCCTCCCTTTTAATTCTAATTTCCTCTTGATTTCCTCTGGCTACGACGATTGTTGCTGGGCTGGCTTCAGCTAGATCTGAGTAGCACGCGATTGCTGAATGGGCGGTGCGGCACTAGAATGGCTCCGCTTCACTCAGTCGGTAGAAATCGCTTTTCACTCAGGAGAGAACATGAAAATAAGAACAATTATATTGGCGGTGGCGGTGTGCTTTGCGGCAGTGGCTGTGAGCTTCGCCAGCAATCCAAATATGGGCACGTGGAAGCTGAACGAGGCTAAGTCGAAGTTTCCAGCGATGGCAGCGAAAAACAACACCGTTGTTTATGAAGTTGCGGGTGACAGCGTGAAAGTTACGGTGGACGGTGTGGATGGCAGCGGCAAGCCCACGCACAACGAGTGGACGGGAAAGTTCGATGGGAAAGACTATCCGTTGATGGGCGATTCTAGTGCAGATACGCGGTCGTATAAGAAGATCGATGACCGCACGACTGAGTTAACCAATAAGGAAGGTGGCAAGGTCACCGCCTCGGGCCGAATTGTGATTTCGGCGGACGGCAAGAGCCGCACGGTGACGGTCACCGCAACCGATGCGAATGGCAAGAAGGTAAAATCCACGGCGGTGTATGACAAACAGTAGTGGTATCTCGCGCGAGATCTGATGCCATGGGGTGCCCTCCCACTCGATTGTGGGCGGGAGGGCGTTTGCTTTTTTGTCGATGGTGACGACGGCTGGTTCGCGAACTTAGTTTTGGTTTGATCTCTTATCTTGCGGAGCGGTCGCGGCCTCTGCGCAGGGACCACCTGTGGGAGATGTGCAGGCGCATCCGGAGACGCTGTTGTAACGGCACTGGTCGCCGGGATGGCCAAATTGGTCACAGATGGGATTGCCGCAGCCGGAGAATTTGGGAATCTTGCTGCACGCGGTGTATTCGGAATATTTGTGTGATTGCTCCCACGCGCTGATTTCCGGGGCGGCGAAGCGCAATTCTTCGTGGCTGAGCACGTGAAGTTCGACACCCTGAGCGCCTTGTACTTCCTGCACACCTCCGTTTACGTTCAGGGAATAGGGGCCGGAGATTGTAATTCGAGTGTCGTTCGTTTTCGCTTTGCCGGAGACGAAGTTGATGATCACGGCGGTCTTGCCATCGTTTTCCTTGGTGATGGAGACATTTCCGGCGGTGACAATGGTCACGCTGGACGTATTGTCCTGTTTCGGTGGTTCCTGGGGTCGGGCGACGGTTGCGATCAGCAAAGAGCATAGAACGACGCCTAAGGCGCAGTTGAGCTTTATATCCATACGATCTCTGGGTCCCGTTTAGTTGAAAATCCTCTGGCTAGTGTAAACGCTGCGGGGCTAGCGGCGGCCGGACGCGATATCGTCCTTGATGCGGTTGATAAAGAGCTGAATGAAGACTCCCGAAATCAGGGAACAGATAAATCCTATCCACAGCCAGACCGCGTCTCTCTGCATCGCTCCCAATCCAAATACAAGAACGCTGAGAAGACTCATGGTAGCGGTGAGAAGAGCTTTTAGTGTTAGCCCTCGGTTTCGGGAGGATGTGCGAGTCGACGAGCGAATCTGAGACGACGGTTGGGTAAGCATGGGAGAATGCTCCTTCCCCCTACGGGAAAAATCCTAGGCCGAACTGCGAGTCAAGTCAAGGCTGTTGGCGTTCTATTGCCAGTAACTGATCCTTGCGCTCCATGCCCCACCGATAGCCTCCTGGGTTGCCGTCCTGTCGCACGACCCGGTGGCAGGGGATGGCTACGGCTACAGGGTTGGTGGCGCAGGCTCGGGCTACGGCTCGGGTGGCTTTGGGCATTCCTATTTTCCTGGCCACGGCGCTGTAGGAGCGAGTCTCCCCGCGTGGGATTTGTTGCAGGGCCTCCCAAACCAGGCGCTGGAAGGCGGTTGCTCTTATGTCTAAGGGCAGTGAGGTATTCGGTTCCTGGCCCCGGATGACGCGGGCTAGAGTTGCTTTCCAGGGCTCGAGGGCCTCGTCATCGCGGCGGCGGTTGGCGAAAGGAAACTCGCGGACCAAGCCTTGCTGGAGTTGCGCGTCATCATCAGCAGATCGGTCACCGGCCAAACTGTCGGCGAATTGAATGGAGCATATGCCCTTGTCGGTGGCGGCTATGAGCATCCGCCCCAGCGGAGAGTCGGTGATGGTGTAACGGACCACCGCGGCGACCGCGCCTCGACGATATTTCTCCGGAGTCATACCCAACTGGGCGGCGGTGCGCTCGTAGAGACGACTACTGGAGCCGTATCCGGCGGCGTAGAGAGCGGTGGTTACGTTGTGGCCGGCTCGCAAGTTTTGTTTCACGTTGCGGAGTCGGACGGCGTCGATGTAGGCCTTGGGCGACACGCCGAGGACGGATTTGAAGGTGCGCTGAAGGTGGAAGGGGCTAAGGCGGAATCCTTTGGCCAGGTGGCGGAGGGTTAGAGAGTTCTCGAGTTGCTGATCGGCTACGTGTTGCTCGATGTAGCGGCAGATGGCGCGAATGAGCACGGACTGCGGGTTTCCGGCGACGGCCTTGGGGCGGCAGCGCAGGCATGCGCGATAACCGGACTGCTCGGCCTGGAGCGGATGAGTGAAGAATTGTACGTTTTCTCGGCGCGGGCGCTTCGCGGGACACGAGGGACGGCAGAAGACTCCTGTGCTGGAGACGGCAAAGACGAAGGCGCCGTCCAGAGATCGGTCACGATCGAGAACCGCACGCCAGCGACGGGCATCGATCTGGGCATCGATCAGGTCAATAGTTCGCCGCGGCTTGCCCGGTTCTACTCGTTTAGGAGTTGCTTGTGGGGTTCGGGGCATCGCTCGTACTTCTGTTTCTACTTCTGCAAGTATCGCACTGGTGGTCATGCCGACAACATAGGACAGTTCGACTTGCGTGGACTATCTGAATGTTGCGGTCAAACGAAATTCTTAAGGGCATCGGGTGATTGGGCGATCATGGTTTGGCTGGTATCGTTACTCAAAAAGTGCAGAGGCTTGCACCCGAGAGCGCAGGCCAATTCTGCTGTTGCCAGCTAAGTACATTCCCTAGAGGCACTTGCGTCCTCTCCTCCGTATGGTTTCCGGGGTGCACTCTTCCTCACGTAGCCCGGAACGTTGCGGGTGGAGCAGGGGGACACTTTGACCGTCATTTACAGCACTGAATACGCCGCTACTAAGGCAACTTCGCGACCCACGGGCGTTCTACCGCTGCTGGTAATCCTTTTCATTGTGTCTTATGGGATTTTGACCATGCTCGTTTTCGAGCAGGGGCAGACCATTGAATCGCAGCGCGGGCTGATCCGCGAAATGCTGAAGGACAGCACGCAACTTGCTGCGCTGAAGGGGAAGATGGCGGTGAACGACGCATCTCAGGGCCAGAGCAAGGCGGCGACAGCGGCGCAGAACAAGAGCGCAGAGCAGGGGAATTCCGCGGCCGGGTCAAAAGGATCGGACGCTAACGGCGCGGACAAAGATGCGAAACGGCCGGGCAAAGCGGCGCGCTCTATGAAGTCAGTTCCGGGAAAGCCGGAGGCGGATTTAGAGGATGTGCGGCGGTCGACGCGCGTGATCTAGGGGTGGTGTTGGTTTCATCATCTGCGCCGAGACGCCCTCGGGACAGCTGGTCCGGCGCTACAAGTTTAAAAAGAACAGTTCTGTGGATTCGGCCCTTTGTGGAGGGCCGGGAAATCGAAGCGAGACCCAATCATGAAGGCTCTGGCCCTAGCCTTAGTTTTGTCTCTTCCCGTTCCGAAGTTGACGCCCCCGGCTCAGCTCTCTCCTACCCCCAGCCAACAACCGGCAAAGCCCAAAGGGGGGCGGTGGTATTTCGCTGCCAACGGCCATGCCGTATATTGCTACGGGCCGGTGATGACGATGCCGCAGGCGCCCGGCCGGCTGTTGAAAGTTGCGACCTTCTGCCGCGGGGATCAAACGATGGTTCCGCTGAAAGACTAGGGGAGTGTTCCGTTCGGCTTGACCGGCATTAGGGTGCGGCTAGAAGCCGCACCCTTTCAAAGCAAAGAGATAGCTCCACAGCACGTCACGGAGTCAGTCGCCGTCGGTGCCGGTGAATGCGGCGTCGGATGTGCGGTGGCGATTGGTCATTTTGCTTACTTTGTTCCTGACGTCGTCGGCTACATCGGAAGCTTTATCGCGGATTGCGCTGCGCACTTCTTCGCCGGAGGCAGGCGCGAACAGGATTCCCATGCCTACTCCGACAGCGATGCCGCCGACAAAACTCAGGGTCGGTGCGAGCCATTGGCTGTCACCGCGCAGGGCCGAGGTCGCATCGGAGAAGCGATCCGTTGCGTCTTGGTATCGATCCCTTACGACACCATATTTATCTTTGATCACATCGCTCATGTCGTCGGCGCGATCCTTCAGTTGATCGTTGAGAGTAGACCACAATTTTGGGTCGCTGAGGACAAGGCCAAATTTCATTGCAAGTCTGGCCCACTTTTTCGCGGTATTTCGTTTTCCGAATGCCATAGCCGATACTCCTTCATCCGTCGCAAAATATTTATAGATTTTAGTTGTACGCAGGAAGCGCCCTGACGGCTATACACCGCTTCGTGTAGGGAGAGCGAAAAATCAGCGTAAGCCGTGCTCCGTAAGTCATATTCAAAAAAAGAGGTGGAGGGCTGCTGGCATTGGATGAATGAAAATTCTTAACGCCCGCCGCACTCCCTTTGCATGGAGGTTTCCTTACGCGGTATGCGGCGCATTATTCGCGGGGAATCTCCAAGTCAAGTTACGATATTATCTAGCGAAGGCATTCCCGACAGAGCTGAGAATGGAGATTGTGGAGGCCAACCGGTCAACCACTTCTCTACATCTACCCTATAGCCCTTTTAACATGGGAAGTTTAATTGCCTCCCAACAGAGCGTCAGCGCTGGCCAGGCGCTTGGCCCTCCATCATCGCCACTGAAACGCTACCCGGAGGCGGAGCAAGCCATCAAGAAAGCATCGTCAATTGCGCCTCTTAAAATCGATCTGCTTACGGTACTGACTTACGCTCAGCTGCAGAACCATAATTACCAGGACGCGATCGCGACAGCACAACGAGTGCATGCGGGCAAGCATGAGAATGCCGCGATGGTTCATATGTTCGCAGCCGCCGCGTGGCGGGAGCAGAAGAATCTGACTGAGATGCAACGCGAACTGGAGACGTTTCTCGTGGAGGACTCGAAGAATCCGAGCGCCGACAGGGCGCGCCAGTTGATCGCGCAAATCAAAGAGATACAAAGCCGTCCCAAAACGAGGACTGTAGCGGCGCCAGCTGAGCCCACGGCGGCCCAACTGGAGGAGGCAAAGCAGGTTACCGAAGCAGAAGCAATGTGTGTAGGTTGCGGGAGCACGGAGGTCACGGGTCTGGCCACTACCGGTGTCGCGGCCGGGTCCCAACCCGACGAACGGATTCGGCGCGGTTTCACGGGCTGGGTTTTGCGAAAAAATGTGGATGAAATCGATTTATTTCTTGCAGTCACTGACCATGGGAAACCGGTGACCGATCTTCGACAAGAGGAAGTCGCGATCCGCGATGATGGTCAGCCGCCGGCGGCCATCCTCGCTTTCCGCAACCAATCTGAACTGCCCCTGCGCCTGGGGCTGGTGATCGATACCAGTGAATCGATCACTGGGCGATTTTCTTTCGAGCAAAACTCGGCTGCCGACTTTCTGCAAAGGGTGCTAACAAATAAAGAGGATTTGGCATTTGTGGTCGGCGTCTCGAATCAGGTGCTGCTGGTACAGGACTACACCGCCGACCAGAAGCAGCTGTCGCACGGCATCTCCGAATTGACGCCAGCAGGTGGAACGGCGCTTTGGGATGCCGTTACGTTCGCGGCGCAGCAGCTCGGCAGCCGAGCGGAGACGGCCCCCGTGGCCAGAATCCTGGTAGTGATTAGCGACGGGGAGGACAACTCCAGTGCGGCCAGTTTAAAAGACGCAATCCTAGCCGCGGAACGCGAAAACGTCATTGTCTACACGGTCAGCACGGCTGAGACAACCTTGAGTCCGACTGGCCCGCCCGTGGGTACCAAGGCGCTTAAGGTTCTGGCGGAGCAAACCGGCGGCTCTTCGTTCTTACCGGGCTCGGCAGGCAACCTCAAACGGGGTTTAGCCGACCTTCAGGAAGTAATCCGGAGTCGCTATCTGATCTCGTATAAGCCGGCTCGCTTTGAGCTTGACGGTCACTATCGCAGGATCGAAGTCGCTACTCGAAGGTCCGGTCACAAACTCAGATTGTTCGCCCGCAAGGGCTACGTTGGCCGCGTGCGGTCGCCCGAAGAAGAAGCCCTTTCGGATTCCTCACATCCCGCGATCCCTGTGCCGCATAAATAGGCGTTGCAGCATAACTGCACCGGGGAAGTGCGAGAAGCAGGAGGAAGAGGCGTACCGCCAAAAGTCAGAGCGTGTCCGGTCATTCCGATGTACAAGGAAAGCACACCGCGCACAGGCTTTCTCGAAGACGCGCAATATACGCCACTGGCGATGGAGCGCAGCAAGGTTGGCTTGTGGCTCCGGGCATTTCTCACGACAGCGTATAGTTTCGCTTTTCGCAAAGGCGAATTGCTCTCGCTGGTGCTTGCAGCATCGGTAAGCAGCCGGACGAGTTCGTTTTCACGCGCCCGGACAAGAAACGCAAAGACGGCACCTTGGTAAAAGGCAAACCCGTGAAAGGCTTTCGCAAAATCTGGGACAAGGTTTGCGCGCGGGCGTGCCCGATCTGCTGTTTCACGATCTGCGACGGAGCGGCCTCCGCAACCTTCGCAGGCTTGGCGTTCAAGAGAGCGTGGCCATGCGGATCAGCGGCCACAAGACACGCTCCGTTTTCGAGCGCTACAACATCGTTGACGGAGTCGACCTCGCGGACGCTGCCAGCAGACTCGACACGAAACAAAACCAAGCAGCAGTGGAACTTAGTCAAGGCTTCGGGCACGATTTGGGCACGATTGCCGCAAACTGCACCAAAAATGCGGCAGTCGCGCATATGAACCTTGAAACTGCTGTTCTGTCTAACTAGCTTTCTCGTGAATGGGTTGGGTTATACTGCTCTCTCCAGTGGGCCCGTAGCTCAAACGGATAGAGCATCGGATTTCTAATCCGAGGGTTGCAGGTTCAATTCCTGCCGGGCCTACCAACTCTTTGCCCTCTTGTTCACAGAGCCTGCATCGAGAATCTCACTGTTGCACAAAAAAACTTCAATATAAAGATGGACGAGATGAGCCGCCGAGCAGCGCGGTGTTCATGTTGAAGATGGTGTGGTTTCCTTCGTGGCCGCCCCAGGCGAACATGATGTAGACCATGGGGAATCCTCCGGCGCGGAGGGTTAGGCCGGTCGCGAAGCTGTGCTTGAGATGACTGAAGCCGAGGTCTCCGCGGGTTAGGGCGACGCGGCCTTGATCGGTTAGGAAGCGGAAGCCGAATGGTCCCCAGATGGAGTGCTCGAAGTCTTCTTGTAGAAGGAGGATGTTGGGGGCGCGAAAGCGGTAATCCTGGTAGCTGCTCAGAGATGGGGCGCCGTCGATGTCTTGACCGCCTAAAGTCTGCTGGAAGTAGAAGGGAACGACGCTGGTTCCGGAGGCGATGGATTCGGAGACGAGGAGACGGGCGCTGATCGAGCCATTCAGGTTCAACGAGTAGGGAATGGGCGGACACTTCTGTTTCTGCGGGGCGCATTCGTCGGGGCCGTTGGCGTCGGTGTTCAGCGATGAGGATTTGGTGTGGCTATAAAGGTTGAAGGTGTGGTTCAGGTCGGTGGTCCAGCGGCGGAAGGAATATTGCGAGTTTGCGGGCGCGAAGAATTGCTGAAAGTTGGCAAGGTAATTGAGTTCCCAGTGGGCGCCGAAGCTGGGCGCGACGCGAAAGCCTTCGCCGAGTTGGATGAAGCCGGGCTGGCTGGCGAGGCCGGGCGCGGTTGCGTTGGTGTAGAGAGTTCGGATGGAAGGGAAAGATTGACCGTATTCGCCGCGCAGGTTGACGACGCGGCCGTTGGCTTCGCCGAGGAGAGCGAGATTCAGTTTGGCGATGGCTGGCCATTCGAAAACGGGCTTTATGACGCTGCCTCCGACGATGGTTTCGGTCATGCCGAAAACGGAGGCTCCGGCTTGCGTGGAATCGTTCCCGAGGCCGTAGAAATTTATTTTGTTTAGCGAGATAGATTGCGCGTAGAGGTTGAAGACGGTGTAGGGATGGGTTAAGTCTATGCGGTGCTTCTTGGGAGACGTGGGTTGGGGCGGCTCTCCGGGCTGAGGAGGAGCGGGGATGCTTATCTTTATCTGTTCGCGTGGGGTGTGGATCATTTTCATATAACCGCCGGCTCGCCACGAGGCATTGGATGAACCGACGGCGTCGACGTCCCAGGTCATGCGCCAGTTGGTTGTGTTTTTGTCGGTGACGGCGGCTCCGCCTAAAGCGAATCCGTTTTGCGGCGGCATGCTGCCGGCGGCGATGTGAAAGGGGTGGTCGGTGAATAACTCATAGGCGCAGCCGGGAATGGCTTTGAAGCTGAAATCTTTGCAGGCATCGGTGACGCGTTCACTTTCGCGGCGAGGATCAGCTTCCAGTCGGCCTTCCTGAGCGACACCCATCGAGGACGCGAACGAGAGCAGAAGTATCACCACACGGCAACGCATACTAGCTCCTGCAAAAGGAGATTCGAGACTAGGTCTTGGGCCCGTTCTTCTTATTGTTTTTCTTCTTTCCACTGCCCGCGCTTTTCGTTTTTCTGGCGGGCTTTTCCGCCGCGGCGGTGATGGCGATTCCGCGTTTGCGCAGGGCTGCCGCGGCTTCGTGCGCTTCGTGGATCGCGGTTGTCACCTGGCGGATATACTCGGCGGCCTCGCCTTCGGTTTTGATTGCGTTGATGTAAATGTCGGTTTGGTGACGGAGGGGGAGATTGTTTTCGGCGTCGTGCAAATGCCGAATTTGCGCTTTCAGCAGCGCATTCACGGGACGAGTGGGGTCCATCGCGCTTCTCAGATCGGGCCTAGGTACGTGGATGAGGGTCATTGGGTTAGTCCTTAGTCGTTTCGTCGTTCGTTAGTTTGAGTCCTCTTCCTCGGTCATTTCGTCTGCGCGGCGGCTTTGGCCGCGGTTTTCTTACACGTCGAAGTCAGGGCAGTCGGTGCGCATGGCCGCTAGCGAGAGCAAATTGCGCGTAGGGTCGATGGGCGCTAGGTTTGGCTCGATGAACACATCGGCTGTGGTTTCTCGCGGAGAGCGGGGCGAGTAATCGCCCAGAAAAAACTTGGTGATGGTTGCGGGAATCGAGGCGTGGTCGAAAATGCGGCCGTCTACTACAGAGCCTTTTGGAATCCACGGTGAAATTAAAATTGCGGGGACGCGGACGCCCAGGCGATCGAAGGCGAAGGGCTGGCCGGTTCCTGTGTCATTCGCGGAAGCGGTGAATTGGTCGGGCGTGCAGGCGGGAGGGACGACGTGGTCGTAGATGCCTCCGTGCTCGTCGTAGACGACTAAGAGCGCGGTGCTTTGCCAGAGGCTCGCGTTCTGTTTGATCGCGTTGTAGACGGACGCTATGAATAACTCGCCGGCCTGAATGTTATGGTCTGGGTGCTGATCGCTGGCCACAGCTTCTCCGGTGTCGGTATCGTGATCGTTGTAATTGGGTTCGATGAAGGAGTAATCGGGAAGATTGCCGCTGCTACAGTCATTCAGGAATTGGTCGTAAGTGCCGAATAACTGAGGCTCGTTCTGGAGTAAGTTGGCGACCTCCATGGTGGAGCTGGTGGTGTCGTAGTAATAGAGCTTGGCAGTGTGCTTTGGATTAGCATTGATCAGGCGGTCGTAAATATCTTTGAAGGGCTCGTTCACATAGAGGATGTCCATGTCGACTTGGCCGAACGAGGTGCCGTAATGGGCGAAGGCACGATTGCAAATGGTTGGGCCGGGAATGGAGGCGAACCAGCGGTTGAAGACGGCGAACTCCAGCGCCAGCGTTGTCAGCACGGGTAACTGATTCTGGGCGAAGTAATACATGATTTTCTGGGAATGGCCCACATCCTCCTGCTGGTTGAAGTAACTCTTGATAAAGCCCTGCATGTTTGCCACGCGGCTCGTGCTCGTATCTCCTCCGAAGATTTGCAAGTCGACAGCGAGGAAATGATGGTCGGGATCGGGATCTAACTGGCCCTGAAACTGAGCCAGAGGCTGCGGATTGACTAATGCCCCGGTGGTGTCAGGGTTACTAAGTTGCGCGGTGATGCCATCGATGCGGGGATCGACAGCGGTGAGAGATCCGAGCATGTGATCGAAGGAGCGGTTTTCCATCATCAGCACTACGATGTGTTTAAGATTGTCTAATCCTGGCGGCATGGATCTCCTCGCGCTTCTTTCCTCGAACTGCCTCCCTCGACTTGTGCCACTGCGAAATCTGCTTACGCCTTTTGGCCGGCGGCAGGCGCGGGTTGCGGGGAAGGCGCGGCGCTTTTGTTTTTGGTGAAGGCTCCGATCAAACTTTCTAAAAACGTGAAGAACACGTCTACGGCGTAACCCACGAGGAAGGCAATGGCCAGGGGCGGAATGGTAGCTCCTTGGGTGATGTTGAAGTTATTGAACAGACCGACTACGGCACCGCCGATGGCGGCGATGAGAAAACGGGCGGAATTAGCGACCGTGGGCATGAAGGTACGAACGGCCATTTGCTGTTCGAAGGTTCGCAGCAGATAGGCACAGGTGCCTAGCAACGCATAGAGAACGGGCAGAATGCAGGTGGCAATCGCGCCATAGTAAACGGAGACGAGATCGAGTGTGTCTTGCGCGAAGAGGCGGTCATCCTGGTAGGTGGAGGTCAATGTATCCAGAGTTTCGGGCATGTTGGGCACACCGAGAGGAAGTTGAAACAGATCCTTGAGCTTTAATTGGTTGTCAGCGTTCTCTTTCGCGGATTTCTTGGGATCCCAGCGTAAGTCAATGTAAGGATCTCGCGCGGACTCTAGTACAAACGCATTTAATTGACGGGTGCGGGCGTCGATGCCACGGAGGGTGGAAGCATAGAGCTGGAGTTGAGAAATAACCTCGGCCTCGCTAAGGCTTGCCGGAAGCGGCTTGTCGGGAGTTCCGCCCTTCGGTGCATCCTTCGTTCCGAGTTCAGCTCTGAGCTTTACGGCCAGGTCGTTGGCGGTAGTAATGTCGCCGCGAATGGCGGTTGAGATCGCGGAAGACACAAAGCTGGCGATCGAAAAGGGAACGATAACGACGGCGAGGAGGATGGCGACGATCCAGTAAGTGCGAACGGTGGGCTCAGTGTCATCGGCGTACGCCTTGAGGCTTTCAGCGCTGATGGGGCGGAGCCGGGCAGAAAGCGTGGTGAGCGCCGCCAGCAGATTGGCGATTGTTTCTTCGGTCCATCCGCTACAACTGGCGGCCCTCGCCTCGAGAACATAATCGCGGGTTGCGGTGTCGATATCGACGCCCGTTTCAGCCGCATACTTCAGGAGTCGCTCGGCATCGTCGAGCGCCTCACGAACATAGAGCGGAGGATCGAGGTACGGGGGCGCGGTTTGGTTGGCGGCCCGGACCTGCGCGGAATTATCGGGCTGGCCCGGATCCTCCGGCGTTTTGGCGCCCGGTGCCGGAGATGCTACGGCTGCTGGCTCTACGGAATAAAGTATGCGACTGTCGGAAGGTTGAGCCATGTGAACACCACCATGGGCAGACTTTCACTCTGCCTTGCACATTAGAACGAGAATCGGGATGTTTTCCCTTCAGGCCGTCTTGGGCTCATCAAGGCAGTCTCGCTTCCTAGAGAACACGGGTGATTGCAGGCGAAAACGGCACAAAATCATGCGATGAATGGTTACCTACCAGATTGTCCTATGGAGTCCCCCATTCGTGCCATTCTCGTCCAAGCGGCGAGAACGTAGAGTAGTCCTTGAGCAGACTTCGGGGGAGGGCTGTTCGACGGGCGTCCGCTGACTCTAACCGAGTCCGGACGCTTTCGTTTTTTGCATGTAACTTAACCGTCTGTGGCGGACTTGTCGATTTCTGTTGCCTCAGAGCCTCCGTGAGTATTATTCCTTCGCCTTTCTCGGCTTTGGTTTCATCATCTCCCACTCTTGATTCGTCAGTTGCCTGCCTAGAGCGGTGAACTCGCCTGCGCCTTGGAGCCATTCGCCGCCATCCATGGTGACGACTTCTCCGTTGATGTAGCCGGAGCCGTCGCTGATGAGAAATGCGGCGAGGTTGGCAAACTCCTCAGTCGTGCCAAAGCGTCCGAGAGGATTGCGTTTCTTTGCCTCCCAGGCCAGTTCCGGGCGCGGGAGCAGCCGCGAGAATGCGCCTTCGGTGGGGATGGGGCCGGGGGCGATGGCATTCATGCGAATACCGCGATCGCCCCACTCGACGGCGAGACTTCTGGTGAGGGCCTGCACGCCGGACTTGGCGACGGCTGAGGGCACGACGTAAGCAGAGCCGGTAGTGGCGTAGGTAGTGGTTATATTGAGAACTACGCCTTTGTGGCTCGCCGCGAGCCAGCGGCGTCCACATGCCATGGTTGTGTGCAACGTGCCTAGGAGGACGATGCCGATTACGGATTGAAATGCGCCGAGGGAAAGTTCTTCGGTGCGCGCCAGAAAATTTCCGGCGGCGTTGTTCATGAGCACATCGAGTGGTGCATCGGCCCAGATTTTCTCGATCATCTGTTCGACGGCAGCAGGGTCGCGCACATCGCAAGGATGGGAATGGATCTGGCCGCCGGTGCTCTGGCGCAATTCTTGCTCGGCTGCGGCAAGAACCTCCTGGCGGCGGCCGCAGATGTAGACTTCGGCTCCTAGTTCCAGAAAACGCAGCGCGGCGGCTTTGCCGAGACCGGTGCCGCCGCCGGTGATCAGGATGCGTTTCGCTTGCAGCAGATTTTTTTCGAACATTTGGCCCCCGGTGGATTGAAACCACGATTGTAAAGGAGGATTGATTGCGCAATTGATCGCGTCGGGCTTAGGCGCCTTACTCCTGATCGGAATCGAGTCTTGCCGCAGCCCAGCGGGCATGGTCTGCCACAACTGCGTCCGCATCGTCGCTCAATTTCTTGAGCAGGGGAATAAATTTTTTGTCGCCGCTGTTGCCCATGGCTATTGCGGCATTTCTTCGCAGACCGGAAAGCTTGGCGCGGCGGAGGGGTGATCCGCGAAAGACTTCACGAAATTCTTCCGGTGGCAGTTCGGCTAGCCAGTCGAGCGCGGGGTTGACGAGACCTTCGCGCGGCTGGAACTCGGGCGCGGATGTCGCGGGCGCTTTGCGGTTCCAGGGGCAGACGTCCTGGCAGATGTCGCATCCGAATACGTGGCGGCCCATGCCGGCGCGCAGTTCGGTGGGAATCTCGCCGCGCTTTTCTATAGTTAGGTAGGAGATGCAGAGGCGGGCGTCTAATTCGCCGGGCGCAGTAATCGCCTGGGTTGGGCAGGCGACGATGCAGCGCGTACAGGTCCCGCAACGATCGGGCGCGGGCAGGTCGGCGGTGAGGTTATCGTTGGCAAAATCAAGTGAAGTAAGGATCACGCCGAGAAATAACCACGATCCTAGTCTCTGGTTGATGATGCAGGTATTTTTGCCGATCCATCCGATGCCCGCGTATTTGGCATAGACGCGCTCGACGAGCGGGCCGGTATCGACATAAGAACGGAGGTGCAAATTGCCAGTCGCCAGCGGCCAGTTGTCAGCGGCCAATCGGCGCAACTCATCCTCTACTTGCCTCAGGCGGTGGAGGATGGAGTTGTGATAATCCTCGCGAGACCAGGCATACCGCGAGATCCATCCCCGGCTGGCGTCTTCGGGGTGCGTGCATTCGGTCGAGTAGGGATGAGCGGTGTTGTAGTTGATGGCGCAGACGATTACGCTACGCGCCCAGGGCGCTACCCGGGTTAGCGCGGAGCGCTTGAGTTCTCCGGCGTCGTCGCGAGCTTCCATATATTTCATGTCGCCATGTTTGCCGTCGGCGATCCACGCGGGAAAAACTTGTAACTCGTCGAAGTCGCCGACCGGGGCGACGCCGCAGAGATCGAATCCAAGCGCGCGGGCGGATTGCTTGATGCGAGTTGAGAGGTCGGTCAGCAAGTGGGTCGGCCCTGGCGATGAGTTCACTCGGACGAGAAAAGACATCCTCCAAGAGGGCTACCACTGCGGAATTGCGAGTGAAACGCGGTGGCAGCAACCAGGATTTCAGGCTGTCATCCATTAACCCAACTATTAGTATAATGCGCAAACCGGAGATCTAGATCGAGAGTACCGAGGGCAATGTATGAGAGCAAATCTCCTGCGATCGTTGTTTTGTCTCCTCTCTGTGTGCTCTGCGGTGGGTTTCGCGGCTCGCTCCGCTCGGGCAGACGCAGAGGCTGGCCAGATGAGCGCGCCCACGCAGAACGGTGCAGCGCAGAGCGTTGATGCGCAGAGCAGTGCGTCAGAAGACTCGAACATTCAAGTAGAAAATTGGTCTAAGCCGAAGCCCGGGTGGCTGTATGTGCTCGATCCCAAACCGGATGCGGGCGGCCCGGGAGGGCGCGTCCAAGTTATCGATCCCGAGACCGACAAAGTGATGGGCAGCATTCGCACTGGCGACAATGCGGATTTTGCGCTCGCGCCAGATGGAAGCCGCCTCTTTATTGCGTCGATGACGGAAGGTGATGCAAGCGAACTCGCGGTAATCGATACCGCCCGAGGCGTGGTTCTCCAGAGGGGCACGATTGAGAACCGCGAAGTGGCGAGTGTGCTCCCGGCATTTTCAGCCATGGCGGTTTCGGGCGATGGGTTGGCGCTACGAATCCTGCTAGACACGCCCAAATCGGCAGACGCGGATTCATTTCTGCTGGCCACATTGGACACGCAGACCGGTAACTTTCTGCACCGGAGCGTGCACCTGGGAAACTGCGGGCCCGGACGCTTCATCTCCTATCCAACCGCGGATCAGTTCGATATTCTCTGTCCGAGAACGAACAGGGTTAGGCTGATTCGCGTGGACGCGGACTCGCGCGAGCTGCAGAACGTGGACATCATACTTCCGTGGGAAAGGCGAGTCGGCGCTGCCGAGGCTATTGAGGCTTCCGGCGCTCAGAATATAGCGATCGTCCGTGGAGACGGCGCGGTTTTTACGATGGATGTTGTAACTCACGAATTTGCCGCCACCCCGGCACATTCCAGTTTTCCGAACCGCGTTCCTCCAGCGGCGTGGCCCAGTTCGCCCGATGGCAGCAGGGTGTATCTAGGGTATAACCGTGCTTATGAGCGCACGTACGACGACCGGTTTTATCTCGACTACGGCAGGCCTCCGAAACTCCGCCCGAATGACGCGACGGCGGGTGAATTTGTTGTGCTCGATACACGCAGCTGGCGGAAGGTCGGCACCATTAAAACCAAGCTGCCCTTCTGGAGCGCCGTGATTGGGAATGACGGCAAGGTGCTCTATGCGATGGCTCCGCTAAAGCACAGCATTTTGGTGATAGACACGGCGAGGATGCGTGAGGTTCGCATCCTCAAAGTTGGCGGAACGCCTACGCTCGCTCTAGTCGCACCCTGAGCGAGTGAATCGCGAGGCCAATCGCGGTCATGACCGTGGGTATCGGTCGCCTGCGAAAAGGGTTTTCAGTTTTTGCGCGCGCGGGCGACAGCGGCTTTTTTGGTGGCGGGGATGAAGTGCTTGACCCGGTCGCGGCCGTTTTCTTTGGCGGCATAAAGGCCGGCGTCAGCCTGATTCAACAGTGCTTCCAGATCATTTTTTCCGTCGTTGGCGGAGATGGCGACTCCCATGCTCATGGTGATGAGTTTCTTGTCTCCCGAACAAGCCACCGGCGCGCTGGCAATGATTTCGCGCAGCTCATTGGCGCGCTGCATGGCGTTGGGCAAATCGCAGTTGGGCAGAACCATGAGAAATTCTTCTCCGCCATAGCGGCCCACGCCGTCGTAAACGCGAAGTTGTTCGCGCAGGCGGCGTCCGACTTCGCGCAGCGCTTCATCGCCGAAGAGGTGACCGAGCGTGTCGTTTACATTTTTGAAGTGATCGATGTCGCCGAGAATCACGCCCACGGGCGAGCGTTGGCGGCGGGCTCGCTCCAGCTCGCGGCCCAGCATGGCGACAATCTCCCCTCGATTCATTAAACCGGTGAGGCTGTCGTGAGTGGCGGCGTGGCGCATGGACTCGCGGGCGGAGACCAGTTCCTCTTGTAGATCGAGAATGCGCTTGCCGACCACAAGGCGCGCCTTTAATTCCATCTCATCGAAGGGCTTGACCAGATAATCGTCGGCGCCCGCTTTCATGGCCTCGAGCATATTCAGGCGGCCTTCTTTGCTGGTCAGCAGAATGACGTAGACATATGGGCCGGACGACCTGGCGTTGCGGATGCGCCGACAAAGCTCGATGCCATCGATATCGGGGAGCACCCAGTCCAGGAGAGCGAGTTTCGGAGAGTCCGGCTGCTCGAGAATCTGCCATGCGGCGGAGCCGGTCTCAGCCAAAGTTACGCCGAAACCCCAGCCACGCAGCTGGTCGCCGATCAATTTGCGATAGACGGCCGAATCATCGACCACCAACGCCTGCATGAGGCTAAAACCTCCGACCTCTGCTGCGCGAAAGAACGATGGGTCGCTCAATCACACCTCCATGGCGGATCGGTTGCTGGGATCGCGATTCTTTGATCATAAGCCAACCGGTGCCAATAAGGTGGACAATTAGGGGTGGGCGACATGGAAGGGTCACCTAGCGGGTTTCCTTTTCCTATGGCATCATTCTGAGCGTCTATGTACGTACAGACTAGTTGCGCTACAGATAAGGAGACCCTTATGTCGGATGACCTCGCCACTTTGGAAACCCAACGATCCGAGCTCCTGGAAGAGTTCCTCCGCTTGGGTGATCTGCGACCCGGCTCCATCACTGCGGTGACCCGACGCTGCGGCAAGCCTTCCTGCCACTGCGCTAAACACAACGACCCGGGACACGATCCACAATTTCGCCTCACCCG
>DATBYM010000043.1:0-2446 GCA_036513715.1 Terriglobales bacterium
CAAGTTGCTGCAACGACTGCAGCTTGAAGAAAAACGCGATGCTTTTTACGGCACACTTTCTGGCGGCCAGAAACAACGCCTCGCTTTGGCCCTGGCTCTGATTAACGATCCGCAACTGATCTTTCTCGACGAGCCCACCACGGGCCTCGATCCACAGGTGCGCGTGGAAATCCATTCCTTGCTCGAGGAACTCAAGCGCGAACATCGCACCATTCTGATGACCACGCACTACATTGAAGAAGCGCAACGCCTGTGCGACCGCGTAGCAATTGTCGACGAAGGCCGCATCATCGCCCTCGACACACCCGCGCACCTGCAGCAACAGAGCCGCAACGCGTCGAGCATCGTCGTCACCTGCGCGACTCCGTTTCCCCCAAACCGCCCCACCTGGGCGGAGGCAATACAAAGCTCGCTCGATCCCACCAGCCGCACCCTGACCGTCAACTCACGCCGTCCCGCGGCCACACTCGTTGACTTGGTCAAATGGATCGATCAGCAGGGACTCGAACTGACTGACGTCAGTCTCAAGCAACCCAGCCTCGAAGATGTCTTCATCGAGCTCACAGGTAAGAGCCTGCGCGAATGAAAGCCGAAACGAACGCCTAGAATGAAATCCTACAAAGCACTCATCACGCTCGACCTCAAGCTGGCTCTGCGGCAAAAGTCTGTCATCTTCTTCAACTACCTTTTTCCACTCATCTTCTTTTTCATCTTCGGCCAGGCCATGCATGCCGAGCGCGGCGCCGCCATGACAATTGTCATCTCCATGGTGCTCATCATTGGCATACTCGGCAACGGACTGTTCGGCGCCGGCATTCGCGCCGTACAGGAACGCGAAGCCAACATCCTGCGCCGCTACAAAGTTACGCCCATTTCGCCCGCACCCTTGCTCGTCGCCTCGGTCGTGACCGGCTGGATTCTCTACATGCCGAATGTGCTTCTCATCTTTACTTTGGCGCATTTTCTGTACGGCATGCCCTGGCCGAACTCGATGCCTTCAATTCTGTTATTCACCACCATCGCCATCTGCGGCTTCCGCTCCATCGGTTTGATCCTCGCTTCTGTAGTCAACTCGATGCAGGAAAGCCAGCTCCTGGTTCAGTTGATCTACTTGCCCATGTTGTTCTTGAGTGGCGCCACTTTTCCGCTGGCCATGTTTCCGTCATGGCTGCTGGTCGTAACCCAATTTGTGCCCGCAACCTACATGGTCACCGGCATACAAGGCATGCTGCTGCGCAATGAAGGCATAGCCGCGAACATCCAACCCGCGGTGGCGCTGCTGTTAACCGCATTTGTGGGACTCTTCATTTCTTACAAACTGTTCCGCTGGGAGAAGGAAGAAAAGATTCGTGCATCCGCCAAGTTGTGGCTGGCTGCTGTGCTCACCCCTTTTCTGTTGCTGGGCTTCTGGCAGATGCATGCTCGTACCGGAATCGCGAAAACTAAAATTCTGAACCGCCAACTCGCTCGCAGCGAGACCTTATTGATTCGCGGCGCGCGCGTCTTCGTCGGCGACGGCCAGGTGATCGAAAATGGTTCCGTGTTGGTTCGCAGCGGAAAGATCGCCGCAGTCTACGAAGGCGCTGGCCCCGATCCCAAAACTATTAACGCCGAAACCGTCGAAGCCGCGGGCAAAACCATCCTTCCCGGCCTCATTGATGTTCACATTCATCTCGGAGGACCAGCCGGCTTTTATTCCGACATGAGCAAGTACGACCCCGAGAAGGCCATGCGGCGCAATCTGGCTGCGTACCTTTATAGTGGCGTCACTGCCGTGAGAAGCGTGGGAGATGTTCTGGACGGAATTCTTAAACTCCGTTCTAGCGTGACCAGCGGCGAAATCCTGGCCTCAGATTTATTCACCTGCGGGCCGCTGTTCACCGCTCCCGGCGGGCACGGTACCGAATACTTTAAAAATCTCCCGGCCCCCGCTCGCGACAGTCTAAACAAGCAATTCACGCGCGTTCCTCGTTCGGCGGACGAAGCCGGTCAGCAAGTTGATGCGCTAAGAAAACAGGGCGTGGATTGTATTAAAGCGATCCTCGATGCCGGCGCCGGCAGCCGCGTCTTCAACCGCCTCGACACTGGATTATTTGACGCCGTCGCTCAGCAAGCGCACACGGATTCTTTGCCACTCGCGGTTCATACCGGAGACGCACGTGATGTCGCTGATGCCGTGCACGCCAAAACCGATTCCATCGAGCACGGCTCCTTCCGCGAAAAAATCCCCGACGAGCTGTTCGTGCAAATGGCCCAGCAGGGAACCTTTTACGATCCAACACTAAGTGTCGGAGAAGCTTTCAAAGATTTCGCCGCGGGCAAAACCGATCTGCTCAAACGATCCCTGGTGCAACAAGTCGGCCCGCCCGAACTCTTGCAAGGCACTGAAGACGCTATAGCCTCTGCCGAGACCGAACCCATGCGCAAAGCCCTCGCCCAATATCCC
>DATBYM010000044.1:0-7267 GCA_036513715.1 Terriglobales bacterium
TACCCGCCGGACACGGGCGGGCTGCTGTAGCCCCTAAAATATTTTGTTGGTTGATGAGGGGATTCGCACGCGCTCTGCACATTACACAATGAACGGCCAATCCTCAATTCAAACAGGGAGTGCAAAATGAATAGTCTGCAACGTGCTTTGACTACTTTTTCCTTCGTGGGAACATTCTTGGTATTCGGCGTCGGCTTCACCACGAGTGCTTACGCTGAAGAGGGCTGCCATTGGGTGCATGGCCGCATCCAGAGCACGTTCACCACGACTAACTGCTCGAGTCCCGTTGGCCAGTGCACCGAAGGGGTAATCACTGGCGCCGGCCCCCTTGATTCGGCAACGACATTTCTCGCGTTGGATGCCGCGCCCTCGGCAGGTATGCCCGGTGTCGAGCCCGCGGCGAACCTCTCGTATTCGGGTGTGCTCACCATCAGAACGCGCAGAGGAACGCTCATAACGCACGATCTCGGCGTGCTCGACGCCGCGACGGCCTCTTTCACCGAGATGGAGCGGCCCGCCTCGGGAACGGGAATCTTCGCAAACCCGCGCAGCGTATTTTTCATCTCCGGGGCCATCGTCAACAACGGGACGGGTTTCGACGGGGAGTTGTACGGCGAACTCTGCACCGGCAGCGACTGATGTCGAAGTCCGAGTGGCGCGGGGGCGACCGTCCTTTTGTCATTGGCCGGCAGGCGGTTGCCATAGTTCTACTTTATTTCCTTCCGGATCGATGACCCAGGCAAACTTTCCATACTCCGACTCGTCAATTTTCTCGAGCACGTTGCAGCCTTCTACACGCAAAGCTTTGACCAGTAAGTGGAGATCTTCCACTCGGTAATTGACCATGAAGGTGGCGGTGCTGGGCGCAAACTGGTCGCCCTGCGCCGAACCAATCGACCAGGCCGTTGTTCCGGCAAAAGGCTTACCTTCACCATCGGTCCAATTGAACGCTGCGCCACCCCATTCTTGGACATCGATTCCGAGATGTTTTTTGTACCAAGCTTGCAATGCCGGAGCGTCTTTCGCTTTGAAGAAGATGCCGCCAATGCCAGTGACTCGCTTCATGGAACCTCCGAGGTTGGGTAGGGATGAGACGTAGTGTATCTTCTTAATGTAATGTGGGGCGCATCGTCCAATCACCTCCCCCGATTCCATGTTAATTCTTCGTTCCCTCATATTTTCGCTTTTGTTCTATGGCTTTTTCGCTGTCAGCGCGGTGATGGCGACCGGCATATCGCTCATTTCGCCGAAATCTTTGCCGCCGTTCACGAGATTCTGGTCGCGTGCTTGGCTCGCCATGTACCGGGTAATTTGCAGCGTGAATTATGAAGTGCGCGGCAAAGAGAACATTCCGCACGGCGGCTGCCTTCTTGCCGTGAAGCATCAGTCGGTCTGGGATACCTGCGCGCTGTTCGCGATCTTTGATCGCCCAGTTTTTGTATTGAAAAGCGAACTGATGTTCATACCATTTTTCGGATGGGCTCTCGCACGCCTGGGCTGCATTCCGATCAAGCGAGGCACAGGCAAGAGCGCGCTGGACAACATGGTCCGAGGCACACGCGTCGCGTTGACACAAAGCAAGCAGGTGGTGATATTTCCGGAAGGTACGAGAACGATGATTGGTCAAGCGGCGAACTACAAAACCGGCATCAGCCATTTGTATTCGGCTCTGGACGTCACATGCGTCCCGGTGGCCTTGAACTCGGGAGCCTTCTGGCCACGACGCAAATTTCTGCGTCCGCCGGGAACCATTGTTGTTGAGGTACTTTCTCCAATCTCGCCCGGATTCGGCCGCAAAGAGATGTTTGATCTCATGGTTGAGAAGATAGAGGAGGCGTCAGAGCGATTGCGTAGCGCCGCAGAGTCGAATAGATCGCGACAATAGCAGGAGACAAATATTACGAGATATCCAGATGATCAATCCCTACTCGCTGCCTGCCACTCTCAATCTGTCGATCTGTTAAAGCGAAATCTGACGCCCGACGGCATCCTCGCTGCCTCACCCACTCTGCAGGCTGAGAAGCGCGGGTATACGGCAATATTCGGGCGAGACGCGGCCGTCTGCGCGATCGGAATGGTGCTCTCAGGCGATCAGTCGCTGGCGCGAGCGGCGGCGGCGGGTCTGCACACCCTGGCGGAGCATCAAGCACCGAATGGACAGATTGCGAAATTCGTGGACGTACAAAGACAGGAAGCTGATTTCTGGTATCTGGGATGCATTGATTCGACGCTATGGTGGCTGATTGCGTTGGCGTTTCTGGATCGGCACCACGGTTCCAGCGGTTTCCTGCGAAAATACGCCAAGCGCGTCAATCTGGCCACTCAGTGGCTCTTGGCACAGGAGCATCAACGCTTCTATCTGCTGCAGCAAAATGAGGCCAGCGACTGGGCCGACATCATGCCGCGCTCCGGCTTCGTTCTCTATACGAATGCACTGTGGTATTTCGTGAAGCGGCTTTTTCGCATCGACCACGCGGCGAAGACGCGCGAAAATTTCAACGGGCTCTTCTATCCTTTCTCCGCGGACATCGCCGAATATCGCCGCGCCCGCCTGCTCAACGATTACGTGTTGCAGCAGGGACGCAATCGCGATTTGTACCTGAGCTTCGTCAATTTCTCGTTCTTCGGCGAGGAGGGCGATGTTTTCGGCAACGTATTGGCTGTCCTACTAGGACTCGCCGACCGGATCGCAAGCACGCGAACGCTCGACGCGCTCACGAGGACACACGTGGGCGACCCTTACCCAGTGCGGGCGGTCACGCGTCCCATCAAACGGAGCAATTCGCTGTGGCGCCCGTACATGGCACGGCATCGGCAGAATTTCGTCTGGCAGTACCACAACGGAGGTATTTGGCCGATGGTGGGTGGATTCTGGGTGACGGCGCTCATAGCGGCGGGGCGCGTGGAACAGGCGAAGTCGGAACTGATCAAACTGGCGCGCGTATGCGCGCTTCGTAATTGGCGATTCACTGAATGGCTTCACGGTAAAACGCTCGCACCGCGAGGAATGCCCGGGCAGTCTTGGAACGCCGCGGCATTCCTCATGGCGCAGCACGCCGTCTCGACCGGCAAGACTATATTTGCCGACGCGACCAAGCGGTGACGCATCCAGAGCGAACCGTTGTCAGTCGGTCGGCGGCATGCCAGTGAACACCGCCAATTGAGCGGCGAAAGCCCGCTTGTAAGCGGGCCGCGCTTCGGCGCGCGCGACATAGGCGGCGAGATTCGGATATTCGTCGAGCATTCCCGATGGCCTCAACCTGAGCAGCACCGCCACCATCATCAGATCGCCCGCGCTGAACGCACCATCGAGCCAATCGGCGTCGCCCAGGCGATCGGAAAGTACGCCGATGCGGTCACGGATGCGATCCCGGACGATAGGCAGGCGCTCCTTGGACCAACTCTTGTCGGCCTCCAAGAACTTGGCGTTTTGTAGATCAAGGATCGGCGGCTCAATTGTGTTGACCGCGGCAAACATCCATGTGATTGCGCGCGCCCGGGCATTCGCATCATCCGGCAGCAGGCCTGCATGGCGCTCGGCGAGATGGAACACGATCGCCCCCGACTCGAACAGTGCAAGATCGCCTTCTTCATAGGTCGGTATCTGCCCGAAAGGATGAAGCGCTCGATGCGTGGGCTCCTTCATCGCAGCGAACGAAACGAGCCGAACCTCGTAAGGTTGGCCCACTTCTTCTAGCGCCCAGCGAACGCGCATGTCACGCGCCAGTCCCCTGCCGCGATCGGGCGACCGTTCAAAGGCGGTGATGATGGGGGTCATTGGAAGGCTCCGGGTGCTTGCAGGACGCGATCCAGGGAAACCATCGCGCTGAGGATTACCTTAAGCATAGGTCACTCTCCTTACCTTGTATGAACCTACGACGAACGGATCGCTTCCGATTCGACACTCATGGACTTGATATGGGAAGGTGCAGTCGGTTGTGGGATCATACGGCAGATTTCTTCGGTGGAAGCTGGCATGAATAGCGTTAAATCTTTCGTTATTGTCGCTTCGATACTAGGAGTCGCGATGGCCTTCGGCGCAGCGCCAACAGAAACAGCCATAGAAGCACCAGGTCCATCGGGCCCATTGAAGGGCACGATGCTTTCGCCTTCCACCGGGCGCGGAGCCGTAGTCCTCATTATCCCCGGTTCTGGTCCCACAGATCGCGACGGAAACAGCGCTGGCGGAGTATTGGCTGCTCCCTACCGTCTCCTGGCTGAAGCTCTAGCCGCACGCGGGGTAACGACGGTACGGATCGACAAGCGAGGCTTGGCGGGTAGCGCTGGCGCGACGCCTGATGGCAACGCGGTCACGATCGACGACTATGTCTCGGATGTGCATGCATGGACGGCGGTCATTCGGAAGCAGACGAGAGCGTCCTGCATCTGGCTTCTCGGACATAGTGAAGGCGGTCTTATCGCAATGGTGGCTGCCAAAAATCAGCCGGATATATGCGGCCTCATATTGGTGTCTACAGCCGGTAGACCAATGGGCGAGGTGCTGCGGGAACAGATCAAGGCAAATCCCGCCAATGCCCCACTTCTCGATCAGGCACTCCCCGCCATTGCCGACCTGGAGGCCGGCAAGCACGTCGACACTACGAATATGGCCGCCCCGTTATTGCGTCTTTTCAATCCGAAAGTGCAAGGCTTCCTAATCAGCGCTTTTTCTTATGATCCCAGTCAAGTGCTTAAAGGCTATCCAAAGCCGGTTCTGATTCTGCAGGGGCTGCGAGATATGCAGGTGCACGAAATAGACGCCAATATCTTAAAGGAAGCAGACTCGCGCGCGACGCTGACGCTTCTTCCAGACGTAAATCATGTGCTCAAGTCCGTGAGCTCAGATGACGCACGTGCCAACTTCGCCACCTACTCGGATGCTAGTTTGCCCCTAGGTCCCGGTGTCGTCAGCGCTATCAGTGATTTTTTGACCGCGAACGCGAAGCCGACTCGCGCCGGCAATTGACGGCCCGATAGCCGACGCTGACCACCTACAAGACCGGTGCTCCGTGTAAAATCCCGCTGGCGCGAATGTTCGAATTACTTCTCACGGGCACGATCAAAAATGCGACTCATATTTTTGGCAACGATAGGGACGGTGCTTTTGGGGTGCGCGGCAACCCGACTCTCACATGAGGTGAAGCGCTACGTTGGCCGAGACATTCACGAGCTAACCGCGCGTTTGGGGAATCCCACCGGACAGCAGGAGACTACCGGAGATCGTGTGTACGTCTGGTCGATTAGTAGCGAAGGCGTGATGCCCAAAGACACCGGCGGCGAAGGTACCATGACGGTCCAACACGAATGCAGGTTGGAGGTCACAGTCAGCGCCGAGAATATCATCCGGACTTACCAGGTCGAAGGAAGCGATGCCGGATGCGCTGCATTCCGTCGCCACCTGGACCACTGAGCCCATCAGCTTGCTGCGAACCCGCACGGTGACGGCGTCCGAAGCTAGACACTGGCGCAGGTAGGGGTAAAATTGCGGTGAGCGGCGGCGCTGTCTGTTAAATTTTCGCAGGTGGTGCCTAAACATTGGCGGTCCTGATGCATAAATGGCTTGGCGCGACTCTCGCATGCGTGGTTTTGAGCGTTCCGGTAAGCGTCTACGCCGCTCCGGTGCCGCCCGTTCCCGAAAATCCGTTACAAGCGCAAACGGCATTGGGATTCAATATCAAGACGTACTGTCCGGACCTTCGGATCGCGGATGGGGGAACCGTGGCGGTGGTTGTGTTCTGGCTCCCAAACAGCGGGATCCCGTCACGCATCTCCATCAGGTCGTCTTCGGGTTCGGATGCTTTGGATTCCGCGACCGTCAGCTGCGTCTCCAGGCTTCGATTCGCGGCCGCAACCACGCTCGGCAGCGGCGATCCGATCGACTCGTGGCAGCAGTTCGCCTTGAGTTGGCCAAGTCGAACATCTGAACCGGTCGCGGCAGCGCCGGCGAAGATAACGGCGAATGTGAAACAGGATGACTCCCGTGGCCAGGCGAACAACGTGACGGTGCATGTCTGCGTCGACGAAGCGGGAAGACTCCAACAGAACCCGACGATCATCCACTCGTCGGGAATAGCTTCTCTCGATCAGGCCGCTTTGAAAATTGCAGCATCCGGTTCTGCTTACTACCGGCCAGATACTTCGCCGAATGGGCCGCCCGTGTCCGGCTGCGCGCAGCTGGCGATCAAGTTCGACACGAAGTAACACTTCAGCACCACCGACGACCCCTCAATTCGAAATGGCGCGGCAATGCAGGGTCAGAGACCCGCCGACCGCAAGTTCGCGCCATGCCTCCAGCGTATCCTTGAGTTCTATGCGGATATCGCCGATTTCCTCATCTGACACTCGTGGACTCGAGATCTTGGATTGCGAACATGCCGCATCGAGAATGCTTCGGAACGTGACGTTATCCGAGCACTCGCTCCACATCTCAGCCTCAAAGCATTCCACCAGCCTCTCAGCATGAAGCAGCTCTGTGATCTCGACTGCGGGTCTCAACGCGCGCACGGAACTTGCGTGACCACCTGCCTTTGCGATGGCAGCAATCTGCTCAGGCGTGGCGCCACCGGCGATACGGCCCCAGAAGCCATGTTGGAGTCCTAGTCGCCTCTCGACGATCAGATGTACGGCATCGTGCGGAAACAACCCCTTCTTGGGAAACGTAGTTTTTACGATCGTGCCATCATCTCTGCGGGCTTCGATGAAATCCCGATCATTACCCTTTGTAAAATTGACTTCCATAACCGGATTTTAGTTGCCACCAAAGTCACCAGCAATGGCAGTTATCGCCTGTCAGGTCTCTATTCCCGTGTAGACCCCAAAGCCGGCCGGGTAATTCGCGCGATTAAGCGGGAACGTACGTCAACCTAATCACGCCGTCGCCAACGGGATCGCTGGCCACCAGGCGAAGTGGCGGCCGAGGGCCGGCGAAGAAGGGCGTGCCGCGACCCAGTACGATGGGGCGGAGGTAAAGCCGATACTCATCGATGAGACCAAGGTTGGTTAGGCTTCCTGCCAAGTCTGGTCCGGCAACGTCAATCTCCCCAACGAGCTGAGCCTTCAGCCCGCCTATCACCGCCTCGATGTCATCCTCGACAAGGGTGGCGTTGGGTCCGACCGACTTCAACGAGCGCGACACAACCCACTTCGGTTGATGCCGCCAGGCCGCCGCGAACTCGTGATCCTCCGCATCCCAATCCGGATGGTCTTCGTCCCAATAACGCACGATCTCGTACGTGCGGCGACCATACACAAAGCCTGCTAGCTCGCG
>DATBYM010000045.1:0-3325 GCA_036513715.1 Terriglobales bacterium
TTTGATTCGACTGATACAACCGGATCTCTCCTTCTACGGGACTGCGGCGCCCTTTGCGCGCATTGATTGGAACAGCGCGGAAAATCAACTGGAAGCGCTTGCGAAAGGGTCAGGGGGCCGCGCTTACGTTCCGGGCGCCGATGGGGAGATAGCCGCGATTTACGACGACCTCATGGAGAACCTGCGAGTCCGCTATGTGATCACGTATGTGTCGTCCAACACAGCGACGATTGGACCGCCGCGGAATCTTCGCATCGAGCTGATTGACCCGACCACCGGTGGCCCAATGAAAATCCACGACGCCAGTGGCAAAGTAATCGAGGCAAGAGTCTATCTTCAGGCTAGTTACGCACCGAAGAACGCAAAAGGCGATTGACACAACGATTTTGTAGGTGCTCGGGGCTGGCGGTGCGACGGCCGGCAAGAAGTCTTTAACTAAATTCCTTCGGAACCACGAGGGTGATCGGCGACCTGTCATTGGGCTAGCGTAGGAGGGGAGAATGCGACTCGTAAGAATCATTTTTGGGCTGTTTCTTCTGATCATGGTGGCGAGCGGCGCGGCCGCGCAAAATGTATCTACGGACTTCGATCCGAGGGTGAATTTCTCGCAATACAAGACCTATATGTGGATCAGTCCTCCGCGAATCGTGGGGGATCCGTTCATGGAGCCACGTTTAAGGAATGCCGTAAATGCAGCGCTCGCGGCTAAGGGCTGGCAGCTGGTAACGGCAGGGGCGGACGTGAGCCTTGTTGCACACGTTGCCACGCGGGAACGGCACACCCTCGAAACGTTCTATGACGGACTTGGCGGTGGTTGGGGCTGGCACCATTGGGGGCTTGGATTCGGCGAAGCGGTTACGACGGAGCACCCATACGAGGTCGGGACGCTGGTGGTGGATTTGTTTGACACTCGGAGCAAACAACTCGTGTGGCGCGGAGTCGCGACGGATACTTTGTCGGAGAAGCCGGACAAGAACGTCAAAAAGCTCAACAAGGCCGTCGAGAAGCTCTTCAAGAACTTTCCGCCGAAGTAATTCCAAAACATTCGCTGCGCTAGCGGGCGCGGCAGTCGCGGTCTGGATGATCAATCCTTGACGCTCTGAAAGCGTCGCAGGAGGAGCCGTTATGAGCGTTGCAGCAGCTTCTGTTCCTACATTGCTAAAAAAATCTTTAACTTGGTCAATCGTGCTCAGTGTTCTGATGATTCTGGCCGGCATCCTCGCCATCGCGGTGCCCCCGATTGCTGGAATCGTAGTGACCGTGTTTGTCGGCTGGTTGCTGGTGTTCAGCGGCGGTGTGCATCTAGTTTTCGCCTGGCACACGCGCGCCACGCGGGCGGCAATTTGGGAGGTACTCGTAGGCATTCTCTACGTTGCGGTTGGCGGATACCTGCTTATAAATCCCGTTCTGGGGATCGTCTCCCTCACTCTCGCCCTCGCCATCTACTTCGTCGCGGAAGCGGCGCTGGAACTTATTTTGTCTTTCCGGCTCCGGCCAATGCCCGGGTCCGGATGGCTGTTGCTCGATGGAATCATCACCGCGATCCTCGCCATCATTATTTGGAGAACGTGGCCGTTGAGCTCCGCGTGGGTGCTTGGCACTCTCGCGGGTATCAGCATGATGTTTAGCGGCACAGCACGCTTAATGCTCTCTATGGCGGCGCGGCGCGCGCTCACCAATTGACCTGAACCGGCGGGAAACCGACCGATTCTCGATCGTGTGGACGCTGGGCGCGGCAGTCCGTCTGCGACGAGATGTCATTGGCGCAATACTGCAAGTGAACAATTATGACGGCCGAGAACGACTCTCGAGATGTCCAGCCCGCCATAGTGAAGGTCTTCGGGCGGACCAGGTGCGCCGCGGCTTATGTGGTGCGCGACTTCCTTCATCGTTTCGATGTGCCTTTCGAGTGGAGCCGCGAATTTGCAGGATGCGCGCGAGGACCAAGCTCCGAGCCCGGCTCCGACAATGGTGACGTGCGGTCTCGGCACAGCGACTAGCCCGCGGCGCTGAGGAACAGCGGCTTTACCAGCGCTTCGATCTTCGCGGCCATTTGTTCGGCGGGAATGCGGTCGGCGGTTTGAAACCACTGGCGCGCGGCTCCGAAGACGGCCCAAGCCGCAGTGGTCGCGAGAAGCGCCGCGTCGCCGCCCGGCGCCCGGCCGTGGCTCTCGAGCCCATGCCTGAACATGCCTTCGACCACCGGGATGATCGAGCCCTCAAGCGGGATGAGCGCGCCTTTCACCGGGCAGTTGGTGACCTCGGTCAGATAGTCGCAGACGCCGAGGGCAATCGCCCGAAGCGCCTGATCGCAGTCGGTAAACGAGATGCCCCGGCGATCAATCAGCTCGCGGAAGCGAGACTCGGTCATGGCCTGCAGCAGCGTGGCCTTGTCCTGGTAATGAAGATAAAAGGTAGCGCGATTTAGAGTCGCTTCGTCGGCGATCTCTTGGACGGAGATCTGCTCGAACTCCTTCTGGGTCAGCAGCTTAGCCAAAGCGTCCATCAGCATGCGGCGACTCCGAAGTATGCGCGGATCCGTGGTATCCAAGGCGGACTGGGTTTCCGGGGTCATACGGTCCTTAATATACCCTTATTTGACGCCTCCGGGGCCCAAAACGACAGTTGGTTATTTTCTTTGAGTCGACATGTGATTACTAAGCATCAGTTGTTGTATAGGAGGATTTATCTATGACCAGACTGCTGCATATCGATTCCAGTCCGCTCTACGGCCGCTCGGTGTCTCGCGAGCTGACCGCTACGTTCGTCACCGAATGGAAGGCTTCGCACCCAAATGGAGAGGTGGTTTACCGCGACCTCAACGCGATTGCGATCCCGCCGGTGTCCGCGGAATGGGTCGGCGCGGTCTACACGCCGGAGGATGCTCGCACTCCGCTGCAAAAGCAGCTGCTGTCGCTTTCCGATTCGCTGGTCGCGGAGCTCCAGCGCGCGGATGAATACGTGATCGGAGTTCCGATGCACAATTTCGGCGTGCCATCGGCGCTGAAGCTCTGGATCGACCAGATCGCGCGCGTCGGAAAAACATTCTCGTACACGGGCGGAGCGCCGAAGGGCCTGCTGACCGGCAAGAAGGCAACGTTCCTCATCGCAACGGGCGGGATCTACGACGCCCAGACCCAGATGGCTTCGTTCAATTTTGTGGAGCCCTACCTACGCTCGGTTTTCGGATTCCTGGGCGTGACGGACGCGAAGTTTCTGACCGCCGGCGGCACCGCGGCCCTGAATCAAGGGGGGGACCGCGAAACTTTTCTTGCGCCGCATCTGCAGGCGGTGCAGACACACGTGCAAACACCGCAGGGCGGCC
>DATBYM010000046.1:0-4603 GCA_036513715.1 Terriglobales bacterium
AGCTATGCCGGCAGATCTTCGGCAGGGGAGGCGATAGTGTTTGGATGCAGCCTCCATTTTTCTGTGACTATGGCTCAAACATTGAATTGGGCGAGCGCGTCTTCTTCAACTTCAACTGCATTGTGCTGGACGTCTGCCGGGTCCGTATCGGTGACTTCACTTTATTCGGTCCGGGGGTGCAGCTTCTCACGCCTGTTCATCCGTTCAACGCGGCACTCCGTCGAAAGCAGGAGTATGGCCGGCCGATTGATATTGGCTCGGATGTGTGGGTTGGCGCAGGGGCACTCGTTCTACCCGGCGTGAGCATTGGATCGCGTTCGGTCATCGGGGCCGGGAGTGTGGTCACCCGGGATATTCCGGAAGGTGTTTTTGCGGCCGGCAACCCATGCCGCGTCATTCGTGAGGTTTCTGAAAATGACCGTGCGGAAGATGCGCCCTAGTGGGGGATCTGATTGTGACGCGGCCGTCGGCACTACCGTAACTCGTCGAGCAACGCCCGCGCGTCCTTCAGGTCCGAAGTATCGAAACCTTCGGTAAACCTGTTGTAGACCTTCGAAACAAGATCGTGCGCCTCGCTATAACGATTATGATCCCGCCAAAGTCGACCAAGGTTCGTCGCCGCGCGGAGTTCGAAAAAGAGGGCGCCTTGTTGCTCAGAGGTCTCGATAGCCTGCAATAGACGCATTTCGGCTTCCGCGAACCGGTCGCCGCCTCGCTTCCCGAGGCACATACCCAACAGACGATGTACCTCGGCCTCGAATAGGCGATTCCCGCTGCTCGTGATGCGATCGAGGTTTTCCTGCAGAAGTTGCTGCGCGTGATCGAGCTCACCAGCCTTCAGGAGAGCTTCCGCAAACACCAGAAGCTCGTACTCAAAATAGAAGCGCCGGGCCGATTGACGCGTCGCCGCCACCGCATCCCCCATCCGCCGCAAGCCCTTAATCGCCTCACCGGACTCGAAAAATGTCCAGCCCAAAAGAAGCGGGCACATGAAGAACATGTTGCTGCCCTGCTCGCGTCCGATGCGCATTGTCAGCTCTGAGAGCTCGCGACACGGCCCGGGTGCGCGAAGGAGTTGCTGGAGTGTGGCCGACCACGCCGCCGCGTGCGCCAAGCTGGGGGGATGCCCGAGCCGATGCCCCAATTCGAGCGCGGCATCCGCCATTTGCGCAGCCTGATCCGGAAAGCCGGAGATCCACAATGTTACGGCGCTGTGAGCATAGGCGCACACGCCGGTATCGTGCCCCCCATAATCGTAGGTGTGAGTGTGATGTCGCTCGGCGTCATACAGCGCGATCCCACGCTGGGTGTCAGCAAGCACGATCGGATTGAGCCCCATCACGTGGGAATTCGCCCAGCGCGAGTGATACGCTTCAAGCATGAGATCGGGATCGGCCAGCCGCCTGGCCACATCGACAAGCTCGTTGGCTATTGCAAGCGCGTGCTCGGTCTGCCCGATGATTAGATTCGCGTACCAGCTCCCCCACATGGCTCTGAAGAGCTTCTTGTCGTCGGCAAGCCCTCGTCCGAGTGCGACGGCACGTTCGTAGTGTTTGGCAATTTCGGGGCCCAGCGAACGAAAACCACGCGCCGTGATCAGGGCAGTCCCCAGGCCAAGCCTGATATCGAGCTCCTGTTGCCATCGGTCCGTCGCATCAGGCAACTCTTCCAGAAGCCCCAATGCGCTCGAAAAGTGCTTCAGCGCCTCGCTTCCCGCCGAACGGCGCAGCGCGAGCTCGCCGGCGCGCTGCCAGTATATTGTGGCCTGTTTCCTCGAGCCTGCTTCGGTTCGGTGACGCGCCACCACTTCTGGCTGACTCTCGGCTATTTCTGGAAACATTTCCTCGATCGCCTGCGCGATGCGCGCATGGAGAGCCCGGCGCGGGCCGCGGAGCAGGGTGCTGTAGGCAGCATCCCGCAATAGCCCATGCTTAAATAGAAAATTTGACCGCGGCGCTTCGCCACGCTGGAAAACAAGGCCGGCTTCAACCAGGCGGTGGAGCGTATCGTGGAGCACCTGCTCGGGTCGTTCGGCGACAATGGCCGTTAGTTCGTACGAAAACTCTCGGCCGATCGTCGCCCCGATCTGGGCAATCTCCCTGGCTATCGGTCCGATCCTATCGAGTCTCGCTATCAGCGATGCATGTAATGTTGGTGGAACCAAGAGTGGCGGGCGCGGCGCCTTTGATCCCGACTGTTGCGGCGGTTCGGCATCCACGACTGTCTTTGTTACCTCCTCAAGAAAGAGGGGTACGCCATCACCTCGCTCGACTATTTGTCCGATTAAATCACTCGGCAAGGACGCAGTATTTGCGGCGAGTTGCCGAACCAATGTTTCGCTATCCGCTCGACTGAGACGATTCAGATTCAACACGGTGATGTGCGGCTCACCCGCCCACGGAACCGCAAACTCCGGGCGGAAGGTTGCGACCAGGAGCACGGGAAGACGATCAATCCGTCGGATGAAGAGATCAAGCAACTCTTGCGTCGTCGGATCGATCCAGTGCAGGTCTTCAAAGATCATCAGCACGGGCTTCGATTGTGCCAAGCTAATGAACTGCCGCTGTAGCGCTTCGAAAACTTCTTCCTTCCAGCGCCGAGGGTTCCGTTCGACATTTGCGTCGCCCCCCGTCGGCAACAATAACAACTCGGCGAGCAATGCGACGTCATGCGTGGCCGCGGAAGTTTCAGCCATGAGTGCTTTCAGCTTATCCAGCTTCACCCCAGGTGAATCCTCGCGCCCGAAACCCGCCGCACGCTCGAGTAAATTTATAATGGGGAAGAGGGCGCTGTGTTGGTGGTGTGGCGAGCAAAAATAATGGAGATCGGTGTACGGTTCCCCACCCAGCAAATCTCTGAGCGCAACAGTCAGGCGCGACTTGCCGATGCCCGGTTCGCCAGAGACGAACAGCGCGCGTCCTTCGCCACCTTTTGCCTGCGTCCATCTCCGAAGTAAAAGCTCAAGCTCTTCCTCACGGTCGACGATGGGCGTCGCGGCCGAACGCAGCGCCTCGAAACGGCTCCTGAACCGATTCTCGCCCAGCACGCGCCAGGCACGTTGAGGCTCGGAAAATCCTTTCAAGTCTTTGAGCCCAAGGTCCTCCAGTCCGAAAACGGATCCGATCAACCGTCGTGTGCCATCGTCGATCACGATCGAGTTCGGCCCAGCCATCGCCTGAAGTCGGGAAGCGAGATTGGGGCCCTCGCCTAAAACCTCCGTATCATTGGCAGTCCCCGACCGGATAAGATCACCGACGATCATCAGTCCGGTGGCAATGCCAACCCGCACCTGAAGTCTTTCCCGGCTTTGCAGCAGCCCGATCCCCTCGACGACAGCCAAGCTTGCTCGCACGGCCTGTTCCGGGTCATCTTCATTCGCGTTGGGGTAACCGAAGTAAACAAGGACGCCATCGCCGACACGGCGAGAAACAAATCCGCCGAATCGCGCCACGATCTCGGCAACGGCCTTCTGGTAAGTGCCGATCAACTCATGAAAATCTTCGACATCAAGGTGCACCGAGAGCGCCGTTGAGCCGACGAGATCACAGAACATCACCGTCAAGTGGCAACGTTCGGCAAACGTCGCGCGTGATACGGCTGGAGCAAGATCAGGGCTTGCCGTATTACCGCTCGTCACATGATGGAGGCCTGTGCCGCACTTGGTACAAAACTTCGAGCCAGGTGCTTCGCTGTTACCACATGACGGACAACTGAGTGCCAATGCCGAGCCACACTGGCTACAGAACCTTGCGGACTCTGAAAAATCCGCACCGCAGTTTGGGCACGCCATCCAGCACCTTATGAACCCAAAAACCCAAAATCTAGCACAGTTGCCACTCAGCGCCTATTCGTGGAACGAGGTAGGCCGATCTGACCCATCTTAGACTGGTGAGACCATTATTCTTGTCATCCATGGGACATATACTTCCTGAGAGGGATTTTCAGGAGGCGGTTAGTGGAGTGGATTTGACATTCGCTATCCGCCCAGCCGCAAGCTCCGGCCCTGAGACAAAAAGCCACTTCGTCGGCGCGGTCGCGACTGAAGGAGATTAGGCTTGTCTTCGCACTCGGCTTGGTTGTTGAATACGGTTTTGAAGCATCGATTTTGGCACGGGCATCCAAGCGGACGATCTGGCAGTTGCCGGGAATTAGAGCGTTAGCGGACTGAAGCGCTCTCTCCCTGCCTGGCAAATCCGAGAAGTTGGAGCATCTTGCCGGCTATACATGGAGGCGTGGATATGAGGGCGACCGCGTTGATCCCATTGGTTTTTCTTACGATACTTTATTCCGCAAAGGCCGCGACGCCATCCTTCCCGCATCCAACCACCCCGCCCGAAACTCATTTCCGGGGGACATGTGTCAGTGATCCTGACGGAACGAGATTTGCGGAAAAAGCCTGCTACACCGCTTTTTATCCAGGCGACTCCGGTTTCGCCCCTCGTTACCGGTCGCCGACCTGCGCCAAGCCGGCAAGCCAAGCCCAAAAAGACGTCCTGGCAAAGGCTTACGTCCGGGCGCCGGACTACATGAAGAGCAGGCTTTGTCGACTGACGTGGTTGTATCTGACTGAAACTCCGTCATGGGGCCCGATGGGTTGGGGTTT
>DATBYM010000047.1:0-2266 GCA_036513715.1 Terriglobales bacterium
ATTCCGCCATCCACGGTAAGATTCGCCCCGGTAATGTACGAGGACTCCGGACCGGCGACAAACGCCACCATCGCGGCGATCTCATCCACACGCCCGTAACGATCGAGCGCTGTGGCGGCCTTCTGCGGCACCGCCCAATCAGCCGAGGCGGGATTTAAATCCGTGTCGATCGGGCCCGGCTGGACGTTGTTGACCGTGATGCCCCGGCTCCCCAGCTCTCTGGAAAGCGCCTGAGTGAACATCTTGACGGCTCCCTTCGTGGCCGCGTAGGGCACAAGCCCGGGCGCAACGGCACGCTCGCCCACTGCCGAACCGATCATGATGATGCGACCACCCTCATTCATGTGCTTCAGCGCCGCCTGCGTCGCTACGAATACGCCGCGGACGTTGATGTCGAGCACGCGATCCATCTCTTCCAGCGTGGTCTCCACGAACGCTTTCGGAATGGCCGTGCCGGCATTGTTCACAAGGACGTCGAGCCGGCCGAAGGTCGAGACGGTTTTTTCGACCGCGGCTTTGCCAGCGTCGGCATCGGCGGCGTCCGCCTGAATCGCGATCGCTTTTCCGCCTGCGCGTTCAATCGCTTTGACGACCGACGCGGCCGCGTCGGCACCCTTCGTGTATGTAATGGCTACCTTCGCTCCGTCCGCAGCCAGACGCTTAGCAATTGCCGCACCAATGCCGCGCGAGCCGCCCGTGATGAGTGCAATCTTTCCTTCCAATTTCTTTGACATTGTCCATCTCCTTGAATTAGACATATGCCCATCAGGCATGAGCCAAATCTTATTGCTCGCCCAAACCATCCCAATCACTACATTGGATTACGCAAGTAGCCAGTAGTAGCGCACTTGAAGCATACTTTGTTAGGCTTGGTGGCAATGCTTCACAAGCATGGGGGTTGGAAATGGAATTACGACACCTGCGTTATTTCGTTGCGGTCGCCGAAACTGAGAGTCTGACGTTGGCGGCAAAGACTAAATTGCACACCTCGCAGCCTTCGCTCAGTCGCCAGCTCCGAGACCTTGAGGAAGAAATTGGCGCCCAACTCATGACGCGCACAGCTCGTGGCGTCGAGTTGACACCGGCGGGTCGAGCCTTTCTCGATCACGCGCGCGGAGTTCTGTTGCAGGTTGACGCGGCGGCCGAAGCTGCACGCCGGGCCGTTCATCCCGCCAAGCCCTGCTTCTCGATGGGCTTTCTGACCGGACACGAATTGACGTGGATGCCCGAAGCCTTGCGTATCCTGCGCGACGAGCTGCCGAACATTGACGTAATGATATCGAGTCAATATTCCCCTCTACTTGCTGAGGGCCTCTCGAAAGGAAAAATCGATGCCGCTTTTCTTCGAAAGGAACGAGCGATGCCAGACCTGGCGTTCCGTCTTCTCGTGAAGGAGCCTTTGGTGGTGATCTTGCCTAGTGACCACCGTCTCGCCGCGCTTAAAGCGATCAGTCCGAAGGATCTGGCAGGCGAGACATTCGTGATTGTGTCTCATACAGCTCCCGTACTACGTGCGGTCATCGACAATTACCTGAAGCGATCGGGAATCAATATCACGCCAGCTCACGAGACGGACCACGTCACCATGGGAATTTCCTTGATAATGTCGACCCGCGGAGTAGGGCTGTTACCTGCTTACGCACAGAATTTTCTTCCTACGTCTGTAACGAGCCGCCCTCTGAAGGGAGATGCGCCAACTGTCGATCTGGTCCTCGGCTACAGAAAGTCGAACCAGTCTCCGATCCTCAAGCTTTTGCTTTCGAGATTGGACGAGTTGGTCGCTCGGGCGTCGAAGAAAATCGGATAAAATTAGTCTCCCATATCGTGGATATGGCCGTGCGCCGCCTCGCCCCTGAGTCTGAAGATTCTGCGATTTCCTCCGTAACTAACAAGTCCTTTCGTATACCCATTGCGCATCCAATCCTGAGTTTGAGAAGCTTCTCCAGAATATCCGGGGGGGTGGCTTGATAGAGGAGGATGAATGGCGCAGATATGGTTAGTCACCGGCAGCTCTCGCGGTCTGGGTCGTGCAATTGTTGAAGCGGGCCTCGCTGCGGGCAATAAAGTGCTGGCGACAGCTCGGGACATTAAGTCGTTGGCTGATCTCTCGGAACGATATGGAGATCAGGTCAAGCTCTTCGCAATGGATGTGACCGACGAAGCAGCAGCAGCAAACGCGGTAATGGCGGCGGTCGATGTATTTGGCTCGCTGGATGTGGTCATTAACAATGCGGGATATGGCAATCTTTCGTCCGTCGAAGACACG
>DATBYM010000048.1:0-60872 GCA_036513715.1 Terriglobales bacterium
GGACGGGTGCCATAGCGTTCAAGCATGGCATAAACAGCGGCGAACATGTGTGTACACACATGCGCAAAACGGGGTGTGTACATGTACACGGGGCGGATGGGATGCGGATGGGGTGTGTACACGTACGCATCACATACATACTAACCCGTCAAACGCCGCTGGGGGTAGTACACTTCGGGAAAAATTGTCGACCCCCTCCCCGGTTTGGGCCGTGGGGCGCGCGGGCTAGCGGGGCTGGGGCGCGCGCGGGCTCGTTTTCGCGGAGTGCAAACGGGCGCTCTCGTGCGTGCGCGGCGCGCGAATCGCGTTCTCGCGTCCCCACGAGTGGTATTTTCGCGCGTGCGAGAGCGAGATCGGTGCGAACGATGAGAAGCTTCGACCCGGCGGCGGTCTAGCATAGAGCGCGAACGCGTCCAAAAAACCGGCAATCCATCCCCCAGCTGCGCGATCATGACTCCCTCAAAAGCCCACTTCCCGAAGGTGACCATCGTTCCTCAAATTGCCGCCTTCGAGTTTCTCACTAGGTTTTGTCCCTGACATAAGAGTGGGAGTCATTGGTATTCTCTAGAGTCGTCGGATACGTTCTATCAACATTTGTGAATCATATGAGGTGTGTTATTTTGTCTTGGCCATGTAAGCGGCTAGCGGCGAGGCTTATGGCGCAGGTGCTGTTACTTTGCCCATTGCTTGTGTCAATCCCCACAGCCTGCGGCCAGAAACCGGAAGAAGCTCGTTTTGGGGATGCGGCAGCGTTGTATCAGCGTGCGTCGCAAGTGCAGGCTTCGCCTGGAGCCGATGCGATCATCCTCGACTACCAGGAGACTCTTGTTTTCGATGCAGAGGGTAAAGTCGTTCGTTCGAGGTATACGCTATACAGAGTTCTGACTCAGAAAGGAGTGGACGGATGGGATGGCATCGCTTTGACTTGGGAGCCGTGGCATGAAGAGCGGCCTATCTTCCGAGCGCGGGTCATTACTTCGGACAAAGCTGTCCATACACTCGACGGCAGCACGGTTACCGACGCCCCAGCCAAAGAAGCCGAGACTCACGTTTTCAGCAATCGGCGGGTGATAAGAGCGCCGCTGCCTGCCATCGCGCCAGGATCGCTCGTCGAAGAAGAGACAACTTCCAAGGACACCGCCCCATTTTTCGGAGCAGGCACCGTTGAACGTTTTTATTTCGGAGCTTCAGTACCGGTGCAACATACTCGTCTCGTACTGGACGCTCCCTCAGCGCTTTCGCTTCGCTACAGTATTCAGCTACTCCCTGAGTTAAAGACCGAGCGCAGTGAGGCCGACGGAAGGTTGCGTCTCACATTCGACCAGGGTCCGATGGATCTGCTCACCGACCCAGAACCCGAACTCCCCAACAATTTGCCAGCATATCCCACCGTAACTTTTTCCACCGGTAATTCTTGGCAGCAAGAAGCCGAACAATATGCGAAGATCATCGACCAACAACCAGTCACTGACGATCTCAAGGCGCTTGTCGGCAAACTGATCAAGGGACGGAGTTCGCGGGACGACAAGGCAGCATCGATCCTTCAATATCTGGACCGGGAGGTCCGTTACACCGGCATCGAGTTCGACGATGCAACGGTTATGCCACGGTCCCCCACCGAAACCCTTACCCGTAAGTATGGCGACTGCAAAGATAAAGCGTCTTTGCTGGTAGCGATGTTGCGCGTCGCAAATATTCCTTCATATGTCGCTCTGCTCAACGCTGGAAGTCGGGAAGATGTCGCCCCCGACCTTCCCGGCATGGGCATGTTTGATCACGCCATTGTCTATGTTCCAGGTGAACCAGATCTCTGGATCGATACCACTGACGAATATGCCAGATTGGGAGAGATTACCGCCGCCGATCAAGATCGTTTGACTCTCATCGCGCGTCCGGACAGCAGTGGATTAATACGCACTCCGACAACATCCTCAGTCGAAAACGCGCTGATCGAGAGACGGGAGATTTATCTAGCCGAAAATGGCCCGGCCAAAATAATCGAAACGTCGCAACCTCACGGAAGCAGCGAGTCTTCCTACCGTCGGTCTTATGCTGACAAACAAAACAAGGCTGCCAAGGCTGAACTGACCAACTACGTCAAATCGCAATACTTGGCTGAGAAGCTTGACCGGATAGACCGCTCCGATCCAAGCGACCTCTCGAAACAGTTCGAACTGATTTTAGAGAGCGATCGCGCCAAACGCGGAAATACGGATCTCGACAGTGCCGTGGCCGCCATCCGTTTCGACGGCCTATTCAGCCGTCTTCCTTACGATCTTCGGCGGCCTGAAAAAGAAGACGATGGCAAAGGTGATAGAGACAACGAACAACAACTGAAGAAGAAACGCACGGCTGATTACCAGTTGCCGGAAGCGTTTGTTACCGAGTGGCACTATTCCATCATGCCCCCGGCAGGTTTCAGGCCTAAACCTCTTCCAAGGAACGCGCAACACTCTCTTGGCCCTTGCACTCTCGTCGAGGAGTTTGCCTCTGATGAAGATGGGGTGGTGCACGCCACCCTGCGATTCGACACCGTCAAGAGGCGCATGACCGTCTCGGAAGCCTCCGCGCTACGCAACAGCGTCGTGCAGTTCACATCCGGCGAACCCATTCTTATTTATTTTGAGCCCATCGGCCAGACGCTGCTTAACCAAGGCAAGGTTCGCGAGGCGCTGCAGGCCTATCGCGACTTGATTGCGCTCCATCCCAAAGAGGGGATTCACCATCTGCAGATTGCCCAACTCCTTCTGGCCGCTGGGCTGGGTGAGGCAGCCCGTGCCCAGGCGCAGGCTGCGGTCAAGCTAGACCCGACTTCTGCTTTGGCTGAGAAGACGCTTGCCAACATTCTTGAATTCGATGTGGTCGGACGTAAGTTTCGTCCCGGCAGCGACTATGCCGGAGCCGAAGCTGCGTTTCGGGCTGCCGAAAAACTCGATCCCGACGATAAGGCGACGGTTGGAAACCTAGCCTTTCTCCTCGAGTACAACGGTTGGGGTGTACGCTATGGACCCGGAGCTAAGCTGAAAGAAGCCGTAGCCGAATACCGCAAGCTCACGTCCGAACAACTCGCGGAACTCGGCCAGCAGAGTGGCGTTGCCTTCGCCTTATTCTATGATAGCGAATTTGCCGATGCTCAGAAGAACGCCCAGACCTTGAACCCGCAGCCAACTGCCTTAATCGTTGCCTGCGAGGCAGCCCTCAACGGGTCGGAAGCCGCCTTCGTTGAAGCCAGGAAGCGAAGTGCTGGGGAAGAACAATTCAAGGAGAACGCAAAGGCAGCTGGCGTAATGCTAGCGCATCTCCGCAGATATGACTTGGCCGCGGATCTTGTGGAGGCAGGCGCATCGGGTGCAACTGCGTCTGACTCCGTAGCCTTGGCGGCTACATATCGCAAAGCCGAGCCCTTCGAGCAGATAGTTCTTCCTGAAGATCCGGTGGGTGTGGCTATGCGTTACTTCCAGTTGTTGTGGTACGGCCCTGGTGGGACGCTCGATCAGTTGCGTTCAATCACCAGCCGCAACGGCAAAATCGGTTTGGCTAGTCCGGATACGTTTGAGAAGGGTGTCGAAGCCCATAGGGCTATGAGGAGCGACTTAGCACGACGGGGTTTAGTTGCTGACGCCGTGAGCGATGTCGCTCTCGCCACCGCGCTGCCAAAGTCTCGAGGAGATGACGAATCCGGCTACAAGATCACTCTCTGGACATCAAGTCCGGAGCAAAACTCTACGTATGTCGTGAAAGAAGACGGTAAATACCGGCTGCTCGCCAGGTCCGGATACTACGCGGGGATTGCGGGGATTGGTATGGAAGTTCTGGACCGGGTAGCTGCTAATAATCTCTCCGGAGCTCGCACTCTTCTCGACTGGGTGCGCGAAGATGAGCATCTAGCTGTCGGCGATGATCCGCTCTCTGGTTTTGTCTTTTCACGGTTTTGGACGAAAGGAAAAGACGCAGATGCGATCGCGATTAAGCTGGCTGCTGCGTCGATTTTGACCACGTTCAAGGAAACAGCCGCGCGGGGTCTCGCAATACTAGAGCCAGCCAGAGAGTCTGCTCACAGCGACGCGGAAAGGGTGAATGTCTTGCTGGCTTTGCTCAATGGCTATAACAGTCTAGATGATCACGACAGAGCCCTCAGCGTTTCGCGAGATTTGGCAAGGCTATACCCAGACTCGGAATCGGCATTTGTAAGCCAAGCATTCAACCTGCGAGCGTTGGGCCGACTGGAAGAAGCCGACAGACTGGCTACGGAGCGGCTGAAGCGCTTCCCCGGCGAAGCAGTTGCCATGCGCACCCTTATCATGAACGCAACCTCCCGCGGAGACTATATTAAGGCGCATGCTGTCGCCCAGAATATTGTCAATGGAGGTAAGGCGGAAGTCGAGGATCTGAACCTCACCGCATGGGTCTCGCTTTTTACAGGCAAAGTCGAATCCAGTGACATCGACGACGCCCTTAGAGCCGGCGACTTGAGTAGAAAGAGACCGGGCATATTGCACACATTGGGTTGTATTTATGCCGAGGTTGGAAAGACGAAAGAGGCGCGCGAGGTTCTCGTTCAGAGTATGGACGCGACGGGTCTCGACGAGCCGAATGCCGATTACTGGTACGCATTCGGTCGGATTGCAGAACAATACGGAGAGCGCGATGCAGCGCTTGCCGACTACGCCCGAGTGACCAAACCAAGAGAGGCGGTCGAGATCCCGGATTCGACCTATCGTTTAGCACAAATACGGATAGAAGCGTTGCGCGGGGAAACGAGTGAGGCTAAGAGTTTTCAGTGACTCGCGCATCCCTTCCCAACAGGATGGTAATCAACAAACGGTAGGATCCAACGACCGGCTCTTTTATGCCTTGCCCAACTTCCAGGCGGTAGAAACGACCGAACAGCTACCACCTCTTACGGCAGGTCAGAAATTCAAATTACAAGCGCGGAGCCAGTTCGATTATTTCGAGATCCCGTGGTACGGAATTCTGACGCGAGATTCGCCTACGTCGGATCACCGAACCTACGACTGAACAGAAATCCTTGCTACATCAACTCGGCCTGGAGCTACCTGGGCGTTTTCAGCTCAATCTCAAATGTAGTGTAGACCCGGCGGTTGCCTAAACTGATTCTGAACGGGTTATGCGATAAAGCCGTGCACGAAACCCGCGACGTCGTAGTACTCTCCCAAAATTCAACCTTTGTTATTGATCTCCGTCAAAGCCGTACTCGTGGCACCGGGAAATGCGAACGTGGTATAGGTCCCTTTGCTTAGGAGAAAGCCCTGCAAGCCGTTCGAGTTTTCAATGCATGCTACGAGCGTAACCTTTGTATTCATTCTGTTTTCTCCTTGGCCTTAATTCACGGTGAACGTTTGTTTGCTCTTCACGGTGCCGTTCGGCGTCGTAACCGTGACCTTGCCGGTCTTTGCGGCCGCCGGAACGGTCGTCAAGATGTGCATCGGATCCTGAACACTGAAGGTGGTCGCTTTCACTCCGCCGAAACTCACTTTCTTCGCTCCCGCAAAACCGCCTCCGGTGATGACGACCTGTGTCCCCGGCGCTCCGGAAATAGGATCGAGGTCGGTGATGATTGGGAGAACGTGGATGGCCGATTGCGTTTGATATTGCAGGCCCGTGTCGAGCGTGACCGCAACCACGCCGTCGACGGCATCGCTCGGCACCTGCACGGTCATAAAGGTGTCGGCCTGAGGCGAAAATTCGGCTTGCTCCCTGGCGAAGGTGACTTCGAAGGCCTGCGTCAAGTGAATGCCCAGGAATTGGACCGGAACACCCGGACGAACAAAGATCGGGCCTTCCACCCTGAGAATTAGGACCGGGGTGGGAAGGACGACGCTGAATAAAACCCCACCGTTTCCAGCACCGCCATTAAACGTGGTTCCGTAGATTGTTCCGTCGGTGCCCAGCATCAGAGTTGCGTAAGGATACGTTCCATCTGCCACGGCGCTGCCGAGGTCGAACAGCTTGGTGAAAGTGCCAGTCGTGGTGACCTGATAGATGGTACCTTCGCCATTGGCCCCGCCATCCGTGTTCGCCCCGTAAAGTTGCCCGTTGACCGCCAGGAGTCCGGGATAGGGGGCCGCCCCGTCATCGTTGAAGCCGCTGCTGCAGGCATCGAAGCTGTACAGTGGCGTGAAGGCTCCCTTCAGCGTCAGCTTGAAGATGGCGCCGCAGCCATTGCTGCCGCCGCCGGAAGTAGTGCCATACAGGTTGGTGTCGGCGCCGCCACCCTGAGTCAAGGGACCATAAGGCGTGGCACCGTCGGTGCCGCCGGTGAAGTTGTAGACGACACTAATCGCGCCAGTAGTGGTCATCTGGAAGACTGTGCCGTTCCCCGACTTTCCGCCGGCGGCCGAGATGCCGTACAAATTTCCATCGGATGCCAGGTAGAGCGGTGCCAGGGTGGCGTACTGGGTCGTGGGGTAGTTGTTGGGTATGTTCTTGGTCAGCTGCTTAAATGTTCCCGCCGGAAGCGTGATGCGGTAAGTCGTCCCCGAGCTGGTGACACCATAAAGATTCCCGTCCGGGCCCTGGACGGGAGGAGTCAGCGGCGTCACGCCGTCAGTTCCGTTGAAGCTGTGCAAGATCGTGAGATTTAGAGATGTGTCGGCGCGAAAGACTGTTCCGTAGCCGAATGTCCCGCCTGATAGAGTGGTCCCATAAAAGTAACCATCACTCGCCAACGTCAAACCGGCGCTAAAACCGCTCACGCTGTAATTGGATCCGTGGAATGAGTTGACGAATTGGTTCAAATTGAACAGCCCGCCCGGTCCCAGGTTCTGTTCGCCACCGTTCAAAACGGTTCCGTAGAGAGTGCCGTCCCGGCCTTGGACGAACTGGCCAAAATTGACCGGGTTACACAGGTTGTTGGTGGGGCAGCTGAAGTCCCAAAGGTCGTTATAGCTTTGAGCTCGCAGTGGAACGACCGAGGTTAAGAACAAAACCCCGGCGAGTACAAACCAACGTAAGCCTCTTTCATTCTTTATCTCGATATCAGCAATTTTTGGCCGTGACATAGACTCTCTCCTCATCTGTTCCGACACGCTCAATGTTGGGGATTCGACGATGCACTCCGCTATCCGGTTCCGTCTAATAATTAGGGGGTCCACACTCGCACGACCATCGTCTGGAAGCCCGAGAAGGCCCAGCAACCGTTGAGATCACCATTAACCTCTTCACACAGAACGCTGACGCTAATGGTATGCGCCTGATTGGCGACGTCGTTAGTCACCTTGGAGTGCACGTTGTAAGAAGTTCCGAACTCGAACTCGGGTCCAGCGTATTGCCACGAGTAATTGCCATTGATATCTGTTCCGCCGCCCGTCGGGGGCGCGCCGTCGATGAGGAATTGATAGAGTCCGTTCTCGCCGACAGCGTCGCTATTCCCGCCCGACATTACTTGTCCCGCGATCTGGATATCGTAGGTGCAGGTCTTGCCAACTAGAACGGGACAGGTGATGTTATTGCTGTAAATCGTCGACGGAGGGGAAATGCAACCGGCAAAGCTGCAACTGGAATTGAACCCGCCTGTAGAGCCTGAATCGGAATAAGTCGCTCTCAGCGTTTCTTTGGCGGTTAAGACCATGGGGTCAGCGTGCGCGGGGCGTGAAATCATCCCGAGATGGTCTGGGACCGAATGGGTTTGGGCAAAGCCAAGCCCGGCGAGAGCCAAAAATAATGCTATGGAAAGTACATTTGTCGTTTTCCTCATACCTATTCTCCTTTGTGCCGATGTTCGGGGGCGCGACTGAGCGCCCCCGGTTCCGTTCAGTTGACGGTGAATGTCTGTTTACTCTGGGCAGTGCCGTTCGGTGTTTTGACCGCGACCTTGCCGGTCTTGGCGCCACTTGGCACCGTTGCCTGGATTAAAGTCGGGGTCACCACCGTGAAACTCGCCTTGACTCCGCCGAAGGTCACCTTCTTTGCTCCTACGAAGCCGCCACCGACGACGCCGACCTGTGTTCCCACAGGGCCTGATGAAGGATCGAGGTTTGTGATGGTGGGGAGAATGTGAATCGGGGAGTCGGTTTGCATCTGCAGACCGCTCTCAAGGGTCACGGTGACGAATCCATCGACGGCATCGGTCGGCACCTGGGCGGTCAGAAATGTATCGGCCTGCGGCGAAAATTGAGCTGACTCTCCGTTGAAGGCGACTTGGAAGGCTTCCGTCAGGTTGTCCCCCAGGATCTCGACTGCCACACCCGGAGCGACAAAGACGGGGCCTTCGACTCTGACAATGTGGATTGTGTTTTCGGGACAAAGGCTATAGGCATTTCCCATCGGGTTGGTCTGACCGTTCGGTTTCCCTCCCGAGGAGGTCAATCCGTAAAAGCACCCATCCGTACCTTTCATGAGAGTTGTGTAGGCGAGGTCACCGTAGTAAGGCGTCGCACCACTTTCGTCGAAATCAAATATCTTCTTGAAGCCTCCGGTGGTATTGGTATCGAAGACCGTTCCAATGCATTTCGCTCCTCCAACGCTCGTCACGCCATAGAACAGACCATTTGAGTCGAATGTCAGTCCAGCGACTGGGCTACCGCCATCGTTGTTGCAAGTGAGCCCGCCGACATAACCGTCGAAATTGTGCAGCACATTAAACGCCCCCGTTGTTGAGACCTGAAAAATCTCGCCGCTGCCGTTGGCGCCACCGGTAGCCGTGGTACCGTACAGGTTTTTATCCCATGTGATTTCGCTGAGATTCCAGGTGAGAGGACCGTTTGGAGAAGACCCATCGCTGCCGCTAAAACTGTGGATAACCTTGATTACTCCCGCCGCGGTCATCTGGAAAACAGTACCCAGATTATTTGTTCCACCGGTTTGAGTGACGCCGTACAAATTGCCGTCCGGAGCCTGGATCAATGGTCCAAAGGCTGTGCCAGGAGCTTTCTTGGGGAAATTCTTGTAGGTTCCCTTCGGGAGGGTTAGCTGGTAAGTTGTTCCGTTATTGGTCACACCGTACAGGGCGTCAGTGGTCCCGTTGTTAACCTCAACGGGCGCAACCAGAGGAGCGCCTTCGGTACTGGTGAATGCATGCTTAACGTTTTGTGTCTGCGCGGGAGTAACCTGGTAGAGGGTGCCGAAGCCAAAAGCCCCATCGGCCGCGCTTGTGCCATAAAAGTTGCCATCGGAGGCGAGAGTCACACCTCCATTCGGAAACCCACCGTCGCTCAAACCGTCGAAATCATAAAAATTCGCGACGAGTCCGCCTGTCCTTGAAATCTCAAAAACCCCTCCCAGGAGAAATGTGTTGGTTTGAGTGCTGGTACCGAAAAGATTGCCTTTCAGTCCCTGGGTAAGATAACCAAAGTTGTAAGGGAAGCAGGTTCCAATAGCACAATTGAAGTCGTAAAGGTCGTTGTAGGTCTGACCTTGAACCGAAGCGGCGGCGAGCGCAAGCAGCAGAGAGCAAACAACCGCAAGTCTGCGCGAACCGTTCCAGTAAGTTCTCAGAACATCCAGCATGTATGACATAACCTTCTCCTAGAGAATTCAGTTTTGAGTTCGTGTGATCGAATACTGCATTGTGGTTGTCAATTCGAAGAGCCGGGACCCTTGGAAACCGCGGGTCGCAACTCTCTAACCGGTTCTATTTCTTTTTCCCCGTGCTCGTTTGGAAAAGTGTTCGGCTGCCTCCTTGCCATGGAAAGAACGACACCAGCACACTGTGTCAGGTGCTTACTTGCCTGCTCCAACCGCTGGAGTCGCTCTTAAGGGTGGAACTGGCGTACGCGGGCTCGACGGCCTGGCTGGATGTGCCTCTCGTTTTGCGTTCATTTGTTTCATCATTTCCGGATGGCGCGCCCACTCGATTTGCTTTTCCTGAGGCGCACCATAAAGATCGGGATGAATGTAGAAGCCCTTCAGCCGCGCATCCTTCTCTTCTTCGACCACCAGCGGATGCGCCTTGGCATAGGCATCCTGGCGCACGCCCGTGACCTGCCATGACACTTCCACGTTGGAAGCGTTGGTCCTGATAGCGAACTGATTGTTCTCGATCTTATGAGCGACGATGGCCTGCGCGAACTGCCCGATCACCGTCAACTGGTACCGGAAATCGGTGTTGAGCGTCTGGAACCACTCCGGAAGCTGCACCGTCGCCCCACCCTGAGCGTCGGTGGTGACGTTGCCGGTGTAGATGTTCATCATCTCGGAGGACTCGACCGAGGCGTGCACCAGGTACTTGTTGGCGGGGTCGAGCGGATGATCGATCCTGAAATCCTTTGTGGTGGCAGTGATTGCGCCGGCGACGTCGACGTTGCCGTTAAAGAATCCGGCGTAACCGCTGCCCGCGACCGCATCTATTCCATCGCCGTAGGCAGAGCTGTCCGCCCCCTCGAAGAAGCCGCCCTGGCCGTCACTGTTCGTTCCGTTGCCGCCGAGGGCATACACTCCTGCACCTCCGCCGGTAACGTTATACGGGTCACCGAAGCCCCCTTCGGCAAAGACCCCAGTCGTACCGTTTTGGCCCGAACCGAACTCGGCGTTAAAACCGTAGAAAGCGCCGCCGAAACCGCTGCAGCACACGTACGATTCTCCGGCTACACCTGTTATTCCGAATCCGTCGAGGCCGAAGCCGGTTGCGCTAGTCCCGTAGACGCCCTCGTTATAACCGGACCCGTACACTCCAATTGATGCGACGCCGCTGGCATTGCCATAAACCGCGAAGCCGCCAGAACTCGTGCCGTACACGCCCGTGCCGCCTGTGGCCCCGCTGGCACCGTAGACACCGTAGCCAGTAATACTAGTTGAAATACCAAGCACTCCAGCCGATGTACCGGAGGTCGCAGATGAAAGGCCGTAAACTCCGTTGTAATTGGTTCCACTGGCGAACGCGTCCAGCCCGTCGCTGTTGCCGCTAGTGTTGATCTCTTGCCCTATCGTGAACTTGTTGTATGACGCCAACAGAGGCACTGCGGTCGTATCGATACTCAGCGTTCCCCTGGTGGTGATCGGGCCACCGGTAAGGCCGAGTCCGCTGCCTACGCTCGTCACCGTGCCCGTTCCTTTCACCGTGGTGCAGGCCCAGGCCGATCCGCTCCAGGACAGGACCTGACCCGAGCTGCAAGTGGTGAGCAGGCTAAGGTTCAGCGTGCCGCTGGTGCCGCCACCGATCAGGCCACTGCCGCTGGCGGTTGTGATCCCCGTGATTCCGCCACCCCCGCCTCCGGCGAACACAATGTCCAATTCGGCCGCGTGACTCGTCGTCGTGCTTTCTTTACTGTCGAAGCTCGCGTTCAACGGACTATTGCCGACCAACGCGATGCCGTAATTGGTCTCAGTTCCGTTGAGCCATGCCTGCAGCGCCGTGGTGATGTCGATGAGGATGTACTGGTTCTTATCCGCCGTGGTGAGCGGGACACTGGCGGCAATCGTCGATCCGAGCGCGGGAGCGTTGTTGGCGTCGATCGTCCCCTCCGACCATGTGCCATTGACGTAGTCCACATTAAAGCTGCCCGCCTTGGTCACGGTATTGACATAGAGCTTCAACGTGGCCTTGGTAATGTCAGCACTGGTGTAGCCTGCCGGAATCGACGACAGATTGAACTGAATGTAAGCAGTCTGCAAGGCACTCTCAACGTCGAGCAGTGTCTTGGCGCCGTAGTTCGTGGTCGGATCTGCGGTGTTGGTGTAGCTGTCGCCGCTGGGTGTGATTTGAGCGTAAGCCGCGGTGAGTGCGCACAGGTTGACAAGCAATATCGAAAACCAGCTGAGTTTCATCTTTAGGTTGTTCATGATGGCCTTCTCTCCATTTCTGCGGGGGCAATCGGTTTTGGGTGATCTCCGTGGCCCTCGGAGCCTCCGATGGACCCCGTATGGCCGTCTTCTGAGCCACCTCCATACCTACATGCGGAAAGCTGCGGGAAAACTGACAGGAGGAGACAAGAAAAAAGCTAAGGTGGTCGGGAAAGATTTTTGTAGGGATTTCTGGACCTAGAAAATGGAATCTGCGCTTGACTGCGAGGCCTCTTACGAATAGGAAAAAGCTCTGCTCTTCTCCGCAGCGGTGGTGTTGCTAGAGACGTACTTGGAATGGAAGCACTGAGGACCGCAACTGCGAATCGGCACAATACTCAAACTGCAGGCCTCTTACGACGGAGGCCCGGGGACGGAGACCCGGCTTCAGTGTCATTGCGGTGCTTGTGTGGGTGCTGCTTTCTGCTTGGCCTCAGCGACCCGTTTGGCGTGAGCGACAAGGGCTATGAAGCGCGGATCGCCATGCAGTGAAGTGAAATCTGTGTCTGTTTCAATTCCTAAGTCGGCGTTTCGAGCGAGTCCATGATCCACCGACTGACTCAATAGCGCAATTGCCCGGTCTTTGTCTCCTCGTTGTGCCGCCGCACAACCCAGATTGTATAGAGTTAGAGCCGTGTCCGGGTGTTCTAGCCCCAAAACCCGAGCTACCTGAGCGTTTTCAGCTCAATCGCAAATGGTAGTGTAGACCCGGCGGTTGCCTAAACTGATTCTGAACGGGTTAAGTGATTTTTTGATCATTCCGTGACGAAGTTCGGCTAATTCTCGGTCTAACTAACGCGGATGGAAGAACGCCGGCCGATGAGAAGCGGTGGATGGCGTTTCCGTGCCTAAGAGTTTGTTTATTTTCCCGCGAGCTTCTTTGCGATCTCTTCCACGATCTTCGGGCGAAGATCGGCCATCACACTGTCTACGATGCTGGCGATTGTGCCGGCGTCAGGTGCGGAAGCAGACGACCCTTCCGCGGCCGCAGCTGCCATAGCCTTGGGAGACTCTTCAGACGCGCTTTCGGCCTGTTTCGCCGCCTCCACCAGATTCGTGCCAGGGGCAGCGCCAGCGACTGCGGTACGGATTTGATGCCAGTTTGATGTGCCCGATTTCGATTTAATGTCTCTCGCCATGGATTCCTCACTCCCGACTTCTGAACTTGAATCCTGAATCTCTTCCGCGACAGCTGCGATCGCTGGCGCGGTCGTGCTGCTAACGGGTTGCTCGTCTGGTTGCACCGCCGAGTCGATCGCAGACTGACTGGATGCAACTGCGGAGGCCGCAGGCGATTCCTCGGCGATTCTTGCCGGGGAATCTTTTGTCTCTGTTTCTTTCGTCTCTGCTTTTATGGTCTCTACTTCGGTTTTTTCTGGCTCGGGTGCGGTATCAATCGCTTCCGCTTTGATCTTTTCTGGTTCGCTCGTTTCCGTTTGCGAACTGCCTTCGGTCGAAGTCGTCTGTGCAACTTTGGCGGATGCTTCCGCGGCTGCAACTTCTGGCAGGGGTGCTGATGAAGCTTGCTCCAGGTATCGGTCTGCTGGAGCTTTCACACCGGCTAACTCTGCCGCTGCCAGGCGGCTCTCAACTGCCGCCTCGATTGCGGACACTCCAGCCATACGTGCCGGATCGAGGGAGGCGACAGCCGACGGCGAAACGGTCATAAACGCGCGGAACATTTCCGCTTCCAAAGAAATTGAGGCTTCTTCGGGGCTGAGAGCAACCGACTGAGCGATCCAGTGGGGGCCGGATGCTGCATTGCGGAGTGCTTCTTCGGCCAACAACTGACCGGCTGCGACCAGAGTGCCTTGGGATGGAATGACTGCTGAGTCCGAGTTTCCGCCCGCAGGCGTCAGCAGGCGCAAGGCCTGGGCCAGTTCGGCATCGCTCGGCGACGACTCTTCTAGCGCCGCTGACTGGCGGGCAGACGCGGCAACAGGAGCCGGTTGGACAGCTTCGGGCTTTAAATGTTCGGAGGGAGACTTCTCCGTTTGAGCGGCAGCGGCCGGCAGTGGCTCAGCATTGGCTGGCTCAGCGTGGGCTTTTTCTTGAGCGTCCGGCTCTTCGGCTTTTGAATGTTGCGCGCGCGATGGCTCGGATTTGTTTTCTTCGGGCTTCGCGATAGCCGCTGCCTCGGGAGCGCCGGCCGTAGTCTTCTCTTGCGCCACCGCTTCGAGTGCTTTCGGTTCAGCCTTTTCTTGGGCGTTGGCGGAGGCAATCGCTAGCTGTTCAATGGCATTCGCTGCCGTAGTGAACATCGGCTCACCGTGCCTGTCCACGGGAGCGGGATCCTGCGAAAGGAAGGCGGTGTTAACCGTGACCGCCGCGACCGGGAGTTCGGCGGGTCGAGTCTCAGAAGGTTGAATTTGCGATGGCGCGAGCGCGGAGTCCTGCGCCCCGGGCGAGATCGGAGCGGGTTCAGCCACTGCCACGGCTTCGATGGCGAGTTCTACCCGCTTTACTGGAATTTCAACTTCGCCCGGTACTCCAGATTCCACCGCAGTTGCGATCAGAGCTGCCAGAGCTTCGACGGGTGCGGCGGCCGATTCAACCGCGGGCAGCGGCCTTTCAACTTCCGCGTTGTTTTCTTTTTCTTTTTTCGCTTCGGCCGCCGCCGCGAGAATTTCCGCGTAGGTCTTAGGGACCTCAGCCTCCGCTGTTTCCGGCGAGACCCTTTCAACTGGAGCAGCATTCGGGTTGGTTCGGTCGGACGCGGATTGAGCGGCCGGCGTGGCTTCCGCGAGCGGCACAATATTTTCGGCCGTCGGGATCGGCCCATCGAGTTTCGCGGCAAGCGCGCTCAGCGCGTCTAGTTCGGCTGGCGTAATATCGCGCGGAATATCCGGAACGAGGCCGGGTTCCTGTCCCGGCGGTGGTGGGGCCTTGACGGCGAAGGGCGCGCCTGCAGCGGATTTACCTTTAGCTTTGCGGAATTCACGGAAGGGCGCTGCCGCCGCGACATCCTCTGGTTCTGGCTCGGGTTCTTCCTTCTTTTTCTTGGAGGGAAAACGCAGCCGGCTCTTCCAGCCGGTGTCGGCATCGGTGCTCTCCGCTTTTCGACCGCCACCCTCGCCGCCGAAGCGCTCCACGCCGGACACGGAAGTACCGAAGCGACCGTCGGATTGTTGCGGCACCATGCGATCCTCGAGCCGCGTGATCGCGGTGAGCAGTTCGCTGGCCTCGAAGGGCTTTACGATATGGCCATCAGCCCTGACGCGGCGGGCCTCTTCGGGTTTGAAAGGTTCGAGTTTCCCTACCGTCAGCAGTACCGGAATGTGCTCCGTTTCGGCGGCATCTTTTATTCGCTGGCAGACTTCAAGCCCGCTGTAGCCAGGCATATATACATCCAGCACGATGAGGTCGGGTTTGATTTCTGTGATCCGCTTAAGTGCGGCAGACCCGTTGTTGACCGTGACGACGTCATACCCAGCATCGGCCAGGATCTTGCGCCCCATGTTCTGGGCAGTCACACTGTCATCGGCAAGCAGTATTTTCCGCGCCAAGTGTCACCCTTCGCCACAAATAAGGAGAGATAACGCGAAAGTACCTTGTCGCCCCACCTAAGTCAATGATTCCCGTGAAGGTAACAGGTTACGACCGTTCCTAGCCTGTTGGGGAGGCAGGTCAGAGGTCAGGTTGCAGAGGTGTAAAGGGGCAGATTGTGCGGCGAGTAAACCGGTACCAACCTCTGCAATCTGACCTCCAACCTCTGACCTGCCTAGAACGGGTTCAGCTTCGCCAAGCCTTTCTTCCTTTTCTTTTTGCTGGAAGAAATATCCGCCATTTCCGTGTTTTTAGACGATGTAGAGGTCGTGGCGGAAGCGCTGCTCGGCGTGCCGTTGCTCATGTCGAGCTCGTTGTTTTGTTGCAGCGGAGGCAGCGCAGTCGGATCGGAAGCAACATTGGGCTTCAATTCATTGGGATCAGCCGCATTCGGCTTTAGCTCGGCTGCTGCCGGGCCTTGGGGCGCAGGCTGGTCCCCGGGCGCCGGTACCGATGGATCGACGGAGGCTGTCCCGGCATCGGAACGCGGAGTCGGCTCGTTCGCTGGAACCTTTCCATTGATTGTTTGCACGGTGAGCTTATTGTCGCCGCCCAGTCCCAATCCCGCCTTGGTCAAATTTCTCACGACGTCTCCCGCCGTGACCGGGTCCGGATCGACCATAATCGGATCGCCTACGCGCGCCGCCTTGGCCACGTCCGGATGTTTCTCAAAGCCGTTCAGCATGTTCGTAAGCGTGCCTGATTCCTGGCGGCTTGCCTCTTCTCTTTTGTTCTGATCGAGAGCCGCTCGTGTGGGCCGCGGGACGGGCTGATGCAGCGCCTCCAGACGGGCCTTTGCATCCAAGCCGCGGTACATCGCGGGATAGCGGGTGATGATCCTGTCATAGGCATCGGAAGCTTCTTTCGTCAGTTCGTCGATCATCTGGGTCTTGATCACTTCATTCGAGTGCGGGTTCTTTCGGACTATGTCGATTTCGCGTTCGTACGATTGTCCGATTAGGAACAACGCCTCGTCGGCTCCGCTGTAGAGCGGATAGCGCTCGACCAGCGTTTTCAGCCGCGCGATCGCAGCCGGATAGGACAGACGCAGATAATAAAATCGGCCGACCTCGAACTCACGTTCGGCCAGAACTTCCTGCACTTCGCGCAAGCGCTGTCGCGCCAGCGGCACCAGCTTGCTGTCGGGGTATTCCTGAATCAGCGCACGGTACTCTTCTTCAGCGCGCATGGCGTGGGTGAAGTCACGGTCAGGCTTTTCCATCTCCTGGTAGTGAATGTTCGCAACCTTCAGCTGTGCTTCGGCCGCCTCGGGCATATTGGGAAAAAAGGTGCGGAAGTCTTTGTATTCGATTTCGGCCTGCGCCATTGCGGTGGTGCCGCCTTCGGCGTACCACGAATCCGCCACGGCCAGCTTGGCACGCGCGATGTACTCTGAGTCGGGATAGGTGTTGATGAGCGTCTGGAGCGTCATGCGCGCCACGTCAAAGCGATTGTGCTTCATGGCATCCATGGAGCGGTCAAACAGCACCTTGTCGGGCTGCTTCGATCCAACGTTAGCCAGCGGATTCTGCGATTTCTTGTTGGTGCAGGCCACGGTTAGCGCCAGCAGAAACGCGAGTAGTAGGACGATAAAATTACGACGCATCATTAGCACCTCAGCACCTCAAAAGCTTTTTCACCACGGAGGCACTGAGACACGGAGAAAGCAAGTACAAAAAATTCCTTTCTCCGTGACTCCGCGTCTCCGTGGTGGAACTGACTTTACACTCGCTGCAAACTTGCGCTCCGCGCCGCTTCCAGCAGCGTCTCGGCGTTTACTTTGGGATCTCCCTTGCCGAATACCGCATTGCCCGCTACTAGAATCTCTGCCCCGGCGTGGACTACTTCGGCAACCGTCTCCAGGGCGACGCCTCCATCTACTTCGATGCGGTAAGAGTAGCCTCTCTCAGCGCGAATTTCCGCGAGCTTTCTCATTTTATGCAGCGTGGAGGGGATAAACTTTTGCGCCCCAAATCCCGGGTTCACGCTCATCACCAGCACATAATCGACGATATCGAGCACTTCGCAGAGCGTGCCCACCGGAGTCGCCGGATTGATCACCACTCCGGCGCGGCAACCATGCTGCTTGATCAGGTGCAGCGCCCGGTTCAAGTGGCGGCAGGCCTCCTGATGCACCGAAATCCAGTCGGCTCCCGATTCCGCAAAATCCGGAATGTACTGGTCAGGGTTTTCTATCATGAGATGGCAATCAAGCGGTAGCTGAGTTGCCCGCCGCAACGATTTCACAACCGGAGGCCCGACGGTCAGGTTGGGCACAAAGTGGCCATCCATGATGTCGACGTGGATGACGCTGGCACCGCCAGCCGTAGCCCGGTCCACCTGATCCGCCAGATGAGCGAAATCCGCCGCGAGTATCGAAGGTGCCAGCTCGATCAAAACAGGGTCCAGGATGGCTTAGGGTCAAAAGCTCTTGAAATTCTAGCATGTTGGGGCGACCGGGGGACCGCGGCACGATCGGGATTCCCGGCAGAGATCCGGTCTGAGTGTGATCGCGGATACCACCAACTATGAAATTCGGGGATCAGGGACTAGGTGCAGCAATCGCTGCGTGTCCTGGATGGTGCTGGAATTGGACGCTCTTACGTGTGCCCATAAGATCCGCAAACTAAGTAGCAGCCATAGGCCCGCATATGTAGCCTCCTGCAGGACGATCACGGGACCCACCACTCGGAATACGAACACGAGGCCGGCGCAGACATGAGTCAAAAAGCACGCCGAAACTGAAAACAACAAGGTCTAGCAATGCTCCCAGCCGGGCTAAATGGTAGTGCACCAGAAAAACGGGAAGGACGGCTACAACGGCAGAACCGAAGTTTATGAACGGATCAAGTTGGCGAAAGGGGCCAAGGAAACGATGCCACGAAGTCCCATCCGCGGGAATCGAAGCAAGCGCAACCCCAAGCGCGACAGCAGCCGCGCACACCGAGGCTACGACCAAAACTTGCGCCCGACTCAGGATGTGAAACTTTTGCCACACGATGGCCGTTATAGCCAACACCATTCGCCGATCGAACTGGATAACCGGCGAAGAATCTCCATTACGCTAGCAACCGCAACCTGCAGCGAGCTGGCCCATTTAAGACCCGTAGAGAGAGACCTCCTTTCCTTCTGCACGCGCGGCTGCCTTCCGCACCTTCTCCACGCCCTCAGCCATCGCGTATTTGAGCTTGTCAATTCCCTCGCCCGTCACTGCCGAAATCGGATAGAGCTTCAACTTTCGACGGGTAGTCCACTGCTTTAGCTTCTTAAGCTTCTCGGGGTTAGCCACATCGATTTTCGATGCGACCATTAGCGTCGGCTTCTTTTCGAGGCCCGCACCGAAACTCGCCAGCTCGCCGCGGATTACCTCAACGTCATTCACCACATCGGGTCGGCCGCTGCCATCGGAGACATCGACCATGTGCACCAGCAAACGCGTGCGCTCGATGTGGCGTAGAAATTGGGTGCCGAGGCCGGAGCCGGTGTGTGCGCCTTCGATCAGTCCGGGAATGTCGGCGACTACGAAGCTCTCTTCTTTTCCTTTGTCGCCGACGAGCACGACGCCTAGATTCGGTTCGAGGGTGGTGAAGGGATAATCGGCAATCTTTGGGCGAGCGGCCGAGATGCGCGAGATGAGCGTCGACTTGCCTACATTCGGATAGCCCACCAGGCCGACGTCGGCTAGCAGCTTCAACTCTAGGCGAAAATGGCGATCTTCGCCGGGACGGCCGTCTTCGTGCTCGCGCGGCGCCTGATGCGTCGAAGTGGCAAACTGGGCGTTGCCGCGTCCACCGCGTCCGCCGCGCGCAATCACGACGCGCTCGTCGGGACGCGAAAAATCGTGGACGAGTTCGCCCGTGTCTTCGTCATAGACGATTGTGCCCACCGGCACTTTGAGGACAACCCCTTCGCCATCGCGACCAGTCTTTTTCGAGCCCTCGCCGTGGCGGCCGCGCTCGGCGGTGTATTCGGGATTGAAGCGGAAATGGACCAACGTGTTGTGACGCTCGCTCGATTCCATCACCACGTCGCCGCCGCGTCCGCCGTCGCCGCCGGAGGGACCACCGCGCGGGACAAACTTCTCCCGGCGAAAGGCCATGCAGCCGTTGCCGCCGTCGCCGGCTTTCACCCGAATTTTGGCTTCATCGATAAACATAGATATAGATAAACATGGAGGATGAAAAAGGCCGCAACGAAAAAGCCCCGACTCGAAGCCGAGGCCGCCGCAGCCCCTAAAGGGGCTATCAAAACAAAACCGTGATCGCAGCGCTGAAGCGCTGCGCCACCCAAAGCCGCCGCCAAAAGCAAAGGCAGAATCGCGTTGCTACCGACGACTACTCCGCTGCGATTGCTTCGGGCTCGACCATCACAAACTTGCCCATCGATCCCTTGTCGACGAACTTGATGCGTCCGGTGATCTTGGCGAAGAGCGTGTCGTCCTTGCCGCGTCCCACGTTCAACCCGGGCTTCACGCGCGTGCCGCGCTGGCGGACGATGATGGTGCCGCCAGGCACCAGTTGCCCGCCGAAAGCTTTGAAGCCAAGTCGCTGCGCGTTCGAGTCGCGCCCGTTTCGTGAAGTGCCTTGTCCTTTTTTATGCGCCATAAGTCGTTATCCAGTTTCTGGGCCAGTTGCCAGTTCTCGGTATTTACTTCTTTTTCTTGCTCGCCGTCTTCTTCTTCGGTGCCGATTTCTTCGCGTGCGCGTGCGCCGCGCGCTTCACGGCTTTCTTCCCTGGGCGCTTCGAAGTTTTCACTTCCTCGTGCTCGCCGGCTTCGTGCGCCGCCTTCACCTTCTTTTCTTTCTTCGGAAGCTCGGGCGCTTTGAACGACTGCCCATCGAATCCGATCTCGGTGATGCGGACGGCGGTGTAGTCCTGCCTATGTCCACGCAGCTTTTTGTATTGCTTTTTGCGTTTGTAGTGGAAGACCAGGATCTTATTGCCGCGTCCCTGCTCGACGACCTCGCCGGTTACGAACGCCTGCGATCCCGGAGGCGCGACGTTGCCCGCCTCAGCCGAAACCGCCAGCACGTCGCCGAAGTCGACGCGTCCGTCTTTGTCAGCCTGTTTTTCGACCCGGATCACATCTCCCGGAGCGACACGATACTGCTTACCACCTGCGCGGATCACCGCGTACATAGTTTCTCCTTAAGAACTAGAACTCACGTAAGATAACTCACGTAGAGGCGGGCGCCCTCACCTGCCTCGCCGAGCGTAGCCCGGCACAAAATAAATATGCTTGCTGTTTTTCCGCTGCGGCTTCTGACCGGAAACGCGGCGCGGCCCCAGAACGGGTCCGCAAGTACAGGCAAACTCAACTAGTCTATCGTGCGCTGTCGAAATCGGTCAATCGAAAGTCGCGCGCGACGCTCACCACGGGGGCACGGAGACACGGAGGGAGACAACGGTTGAGCGAAAACCTTTCTACTTTGGCTATTGCAGTCGCAAGTTTTTCTCCGTGACTCTGTGGCTCCGTGGTGAATGCACTTTGCGGATCAGCGTGCGTGACCTCAGTTCCAGTGGTGCGAGTGCCACCAGATTTTCTGGATATCGAACTTTACCCCGCGACAGAGATAGAAAGGCCTATTTTCTTCGCCCATGCCAAAGCGCTGGTAGTGATCGAAGGCCTGATAGGAAGTGCAGTTGTCGCGCACGTCGTCGAGGCCCCACTGGATCACAATGAGGTTCTTGTAAACCTGCGGCGGCGGGCCCCAATACCAGTGATTCTGATGACGCGAGTAGGCGCGGGGCAGTCCGTAGGCGGGACCGAACAAATTAATCGCGCCGGCTTCGCCGTAGTTGCCGGCCCAGATGCCAGTCTGAACGCGCTCATCCGGGGGCATCGAATTGTAGACCCCGGCGACTTCACTCACCAACTCGGGCCATCCGAACTGGTCGGCAACGGGTTGCGGCAACAGCGATTCATGAGCAACCTCAGCCTTCGCGGGTTTGAATCCGAGAGCGTTCTGATAGGCGAGAAGCCGCTCCGGCGGCAGCATCCAGGTCGCCATCGGAATGAAGGGAAGCACGGCGAGCACGATGATGGCAACGATGGCCGCGCGCGGGATCGTTCGCACCCAGGCAGCACGAACTGCTAGCCATCGGTCAATGGCTTGCTCAAACGCAACGGCACCGCCGGCGAACACCATGGGATAAATCGGAAACACGTAGTAGTTCTTGCCGTGCGCAACCTCCATCAAGACAAAGAAGATGACAAAGGTCAGGCCGAGCACGCGCCACCGACGATCGCGGAGAAACCAGACCAGCCCCGAGAGCCAGACCGGCAGCAGAACCGGATGCAGGTCGATGATCTGCTCTTTGACGAACGCGAGCGGCGGGAGAACAACATTCTTGTGTTCGCGGCGGACGTTGGCGAGGTCTTCGATGGTCGGGAAGTGATGGCGGATTTGCCAGATGATGTTAGGCAGAAAAATCGCGACCGCGATGACGCCGGCGATCCAGATCCACTTTTGTGTGAACTCGCGGCGATTGTGCGTCAGAAGTAGCGCGAGAGTGACGGCGAATCCAAAAGATAATGTGGAGTGCTTATTCTCCAGACCAAACCCGGCGAGCACGCCGAACCACAGCCAGAGGCGCGAGTCTCCCGTGCGCAGGATGCGAGCGACGATCCAGATGCAGCCCATCCAGAACAGCGGTTCGAAGGCGTTCATGGTGAGCAGGCTGTCCGTCACCAGAATAGATGGGCAGAGCAGAATGGATAGGCCGGCGAGGAACTGCGCGTAGCGTCCTCCGCCGAGTTCACGGGCGATAAGCATGGTGAGAGCGATGAGCGCGGCGCCCGCGAGCGCAGGAGTGATGCGCAGCGCTGCCAGTGAACCGCCCACCAGCAGCGCGATCTTGGCATAGACCGCGACGAGCGGGGCAGCATCGACATATCCCCAGTCAAGGTGGCGAGCCATGTCGAGGTAATAGAGTTCGTCGCGGAAATAGCCGTAGTGCCGCAGGCTGGTGAAAACGTGCAGCAGTATTTTCGCGGCGCAGAGGGCGATCAGAATGGCGATGGCGAGCGGCGGAAGCGCCGCGGCCGGACGTTCGTCACGCAAGCGAGCGTCATTCGGCCGATCGTTACTCGGATGATCGTTATCCAGACGATCTGGCGCTGACGGAGACGCGCCGGAATGAGCAGTATCGGCAACCATGATCAGAACTGAACTGTACTCTACAACGCGAGGCAGCTTCTATCGTTTCATTGTTAGTAATGGAACCGATACCGAACCTGTACGTAGATCTGGCGCGGCAGGTTCCAGTGGAATCCGCCGTAAGTCAGGCTGTCATCATAAATCACGCGGCGATTAGCCACGTTAAGAGCGCTAACCGAAGCGCTGAAGCGATCGCCGAAATCTTTGCCCAATGAAAGATCGAAGCTGGTGTGGCTGGGGAGATACTGCCCTGGGTAAGGCCAGCCCGGGACACCTTGTTGTCCGTTCGTGAATCCGGAGCCGTAGTAGACGTTGGTCGAGGCATAAGACCGCCAAGGGAGTGTGACATCGCCGCCGACGTTGAGTGTGTTGCGTTGATCGTGATCGAGCGGGCAGAGGTAAATGCCGGGTGGGCACACCTGGGCGTTATTCAGTCCGCCGGTGATGACGCCGCCACCCTCGGCAATCTGGTTCGAGTAGGCGAGGTGAACCTGGCCGCGGTGCGCGATTCGCGGAGAGCGCAATGTGAGCTCCCATCCCCGAATCAAGGCTCTGGTATCGGTGAGCGGGAAGAAAATGTTCGAAGCTCCGATGTTGTTGTGGTCGAGAAAATTGGCGACGTCAGTTTTAAAGGTGTCGGCGTCGAGCACCCACCCGCGATAGGGGATCGTGACTCCGAACTGATGTTCTTCGTCGCGCTCGCCGTGAAGCGGCAAAAACCCGCAGCCGTTCGACGGCTGACACAGGGCTTCCAGCGTGCCGGAGACCGTTTCGATGGGCGGCGCTTGATAGTAGTGTCCGTAGAAAGCGCGGAACGTCCAGTCAATCTTGGGAATCGTAAGCGTAGCGCCAAAGCGGGGGCTGATGGCCGACTCGGAGATGGGCGCTTCGAGTGAATCCACCGCGAAGTTGCCTTCCGAAAAGCGCGTGGGGCGCATGCCAGCAGAGAGAGTCAGCCAGGAAAAGGGATTAAATTTGTCATCGATATAAAACGTTTCGAGATTGGCGGTGGGGTGCTCGGAATCGCTGAAAGGCGTGCAGACCCCGGTCGGGTCGGTCGGGGTTATGCACTGTGCTTGAACCGTGGGATTGAACGTTGCTCCGAAGAGCTGTGAGTCGCGCTGGTAGAAGCTAAGAAATCCGACCTGTAGATCATTTTTCTTGTAATTAGCTGCGAAGCTGGCCTGGCCGCCGGCGTAGTTTGAGGCGCGATTTTCGGTGGTGGCCACGGGATCGTCTTTCGGATTACTGGCGTAGTCTCCGCTGTTGTAGTGGAAGAACGGAGAAACGGTGGTCAGAAGATGCGAGTTGAAAGTGTGCAGCCAAGTAAAGAGCAGACCAGTGTCAACCTCGGTTTGCCCATCGCGAAGACCTATGCTCGGATAGCCGCTCGGATTCGAGTTTTCGAAGTCGTTGGGATCGGGATCGTAAGGGATCTGATAATAATCGCGGCGAACTGAGGTCATCAGGCGAAGCTGGTTCGAGGGATCGACGTTAAAGATAAACGAGCCGAATCCGCCGACGCCGTTTTCAGCATCGTGCACCACCTGCGGGACGGGCGGCTGCAGGCCGAGATCACTGCGATTGCCGTTGACGCTGGCGTAATACGCGAAGCGGTCGGTATGGCTGCCAAAGCTGAGCGCGTCATCGGTCTGATAGAAGTTGCCGGCCGTCATGACCAGTTCCGCTTGCCGGTCGCGCTCAAAACCGGTGCGCGGCACGACGTTGAAGACGCCATAAGTGCGATCGCCAAACTCCGCTCCATAGCTGCCCCGGTCAACCTCGACATAATCCATATCTTTGGGGTCGAACTGCGGGCCAAGATTTTGCGCGATGGCGGTGTTGATAACCGGAATGCCGTCGAGCAGCCAGGTCGTCTGGTGCCCGCCGCGCATGTGCAGCATGTCGTGCGTGACGTAGGTTCCGGGGACGTAGTCGGTAATCATGGCCATACTGTTGATCTGGTCGGCTCCCGGTGTGCGCTCGATATCGAGCCGGCTTACGAGAGTAGTAGGGGTGAAGCTGTCCGTGGCGACCACGGCTGGCGCGGCCGAGACGGTGACTTTTTCGTTCGCCGACGCCACTTGCAATTGAAAGTGCACCACCGGCACGGAGCCGGAAGTGACTGTAACAGCGCGAGCGGTCTGCGCGAAGCCCTGGCTGGCGACGCTCACTGAGTAGTCGCCAAGAGGAACGGCATTGATCTGGAATTCGCCTGTCGCGTTGGTCGTGACGCTCTTCGCCCACTCCGACGATTTGGCCTTGAGCATCACCATGGCATCTTGCACGGGACGATGTTGCGGGTCGTGCACGATGCCGCGAACAGCGCCGTAGTCGTTGGCGACGGCTGCGGGCGCAAGCAGCAGCAGCGCGCCAAAGGCAAATAGCTTGAGGCAAGTCATTGGGTTGGTCTCCTCGCGAGACAGCAATTCTTTTTGGGAAGGGCGTGGCTTTAGCTCCACCACCCGGAACCAAAAAGAACGCGGGCTATAGCTCCTGAGTGATTCCGAGTCGGCGAAAAGATTAGCTGCGAGGAGGAGCGCGGGCGGAATCGAGTCCAACGATATTGCTTGAGCGAAGCGTCGCGCCTTGCGCCAGGAGGGCAGGTTCAATCACAAGAGCGAGAAAACAGAGTAGTCCGGAAGCAGGCTGCGCCCACTCCGACGCGAAAGCACCGCAGCAGCAATGGTTCGCGCAGCAATTACCGTCGTCGGTCGCTTGCAGGGAAGCTGCCGACGATTTGGATGGCATGAGTTGCGAGTGCGCCATCGCATGATGGCATGGCATTTCCGTCGGGGCCGTCTGCGCGGAGGCCACAGCACGCAGGCCGTGCATACCTCCAGCCTGTGCCATCGCCATCGGCCCAAAGGCCGGGACGAGCATGACCAGCAGCAGACACCTAGCCGTCCAGCGGTACCCCCCCCACATTTGCGAAAGCATAGCAGAAAAGCAGTTCTCAGTTGTCAGCTCTCAGTTGCCGGTGGGGCCGTTCTGGCTGCCGACTGGGAACCGGCAACTGGCAAGTGCTGTACCATTTCTCCGTGCACCAACTGGCTGAGCGGCTGTTGCAAACAATTCGGAAGGGCAATTCGCTGCGGGCGGGAGATCGCGTAGCCGCAGCGGTCTCAGGCGGGGCGGATTCGGTGGCATTGCTTTGTCTGCTGCTGGAGTTGCGCGAAGAGTTGGGGATCGTGCTGTCGATGGCGCATGTCAATCACAAGCTGCGCGGAGAAGAGTCGGACGGTGATGAGCGCTTCGTCGCGCAGTTGGCGCAGCAACACGGCTTGGAACTGCATCTTCGAGCGGCTCCGATTGATGTGCGTCATGCCTCCGGGAATAGCGTTGGTTCCGGCATCGAGGCGGCGGCGCGTGCATCGCGCTACGATTTTTTTCGTGAAATCGCGCGCGGCGGGCGCGTCAGCAAAATTGCGACTGCGCACACTCTCGACGATCAGGCAGAGACAATTCTGTTGCGCATTTTTCGCGGCACCGGCATTCGTGGGCTTGCCGGCATTCATCCGCGGATTATTTTTGAAGGGAAAGGGCAAGCATTCGGCGAGGTGGTGCGGCCATTGCTTCGCTTCCGGCGCGCCGCGTTAGAGGCATTCCTGCGCGAGCGGGGCCAGGAGTGGCGCGAGGATTCTTCGAATCGGAATGTTGCTTTCCTGCGCAATCGCGTACGGCATCGCCTGCTGCCGGTGATCGTGGAAGAGTTTGGCGAGACGGCGATTGAACAGATGAGCGAGCTCGCGGAAATCGCGCGCGCCGAGGAGGAGCATTGGACGATTAACCATCCAGCGATAACAGCGCAGTTGCCATTGGCGACAGCCGGCGAAAGGGCGGGCGAAGACGCCCGCCGGACAGCCGCCGAGGACGGCGGCGCTACCAGTTCTAATCCCCGGCAGGTCATGCTTCTAGCGTTGGAACCGCTGCTGGCGCTTTCGCTGGCGGCGCAACGCCGGTTGCTGCGAGGGTGGATCGAGGCGAATGCTCCAGAGGTGGGTGTTTCGTTCCGCTTAATCGAAGAGGCGCTGGAACTGGCTCACACATCACAGTGCGAAAAATTGCCGGGCAAGAAAATCGAGTTGCCTCGCGGCTGGAATCTGCGCCTCGCAAGGCAAGATAGAAGCCGTGAATTTCATGTAGTGCTGGAAAATCGGCATCGCCAGAAAGGCGAAGCGGAGGAACTGCGCGCGGAGTATCAATATGCTTTGCCAGTGCCGGGCGCGGTCGATGTTGCTGAGTTGTCGAAGCGCATTGAGGCGCAGGTCGTCGATGCCGGGCGAGTCCCGGAAGCCGAGCGCGCGCAGTTGCTCGATATCGAGCGCATGCCAAAAGAGATTCTGATTCGCAATTGGCGGCCGGGGGATCGCTATTGGCCCGCGCACACTGCTTCGGCTAAAAAAGTTAAGGAGTTACTCAGCGACCGGCACGCGACTGGAGTGCAAAAAAAGCTGTGGCCGGTCGCGGTCGCGGAAGACTGCGGCCTCATCTGGATGCGCGACTTCGCCGTTCCCGCGGCCTTCCGATCGCCTGCTGACGCCACTCAGGCGATTTGGATTCGAGAATTGCCCGCATGATATAACATGCCGTTGTTTAAAATTGGTTTAGACTGACAGCTTCAGTGCGTCAATGAACTGCTACGCCGGAGGCGCCACTCCACTATGAATGTTCCGCCGAATGCCGGGTTGCGCCAGGTGATCTCGGCCGACCAGATTCAAAAAAGGGTCCGCGAACTGGGACGGCAAATTTCCGATGACTACCGCGGCCAGACCGTGATCGCGCTGGGCATCCTGGAAAATAGTTTTCTGTTCATGGCCGACCTGGTGCGTGCGATCGACGTGCCCGTCATCTGCACCTTCATCAAGCCAAGCTATAAAGAGAGCAAGCAGGGCGAAAGCGGCGTGCTTGAAATTCTTTTCAGCCACGAATTGGCGATTACCGGCAAGCACGTGTTGCTCGTCGAGGGCTTGGTGCATTCGGGAGTGACCAGCGAATTTCTGATGAGCGATCTTCGTGGGCGCGGTGCCGCTTCGGTGAAGCTGGCCACGCTGCTCGATCGCCAGTCGGCGCGACGCGTGCCCCTCCAGCCCGATTATTTCGGATTCCTGGTGGATGATGCCTTTCTTTGCGGCTATGGCTTGGGCAGTCCCGAGCAGACGGGACGGAATCTGGCGTACTTGGCCGTGACCACCTGAAGTGACGAGACTCCCGTCGCGTAGATATGAGTGCAACCGGAGCAGTTCCTTTGGTTGCAGTCGTCTGGTTCACGGTCGTGGGCGTCTGCTTTCCAGATCGAAACCACGCTTCAAGTCATGACTTCTGTACCCCAGCTTTCCCCTCCGTTTTCTAGAAAAAGGGTCTAGAATAAAGGAGCGGTCTTTATCCCAATCGAATCTCTGTCTTCGGCATCTAAAATGTGGAGCGAAGCAGGCGGCGTCTTTCTATGGTTGCGGATGGACCTGTACTACGAGGAGTTTTTAAGTGAATTCGACGATTAAAACGGTACTTTTCTGGGCGGTTATCGTGGTCTCGGCCTTCCTGCTGTGGCAGGTGGTGAAAACCGGCACGAACGCCCAGAAGGAAAAAGAAATCGGCTTTTCTGAATTCCTGACAGAAGTCGACCAGGGCAACGTCCACGACGTAACCTTCATCGGCCAAGAAGTGAAGGGTAAGTTCAAAAATGACTCGCCCTTCCATACGATTGTGCCGGCGAACTATCCCGATATGTATAAGAAGCTGACGGACAAGGCCGTTCCGTACAGTTTTAAGGACATCAGCAACGGCACCTGGCCGAGTTGGATTCTGAATCTGGCGCCGCTTGTTTTGCTCGGTGCGCTCTGGTTCTTCATGATCCGCCAGATGCAGACCGGCGGAAACAAAGCGCTGTCGTTCGGCAAGAGCCGCGCCCGCTTGCTCTCCATGCAGCAAAAGAAGATCACGTTTAAGGACGTAGCCGGCGTGGATGAGGCGAAGGAAGAACTGCGCGAGATTATCGAGTTCCTGCGTGAAGCGCAGAAATTCCAAAAGCTCGGCGGACGCATTCCAAAGGGCGTCCTGCTCGTCGGCCCTCCCGGAACCGGCAAAACCTTGCTGGCGCGCGCTGTAGCCGGGGAAGCGAACGTGCCATTCTTCTCGATCTCGGGCTCGGACTTCGTGGAAATGTTTGTCGGCGTGGGCGCAAGTCGCGTCCGAGATCTTTTCGAACAAGGCAAGAAGAACGCCCCCTGCATCATCTTTATCGATGAAATTGATGCTGTCGGCCGTCATCGCGGCGCGGGCCTCGGCGGTGGACACGATGAACGCGAGCAGACGTTGAATCAGCTCCTCGTCGAAATGGACGGTTTCGAATCGAACGAAGGCGTCATTCTGATGGCGGCGACCAACCGACCCGATGTGCTCGATCCGGCGCTGCTGCGCCCCGGGCGTTTCGACCGGCGTGTGGTCGTCAATCGTCCTGACGTTCGCGGACGCGAAGAAATTCTGCGCGTGCACACCCGCAAGATTCCTCTTGCGGATGACGTGGAACTCAACACTCTGGCGCGCGGCACACCGGGATTCTCCGGCGCGGACTTGGCCAACATGGTCAACGAAGCGGCGTTGGCAGCGGCGCGGCAAAATCGCAAGGCCGTGTTGATGTACGACTTTGAAGTGGCAAAAGATAAAGTGCTGATGGGTGTGGAACGCAAGTCGCTTCTGCTCTCCGATGAAGAGAAGAAGAACACTGCGTATCACGAGGCCGGGCACGCGCTCGTGGCGGCGAAACTGCCGCACTCCGATCCGGTGCACAAGGTCACGATTATTCCGCGTGGCATGGCGCTTGGCTTGACCATGCAGTTGCCAACCGACGATCGGCACAACTACTACAAGAATTATCTGGACACACAGATCGCCATTCTAATGGGCGGGCGCATTGCGGAAGAACTGTTCCTGAACCAGATGTCGACGGGTGCGGGCAACGACATTGAGCGAGCCACGGAACTGGCGCGCAAGATGGTTTGCGAGTGGGGGATGAGCGACCTGGGTCCGCTGACCTTCGGCAAGAAAGAAGAGCAGATATTTCTGGGACGCGAGATCGCGCAACACCGCGACTACAGCGAAGCCACCGCTATCCAGATCGACGAAGAAGTCAGGAAGATGGTGAGTGCAGGGTACGCCACCGCGAAGGGAATACTCTCTGAAAATCGCGAGACGCTGATCCTGATCGCGAAGGCGCTGATTGAACGCGAAGTGCTCGACGCCTCCGAGATCAAGCTGCTAGTCGAGGGGCAGTCTCTGCCGCCGATCAAGCCGCTGCCGGCGAAGACCGACGACGGCGTGCAACAAGTGATCAAGCCGGAGCGCGCGCCTGCTAAGGGCGGCGAGCGGCCGGCGACAGCGTAATTCGATCAATTAATTTTCAAGCGGGCGGCCAAAATTTGGCCGCCTTTCTTTTGTTGCCGCGCGTTTTTAAGTCGCGGGCTCGCGCCCGGCCCTTATGCCCCGGCGTACCGTCTGCATCGTTGCCAGATAATAGTGGAGGTTGTGGATCGTATTCAAGACCTGCGCCAGCAGTTCATTCGCTGCATAAAGATGGCGCAGGTAGGCTCGTGAATAGCGCTGGCAGACGCGGCAATCGCAGGCGGGATCGAGTGCGTTTCCATCCTGCGCATAGCGAGCCTGCTTGATCGACACCTTACCTTCGGAAGTAAACAACAATCCATGGCGCGCGGCGCGCGTTGGGAGCACGCAATCCATCATGTCGACGCCCGCCTGCGCGTACTCGCCGATTTCTTCAGGGGTGCCCACCCCCATCAGGTAGCGCGGCTTATCGGCGGGGAGATGAGCAAGCGTGGATAGGACGATGTCGCGAGTAAGTTCGCGCGGCTCGCCTACGCTGAGGCCGCCGATGGCATAGCCAGGAAAGCCAATCTCGACGGTGCGCTCGGCGGATTCGCGACGCAACTCAGGATCCATCCCGCCCTGCACGATGCCAAACAACGATTGGCTTTGCGGACTTCCATTCTCTCGATTGTCATCCTGACCCTGAGTCTGCCGAAGGGGAGGGACCTGTTTTTTTTCGCTCACAGCGGATGGTTGTAGGCCGCTCGCCCACGGCACTTCACGTTTGTGCTCTTCAAAATAATTCTTGCAACGCGCAGCCCACCGCAAGGTCAACTCCATCGAAGCCCTTGCTCGCGCAGCATCCGCCGGATATTCCGTGCATTCGTCAAATGCCATGATGATGTCGGCGCCCAGGTCGATCTGAATCTCCATTGCCTTTTCCGGCGAAAGAAAATGAGCGGAACCGTCGAGGTGCGAGCGAAACGCCACTCCCTCTTCGCTGACCTTGCGCAAATCGTTCAGGCTGAAAACCTGGAAGCCGCCAGAGTCGGTAAGGATGGCCCGATCCCACGACATGAATCGGTGAAGGCCGCCCAGCTTGCGAACCGTCCCGACTCCGGGCCGCAGATAAAGGTGATAGGTATTGCCGAGCAGAATCTGGACGCCTAGTTCTTCCAGCACATCCTGCGAAACGCCCTTGACCGAACCGAGTGTTCCCACCGGCATGAATACCGGCGTCTCGACTTCCCCATGCGGAGTGATGAGTTTGCCAGCGCGGGCCGCGCCGAGGGTTGCTTCAATTTTAAGTTGGATAGACACTCCGAAGGATTCTAAAGGATTGCGGGGATTGCAGAGGGGGAGGTCAGACGGCAAAAATTGCAGAAGCGGATAAACGGCGAAAAGTCGTTTTCTTTTCACCTCTGCAATCTGACCTGTAACCTCAGAGCTTACTTCGCGTACAGGTTCTTAACCACCTCGCCGCCCTTCATGACGAACTTTACTCGCTCCAATGCGGTGACATCCGCCAGCGGGTCGCCATCGACGGCAACGATGTCTGCCCACTTTCCCGGTTCGATCGTGCCGACTTTGTCGGACCATCCCAGCAGATCGGCGTCGTTAATCGTCGACGCCTGAATCGCCTGCAACGGCGTCAATCCCAGCTTCACCATAACCGCAAATTCGTGTGCATTGAGCCCGTGCGGATACACGGCAGCGTCAGTGCCGAAGCCGACTTTCACTCCCGCGGCAAATGCTCGCGCAATGTTCTTGCGCGCGGCGGGCATTACGTCTCGCGCCTTGGCCATCAGGTCGGCCGGAGTGCCAATCTTCTCCGCGTTTTCCAGAAACCAGTCGGAGAGATAAAGCGTCGGCACTAAGTAGGTGCCGTTCTTTTTCATCGCGGCGATGGCTGCGTCGTCGATGTAAGAGCCGTGCTCGATCGAATCCACGCCCGCATTGCTCGCCCAGAGGATCGCTTGCGCTCCGTGCGCGTGGGCCGCGACTTTTCGCCCCAGTCGATGCGCCTCCTCAACGATCGCTTTCATTTCCTCCTGCGAGTATTGCGAGGCTTGCGGATTGTCTCCTTTCGAGAGCACTCCACCCGAGGCCATGAACTTGATCAGGTCGGCGCCATACTTGATGTCTTGCCGGACCATGTGGCGCACGCCATCGACTCCATCGGCCACGCCGTCGCTGGTCGCGTGATATTCAAACGGCAGCAGGTTGTTGTCCGCGTGTCCGCCCGTAATGCTCAGGGGCGGCCCGCTGACCAACATGCGAGGGCCGGGAACATCGCCGGCATTGATGGCATCGCGCAAGGCGACGTCGCTGAATCCGCTGGCGCCCACGTTGCGTACGGTCGTAAATCCGGCGTCGAGCGTGACGCGGGCATTGCGCGCTCCGGTCAGCGCTTCGCGGGGCAGCGAAATTCCAAGGCGCGAATAGCCGAAGTTGGTTGTCATGGTGAGGTGGGTGTGCGCATCAATCAATCCCGGCAGCACGGTGGCATTCGAGAGATCAACCACCTGCGCTCCGGCTGGGATCTGCGCGTCAGAGCCAACGCTGGCGATCTTGTCGCCCTGGATAACGATGGTTTGGTTCGAGAGCGTTTTGCCGGTCTTGACGTCTAGCAAGTGCCCGGCGCGGATGACTACGGTGTTCGAAGCAGGCGCGGATTGCGCCATGACGATCGACGAAATGCCGAGAGAGAAAAGGCAGAAAAGGCAAAGAATGGAAACGTGCAGATAGCGGCCGCGCTTCATTGCATCCCCCTAATGAGAATTGAGCCTTGGCGAAGAACCATACAGGTTCGGAGAGGAACCCGGCAACCCCTTATTGAACTTCGGTGGGCCACGAGTGCCACAAAGGCGTTTGCGCCGAATTAATTTTTCGTTAAATTAGCCCGATCTAATTGACCGCAACCGAGGACAGCATTAACCTGCGTTGTCTATGAGCAAAGAGGACCTTGACCAGCTGCGCATTGCCTACAAAAAGGCTATCGATGATTGGGTCGATGCCATTCGTGCCGAGGAGGCGTTAGCCACTCCCGACCATTCGATGACCGCGATGGAGCATTGGGACGATGCCCACTTCAAAGAGCATGACGCGCACGAGAAAGCCACCGCCGCGCGCGACGCCTACAAAGACGCGCTTCGCGGCGCGAACTATGGCATCTAGTGCCATAATTTAACGAGTTGGTCGATCATCCCGAAAAACTCGTCCCCAGCGGAGTGCGAGCCATGGCCGCGCTGTTCTTTTTCTGCGCAATTTATCTGGCGATCGCCGGCGTGTCAATGCTGCTGCGCCCCGGCAAAATTTCGCTGTCGGCCGGCGCTCCATTGTTATTCGGCCTGGAGTTGGCAGGTCCGTACATGTTTCTGCTCGCGGCCTTCGTGGGTGGCGGAGTGGCGTGGGGTCTCATCGAACTCAACAACATCGTGCGTCACGCCGCCATACTGATCGCGATTGCGGGCATCGTAATGCTCGTGCCATCGGTCTCGGGCGCAACCGCGACCGCGCAGCCGAAAGGGCTAGCCTTCGGCGGCCTCGGCATCATCGTGCGCGTGATCGTAGCCTGGAGTCTGTCGCGGGAAGAAGTAGCCGAAGCATTTCACCGCTCGGCATAAGAACCCCGCGCACGAATTGAGGGTCTGCTAATCATGCCGCGCCTCTCAGCCGACTCTTTAGTTCATCCGGATGCGCCGCAACTTCCATTGCTTCCTCGCGATCGATGTGCCCATCTCTCACCAGTCGTGCCAACGACTCCTCCAGCGCGATCGATCCCTTCGCCTTGGTCATTGTGATTTCCTGATTCAAGTGTTGCAGCGCGTTGTGGCGAATGTGCTGCCTCGCTCCATATCCGATCATCAACAGCTCGACCGCCGGAACCCGACCGCGTCCGCTTTTGCGACTCGGCAAAAGCGTTTGGGTCAGGATGGCAGAGATCGCCAGCGCCAACTCCTGGCGAATCGTATTCTGCCGCTCCATGGGGAACGAATCGGAGATGCGCGAGATCGCCGAGGCCACATCGGTAGTATGCAAAGTGGAGAGCACAAGATGCCCGGTCTCGGCCGCCGAGACGGCGATCGCCATGCTCTCCGGATCGCGCATCTCGCCGACCACGAGCACATCGGGCGCCTGCCGCAATGCCGCGCGCAGGGCGGTAGGAAAATCGGGCGCGTCGGTTCCGACTTCGACCTGCTCGATGACGCTGCGTACATGCGCGTGCTCGTACTCAACCGGATCTTCGATGGTCACGATGTGGCGCGCATCGCGCTGATTGATCTCGTTGACCAGCGCTGCCAACGTCGTGGATTTCCCCGCGCCGGCCGCACCGCCGATGAGCACCAGGCCCCGCCGGATACCGGCCAGATTGGCGATCTCAGACGGAAGGCCCAACTCGCCGAGCGCGGGCACCTTCACCGGAAGCGCGCGGATCGTAGCCGCCGCGTGCCCACGCTCGCGATGCAGATTTATGCGGAAACGGCCAAGGCCCGGGATGCGATAAGAAGAATCAGCAATCTGCACGGCGCGATAGCGCTCCGCGGCGACGGGCGTTAATATCGGCTGCACAAGAGATTCGATCTCCGAACCATCGAGCGGCGTGTCGCCGATTTTCTCGACCTCTCCATTCTTGCGAATCGCAGCCGCCGCTCCGTGGACTAACAGCAAGTCACTCCCTTCGCGACCAAGCAGTTCCTGTAGGAGAGCGTTGAGTTTTGTATCGTCAGCCAATGCAGTCTTTACCTCGACGCGGAGTCGTGCGTATTTACTGATCGTACCGGAAAGAGATTCTTGCGTGAGAAGAGCATTGAAGTTCTCCGAACCGCGTGGGGGCGGACGATTCGCCCGCGATGAACTAGTATTTCGGTAAGCGCAGGAGGGTGTCCATGCCGAAGACAGTGGCGCGGCCGTTGGTATTGTGTGCAGTATTGTGTGCCGCCGTGAACCTATGCGGGCAGGCTGGACCTGCGCAAACGGAAACGGACGAGTACACGCGTTACGAATTGCTGTCGCCGGAAAGCGCTAGTTTTGCGATCCATTACGAGGTGACGGCGACAGCCGCCGGAGCCAAGTATTTTTTCAATCCGATCCGCAGGGGTAGCGTGGCCAGCGGCGAGTCAGTGATTGACGTCATGACTGGACAGCCGCTGCGGTTTGAAGTGGTCAGCGGCGCGGAGGCGATGAAGGATCCCCTGATGGCGCGCACCGATAGCGATAGCGATCAAGGTAAGAAGGATGCAGAGACCTCGATGGATTACATCAAGGTGTACCTCGCGCGTCCGGTGCCGACGGATGGGCAAGCGCGACTGCTGATCCTGAAGACATATAAGGACGGCAAAAGTTATTACCGCGAGGGCGAGACCCTTGTCTTCAACCGCTCGCTCGGCATTCCCCGGAATAGTGTGCTGCTGCCGGCGGGATATGAACTGGTTGCGTGCAATGTGCCATCGCAAATTCTGACGGAACCCGATGGCCGGATCGCGATTAGCTTCTTGAATGGCCGCGGCGCCGAAGCGCCACTCGTCGTGAAAGCAAAACCTGGCGCGAGGACGGGAGCGGCGGCCGTACCCCCTACGCCAACTTCAGCCAAGAGTTGGGAAGCGCCGTTCGAGGGCGAGACGGAACGGGAGCGCCTTTCGGAGCGCGCCCATCAAGATCGCGAAATCGTTTATTTCCTGCAGCAACCGGAAACGCATGCGTTTCGCTTGTATCACGACTACACGGAAACGCGGCCGGGAGCCGACATGTACTTCAACGTGGTTCGCAGCGGCAGCAACGCGTCGGATCCGTCGGCCTACGTGCTTGATACGGGCGAAAAGCTTGCGACGAAAGAAATGACCGGAGCAGAATTGGCCGCGGCAAAAATAAATGTCGGAGAGCCGATTGAGCCAGCGGCGCACGTGGTGGTGATTCCGTTTTCTCCGGTGAAGGCAGGGCAGTCGCTGCGGCTGCGAATTTCGGAAACTTACACTGCGCCGGCGAGCTATCACCTCGACGGTGACGAACTGGTATTTGACCGAAGCCTGGGACGTCCGCGGAACGCCGTCGTGCTACCGGATGGGTGGTACTTGACGGCGAGCTCGGTTCCTGCGACGGTGACAAAGATGCTGGATGGTCGCATCCGGCTGGACTTCTGGAATGGAAGCCCCGACCCGGCGGACGTGCTGATCAAGGCGAAGCGCCGGGCTCCATAGCAAGGATTGGTCGGGACGGGCGGCGAGCCGTCCACACCACCGAAAATTATTTCTTCGCCGCCACTTTTTCTCCGACTCGCTCGCTGACCTTGAAGGTCATCTTGCCGGCTTTCCGGTCGGCATCAACGATGACGTGGTCGCCGTGCAGAACTTCGCCGTCGAGAATTTTCAGCGCCAGCGGATCCTGCACCAGCTTTTGAATCGCCCGCTTCAGCGGCCGCGCTCCAAAGTTTGGATCGTAGCCTTCGGTGAAGAGCAATTCCTTTGCGGCGTCGGTCAGCTCCAGAGAAATTTTGCGATCGGCCAGCAGACGACGCAAATCTTCAAGGCGGAGATCGACGATCTTCACCAGTTGTTCCTTGCCGAGCGGATGGAAGATGATGATGTCATCCACGCGATTGAGAAACTCGGGTTTGAAATGGCCGTGCAGCGCGCCCATGACTTGCTTGGAAGCCTCTTCGAACGCTGCGGCGGAACGAATGTTTTCCGACTGCAGGTACGACGATCCCAGGTTCGAGGTCATGATGATGACCGTGTTCTTGAAATCGACTTTGCGGCCCTTGCCGTCGGTGAGGCGGCCGTCATCCATGATCTGCAGCAGGATGTTGAAGACGTCGGGGTGCGCTTTTTCGATTTCATCAAAAAGCACGACCGCGTAAGGATGCCGGCGCACCTGCTCGGTGAGCTGTCCTCCCTCTTCGTAGCCAACATATCCCGGAGGCGCGCCGATCAGACGCGAGACGGCGTGCTTCTCCATGTATTCGGACATGTCAATGCGGATCATGGCGCGCTCGTCATCGAAAAGAAATTCAGCGAGCGCGCGAGCGAGCTCGGTTTTGCCGACGCCGGTCGGGCCGAGAAAAATAAAAGACCCAATCGGGCGCTTCGGATCGCTTAAGCCAGCGCGCGAACGGCGAATCGCATTGGCCACGCGCTCGAGAGCTTCGTCCTGTCCGACGACACGCAGCCGCAGCCGGTCTTCCATGTTGATCAGCTTCTTGACCTCGCCTTCGAGCATCTTCGACACGGGAATGCCCGTCCACTTGGAGACGATGCGCGCCACGTCTTCTTCATCGACTTCCTCTTTCAACATACGATGCCCGGCCTTGCCGTCGATCTGTGCGGTGACTTTGTTCAGCTCTTCTTCAGTGTTGCGAATGAGGCCGTAGCGAATCTGCGCCACGCGTTCGAGATTGCCTTTGCGCTCCTCGGCCGCCTCTTCAACCTTGAGCTGCTCGAGTTTTTCTTTCAGGGCGCGCGCCTTACCGATGACGTCTTTTTCCTGTTTCCACTTCGCCTTGAGCGCGTTTGATTGTTCGCGAATGCCGGCCAGTTCTTTTTCGACGTGGGCGAGGCGTTCTCTGGAATTGGCGTCGTCTTCTTTCTTAAGCGCCTGTTTTTCAATTTCCAGTTGCGTGGCACGGCGCTCCAATTGATCGATTTCAGTGGGCATGGAATCGATCTGTATGCGCAGCGATGACGCTGCCTCATCGATCAGATCGATGGCCTTGTCGGGCAGAAAGCGATCGGAAATATAGCGATGCGATAGAGTCGCCGCCGCCACAATCGCCGAGTCTTTAATACGCACCCCGTGATGCACTTCATACTTTTCTTTCAGGCCGCGCAGAATGGCAATCGTGTCTTCGACGTTTGGCTCGCCCACGAAAACAATCTGGAAGCGGCGTTCGAGCGCCGCATCTTTCTCGATGTACTTGCGATATTCGTTGAGCGTGGTCGCGCCGATCGCGCGCAACTCTCCGCGAGCAAGCGCGGGCTTCAGCATGTTCGAGGCGTCGATGGAGCCTTCGGCAGCGCCGGCGCCGACGAGGGTATGCAGTTCATCGATGAAGAGGATGATCTTCCCTTGGGAGTCTTCGATCTCTTTCAACACCGCCTTCAGGCGATCTTCAAATTCGCCGCGATATTTTGCCCCCGCCAGCATCGCCCCCAGGTCGAGCGCGACGACGCGTTTATTCTTGAGCGCCTCCGGCACGTCGCCCGAAATGATGCGCTGGGCCAGGCCTTCCACGATGGCCGTCTTGCCCACACCCGGCTCTCCGATGAGCACGGGATTATTTTTCGTGCGCCGCGAAAGAACCTGCACCACGCGGCGAATTTCTTCATCGCGCCCAATCACAGGATCGAGCTTGCCGCGGCGCGCCTGTTCAGTCAGGTCGCGGGCGTAACGCTCCAGCGCCTGGTACTTGGCTTCGGGATTCTGGTCGGTGATGCGCTGGGATCCTCGAACGGCAGTGAGCGCCTTGAGGATAGCGTCGTGCGTGGCGCCATAGCGTGCCAGCAGTTCTCGCGCCGGATCGCGCTTCAAATCGGTTAACGCCAGCAGCATGTGCTCGGTCGAGACGTATTCGTCTTTGAAGGTGTCGGCTTCTTGGAATGCCTTCTCCAAGAGCTGATTAACCTGCGCCGACATCGACGGCTGGTTTGGACCGGCGCTGCCCGAAACTTTCGGCAGCTTTTCGATTTCTTTATAGAGATCGCTGAGCACGGTCTGGGGTCCGATGCCGATTTTTTCGAGCACAGGCGCGACGATGCCTTCTTTGTCTTCGATGAGGGCTGCCAGCAAATGGAGCGATGCCAGCTCCGGATTACCGTGCTCGGAGGCGAGTTCGTTCGCGCGCTGGACGGCCTCTTGCGCTTTAACCGTGAATTTGTCCCAACGGATTGCCATGGCTTTTATTCCTCTCGTCCGATGTCATACTCAGCGTAGCGACGGCCCCGTGCCGTTAGCGGCAACCGAAGAATGCAGAGGTCCTTCGCTACGCTCGGGACGACACCTCAATTTTATAATCACACTTGAATTTGATATTCACCCAGCAGTTTGATCTTCAAAAGTTTGATCCTCAAAAATAAACGGGAGGCGCTTGCGCCGCCGCCTCCCGCTGCGTGTGCAGATGCCGAGCTCGCTTACGCGGCTTTGCTAACGCCCTTTGGTTCTTTGCCTTCGAGCGTCTTTTGGCCGCCGCTGCTCTGACCAACGTTGACTTTAATCTGCTTCGGCTTGGCTTCGGCTTTCTTCGCCAGTGTGATCTTCAGCACGCCCTTGTCATAGTCGGCTTGGACGCTCTCCTGGTTGACGGTATTCGGCAGTGTGAAGGTGCGGGTGAAGCTGCCATACTGCCGCTCCACGCGCCGAAAGTTCTCTTCTTTTTCTTCCTTTTCGAACTTGCGCTCGCCGTGCACGGTCAGCGTGTTGTTCTCGATGCGGACGTCGATGTCCTTCTCGTCGATTCCCGGCACTTCGAGCTTCAGCGTGACGTTGTGATCGTCCTCGTAAACGTCCACTGGCGGAGCGAATGCGGTCGAGGTCAGAGATTCATCCTGCCCTTCGGCGCCACGCGGATCGCGGAACAAGCGGTTCATGCGGTCCTGCAGGCTAACGAACTCGCGGAATGGGTCATATCGCGTAATCAGTGTCATAACCAAATCCTCCTACTGGATGTTTCGTTGTGGGGAGCCTGTTAGAGACTCCCGATTTGTGGTTAGTATTGCAGCATCATAAAATCTCAGTATGTTATTGTCAAGCTATGGATTGTTATTTTTTTCAATTACTTACGTGGATAATCAGGCACTGTAGGTAGCTGGTTTCGGGCACATTCAACAATATTGGGTGATCTTTTGCCGCCCCGCGGTTTTCGATCACCCGCAAGGATTTATGAGCATCTTCGGCGGCGGCGGCCACTACTTTCAGGAAGTCATGCGGACTGACATGAAACGAGCAGGAGCAGGTGACGAGAATCCCTCCCGGCCGCAGCATCTTCATGGCGCGCAGGTTGAGCTCCTTATATCCTCCGAGCGCTTTTTCGAGGTCGCGCTTCGACTTGGCGAAGGCCGGTGGATCAAGAACGATGGTGTCGTAGCGCCGGTTGGCGGCGGCATAGTCTCGCAAAAGATCGAAGGCATTGGCCTCAATCCATTCCAGGTCGCGGGCGTTGAGGGCGGCGTTTTTTTCTGCCCTTTCGAGCGCCGCACGTGAGCTGTCGACGCCGGTGACGCTGGAGCACTTTGCCAGCGCGAGATGCAGCGCGAATCCCCCCTGATAGCAAAAAGCGTCGAGCGCCTCGCCGTGGGCGTACTGCGCAGCGGCGGCGTAGTTTTCCCGCTGATCGAGAAATGCGCCGGTCTTCTGGCCTTCGAGGCCGTCGTAGTAGAAGCGGACACCATTCACGCTGATCTCGGTCGAAGTCTTGTCTCCCCAAAGCAAGCCAGATGGCCGCGGCGGCAATTGCTCGAGTTCGCGGATGCGGCCATCGACTCGCTCTACGATTCCCGCGGGTTGCAGCTCTTCGCGCAATGTTTGCACGATGGCCGCGCGCGCCGGCTGGGCGTCGATTGCCTGCGTCAGAATCTGTGCGGAGACGACGTCGTTGTAGCGATCGAGGATCAGTCCGGGAAGAAAATCGGCTTCGCTGAAGACGATGCGGTAGGCATCGGTGTTCGCGACCAGATTATTTTCCTTGCGGTAGGCGATAGCGGCGCGAATCCGCTCAGCGACGAGGGCCGGCAGGTCGGCCACGGAGCCGTGCGAGATCATGCGAATCGCGATCTGCGACGACGAACTGTAGAGGGCGGTGCCTAGGAATTTGCCGCGCTCATCGTGGACGCGCACCAGCGCGCCCGGCGGAATGTCGTCGTTGGCTCCGACAATGTCCGAGCGGTAGACCCAAGGGTGACGGGCATGCAGGCGGGCGGTTCCGCGGGTAGAGAGTTTTAGGGAGGGCTCCGCGAGTTTGCCGGAGGCTTGTTTTTTCGGCATGAATAGATGTTATAGCGAGCGAGGGTCAGGCGCGCGCGGCAGCGGCCGAGCGATGCTCGGCTGGGCAGGTGAGGGCACGCTTCGACAAGCTCAGGGCAGGTTCCGCCCCTACCTGAATTTCGCGCGTCCCAATATTTAGCGTCTACCCTCGGACGACGAGGCCGTCCAGGTCCCGTCGGCCGCGGCCCAATTCCCCTGCGCTCGGCTTTGCTCCTACGCTGGCTGTCACTGCGCCCGTCATCACCTTGTGCCACGCAGCCTGGAACTGCTCCATCTCCGGCGCGGTGCCTATGGTGACGCGCGTGTAGGTTGGCATTGACGGCCAGATTCGCCCGATGAATACATTTTGCTTGGCCATCGCGTCGATCGCTGGTTTTGCGGGCCGTTTGGTATCGAGCATGAAGAAGTTTGCTTCCGATGGAATGTAGGAATATCCATTGCGGTCGAGCCAGGCAAATACTTGCGCGCGGACGGCCGAGTTGACGCGCTTGCGCTCGGAGACGAGGTGCGTGTCTTTGAGGCTGGCGATAGCGGCCACGAGTGCGGTGATAGGCATGGGATTCCCGCCGCCGTAATTCTCGATTTTTTCCAGCAGATCCGGTCGCCCGAAGGCAGCGCCGCAGCGCAGTCCGGCCATGCCGTAGATTTTCGAAAAGGTGCGCAGGACGATTACGTCTTTGCCCGCCTTCACGAGATCCATCGTCGATGGCGCATCGCAGAAATGAATATAGGCTTCGTCGACCAGCACGATCGAATCCTGGGGCTTGTTCTCGAGCAGGTATTCGATATCGGAATGGCTGGTCAGCGTGCCCGTCGGATTGTTGGGCGAGGCGATATAAAACACGCCAGCATCGGGGGCGGCGGCCAGCATCGCCCGCACATCGTGGGCGTAGTTTTTCTTCAGCGGAACTTTCACCACCTTCGTGCCGATGACATTCGAGGCCAGCATTCCCGCTTCGTATCCGGGATCGGCAGTGACATAGCTGCGCTGCGGCGAGGTAAAAACGGCAACCGTGTGATGCAGCGGGTCGCTCGATCCGGGGTAGACTCGAATCTGATCGTGCTTGAGTCCTTCGGTTGCCGCGAGTGTGTCGAGCAGATCGTCGGTGAGTCCGAAACAATAGCGTCCGCCCTGCGGCAGAATCGCGGTTAGCGCCTGGCGCGCCGACGCACATGGGCCGAGCGGATTTTCGTTGGAGTCGATCTTGACCGCATTCTCGGGCATGCTCTGGCGGGCAGCGTAGGCGAGCATCGGTTCGGTGACAATACGCAAGGCGAGAGCGGCCGAAGCCGCGGCGGAGACGCCGAGAAATGAACGCCGCGATGGGGACGAAGGGCTGAAGTTGTTGGGAGCCATGACGCACCTCGTGCGAGCCATCTTACCGCAAAATCCGGCCGATAGGCTTGGTTCCTTCGCGGTCCTTAATATGCCCTCCGTGGATCAAGCTTTTCCTCGACCACCTTAGAAACAGGCGACCGCGAGGAGCGACGCATCGAATAGCCCGGAATCCGCGGCTTTTGTGTTAATCTTCGGGCCGCGACTGCTCGCCCTTAAAATTGCGAGCGAGTCGAAGTTGCCCGTTGTTCCCGGAGGCCTTTCGTGAAACGTCCGCTCGTCGTACTCGTGATTTTGACCGGCATCGCTTTTGCAGTTACTGCTTTTCTTTCCGCGACCACTCCGGTTCAGGCCGGAGGCGTAAGCAGCGCCGTTGCGTCCGAGGGCGCCGATCTGTCCAAGGCCGAGACCCATTGCGTGAAATGGCGCGGCGAGGTCGACGTTCGCGAGCCTTACTACAACACTAACGGAGACCCGCAGGACTGGCTCCGTCTCGACGGATCCCGCCAGTTTTGCAAGTTCACCTCGAAGAAAGATGGATCGCGGATTTTCGTGCTGCTCTCGACGCTCTACAGCACTCAGCCCACGCTGGCAGCGCTCGCCTATTATGCCGAGGTTCCGTACAACGGCGTTTGCAATGGCAATCCGGCGTCCTGTTATTGCTCGCAGCTGGGCGGCAGCGACCTGTTTGGCGGAGTCAACGCCGCGGGCGGCGGATGGGTAAAAATGTCCGATCCCGTCGACACCGTGCTTGAGGCCTGCATCTTCCCCGATATGTCGACGATCGACTCCTTTGGACTGTTTTATCACTCGGTCGGAATCGTTCGCGGTAGAAATCTGGACAAGGCGCTGCGCTATCCGAATCCATACGGCACAAAGTAGGGTCCCGAACGCGTAGCTCAGTCAGAAGGTCGAACGAACTTTTCACAAAGCGCGCGCGTACCTCTCACTACGTCGGCTCGGATTTTGAGTCGATCGTTCATTAGAGGAGAGGAAAACCAATGAAGAAGCTGCTGGCTGCCAGCATCGCCGTTCTATTTTGCGCCTCCGCTGCGTTCGCCCTGGGCACCTGCCCTCGTACTTCTACCTTGACGGACCAGGAACGCTTTGTGCGCGATGAGATCCAGTCGAGAATCGACGAGTCGATCGAAGCCGCCGAAGCCAACGACTTGCCAGCCCGAATGCATTGCTTTGCGTCAGACCTCACCCTTAGGCTCGTCGACGGAACCGTTCTAGACCGGAAGCAGATCGAAGCGGGGATGAAGCGCGATTCCGATTGGATTTTGTCGGTAAGCGATCAGACCGCGGTCAGGATCGAATGTATCGAACTGCAGGGAACGGAAGCCATCGTGGATACGGACCAGCATTTTGTACGAACGGTGCCGGATCGCAAAGATGGCAGTCCACACGAATTGATCACAAACGTGAAGCATCGCGAGACCTGGGTCTATACCAGAGCTGGGTGGCTGACCCGGCGGATCGAGGAAGTGAAGCAGGGAACCACATACCTCGACGGCAAGCTCTACGAAGAGTAGTTGTCTAGATTTATCAGAGGTCAGTTCGCCAGTAACTGCTTCATGACGGCCAGATCATCGTTGAAATCCTGCGTCATGCTGGCGGCTTGAGACACGGCGGCGTGCGCAGCCTCATCCTGATGGAGGAGTTCGAGGGCCTGCGCGAGCAGCAGATAGCCGACCGAAGAAGGCTGCAGCTCGACCGACCGCCGATAATGCTTCGCGGCCTCGGCGAGGTTGCCCGCGCGCTGCGCCAGCAATCCCAAGCCGCGATAGGCGGCCGCGTTATTCGGTTGCATATTCAGCGCATTTGCAAAATCTTGCCGGGCATTGTCGTACCGTTGCAACGACAGGTGCGCGTAACCGCTATTGGCATAGGCTGTGGCCCGCAACGAGGGCGCTGAGTTCGGGAGACGAACCACCTCAGCATAGCCTTCCAGCGCGTCCTGATAGTTGCCATGCATTTGATCGTAGGTTGCGAGGTTGGCCGTGGCCAGTGGATCGTTGGGCAGCAGGGCGCGCGCGCGTTGCAGATGCGGCAGCGCTTCCTCCACTCGACCGCGGTCAATTAGAGCGAGCGCGAGATTTTCTTCGGCGTTGAAATTTCTCTCGGTAAGGTCGAGCGTGTGCGTCCAGAGCGTGACATTGTCGCCCCAAAAACTCACCTGCCGATGGAGGGCGGTTCCGAGCGATAGAAGGATGACGGCCGCGGCGGTCACGGTCACGCCCACGGGGATATTCCAGCGTCTGATCAAATCGGCCGCACCCCACGCGAGAATTACGAAAATCCCGATTAGAGGAATGTAGGCATAGCGGTCGGCCATGGAGTGGGGGCCAATGGTGACGATTCCGCTCATCGGCGCCAGCGTTCCCAGAAACCAGAACCATCCAACAAAAAGAGAACGCCGCTGCCGGAAGGACACGACGAGCGCCGTGATGCCGAGAACGGCGATTGCCGAGATCACCGCGGCGCGAATGCTGGTGGCATACCCAGGATGCGGATAAACGAGCGCCAAATTCTGCGGCCAGAAGGCCTTTTCTAGATATTTTCCGTAGCCGATAGCCGCCGTTGCCAGACGAATCCACAACGGAAACTTCATCGCCGCCGCATCCGACTCAACCGTATGGCTGAACGCCTGCCCCCCTGTCGTTCGGGCGATGACCGCGCTCACGACGGACAACACAAGCCATGGCAATTTCTCCGCAACCAGTTTCCAGAGAGAGGCGCGGGCGGGTGCGAGCGGAGGATTCGCTTCTTCGTCCTCCGGCGCGCGAGAGAAATCAAGCCGACGCAATGGCCAATAATCCAGCAGCAGAACCGCGAACGGAAACGTAATTACCTGCGCCTTGCTCATCAGCGCCAAAACATAGGCCAGCGTGACGGCGAGGTATCGTCCGATGCCCGGGCGGCGCGCATACCACCCATAGGCGGCCAGCGCGACGAGAAAGAAAAACATGCTGAGAACATTCTTGCGTTCCGCGATCCACGCCACAGACTCCACATTGAGCGGGTGCAGGGCGAAGAGCGCAGCGACCGCCAGACTGCGCCAAGCCATGCCCGTAGCACTCTCGAGAATCAGAAACAGGAGCAGCGTGTTGGCGGTATGCAGAAGAAGGTTGGTGGTATGGTAGCCCTCCGGATTCTGACCGAACATCTGATTGTCGGCCGCATAGGACAGCCAGGTGACGGGATGCCAGTCCAAGTCTTTCGGAGTGCGAAACGTCCACACTATTGTCTTCCAGCTGAGCCCGTCGCGAACCTGCGGATTGTTGGTGACGTAAACCGGGTCGTCGTAATTCAGAAAAGGCGCGCGCGTGACCGGGTTATAGAGGGCAAGCGTCGTTAGCGCCAGCAGCAGGCAGAGAACCAGTCTGCGCTTTTGCGGGGCGTGAAAAATGTCGGATCCAGCCGTAGGGCTGGGCTGCTGCTCGGTGCGATCCATCGATGTCGTTGTACTCTAACTAAGGGTAACGGCAAGGGCGCGACGATAGCATCAACGAAACCACGATTCCGCTTACAAAAGTACCCTGCGCACTCTGGCTTGGATCTGTTTTGGCTTGGATGGGTGAGGAATTATGAAAGACAAATTAGGATGGGATCGTGGAAATTAGCTCGCCGCCGTCTGTTCCGCCGGAGAGGCGGCATGGTCTTTGTGGGTCACTTTATGCTCGCGCCGGATGGCCAGCAGATCTTTCTGCAGGAGATCGAGAACGTTTGACGGAATTTCCGAACCCCACTCGTCCATTTCTTTTTCATTCCAATGGCCATTGAGTCGAAGCGCGCTGTCGGTCAGGTCCTCCGGAAACGCCTGGCGGTAAGTGCCTTCGCGCACCAACACATCGCCGAACTGGCGTCCGGTGTGCATTTCGTAGATGCGACGCGTTGAATTGCCGCCGCTATTGGTAAACGCAATCAGCACTTCGCCCTCTTCGCCGTAATCCGGTCGGTAGAACCAAGCCTGCGGAGCATCCGCCTTGGGGCGCGCACGCTTTCTGCCGGTCACGGTCACCACTTCCTGCTCTGGCTTCACTTCGTTCGCAGGATTGTAGTAATTGACCCTCTGACACGATTCGCAAACCATGACTTTCTCGCCATTCCGCACATCGTTGTAAGTTTGTGGACGCAGCATCACCTGGCAGCCCATACATTTCTGATCGCGGACTTCGGCCAGACCGCTGCCGCGAAACTTGGCCACGCGCTCATACTGGCGAAGAACCTCTTCGGAAATGCCCTGCCGCAGACCGTTGCGTTTCGCGTTCCACTCGGCGAGTTTCTTCTGGTCTTCGGCGGTAACTTTAAGCGCTTCTTGTTTTTCCTTTTCGATCTCGGCTGTTTCCGCCTTGAGTTCGGCCTCCGCTGCTTTCACTTCTTTGTCGCGCGCGTCGACGTTGACCATCACCTCGAGGATGCGGTCCTCGTTCAGGCGAATCTCCTGCTCGGCAAACTGAATCTCGTGCAGCAGCGCTTTATATTGATCGTTGGTTTTTACGTCGAGGGATTGGTCGCGATACTTGGAAATTTTGCCTTGCAGGTCTTTGATAGTGGCTTCGAATTTCTTGCGGCTGGCTTCGTCGCTCTTCGCTGCGGTGCGCACCTTTTCCAGATGCGCTTTGGTTCCAGCCAGCTTTCGTTCGATCACCGCCATGCGCTTGGGCAGCGCCGCAACTTCATCCTGGAGCTTGCGGATTTCTTTGTCCGCAGTCTGCAGCTCCAGCAATTTTTCAATGTCAGGAAGCATCGTTTCCGGGAGTCACAGTAATGATTCTAGCATGTGCAAGGGGCGGACTCGCCGCGCATATTCTCCGCCGTTTCCGGAACGGCTCCGCCCCATTGTGGTAGGCTGCAAAGTTTGGCCAATTCACATCAAATCGTCCGGAGGCGACCCTGAAACCGATTAATACCGCAGTTCTTCTCTGGCTCGCCATGTTTGCCATCGCACCGTCGGCGCTGAGCCAGCAGGACAAAGCCAGCGGCGTGATCGTCGAGCGCGTAGGCGACACGGCCTTCATTCAACTGCACGCTCCCAGCTTTCAGGCGCTCACGCCTCGACAGCAGGCTTTGGCCTACTGGCTGGTTCAGGCCTCCGTCGCCATCGACCCCATTATTTACGATCAGCTCTCCGCCTACGGGCTCCAGGAGAAACGCCTTTTCGAGGAAATACTGGCGCATCCCCAGGGAATTGATCCGCGAGTGCTGCCCAAGATCTCGGAATTTGCGAAACTCTTCTGGGCCAACCGCGGCAATCACAACGAACTGACTTCGCAGAAATTTCTGCCCGGCTTTACTTTCATGCAGCTGAAAGGAGCCGCTCTTTCCGCACAGCACCACGGCGCCTTCCACACGCCCTATGCCGATCTTCCGCTGCTCGCGACCGCGCTTGATCTAGCGCGCGAACTCGATGCCTTGCGGCGCCCGCTTTTTGATCTTACTTTTGAGCCGATGACCACCGCCAAAAGTCCCTCCGGCGGAAAGGATACGATCCGATCCAGCTCCAACACTTTTTATGAGGGCCCCGATAACGAAAGCTTGAGTCTCGACGACCTGAAAGGATTTCAAGAAAAGTATTCGCTAAATTCGCGCGTGCAAAAAAATGCCGATGGCAAGTTGACCGAACTGGTTTATCGCGCCGGCACTCCGGATGGCAAAATTCCTTCGGGGCTCTATGCCACCTTCCTGGCAAAAGCCGTTGACTGCTTCGAGAAAGCCCGCAGCTATGCCGAACCCGCGCAGGCCGAAGCGATCAGCCATCTCATACGCTTCTACCAGACCGGCGAATACGCCGAATGGGTCGCCTTCGGCACCGCCTGGGTGCAGAACGATGCCAGCGTTGACTTCGACAATGGCTTCATCGAGGTCTATCGCGATGCGCGCGGTGAAAAGGGTAGCTCGCAGAGTTTTGTCACCATCACCGATAAGCCGCTGACGATCGCAATGAAGAAACTGGCGGGAAATGCAGCTTACTTCGAGTCGAAAGCTCCGTGGGACGCGAAGTACAGGCTCACCACATTCAAGCTTCCCGTGGTGAAAGCCGTCGAAACCCTCATCGAAACCGGCGATTTCAGCGTGACCACCATCGGCGACAATCTGCCCAACGAAAACGAGATCCACGAAAAATACGGATCGAAGAATTTTCTTTTCACCAGCAGCGATCGCGCTCTCGCCGCGGCAACCGGCGAGACTTTCAACGCCGAGTTCGACGGCGGCGCCGCCGAACTCGAACGCGACACAAAATACGGCATGGAGGCGCACAGCCTCATGGTCGCCCTGCATGAAGTCATCGGGCACGGCTCCGGCAAGCTGAGCGAGCGCGTCAGCGGAGGAGCGCAACCCTTCCTCAAAGAATATTTTTCCACCCTCGAAGAAGCTCGCGCCGATCTAATGGCCCTCTGGAACATATGGGATCCGAAGCTCAAGGAACTCGGGCTGGTCTCGAACCAGGACGAAGTAGCCAAGGCAATGTACGACAGCGCCGCCTCGGTCGCCCTGGTGCAACTGCGCCGCATTCCGAAGGGCGACACAATCGAAGAAGACCACGAGCGCGACCGCCAATTAATCGCGCACTACATTGCCGACAAAGTTCCCGGCTCGATCGAGCAATTCACCCGCGATGGCAAGACCTACGTTCGCGTGGTCGATTATCAAAAGATGCGCCAAGGAGTCGGCATGCTGCTAGCTGAGTTGATGCGCATCAAAGCCGAAGGCGACTACGACGCTATCAAGGTGCTGGTCGATAAATATGGAGTTCACTTCGACCCGACGCTGCGCGATCAAGTGCTGGAGCGCTATCGCAAACTCAACCTGCCAACCTACTTTGCAGGCATAAACGCGCACCTGACGGCTGGCATCGGCAAGAACGGCGAAGTCGGGAAAGTGGAGATCAATTATTGGAAAGATCCCGTCGAGCAGTATTTGGATTACGGGGCGATGTACGACAAGGGCTTGCGGCGCGAATCGAAGCAGTGAGGCCTCGGATTCTGAGGGTACATGCCCGAACTCTTTCGTAAAAGCGCGCAAAATTGCACAGACACGGTTTTTCCGACTTTGATAATGTGGCCCCATTCTAGAGTGGCCACCACCTCCAAATTTGAGCCGATCAGGTCTTTCGATCCATCCGGTCACAGTTGTTCGTTGAGGGGCTCGAAGACGGGCAAGCTTCGTCTGGCTTCCGCGCTCACTGGATTCTTAGCCATTGCCTTCGCATGTTCCTGTTCGAGTTCCGCGCCGCCAATTTCAGTCCAGATATCGGCTTCAGCGACGCAAACCGATCAGGGTGAATCGCTAAGCGTTACAGCCACGGTCAGCAACGATTCTTTGGCGCGCGGCGTCTCGTGGAGTTTGAACGGGCCGGGGTCTCTGACCAATCAGTCCAGCTTGTCAGTCACCTACGCTGCGCCCTCAAATGGATCGGGCGTACAGAGCGCGATCATCACCGCAACGTCGGTCACGGACAATACGAAGGCGGCGTCGGTCAAGATCACGATCAACCTTCCGCCATCCATCACGACTCTTTCCTTGCCCGGGGGTTCGGCAGGAACCGCTTACAGTCAGACAGTCGACGAGTCTGGCGGGACGCCGCCCTTCGCTTGGTCGATTAGTTACGGAGCACTGCCGAACGGACTGAGCCTCGGCGCCAGCACCGGTACGATCAGCGGCACGCCGGCGGAAGGAGGAACCTGGTATTTCTGGGTGCAACTCAACGACGCTGCGGGTGCAACCACCTTCTACCCTTTGCTGAGCATTGAGGTACTGCCAAACGCAATCGCTGGCGACCCTGTGCCATTTCTTAACCAGCCACTGGTACCAGGCGCAGTTTCGCCCGGAGGGCCGCAATTTACTCTGACGGTGAATGGAACCGGCTTTCTTCCGACGTCGACTGTCGACTTCAACGGTACTGCGCTCGCAACTGCCTTCGTGAGCAATGAGCAGCTAACCGCAGTGGTCCCCGCAGCCGATATCGCGACAGCCGCCACTGCTTCCATTGCGGTGGTGAATCCGTCACCGGGCGGTGGACTCTCGAATGTCGTTTACTTCCCGGTGTCGACCCCGGAAGCAAACGTGACATTTTCGAGCGCGAAGGGATCTCCGATCTCCGTTCCAGTCACGAACTACGTCGCTGTGGGCGATTTCAGGGGCCAGGGAAAACCCGATTTAGCGGTTGCGATAAACGGCAACGGGGCATACATCTACCTCGCCAATGGCGATGGCACGTTCACGCAGGCATCTGGATCGCCGATCATTATCCCCAGACCGCCCTGGGATACCGGGGTGAACGCCCAAATGGTCTTCGTCGCCGTGGGAGATTTCAATAACAGCGGAAGGCTTGGCTTGGCTCTGGCGAACTTCGGAGAGGAGAACGTGCCAATCCTGTTGGGCAACGGGGACGGGACATTTACGATTCCAAGTTCCTTCGTCTTCAGCGGCGGCGGCGACCCCAACACTCTGGCAGTCGGGGATTTCCTTGGAAATGGCAATCTCGACCTTGCAATAGCCAACGCACTAGGCGGTTTGCCGGTCGACATCGTGCTGGGCTGCGGAGATGGCGCATTCAATCAGGGACCGGTTTCGGCGAATGCCAATGTAGCCGGCGCATACATGCCGGCAATCGGCGATTTCAACGGCGACGGCAAACTCGACATCGCAGCCACCGGAGGGGGATACGGCATTCCCGGCAGCACGGTGGCGATCCTGCTCGGCAAAGGAGACGGAACCTTCAGGCTTGCTCAGAACTCGACTTTTCCGACGGGTCCCAATCCGTGGGCAATCGTTGCCGCTGATTTCAACGGTGACGGCAAACTCGATCTCGCGATCGCAAACCAAGACGACAACACTCTCACCCTTCTGCTCGGAAACGGCGATGGAACCTTCACTCCCGCCCCCGGCTCGCCAGTTACGGTTGGAAGCAACCCCAACGCGCTTGCCACCGCCGACCTCAATAGCGACGGCAAACTCGATCTCGTTGTCGCAAACAGCGATGGTACCCTGACCATTTTGCTTGGCAACGGCGACGGAACCTTCACCCCCTCGGCTGCTTCGCCCATTGCCGTGGGAGGACCGGCGTTCTCGGTTGCGATTGGCGACTTCAACAGCAGTGGACGTCTCGGCATCGCCGTCGCGACAGGAGCCAACGTCATCGTTCTGGTGCAGCAGCCGTAACTGGCGGCTGGGAAGCGGCCATCTGCGGTGCGCCTCGACTGTTGCGCTCACGACACGGTCTTGAGAACGAAGGCCTGATTGCGGTCGCGAACCGCTTGGCTAGCATCGAGCTGTCAGCATTCCTGCCACCGCGCAGCCACGGCCTAACTTTCGTAATCTGCCCCGTTACCTCCGCCTGAGGCAGAATTGATCGAGAATGCCCTCCATCGCCAGCACGCAGAAGGGACAACGGGGCTTGCGCGTCAAGCTCGGCGGCTCCATCCTGGCCTTAGTTTTGCTCGAGAACGGACGGCAGATCCGCGGGCGCATGAGTCAACTCTCCGTGAATGGCGGCCTGATTTCGCTCGAAAATCCGCTGGATGAGGGCATACGTGTGACGCTTGTGTTCCACCTGGGCATCACGAGCGTTCGTTGCCGCGCGCAGATGCTATTTCCCATGTGGGCTACGAAAGGATGCCTTCAGCCCTTCCGCTTCATCGAATTGCCTGAGCATAGTCGCGTCGCTCTGAATCGAGAACTGGAAGCCCTGATGCGCAGCGGCGCGACGCAGGAACTGGAAGAAGCGGAATAGCCGCTCACTTAGCCACTTACTCTCCCGCAGCTGCCAAAATCTCTGCCAGCGAATATTTCTGCACCTCGCCAATGCGCTCCAGCGTGATATCGGGCTGGGGATACCCAGCCACCTGCGCTGCATCCATCGCGTAGTGTCCCTGGCGCGGAAACACAGTCGTAACCCGGTCCCCCCAATGCTGCTTGATCGCCGCCAGAATCCGCACCTTGTCATCGACCATCACATAGTGCGGCGCCGCATACTTCGCCTCGACATCGTCCAGTTCCAGTTCCTTGTGGATGTAGATCAGAACGTGACCTTCGAACGCCTCATAAAGGCCTGAACGATCAATCTTGAGCGGCTGAAAAACCACGTCGCCGTCGCTCAGAATCACCGCCCGCCCCAGCCGCCGCGCGTATTCGACCGCGTCCAACGACTCGGGAAATAGCCGGTTCGCAAAGGGATAATTCACCATGAAGTGCGAAACCGCCAGCAGCTTTGGATCGCGTGGCCGCTCCAGGCGATAACGTTGCAGAGCGCCAAGATAATCGGCGTAGCCGAGTTCCGTGCGCAACTGCTCGAAAATTTCCCAGTAGCGCTCGGCGCTGGCCTCGCCCACCTTTTTCGTTAGATATAACTTCAGATCAGCGGCCACGCGGTCGTTGTCGAGCAGCGTGTTGTCTACATCGAAGAGAAATACGGTGCTCGACTCGCTCTTGGCGGAATCCACGCGGTCTCCAGAATTGATGAGGTCGCCTTATCATGCCAGAAATCTGACCCCGGCGTCGCGGGCCGCGCAAAGCACTGCGCTTGAGTCTTTGCGCTTCTGCCTTTGGTCGAAGCTCGCCGCTCACAGCCCGCGGCTCACAATTCGCAGCCAAATCCGCGCCTGCCAAGAGGGGCTTGTATAGTTCCCGCCGGTTGTAGTACAAAGAGCCGTCTAGACAAGGATGAATCATACGAGCCAGAGTACTGTGACTCTGCCTCATAACCCGGGCGAAATAGGTTTCGCCTTCCCCAGGAGCCGTTTTCGTGGAACACATCGACCATGCCGTCGTCAGCCGTTTCGATACTCGGTCCAGCCGGCCTTGTGAATTTTGTCGCGAACTCGATCCGCAGTTTGGCCAGCGCCGTCCTCTCGATCAGATGGTTGTCAGCAGTCGCAAGGCCGCCGCTTCATCCCATTTAACCGAGGACGGCTACGTACGCCACCGCATGCTCGAACTGCGCCGGATTACTGCACGGGTGCCACTCACCGCGGCCTGATTCAGCGGATTTTGATTCCAGCGAAAATTTTTCATGCAACTTCTGCTGCCTCGGCAAGTTCTAAACAGCAGGCCCCGATTGGTGTACCCTATGCGGGGGAGGCTTCTCATGCTGGCCGGTGTGCGAGCCCGTTTCTTCTTTTGCTTGTCATTAGCGCTGTGTGTCGCGCTTTTCGTTGCCAACTCTTTACCCGTGCTGGCTCAGGTAAACGGCGTTCCGCCATCAGTTACGTCCATGGGTTTTGGCGGCAGGTCGATCAACGGCATTGCGCCTTCGGTCACATCCATGGACTTCGGCAACAAGGCGATTCTCGGCGCAAAGGGGTACGGCAACAACTGGTCCATTTTTGAGAATTGCTGCTCAGACTTTTTCTTCCCGGCAAAGCAAAGCCTGCCCTTGACCGCTGGCCACAACCGCCGCCACCGCCACGATGATCGCGGCGACTTTGCCGTCGGAATCATGGAACCGGTCTACGTTCCCGCGGTCGTTCCGTATGCGCCAGACGGAAACGATAATGACGACGACTCCACCAACGCTGACGGCGGCCAATCTCCTGCCCCTCTGCCTCCCGGCAAGCGGCCTCCCCATCGCCTTGCGGCTCCCGACGCCAATCCGGAGGATAGCGTCACCGTTCAGCCCTCGACCACGCTGGTTTTCAAAGACGGCCATCAGTCCGATGTAATCAATTACGCCATCGTGGGCGACACGCTGTTTGAGTTCGCCGAGGGCCGCACGCGAAAGGTTCTGCTCGCCGAGCTCGACCTTCCGGCCACACAAAAAGCCAACGACGACCGAGGTGTGGACTTCCAGATTCCGACCATCGCAAAAGGGCGATAAGTTCTTCGTCAGAAAAGATTTGGCGCTGTGAGGGAACCTCGCCCTCTGCCTGCGCCTCCGCGTCCCGGCAGTAACTGTTCCCGGATTTCCCACTTGACACGCCCGCGCCCCACAATGGATACTTATGCATTGAGTTGCATTTTTATTCATGTCCAAAATGGCGCGGCACAAAGCGATTCTCGACCTGCTCGACGAGGGTCCCGTCGAAAGCCAGGACTCTCTCCAGCAGAGGCTGGAGCGCAAGGGCTTCGAGGTTGGCCAGGCCACGCTTTCGCGGGACATTCGCGAATTGAATCTAGTCAAAGGTTCGGACGGATATCGCCGGGCCGGCAACGGCTCGGGCTCCGACAGTGTTTTGCCTTCGGTGATGCATCTGGCCCGCCAGTTCGTGCTTGAAATCCGCCTGGCGCAGAACCTGCTGGTGGTGAAAACCACGGTGGGCAGCGCACAGCCCGTAGCCGCGGCGCTCGACGCCTCGCACTGGCCTGAAGTAGTCGGCACGATCGCCGGCGACGATACCGTGTTGGTGATCGCCACCGACAACAAGAAGGCCCAAGCGTTAGCGGGAAAGATTAGTGAGTTGTCGTAGAAAACTAGGGTGTCAGGTGACCGGAAAAGCGAAGTTCGAGACCTAACGCCTATCACCTAAAACCCGGCACTTTAAGGCCTGATTCACGGAGTGAAAAGATGCACATGAGAACTGAGCCAGCTGCACCGACGAGTCTATCGAAGACGAAGCCGCCGCACGTCTTGGCCGAGCCTCTCGCGCCGCGCGATCTGGTTTCGATCCACGATCTCGCGCCCGCCGAGATGCTCGAACTTTTCAACCTCACCGCCATGCTCAAGCAGCGTCCCGCGGATTTCCGCGGCGTCCTCGCCGGCAAGCAGATGGTTATGTTTTTCGAGAAGCCCTCGCTGCGCACACGGCTCACCTTTGAAGCCGGCATGGATAGCCTCGGCGGCAGCACCTTCTTCGTCGACCAGACGGCCAGCCGCCTCAACGCGCGCGAGTCGCTCTACGACATCGCCCACAATCTCGAGCGTTGGATCGATCTCATCGTGCTCCGCACCTTCAGCCACGCCGAGGTCGAAGAGATGGCAACCTATGCCAGCGTGCCGGTGATCAATGCGCTCAGCGAACTCGAGCATCCCTGCCAGGCGCTTGCCGACTTCTTCACCCTGCAGGAGCATTTCGGGGATTTCAAAAGACTTCACTTCGCCTATGTAGGCGATGGCAACAACATGGCGCACTCGCTGCTGTTGGCCGGCGCGTCGGTCGGTGCAAAGGTTTCCATCGCGACGCCCGAGGGCTATGCGCTCAATCCCGTCATCGTCACCATGGCGAAGGCCATTGCCGAAGAGACCAAGGCGACGCTGCGCATCATGACCGATCCGCGCAAAGCCGTTGCCGGAGCCGATGCCGTCTACACCGACGCCTGGGCCAGCATGGGGCACGAGCAGGAAGCCGAAGAGCGTGCTGCCATTTTCGCGCCCTATCAGGTCAATGCAGCGCTCATGCAACTAGCCAAGCCACACGCGCGTTTTATGCACTGTCTGCCCGCGCATCGCGGACAGGAAGTTACCGATCAGGTCATCGATTCGCTCAATTCGGTCGTGTTCGATCAGGCAGAGAATCGTCTACACATTCAGAAAGCTATACTTGTATGGTTGTTGGGCGGCGGCGTGGGCCGCTTCCCGGTTCGGAGCGCGCATGCCTAAAGCAGAAAAAATTGTTCTCGCCTACTCCGGCGGACTCGATACCTCGATCATCATTCCGTGGCTGAAGGAGAACTGTGCCTACGAGGTCATCGCTATGGTCGCCGACGTAGGTCAGGGCGATGATGTCGAGGCCGTCGTCAACAAAGCCTACAAGACCGGAGCCAGCCAGGTGGTCGTCGAAGATCTTCGCGAAGAATTCTTGACTGGCTATGTTTGGCCTGCGCTGAAGGCGGGCGCGGTTTACGAGAATAAGTATCTGCTCGGCACATCACTCGCTCGTCCCGTGATTGCGAAACATCAGGTCGAAGTCGCATTGCGCGAAGGCGCAAGCGCCGTCAGCCACGGATGCACCGGCAAGGGCAACGACCAGGTGCGCTTCGAGATGGCCTATCAGGCGCTCGCTCCTGAGCTGAAAGTGGTTGCGCCCTGGCGCGAATGGGATCTGAAGTCGCGCGAAGATTGTTTAGATTACGCCGAGAAGCGCGGCATCTCGGTGACTGCCAGCCGCGAGAAAATTCACAGCCGCGACCGCAATCTCTGGCACATCAGCCACGAAGGCGGAGAACTGGAAGACGCCGGCAACGCTCCATTCGCGAGCACATGGCAGTTAACCAAGTCGCCGCAGGAAGCTCCCGACAAAGAAGAGCAAGTAGAAATCGGATTTGAAAAAGGCGTGCCCGTTTCGGTGGGCGGGCAAATTCTCGATCCCGTCTCCCTCGTCGAACTGCTCAACGAAATCGGCGGCCGCAACGCTGTTGGCCGAATCGATCTGGTCGAGAATCGCTTCGTCGGCATCAAGTCGCGCGGCTGCTACGAAACTCCGGGAGGCACGCTCCTGCTCGCGGCTCACAACGAACTCGAAGCGCTCTGCCTCGATCGCGACCTGCTGCACTTCAAGCAGCATGTCGGGCTCAAGTACGCCGAGCTTGTTTACTTCGGCCTGTGGTTCACGCCGTTGCGCGAAGCTCTCGACGCCTTCGTCGATACCACGCAGCAGAATCTGACCGGATCGGTTACGCTGTCGCTTTACAAAGGCAACGTGAGCATCGTCAGCCGCAAATCGGAGTACTCGCTTTATCGCACCGACCTTTCCTCGTTCACCATGGGCGAGAGCTATGATCAGAAAGATGCGGAAGGTTTTATCCGTATTCTCGGACTGCCCTCGCGTTGCCGCGCGCAAACGCAGGCCAAAGCAAAAGTAGAGGTCGAACAATAGAGGTCGACGATGAAGATGTGGTCCGGCCGCTTCCGGCAACCGCTTGACCCCGAATTTGAAAAGTGGCAGCGGTCGTTTCCCTACGATCAGCGGCTGCTGCCATTCGAACTCGCCGCCAGCCGCGCTCACGCCAATGCCCTTGAACACGCCGGAGTGCTTTCCTCGGAAGAACTTTCTGAAATATTAAAAGCCCTTGCAGAAATCGGCCGCCGCGCCGAGTCCTCACCCGAGTTTCTCAACGATCCTGAAGCCGAAGACGTCCACCATTTCGTCGAAAAGCAACTGGCCGCGCTGATCGGCTCGACTGGCTACAAGCTGCACACCGGCCGCAGCCGCAATGAGCAGATCGCGACTGACCTTCGTCTCTTCGTGCGCCACAGTATCGACACATCGCAAAATCTGATTGCCGATTGGATCGAGGCGATTCTCGCGCGAGCTGACGCGGCTGGCAGCGCCGTGATGCCGTCGTACACTCATCTGCAAGCCGCCGAGCCCGTCCTCGTCGCGCACTGGCTGCTCGCCTACGTGGAAATGTTTTTGCGCGATGCCGCTCGCCTCGCCGATTGCCGCAAGCGCATCAATCTCTGCCCGCTCGGATCAGGCGCCGTTGCCGGAGCCACCCTCACGATCAATCGTCAGGCGATGGCCGCGGAACTGGACTTCGATGGCCCAACGGCAAACAGCATCGACGCCACCAGCGACCGCGACTTTGTCATCGAATTTGTCGACGCGCTCTCACTGCTCGCGCTTCACCTGAGCCGGTGGGCTGAAGAAATGATTCTCTTCTCGACCTCCGCGTATGGATTCGTCGAGTTACCCGAGGCTTATTCCACGGGCAGCAGCGCCATGCCGCAGAAAAAAAATCCCGACTTGCTCGAGCTCGTGCGGGGCAAAGCGGCGCGCGTCATGGGTTGCGCCACCACGCTGCAAACGCTGGTGAAGGGACTGCCGCTCGCCTACAACAAAGATTTGCAGGAGACGCAGGAGCCGCTCTTCAACGCCGCCGACACGATCATCGGCATGGTGCCACTGCTGGCCGGATTCATGAACACGGTCGAATTCAACGAAGCGAAAATGAATCAGGCGGCGCAAACTGGTTTCATGAACGCGTGGGCTGCCGCCGCGTATCTCGTCGAGCGCGGAGTACCCTCGCGCCTAGCTCACGAGGCAGTTGGCAAGGCCGTGGCGTTGGCGGTGGAACGCGGATGTGATTTGCAAAAACTCCCACTCGCCGATCTGCAAGCGATCCACTCCAGCTTTGACGCGGCCTTCCACTCGTGCCTAGGCATCGCGGAAGTCCTTGCCCTGCACGACGTCCCCGGAGGCACCGCGCCTCGTTACGTCAAGCGCGCGTTGCAAAATGCGCGTGAGCGCGCCGCATTGCTACGTTCGCAAGAATCGCTGGCCGCGCGTTAGACATAGTTCTTCCGCGAACTGTTGTGTACTTTTTTTTGGTGTTTATCCGCAATTGTTTGCAGTCCTAAATTCCTGCGTTATTTTCTTTTCAATCGAGTGCGATCGGCCCTACAATTACCCGCAGCCCTAACGCTTTTCTTCCCCGGGGTTCGGGCCCTTGTCTACAACCGCCGTTAGGCGGGCCAAAAAACAAAAAGATCACCAGGAGGAGTACATGTTTAAATTTTCCGTCTCCCGTTCGTTCGCGGGAACCGCTCTAGTGCTTTGCATGCTGGCTGCCCTTGCCAGCGGCCAGAGTTGGACGCCCGTCGCGGCTTCTTATCCCGGCAGTGGCGCCGGCGCATCCTATCTGCTGACCGATGGTACGGTCATGGTTCATCAAGAGCAAAGCGCTACCGATGCATGGTACAAACTGACTCCAGACATTAACGGCAGCTATGTCAATGGCACGTGGACAGAATTGGCGCCGATTCCCTTTTACTCTCCGCTTTTCTTTGGCGCGGCCGTGTTGCCCAATGGTCAGTTGCTCGTCGAGGGTGGCGAATACAACAAGCTGAATCCTGACTGGACAAACATGGGCGCGCTCTACAATCCCGTTACCAATAAGTGGGCAAAAATCAATCCGCCCGCCGGCTGGACCAGTATTGGCGATGCCCAGAACGTCATCCTTAATAATGGCACCGACATGCAGGCCAACTGCTGCACCACTCAGTTTGCTTACTTCAATCCGACAGGACATAAATGGACGGCATTCAGCGGCAACGGAAAATTCGACGTGTTCGACGAAGAGGGATTCAACCTGTTGCCGAACGGCGAAGTTTTGTCGATTGATGCCTACGTATTTCAATACGACGCCACGGGAATGAATTCCGAACTCTACAATCCCACCACCGAGACTTGGTCGAGCGCTGGCAGTACGGGCGTTCAACTCTGGGACTCGCATTGCGGAATTGAGAGCAAAGCCACCTACGAACTGGGTCCCGCCGTCCTGATGCCGAACGGCACAGTGTTTGCCACCGGAGCCAACACCTGCGGCCCCGGCAACACCTCCATCTACAACCTTACGACCGGCACCTGGACCCCAGGCCCGACCTTCCCCGGCCAATACAATGTCGCCGACGGTCCGGCGTCGATCGAGATCAACGGAAACGTTCTGGTGATGGCCAGCCCCGGTTACGGTTCTACTCCCTCCGCCTTCTATGAGTGGAATGGAATCGACCTCACAGCGACCGTGAATCCGCCGAATGCTAAGGCCGATTCGTCTTTCTACGGGCACCTGCTGGTTCTTCCCACCGGACAGATTCTGCTCGCGGATTACAGCAGGACGATCGAGCTATTCAATTCCGCGGGAACCTACAACACCGCCTGGGCGCCGGAAATCACCAAGATCGCAAAGACTGTGACCCACGGCAAAAGCTATATGGTTACCGGTTATCGGTTCGCTGGCGTATCTGCCGGCGGAGCCTATGGCGATGACTACCAGCCCTACACCAACTATGCGTTGGTTCGCATCACCAATAATCAGACCGGCCATGTGTTCTATTGCAAGACGCACAATCCCTCGAGCTATGCCATGCAGTCGGCAGCGCTGCAGACCACACACTTCAACGTTCCCGCCGGCATCGAAACCGGTGCGAGCACGATCGTAGTGGTTACCAACGGCATTCCTTCACAGAGCGTAAACGTAACCGTGAACTAGCATTTCGCAATTGCGACATTCAGGCCGCGAGTTGATGCCCTCAGCTCGCGGCCTTTTTTATTTTGAAACCTTGTTTGAAGACGAAGCGAATGCGCACGGCAAAACTCGTTCGCTGCGGTTCGTGGCGCTGGGGAGGGAATTTCGACGCGGCTCTCCCGCGAGAGATTCGCATCCTGGCTGCGGAAGAAGGCACTTCCATCAGCGCGATGCTCGCGTCACGCCTGGAGCAAATCCTACTCGAACGCAAAAGCTATGACCGTTCACGGCGGCGCGCTCTAGCACGGCTACGCGAAGGGATCGATCGGGGCTGGACTCCGCCCGGGTCTCGGGATGGGCTTTACGAGCGACGAGTTAAAGACCGATGAGCGCCGCAAGCCCCAAATATTTCGTCGACACGAACACTTTGATTTACGCCCATGACCGCGCGGCTGGTCCAAAGCACGAACGCGCCCGCCAACTGGTTGAACATTGGTGGACGACCGGGCAGGGTGCTTTGAGCATGCAGGTTCTGCAGGAGCTGTGCGTGAACCTTCGCCGCCGAGTCGCGCATCCGCTGGCGAGCGATAAGATCGCCAAGCTGATCGAGGACTACTTGAGCTGGGAGATCGTCGTCAACACTCCGCAGGCGATCATCCCGGCGCTTGGGATCGAAACGCGGTACAAGGTTTCGTACTGGGGCGCCCTGATCTTCGCGCTGCCGTGTGTTTTCGGCAAGCATGCGTGACGACCGCTAACTCGCCTTGTTACATTCGCTGAGCCGCCGAAGAGCGGCCGAGGGCGAACCGCATGAGCACAGCAGTCATTCCTGAGCCAATCGCGCAGTTACAACTCCAACTCAATGAGATTCGTAGCACCCGACCACGGGGGAAGAGACTGCCAGATTCGTTCTGGCAATCCGCCGTTGAACTTGCCCGGGAACACGGTGT
>DATBYM010000049.1:0-73072 GCA_036513715.1 Terriglobales bacterium
CGTATAGCTCCACCTTGCCTCCTGTCCACCAGTCCTCCCTTGGGGCGGCTAAGCCCGAAGCAGAGTCCACGGTATACGGTTTTCGCTAGGGTGGGGCCAAATCAAAGTATCGAAGGGGGCCAAATCAGAGTATCGAAATCAGGGGGAGATTAAACGATTCCGCGCCACCCCGTGGCTGTTCCAGCAAACGTTCATAACGCCATATAAAGACCTGAACAGGTTCGTTTCGACTTTTCTTGCGCCGTTCTCGCTTGAGAGAGGTGCTTTAAGCACCGACCAGGTGGTGTTTGAACCGAAGAATCTCTTACGTCTACTGGCAAGGAATTCCTCGTCGGTGGAGAATTACTACGACTTGAAGATACAAGCTACGGGGCATCTGGAAATAGCCGGTTTGCTTCAGGCTGCCCTTGGCGATTATGTAGATTTTGTTTTCGTTCCCTCGCCCGAGGTTATTGCGATATACACCGACCACGATGGATACACAACGTTCTACGCTCAAGATGATGCGACGTTGAAGACCGTGAGTTCGAGGCTGGAAACAGCAGGCTTCGAGGCGGTCGCCAGATACACGAGAGGCTCCTCGGGCGAGAACATATGGCATTAAGTTCTAGTGACCCACCGACAAGTGCGAGTGTTCCGAGGGCAAGCCAAGGAATGGCGTAGGCTTTAATCATGTTCAAGCTCAGACTGCTGCAGTTGCCGCTGGTTTTCCTGGCATTGATTTCCCAAGGGAGCGCGCAGTTCGCTCACACCAACCACAAACAGATCGTCGATGCCACCGGTGAGCCGCTGCTTCTTCGCGCAACCAATCTGGGCAATTGGCTGGTACCGGAAGGTTACATGTGGCTGTTCCAGGGCGGCCCGCAATCCCCCAGTGAAATCCGCGCGTTGGTTTTGGAGCTGCTTGGACCTGAGGGGGCGGCCGCATTCTGGCAGAAGTATCGCGAGAACTACGTCACGCGGGAGGACATCGCGCTGCTGCATCGGGCCGGCTTCAACGCCATTCGGGTTCCTCTGCATTACAGCCTGTTTGAGAGCGACGACGCGGAAGGTTTCAAGCTGCTGGACCAGTTGATCCTCTGGAGCCGTGCCGAAGGTCTATATGTGATCCTTGATATGCATGCCGCACCGGGCGGACAGACGGGCGCTAACATCGATGACGGCACCGGATATCCCTGGTTGTACCAGAGTCCACAAGAGCAGGAGCACCTGGTCTCCATCTGGCGGCGACTGGCGACGCGCTATCGCGATGAGCCAGTCGTGCTCGGTTATGACCTGCTGAATGAGCCGATCCCCAATTTTCCCAGGCTCGCGCCTTTGAATCCTTCGCTGGAACCCGTCTACAGGAAGTTGTCGGGCGAGATACGGAAGGTTGATGTTCACCACATTCTCTTTCTCGGCGGCGCGCAGTGGGACGGAAACTTTTCCGTCTTCGGCAAGCCTTTCGATTTCAACGTTGCATACACCTTCCACAAATATTGGACGGCGCCAGATGAAAACGTGCTGCGGCAATACCTTGATTTTCGCGACCGCTACGATGTGCCGATCTGGATGGGCGAGTCCGGGGAGAATACCGATGAGTGGATCGCGCAATTCGTGAAAGTGCTGGAAAAGAACAACATCGGATGGGCTTTCTGGCCGTATAAGAAGATGGAAAAGTCATCGGCCGTCGTCAGCATTGCCCCCCCTGCTGATTGGGGGAAGATCGTGGAGTTCGCCAAGCTGCCGCGCGACACCGCCCACGTCAAAGAACGGCTGAAAGCCCGGCCTGAACAGGAGACGATCACTCGCGCTTTCGCCGGTTTTCTGGAGAATGTCCACCTGCAAAAGTGTCGCGTGAATCAGGGATATTTGAAGGCGCTAGGGATGAAGTCTGATATTGAGCCGGCAAGTGCGGGAGGGGCGGCGAACTGAACGATTCCATAATCGCCAAGAACTTTCACCCCAGAGACACTTCGGCTGCGCTCGGGGCAGGCTCCGGCACAGAGAAAATCCCTAATCGTTCTTGTTTTTTCCTTTGTTTTCCCGGTGATTCTGTGGCTCTGTGGTGAAGGTTCCGACGGCTCGCTTTTGCCCACATGACGAGCTCAGATGGCGTTAAATCGCGTGGGTGTTGAAAAAGGAACCAAGGCAGTAATTTCTCTGAATTTTCGAGACTCTGGCGAATGAACGCTCAATAACTTACAGACGAATTTCGTCGTTGAAATTCCCTGAAAAGAGTTTTTCAACACCCACGCCTGATAGCGTCAACCGAGCTGGTCGCTTTACAATCACAGGCCGAGTGACTCTCTTTTTGCTTGAGGTGAAGGCGTGAGCGCTGCATTAGAAGAACGAGTAACCATTTCGCTCCCGAAGGGGACACTTCTAGTCTTATTTGAATTTCTTTCCCACAGCTACGAATTGTGGAAACGCTCGGGGAACCCACCGCCCGCCGAAGACACATTCGTCCTACTGAAACCTGAGGCGGGAGAACGCGCTGCCCTGGGGCACTTGGAAGGAGCAATTGAGAAAACTCTGCCGGAGATTTTTGCGGCCAACTACAACGATCTAGTTGCCGAGTGGAAGCAGAAATTGACCGCACAGGGTCAATGAGCGAATTCGCCCTTGCAACAACCATGGAAACCTCCCGAGTGCGAGCGTAAGGTATGAGGGATATGCTGACCATCTTTGACGCGGAAAGTCCTCTCAGCGATGAGGAAATGTCGGAGGTTAGGCAATATGCAGCGGAGCAAATTGCTGTCTGGCGGAGGCGCTCTCTTTACTCCACCGCCGCACTCGTCTTGATCTGTGCATTCATATACCCGTTCTTGGCTGGTCATCCGCTTCACCAACACTGGGAATCGTTTGGGAAGTACCTCATCTTCGTGGCGATGGCATTGCTGGTCGTGTTCGTTCTGTGCACGGGATTCTGGTATAGCGCGTGGCAAGCTCTCCGCGACGTGGAGAAAGGGCAACTGTAGCGCTCGACTGAGTTCTCAGTTAGTGACGCCTGATAGCGTCAGTTTAAGCGACTACCCTAAAATACCCAAATGGAAAAGCATGATCCTGATGATCCCGTTGCAATGTACAAGCGCGAACTCAGCACGATTGAGCCGCTAACGGAGCATGAAGAAACGAGCCTGTTTCAGGAATTGCGCGGGACTATTGGAGTCGACCAACGCGAAACTATTGAGCGAAGGTTAATTGAAAGTCAACTTCCTTTGGTTGCCAGCATTGCTGAAAAACACGCAGCCTCTGGTATTCCCATGCTGGACTTGATTCAAGAGGGGAATCTCGGGCTGATGAAGTCCGTCCAGAGTTTTGCCGAAACGCCCACTGGAGACTTTCCCACATTTGCGGCCACCTGCATTGAAGATGCAATCACAAAGGCGTACGGAAAATCGGAATAAAATTCGTGGCTGGCGAAACATCCCGTTGTAGCAAGTGACTTCGAGGCGAGGAAACCTCAACGTTTAGAGAGTCTCGCATGGAGAGCATTTACGAGGCGCGACATTAGGCTGGCTAGCCCCCAAAGCAACGATGCGACAACGAGCCCAAAGCACACCGCTGCATCGTTGGCGAACTCGTCCGGCTTATGACGATTGGAGGCGAATGTCACGACAAGGATGAGGGGGACTGCGGTCGCAATGGCAATGCGCCTTCTGGATTTCGGTAATTGACTCCAAAATAAAACCGTTTGGTCTCGTACAAAAATCAATGCTAATCCTGCGAGTGAGCCCACGACAAAGCACAGGATAAAAAAGCCCCACCCAGCCATCCGCTCCGCGTGCATGCTGAGGGCTGCAAGGAACACCACCGCGAGCACTGCAACTATCATCCACGGTCGCTCTCGGAGTCGGTTCATGGTCGCCATTCTACTCCGGGTGCCCGCATACCCGCCCTCTCAGTCCTAACTGGCGTTAAATCCCACTCCCCCACCGACAAGTGCCCCGGCACGGAGCATCGGCAGGAAGACGCCGAACATGCGGCAGAATCCGCCGGGACAGCGGATTGGTGCAAATCCCGATTGAACTCTCCGATAAGAAGGGCGAACAGACAGCGCAAAGTTGCGAGAACGCTGATTTCGGCAATTGACGCTACAATCGCCGATGATGCACCAGCGAATGGACCTTTCAAAAGGCTTTCAGATCGAACAGCCACGTGTCTTTGTTCCGTGGGACACTCCCGAGACACAGTTTCTGGACGGGTTTGAGGGCCTTCGTTTGCGGCTCGTCACTCACGGTTACTTCACTACTCATTGCACATCTCTTTCAGGCTTGTCTCACGAGTTGGGCTTCCGTTTCTATCCGCAAGGGCTGGTTGAGTTCGAGTTTTTCCGCAATTCCTGCCCAGACTTGCCCACTTCCTACGATGTGTTTCAACGACATCTCGAAGAAACATTCGGGCCGCCGACGTTGACTAGCCCCGGCTCAGAAGGCTATTTCTCGCACACTTGGACGTTTTCCGGAGTGGAGATACTTCACTATGTCCAAGAGCATTTCGGACCAGCGGAATACGTCCGAATCCGAAAGACTGCCGAACGCATACAGTAGCTGTTGTAACAGTGCGTCGTGAAAGCCGGGGAGCCCAGCGGGTGTAACTCCCGCCTGGAACTGGTCGGCTCCCACTGCGCTCAGCGACCAGCCGGTCGGAACGGGAAATCGGCTGACCGGAACGGTTGACTCGCTCACCACGAGGCCGTCACCTTTTTGCCGTGCTCAGTTTGAAATTCCACGAATCCCGGACGAGCCGTCAGAGTGGACAAGACAGCATTATCCGCCACCGGCAAATCCGACCCGTTGCTGAAAAACGAACAGGGCGGGTTCACGTCGCCGATTGAAAACGCGGGAAGTCGTGGTGCTTGCCGATCGCCACAGTGAGTCACGGATTTCTTGCAGCGATATAAATCCACGCGACAAGCAGATAAATTCCGTAGCCTGCAAGGAGGCCCAGCAAGCAGCGCCGCAATTTTTCCATTCGAATTCAGTTTATACAATGCGCCGAGCGTCAGTTGGCGATAAATCTTAGTCCCCCACCGACAGGTGTCCCGGTGCGGAGCATGGGAGGGAAGGCGCGAAGACGCGGCATGTCCGCCGTGCCAGCGGCTTCGTGCAAATCGCATCGACACTGCTTCACCGGACTGGTGGCGGCCAAATTCTCATTGAGCGGCATCTGAATTCAAGATTTAACAAACTCAGGACCGCACTAACGAGTACGGGCGGGCGATAATTGCAATGAGGTTGCTGCCGTGGACATACGCAGGTTCGGTATCGCGGTGGTGGGATATGTGCTCGTATTCGGAGCATTCGCTGTCACCGACAACTTGGCTCCAGCATTCCTGATAACCGGAGCAACGTCACTCTTGTCTCTGTTGACAGGCATTGCCTTGTTCCCGCCCTTTCGAGTTCGATTCACCGTTACGATCCCGAGCACAGAGTCGGAGCGCTCTGAGTCCTATTCGGTCATGGTTGCAGGAGCCGACCTTCCGCTGCGGCCTTACATCCAAGTCGCTTCATGCAGTTTGATCCCGCGACATATTTCAGAGCTTGTCGGTTGCGCCCTAATCGCGGGTGCCACTCTGATCGTCGTTGGGTCTGGTGCGGCGTCGTACCGCATGTTGGTAACTGGCTGGGGCCTGCTCGCGCTAGAAGGCGCATGCATGGCTGGTGCCATAGTGTTGCTTATCTGTCTCGGATGGGTTGATGAATGTCGAGTTCTTCGCGGCGCTCGCCCGACCCTCGCCCCGATTAGTTGGATGCAGAGCGGTTTGGGATACCAGCGACTCACCTATGAATTCTTTGATCGCAATGAGGATCGCTACGGCGGATATACCGGCTCTTTTGGGGGACGCCACGAAAACGCTGTGGTTGTCTTTTACAAACCAGACAACCCGAACCACAATCGAGCACATCGTTCACTGCTCTTTCATAAAATTCAGGTTCATTCCATCGCACCCTTGAGGCTTACGGAGAAATTGGAGCACGAGCAGGTACCATCGTAGTGCCACGTGAAAAGTGGCATGCGCAGGGCAAAACTTGAGGGTATTCAAATCGGGCGAGCACGGATGATGTTCACCAATGGAGACCTCGCCACAAACCCGATGTGCCTGCGCGAGTGCATGGTCTGCGGGGAAGTGTTTAATCGCGTCGACTCGTTGGCGCATACGGGAATGCGGTGCCAGCCGTCGCCATTGGAGCCCTTGGCTGCCGCGGGGCGGTATCGTTAGGCGCATGAACGCAAGACCAGCAAACGCAGCAAAGCGTCTGCAATTCTGAATAAGCGCAACAGGCTATTTACGGAAATCACCGCTCCCAGCCCTGAGCCAAAAACAAAAACCACTCTAACCAAGCAACGTTTCGGTGCGTTCTGTTGGTTGTCAAGTCTATTTCAGCGGAGCGCGTGGCGCTTTCAGCGATGACGCTTGAGCGTTTTCGGATTCAGTCGTGGACTTCTTTTGTGCCGGGAGTGCGAGGTAGCCGATTGCCCGTTCGGCAGGTGCACCGAATAGTTCAGGATGCAGGTAGCGTCCCTGCTCGTCGGGTGGTTTCATCTCCTCGGTGGGTATGCGATGTGCGTCAGCATAGGCGTCGTGGCGAATGCCGGTTACCTGCCATGAAACCTCCACGTTCGGCTTGCTGGTGCGGATGACAAAACGATTGTGCCCGATCTTCTTCGCGACGATGGCTTCCGCGAATTGTCCCATCACCGTGAGTTGATAGCGGAAGTCTCGATTCAGAGCTTCGAAGTAATCTGGCAAAACCACAATGGCGACACCGCGTTGGTTGGTCACAATGTTTCCGTTGTAGACATTCATCATGTCGGGCGATTCGACAAAAGAGTGGTAGAGGTATTTGTTCGCGGGATCGAGTGGGTGATCGATTTGGAACGAGCCGCCGCCTTTGGAAATGGTGCCATCCACGTGGAGATTGGAGTGGATGTAGATGGTGCTGTTTGAGTTGAAGTTAGTGAAGGCCAGATTGCCCGCACCCTCACTATTCCCGCTCGCGGCGGAGAGAATATTCCACGTCGCGCCTCCGGTGCTGGTATTGCCAAGCGTCATCCATGTTCCAAACGTGCTGTTGCTTTGAATAGCGACGGGGATGTAGGTGCTGTTGCCGACGACTGTTAAGGGGTTGGAAGGCGCGGTCGTACCGATACCGACGTTGGTATCGGCGGTCGCGCTGTTCACACCGTTGATGCTGCCCAGCACCAGCGAGTTGCTGGCCACGACGAGTGCGTTGGCCCCAATTGCAGTAGCGTTGTTGATGTTGGATGGACTCGGACCCGCCGAGTAGCCCAGAGCCGTATTGAAACTGCCCGTGGTGTTGTACTGGAGCGCATAAACTCCGATTCCGGTGTTGTTGCCTCCCGTGGTGTTGTACTGGAGCGCCACAGCTCCAATGCCGGTGTTGCTGGAGCCAGTTATATTTTTGTTCAGGGCCGAGAGGCCAGTGGCAGTATTGGAGTTGCCCGTAGTATTGCTGGTGAGTGCTGTGACGCCGCTGGCTGTGTTGAATACGCCAGTCGTGTTGAATTCTAGGGCGGAGACACCAGTGGCAGTGTTAGCAGCGCCTGTAGTGTTGCTGGCGAGTGCCACGCCTCCGATGGCCGTGTTGTTGCCCCCCGAGGTATTTTTAGATAGGCCCGCGATCCCGAGTGCAGTGTTGTATTGGCCGCTCGTGGTCATATTTCCTGCAAAACCGAGAAAGGCATTTGCGTTTGCGTAGGAGCCGAAGGCGAAGAGGTTACTTCCAATTTGATAGGCGCTCCCAGTGACCACGCCCGTCGCGCTCAAATTCCCGCCCACCGTCTGATTGCCGGTGAAGGTATTGGCGGCCGCGAGTTGTGCATACAGGGCATTGGTCGCGGCCGTGTTCAAGTTCAATGTGACATTCCCGCTGCTGCCTCCGCCGCTGAGATCGGTTCCTGCCGTCACGCCCGTGATCGTGCCGTTGCCTACGGCGGCGCATACCCACGAACTGCCGTTCCATTGCAGCACCTGATTTGCCGCGCAGGCATTGGTCAGCGCAAGGTTGAGCGTGCCGCTCGTGCCGCCTCCAGTAAGCCCGCTACCGCTCGCCGTTGTAACTCCGGTGATCGTGCCGCCTCCGGCAAACACAATGTCTAACTCGGAGGAATGGCTCGTCGTTGTATTTTCTTTGCTGTCAAAGCTGGCGTTCAGCGGACTATTGGCGACGAGCGCTATGCCGTCATTCGGCTGGCTTCCGCTTAGCCACGCCTGCAGCGCGGGAGTAATGTCGATGAGGATGTATTGGTTCTTGTCCGTCGTAGTCAGCGAGACGCTGGCGGCGATGGTCGATCCGAGAGCCGGAGCGTTGCTGGCGGTAATCGTGCTCTCTGACCATGTGCCGTTGACATAATCCACATTGAAACTGCCCGCCTTAGTCACCGCGCTGACATAGAGCTTCAACGAAGCCTTAGTAATGTCGGCGCTGGTGTATCCGGCGGGAATCACGGAAAGATCAAACTGAATGTAAGTAGTCTGCGAAGCGCTCTCCACATCGAGCAGCGTCTTAGAGCCATAGTTAGTGGTTGGATCGGCGGTGTTGGTGTAGGCATCACCGATGGGAGTGATCTGCGCGTGAGCGCTGGCCAATAAACCTAGTGTGAGAAGCAACAGAATCGCCAACCGTGTCTTCGAGTTCTTCATCCCGTCCTCCCAGTATTTTTCTTTACTCCCTTGGCTACGCTTCAAAGCAGAGCTTTCCTATCTACTAAACCGAAATTCCTCTGCGAATTGGCTCAAATAATTAGCTGGCACGTTAGATTTGTTCTCTCGGGGCTTCGAAATGGATTCGAGTAGGGCCCAGTTTCTACGGTAAAAAGCCCGTTAAGGATAGGGTTCCGGGCGGTAGGGGAAAGGAAGATCGCGCCCAAATGTGCGCCAGATCATGTGTTACGGTCGTTTCCCTGTCAATCTGCAAATCGTTGCAGCCGTACGGCGTGGGCTGGGTCACGAAGTTGGTGACGATCTGAAAAGATAGTTGTCGATAAATCCGCCACAACGCTAACTGCCCGCGTCGTGACATGAAATCGAGGGATGCGCAGCCGACTTCCGCCTGCCCCAACCGCCGCTCCGATTTTCATAGGGTGGAGTGATCCGGGAGAACTTTAGTTCGGGGTCATGCCAAGGATAATCGCCTACAATTAAACCCGTGAGACATTACATAATCAAGAAGATGGACGGCTTTGCCGAGTTCAAGTGCCGACTTTGTAAACACTCCGTCACCACGATGGACTTCAATGGCGAGAACTCTAGATGCCGCGTTCAGGCGGCAAGGGCAATGAACGAGCACACCATGACGACACACCGTTGCCCTCCAGCGCTGTCACTGCATAATGCACAAATGTGGCACGCCCATTAAATGTGGAAGGTGTGGTTGATGGGCGATCAAGAGTCGATTTGAAACCTCTTAACCTCATCCCAAGAATCGGCGGATAGCCGGGAGGTGTGTCTTGACAATGCCCCGCAATCAAATCCCAAAATCGCTGTTTGCTCTGCTGCTCGGAATCATGTTCTTCGTCGGCTGCGCTGCGCTCAACCCGTTCTGCGGGACTGCCCGACCGAAGCCCGGGCTGACTTCACTCGAACCGAACCCCGCGACCCTCACTCAGGTGGAGAAGGGCTTGCTGCTCACAGTGAACGGCAGCACTTTTATTCCAATTCGTATCTGCTATGGAACGGAGCGGCATTGCTTACCACAGTCGTGAGCAGTACCCAGTTAGGGGCCACGATTACCACGACCCAGATTTCATCTCCCGGTACCGCCCAGATTGTCGTGCACACTCCTGCCAACCTCTCCGGAGACCTCGGTTGCGACAGCGGCGGTGACAGCACAGCGTTGACCTTTACGGTCACCTAGCAATGTTCAATTGCGCTTGGCAGAGACAGATTGCATCTATTGCAGCTTCGCATACTCCCCTTTGGCTTGCTTCAGGGTGGGAATGTCAGGGTCGGCGTCTTTCCATAGGGTGACCTTACGCACCAGACGCCGATGCCCGCTATGCCGATTGCTTCGCTGGTGCGAGCGCGATCAACGCAACGCCAACAATAATGAGCGCAGGTATATCGCCCATCAGGTGGCCGCGTTCGCCCGCATTCTGGAATGCCTGCACCGCCATGATTACGGCGTGAACGAGGCTCGACCATGCGGTGAAGGCGATCAGGCTGCGATTCGCCGACGGGTTGTGCGATGCGAGCAGTAGGATAATGCCGAGTGTGGGTCAAGCCCTGTACATCCTGCGCTCAAAGGACTGGCGCAGCAATGGGAAAGACCTTCGGTAGCTTTGTGGCGAGGATTATCTCCAGTCTTCTCGGCAAACTCGAAATGACAATTGTCGAGAAATATCTCCATCGCACCAACAACGCGACGGCAACTCTCAGTTAGTCACATCTGGTTTCAACAGTTATCACTGGACAATGCAGAATCTGCTCCTTTCTTTGGTTCTGTTTTTAGCGGCAACACTAGCTGCCCAGCAGACAAAGGTCCCTCGAAATCCCTGTCGGCAGCTAGAGATGAGCCAGCGTCAAATGGACGACTGCGCCGCCTTCGAATACACGCAAGTGGACACGTGCCTGATTAAGGTTTTTGGCTTCTGCCCAGACCGAATGTGGGGGCGACGGAAATTCTTGATGCAACTGCCCGAACGCGTTCTCCCCGGTACCAGATCGAAATGCTGTGACTTGCTTGAAGAAGAACGGAATCCCCGCAGCACGCGATTTGCCGAACAGGCTTTGCGCCCATTCAAGGCGCATGGTTCGGCGACCCGGCGTATTGAATTCCTCCCGCCAGTCCTTCGTGGAATCCCAGAGATATTCCGGGCCGCCTCCGCTCTCGCCGCCGACGATCAACCAACCGAAACCGCTTAGATCAATCTGCTCCGAGATGTCCTCAGCAGGGGCTCCGCGCTTAGGAAGCGCACGGCCATCGGGTGAACAGGAATTCTGCGGAGCGTGTCCCTTTTGTTGAGCGTCTGCTCGCAGCCACAAGAGACTCCAAGCCAAACATTAGGCCAGCCCTCACCCCAGTCCTTGGGAAGCCGTGTCCGGATGAGTTCCGGGCGTTTGGTAAGGATCAACCAAATGAGGTTTGGAGTGCGGCGAATGACATCCCATGCCTCTTCCCGCCACCCATCTGCGTCAGCGTGAAAGAAGTCTGAGAGGGAGTTGGTGAAGACGCGAAAGCAGATGCCTTGAGCTTCAGCTTGCCGCTGCCATTTCAGCGGGTTGTCCCACGTCTTGCTACGGTAGAGTTGTCCCCACGGCTCCCGCCCCAGCCTCTTTGAGGGGGGGGGCCGATGTAGCACTTCGCGCATTCGGGCGCGATTTTGTCGCAGCCGAGCCAGAAATTTTCTGTGTGATGCATCCATCCGATGTTTGAGTTTTCCATTGAGCCGAGCTTAGCCGGATCGGAGACGCAAGGATATAAACGGAAAACCTAGATCAGGGGAAATGCAATTACAAAAATTCAGGAATAACGCGAGATGGTAAGTCTGTTCTTTCGCAGGTATTGCTCACCGGGGTGGCCGACGTCCATCCTGTAGAAAACCGCTGCTTCGCATTCCAGCAAGGTCTTCTTCGCTCGCAAAACTGGAGAGTCGGGCGGATCGGGACGATAATGCGCGTGCCGCCGATGGTAATTACTTCGCCAAATGCGATGATCGACTTCGCCGTAATTAGTTCCTAGCATCACTGACAGTAGGTTTGCAACTGTTTTATCGTGATTCTTATTTGTGTGGTCGTGGACGAATCGCACGAGCAGCGCCTTTGCTAGACTGAGGTAGAAGTTCGACTTGCCCCCGAGATATCTTGCCGAGTGCTCGACGAGTGAAGCATATTCTAGGAGATGGTTCGGCAAATCCAAGAATTTCGCAAGCGTACTGGGCTTTCCGCTTTTTACTTCTGCAATTTCCAAGAACATGCCAAATGCGGTTCCACCCCAGCCATAGGGCACAGCATGGCTGTTAACTTGCCAAACTGCATCCGCACATTCCCGGAGGTCGCGCAGTTTTTGCTTAAGCTCCGAAGAGTCATAGCCCGTCATCTTCAAGGCAGTGGTGACACCTCGGTTCTCGCACATGCCCAGCATGTAGAGAAGTTCGCGTCTGGGGCAGCTTTGTTCGCACAGGGATTCCAATGCCGGTATACCTACCTCACCGTCTTTTTCCATCCGTGCAGCAATGCCTTCGACGAAGTATCGACCCACCACGGCGATCCACGGAAGACGTACTCATCCTGCTTGCGGATGGCCGACTCGCACAATGCAAGTTGTACTGGCCATCCACTGTTTCCCATGGTGGTTCTCTGTCTGCGCTTGGGTTCGTTTTTCATTTTGCCACCGCCTGAGCAATGCGTATGCCTCTATGTAATTCGATTTTCCTGAAATCAGAATTTGCGTTTGTTTCCTCTGCACCCACAAAAGCCTATCTTATGGCTACGGGTGCAATCTAACCCGACAGATTCCAAATTCATCGAGGGTGCTGTGTCGTACCTGTTGCCCCTCAGCCTTAACGCCTCCCGCTGTGGCGCAGGCCGAGGAGTGTCTCTTTGCCGCACAATTCGCCGCCGCAATCCTGCGAAAACAACGTAGACTATCGGCCGGGACAATCGAGTCAAGGTTCTCTAGGAGGGAACTTGGCTCGCAAAAGGTATCAAAAAGGGTATCTGTTCCTGCGTGGAAAGAAAGTGCAAGTCTGGGTGGGGCGTTGGCTGGAAGACGTGATTGGTCCTGACAACAAGATCGTTCGCGTCCACAAGTCCGAAGTCATCGGCACAAAAGCGGACTTCACCAAGCGGCTTGCCCAGAGGGAATTGGATATCCGTCTCTCGCGTATCAATTCGTTAAGCTACCAGCCTCAGAAGGTCATCCCGTTCGCTGATCTTGCTGAACGCTGGAAGCGGAACATTATGTCAAACTACAAACGAGCACGAAGTCCGGCATGAACTCTTCACTAAACAAATGGCTCATGCCCCAGTTCGGTCAACTTCAGATTTACCAGATCACGACCGAGATGTTACAGCAGTTCCTTAGCAATGCCCGCGTGAAACCCAAGACCGTGCGCAACCTATTTATCACTTTGAAGCTGATATGGGTCACTGCAAAGGCTTGGGGTTACGCGGAGAAGGATATTTGCGAAGGAATTGTGCTTCCGACCATGAACTTGCCGGATAAGAAATGGTTCACGGAGGATCAGATGAAACAGATCATCTGTGAAGCGAACGAACCATACAAATCTATGTTTTGGATTTGCGCTGAGACCGGGATTCGTGGCGGGGAATTGTGTGCGTTGAAGGTCGAAGACTTGAATCTCGATCATCGCGTGCTCGCAGTTCGGCGCTCAGTGTGGAAAGGCGAATTGCAGACCACCAAGTCGAAGAAAGGGGTTCGGACATTCGCAATCTCATCGCAGCTTCGCGACATCTGAAATCCTACGTGCTCAACCACTGGAAAGACAACCCTGAGAAGTTGTTTTTTTGCACTCGCGAAGGAAACCCGTATAACAATCGGGACATCGTGGATCAAGTCTTGCACCCGATCCTCGTGCGTCTCGGGATAGCTCGTGCGGGCTTACATGCATTCCGCCATCGCAATGCAACGATCATGGACGGACTGAATGCTCCGATGCGGGTCCGTCAGGACCGCCTCGGGCATGAGAAGGCTGAGACGACACTCGGCTATACTCACGCAATCGGTGAAGATGATCGTAGAGTTGCAGACGAAATCGGCAACATTCTTTGCTCAAGTTTGCCTAAATCGTCTGAGGTCAAAGTGGGTAAGCAGTTGCCAGCACAGTGAGATAGCGTTGAAACTCTTTGCTCAAGAAGAGGGCGCGGTACCCAAGTGGTAAGGGAGAGGTCTGCAAAACCTTTAGACGCCGGTTCGATTCCGGCCCGCGCCTCCAGTGTTTTCATTGTAATTCACTGTCCTGCATGTGTTTAACCCAAGAATCTATCTCTGGTGCCATTGGGGCTCAAACCGCCTAAATCGGGCCGATTTGGCCTCGGGGCGGACAAAAAGCGGACAAACTATTTCGCGATTATGGGAAATGAACGATCTGCCGGTAAACCTCTTCGCAAATCCGGCGTGGAATGCTCTCCAAACAAAGCATCGCCATCTCGCTGTGTCGGCGGGCGATGCATGCCGCTATCCTGCCGACATTGCTCCTTTCGCGGCGGTCGCGGTCGCATGCGCCGCTCCTCTGGAACAACTTCAATCGCTACTTGTACCGGGTGATCCCGTTTGGCTCGTCGGGAATAGTTATCCAAACGTGGCGGGACTCTCCCTCGAAGCAACGCTGGAAACACTCCAGATGGTCCTACCGGAAAAGGTCATTCCGAGCGATCCGACAGTCGAGATCATTCGCCTCTCCGACGCAAACGCCCCGGAAATGGTCGCACTCACGAACCTTGCATTCCCCGGCTTCTTTCGGATGAGGACGATGATAACAACGCTTCCGAAATGTCTTCCCCGTTCCTTTCGGATAGAGAGGATGTTGATAGCTGGCGAAATCAGATGGTTACACTGTTACTCATTGACTCGGATAGCCGGTTTGTTTCTCACAGACGATTTTCAAGTTGTCCAGTCCACGCTCGAAGTGCTTTCCCATCATTTTGTCCATGTTCACGAAGAGACCCATAACTTTCATGAAATATGCGTTCGTGCCGTGCATCTTCCAGGTCACCAACGTTGGAGCGCCGACAGACTCAAGTGTGAATTCGTTCACGTTGTGTGCTTCAAACGGTTTCACGAAATCGACTTTTATCACGATTTTTTTCGGCGGTTCCGATTCCACGATCGACATCCTTCCTTTGCCGGAGTTTCCTGAACCGCTCCACTCAGATGCAGCGCCGAGGCCATGTTCGGATCCGCTGAACGTTCTCTTCATCGCTGGGTCTTCCACGTCCTGCGGTGCCCACTGCTTCCAATTGTGGAAATCATCAATCAATGCGAAGACTTTATCTGGTGGCGCTTGGATACTTCGAGAACGCAGAATCTGGATAGTCCCGGATCGGAAGGCGGCAATCACTAGAATGGCAAGGACGACTAGAGCTACGACCGCGACAAGTCTGAACACCATGGCAGATCCCCTCCGTTTGATCCGCGCAAAGAATAATCGAGAGACACGCCGTTCTCAACTGTCGAAACCGGGCGTCTACACTCAGAACCAGTACAAGTCGGAAGGCTTCCCGAATTCACTGCTCAACCCTTCCACGGGCGAAAGAAGAACATCCACGCGGCGGTGCCAAAAACACCGAGCACCACCCAAACGATGCCTGCCAACATGGAGCATCCGTTGACGTATCCGAACACAAAATCAACAATGCCACAGGGCACGAAGATCAGAAGGATGACTTTGATGGAACTGTGTGGACGCATAGGGCGTTGCCGGAAATTATCCTCCAGAGCCCATGGAAAAAAAATTGCCAACTATTGTAAACAGCGTTCGCGCAACTTTGCGCCGTTTGTTTCTTAAGATGTTTGGCCAAGTTTAGCGCCGCAAAGCCAGCGCAACGGCCCTGTTCTGGGTGTTCGGGACATCCTCAGCCACTCGCAGTCCAGTGTCGAAGCTGCGGCCCGCCGCTGGAGGATTCTCACGATGAGCAGAGCGAAAGCTGGTGGGTGAAAAGTTCCACGAAGAGCCGCGAAGTGTGTGCCGCTCGCAGCCTGGAGACTGTTGGGCGCTACCGTCCGACGGGGCCGAATCGTAGTTCTCGACGCCGCAGTCCTGAGTCCACACCTCCACGTTACCGACGGTATCGAACAGACCAAAAGCGTTGCCATGATAGCGACCCACGGCCGAGGTGAACAGAGCTCCATCGTTGCAAGCGACGCCTTTTTTCCATTGTGGAAAGCGCGCGTTGGCTGTTACATCGCGGACGTTTCCGTATTGACAAACAACTTCGGCGGCCGAACCCCAGGGATACGGGGTAGACGAGCCGGCCCGGATCGCGTATTCCATCTCCGCGGCAGTCGGCAAGCGATAGGGTTTTCCTGTCTCGTGCGAAAGCCAACTGACATAGGCCCAAGCATCATTCCAGCTCAGACATGCCACCGGCTCATTGTTCTGCTGCTTGTAGCCCGGATCGCGCCAACTGCTACCGGCTTTCCAGCCGTAGTTCTGACCTCCCTTATAGGCAAAACAGGCGACCGGGGTGCCCAATTCGGCGGGCTGGAAGGGGACGGGAGTGTCCTTCTCGGCATCGGTTTTGTAGCCGGTTGCAGCTGCGAATCTGGCAAAATCGCCTCGCGTAACGGGATACTTCCCTAACGCGAAGCTGCGCACGCTGACGTCGTGAAGCGGACCCTCATTCTCTTCGCGACCAGCTTCGTCTTTCGGGCTGCCCATAGCGAACTTGCCACCCGGGAGAACAATCATTTCCGGACCTCTGCCACCAGAAGCGAGGGAGTCGCGATATGCGTGTCCCAGGGCGGGGGCGGCATTGCCAGCGTTCCCTTGGTTGACCTGGACTCTCTGGGGAAATATTTCCTGATATCCATTTGACCTGGCATGAAACGTCGTGACCATGAAATGGGCAGCGATCACAAGCGTGAGAGCTCTGTTTCGTAGGTACATGTGGTCTCCAAATGGGGGGAGGCCCAACGAGCGACACACGGATAGACGAAGCAGCACCCCTCGAGGTTAGCGTCGCCATTGGTAATCGATGCTTTCAGCTGTCGCAAAATTTTAGTCCCCTATCGACAAGTGCGCCGGCGCCGAGCAGCGGCGGGAAGTCGAAGTGTTTCCCGCCGGGGCACTTGCGATAGGGGGATTTGGACGAAGCCGCTGGCACGGCGGACGCGGGGAGCTATGGATTTTGCATGGGCGATTCGCGATTTGTTCGTCGAGCAGGTGGGTTGTATGGGGATGTAAGGCGGGTCGGGCGGAGTTCGGATAGCTGTAAAAGGACGATAAGGAGGGGATGATTTATGGAAGTCAGGGCGGGATGGAAGCGGACAGTAGTGAGTAGAGACACTCCGACAGTCAGAGTGGAAGCTCGCGCAGAAGAGAGCGGTATGGTCGGTTGATTAGGAAGAGTCAAGGGCTGGGATGCAGGCTCACTCCTTAATTCTCCACACTGACGGGCACCTGAACAGGGGAAGAGTAATACTACTGCATTCTATGCAGGATTTTGCTATTTGATCAGGTGCGGGGCGGACAGGCTGATAAACTCCCGTGTCGTTATGATCTTGGTGTTCTTCCAGAATCTCGGAAAATGCTTCTGATTACCGGTAATCAGGTAGTCAGCTCGCGCAGCATCGGCGCATTCGAGAAACACATTGTCATCAGGGTCAGTGCAGACTTCAAGACGGCGGGAGGGCTTCACAATATGGCTATGTTTTTTGATGAGCTGAAGTAGTTGCTGGCGAATCCCTTTGCGAATAGCCAACTCTGGACGCGAGAGCACATCCGCATACTCTTTCAAAATGGGATGCGACACGTAGAAAAGGGCGGGCTTGGTAACGGCCAGGATAAGCGCAGTGCGCTGGAGGCCCTCTGGCTTGAGGGCCGCTGAAATCAGCACGTTGGTATCAATGACCAGACGAAGCGGAAGCATCAGTGCTTTTTCTTTTGCGCTCTGGTTGCCTTGATGATCTGGTCGATCTGGCGTGACGTGAGGGTATTGGTCCCCTTCTTCACTGACTCTTCACCGAGAATCCTTAAAACCTCGGGTTCCGGGGCCGCCAACTTCACATAATCGCGGATACTGAGGAGCACCGCTCTGGGTGTGCCGCGCTTTTCAATGATGAGCGACCGGCGCTCATCTTCCACACGATTCAGCAGCTTCCCGAAATTCGCGCGGGCACGCAGGGCGGAAACCACGATGGTGCCATTCTTGCCGGGAGTTGTGGGGGTGGTAGACATAAACTCTCCATTTCATTTATCTGAACTGTACAGTCTGCCAAAGGGTCAGTCAATGGAACTGTATAGGAAGCCTCCAGTTTTAGCGTTTTCGCACACTTTCCGCCCGGCCTCGGCCTCTCCTTTTTTCCCGCGAATTTGGACTTTGACTCAACTGAAGCCCAGGACAGGGTGCGGCACGTACGGCTCCTCGAGAGAAGCAATCTCCTCCGGCGTCAGTCGGAGCGAAAGCGCGGCCACCGCATCCTGAAGATGATGCGGCTTGGTTGCGCCAACAATGGGCGATGCGATGACCGGCTTACTGAGCAGCCATGCGAGAGCAAGCTGCGCGCGGGCACCGCCCCGTTGTTCCGCTAGCTGACCCAGGCGGTCGACAACTTTACGGTCAGCCCCTTCAGATTGCGAGTACAGGGTCTTTCCGAACTGGTCGGTTTCGTAGCGTTTTGTATGTTCACTTTGCCACGGACGAGCAAGGCGACCGCGCGCCAGCGGGCTCCAGGGAATGATACCGACACCCTCGGACTGGCAAAGGGGGATCATCTCACGCTCCTCTTCGCGATAAAGCAGGTTGTAATGATTCTGCATGGAAACGAAACGGGTCCATCCGTGAAGGTCGGCAAGATGGAGAGCTTTTGTGAACTGCCACGCGTACATGGATGAGGCGCCGATGTAACGCACCTTGCCGGATTTCACCACATCGTGCAGCGCCTCCAGAGTTTCTTCGATCGGTGTTTCATAATCCCAGCGGTGAATTTGATACAGATCCACAAAGTCTGTCTGCAGACGCCGAAGGCTCTGGTCGAGTTCGTAAAAGATGGCCTTGCGCGAGAGACCGTGGCCATTGGGCTCGTCGCGCATTGCGCCGTGCACCTTGGTGGCAATGACAACGGCTTCGCGGCGTGTGTTCGCCTTCAAGAAACGCCCGAGCACCTCCTCGCTGGCACCTCCTGAATAAACATTAGCCGTGTCGAAGAAGTTGATCCCGAGATCAAGCGCCTGACGAAAGAAGGGCCGGCTCTCGTCTTCGTTCAGAGCCCAGGCATGGCTGCCAGGCTTAAGCTTGCCGGTGGCAGGCGCGCCATAGCTCATGCAGCCGAGACAGATGCGGGAAACCTTGAGGCCGGTTTTGCCAAGATTGACGTAGTTCATTGTTTCTCCCGCTAAAAGCATACTGTGCAAGTGGCCGAGGTTGCCACGATGATCGAGCCCCATCCAACGGTGGCTGTTGGAGGTGTTGGAGGCTGAAGGATCGCGAAACCGTTCACCAGTAAAATAGACTGAATGGCTGTCTCACTCGCTCAACACAGGTGATCCTGGCGCCGGCGCTGAAGTTCGGGCACTGGTGGAGCACGCTCTGGGTGACAGGCAGGGAAGATTGGCGCGTGTCGATCGTCGGCTCTCGCGAAAACGACGGCTGGGAAATGAAGATCCTGGGGCCGAACGGGTTTGAGCGGTCGTACACATTGGTCGGAAGTGCGGGAGCGCACCAGCCTTTTATGATCGCTAACGTGCTTACAAGGCTGTTGCCGGCGGGGGTGGCGCGGGGATGAGCCACCGGCGCGAACACGTTGAGGGTTCAGTACTTGGTTATCGGTCGACCCGCGGATCAAGGTCTGCAGAAGGTAGTTAGAGGAGCGCGCGACGTGCCGCCAAGGTTCTTGGTCGACCCGTGCTGGGCGAGTACGACAAAATTAAGACAAAAGACAGCAGCGGTCGGCGACGGATACAGAAAACAAGCGCGCTAGAGTACCTCAAGGTCTGCAAAACCTTTACACGCCGGTTCGATTCCGGCCCGCGCCTTCAATAATTTGTCGCGACCGCTCGGAAGACTGGCGACCTTCACCCCCAGTCAACCTCAAGCTAAACCCCTACTGCACCACCTGCGTCAGCGAAGCCGAGCTTCCGGTGAAACTATCGGCACCGTTGTAAGTCGCGGTGATAAGCGTCGAGCCCGCCGGCAAAGAGGCCGTCGAAATACTTGCCACTGTGTCGCTCAGTGCAACCGTTCCGAGCGTTGTTCCCCCGGCGGAGAAGGTCACGGTGCCGAACGGGTTTACTCCCGCCGAAGACGTCACCGTCGCCGTGAAGGTTACGGTTTGACCCAGCGACGACGGATTGGCCGATGACATGAGCACGGTTGTGGTCGGAGCCGGAGTCACGACCTCTTTGTAAACCGGGGATGTACTCCGAGCGAAGTCGCTGTCGCTTTGGTAAGCCGCAGTGATCTCGTGTGTACCAGTTCGCACAAGGTTCTTCGTGATCGTGGCCACTCCGTTGACCAAGGGCACCAGACCAATGTCGCTGATACGCACGCTCCCCGTCGGAGTGCCATATGAGGATGTAACCGTTGCCGTGTAAGTGACCGCTTGCCCATAGACGGCGGGGTTCGGACTGGCGGTGATGCTTGTCGTGGTTGGGTCTTTATCTACTCTCTGTTTCTGAGAGGTAAAGCTGGTATTGAAATCGTCGTCTCCCTCGTAGTACGCAAAAATCGTGAGCACGCCGGCGCGCAGGCTGGAAGTCGTAATGCTGGCCTGACCGTTGTGCGTAGTTGCCGTGCCGATCCCTCCGTCGTCGCCGGTGTAGAAATCCACCACATCGCCGTCGGGAATTTCGCCGTACTTCGAAGTGACATACGCAGTGAAGGTCACAGGCTGCCCCACCAACGACGGCGAGCCAGATCCCCGCAAGACGGTGTGCGATTGGAAGAGGCCGCTCAGGTTGATCCACTCCTCCAGCACCGGCGACGTGCTCGGCTGGAAATTGCCCGAGCCCAGATACGCGGCCGTCATGGCGTACTTGCCTCTCTTCAGCGAAGACGTAGTGAACGAGGCGGTTCCATTCACGAGCGTCGCGCTGGCCAGCGCATGTTTGCCGTCTTCAATGAACACGACGGTGCCCGTGGGCGTTCCTGAAGCCGAGGTTACGATCGCGGTAAAGGTCACCGGCTGTTGATAGACGCCCGGATTCTTGGAGGTCGTGAGCAAAGTCGCGGTGGCGATGGATGTTCCATTCACCACCTGAGTGAGCACCGGCGATGTGCTGGGCGCAAAGCTGCCCGAGCCTTGATATGCAGCAGTGATCGAGTGCGAGCCGGCCGACAGCGATGACGTGGAGATCGATGCGCTCCCGCTCACCAAGGTCGCGCTGCCGAGTGTGGTTGAACCGTCGTAGAAGATCACCGTTCCGGTGGGTGTTCCTGAAGTGGAGGTCACCGTGGCTGTGAAACTAACTGACTGCCCGTAGTTTGACGGGTTCAGTGAGGACATGAGCGCGGTCGAAGTTGGGGTCCCACCGCCCCCAGGTGCCTGCAGGAAGACCGATACAGAACTAACGAACTGGTTGCCCACCGCTAAATCGAGACGACCATCCCGGTTGAAATCTCCCACCGCGATGCCACGCGCTCCGTAATCCGCCGGATAGTTGACATAGGATCCGAAGGTGCCATCGCCGTTGCCCGGAAGATACGAGATGGTCGAATCATAATAGTTCGTGATAGCCAGGTCGAGAACACCAGTTCCGCGAAAATCTGCCGCCGCCACTGCCACCGAATAGCCGCCGGTGGGATACGTGACCGGTGCCTTGAACGTACCGTCGCCATTCCCCAACATCACAGCGACCGTGCCAGCGTTGTCCGGGACGACGAAGTCGAGTATGCCATCCCCATTCACGTCGGCTGTAAGCATGTACGGGCTACTGGCGCCTGGGGAGAATGGGTAAAGCACTGCCGGCAGGAAGGTACCGTCGCCGTTTCCCAGCAGAACATAAACCCCGTCAGCGCCAGCGACCGCTACATCAAGGTGGCCATCGCGATTGAAGTCTCCCGTCACCACTTTCCAGGCTGTGCTGCTAGTAGCATAGTCAACGTGCGGTTGGAAGGTTCCATCGCCGTTGCCAATCAATATCGATATCTCGTTGCTCTGGTCACCTGCTAGGGCTAAGTCCAGCTTCCCGTCGCCGTTGAAATCCCCGACCGCGACCGAGTAGGGAGGATCCCCCGCGCCTGATGCCGTGTTGAAAACGCCCGACCGCGTAAATGTACCGTCGCCGTTCCCCAGCAGAACCGTAACCGTCGCGCATCCGGCGTTCGAAACGGCGATGTCCATGATCCCATCTCCGTTAAAATCGCCAACCGCTACCCCGTGGGCGTAGCAGGCAGAATAAGTTCCCGCCTCGCGAAAGGTGCCATCGCCATTACCCAGAAGGATGGCCGCTACGCTGTCATAATATTCACCAGCGACAAGATCGAGAATGCCGTCTCCATTGAAGTCCGCCGTTGCGATTTCGACGTTCTCGCCTGGCGACGCAATGTCCGTTTTCTGGAAAGGGACGGAGGTCTCGGGCTCGGCGATCGGGAAAAAAATAGGAATGGATCTTCCGCCGCCTGGACCGGGGCTGAACACCGTGACCGCTGCGCTGGACGGCGAGGCAACGTCAGAAGCGAGGACCTTTGCAGTCAGCTGGGAGTTGCTCACAAAGATCGTGGCGCGTGGGCTGCCGTTCCAATTCACCACTGAGGCGGAGACAAAACCTGTGCCATTTACAGTCAGCGTGAAGGCGCCGCCCCCGGGCGCAACAGCGTCAGGAACCAGCGGCTGAGAAACGAAAGGCACAGGATTCTGCGCCAGGGCAGGCACGGCCAGTAGTGTGAGGATTCCGAGGGTTGCGACGAGCCGGATGGCGACACCGAAAGTTTGAAATCTACGGACGAAGTGACAAGTCATGGCTGATCTCCTTGATGGCTGCAGCAGGCCCCTATACTCTTTCGTCTTGCGCGCGCTTTCCAGGATGCCGGAAGCGCGCCTTATCTACTGATTCACCATTTGCGTCACTTTCCCGGTACTTGACTTAAACGTTCCGTCGCCGGCGTAAGTGGACTTGATGGTGTGCGTCTTCGCCGTCAACGACGAAGTTGTAAATGTCGCAACCCCGCCCGTCGTCGTGCCGGTGCCAATTTCAGCGACGCCGTCGTAGAAGGTCACTAGTTCGCCGTTCGGAATCGTTCCGTCTTCTGAAGTCACGGTTGCGGTAAAGGTCACGGGCTGTCCGACTACGGAAGGCGATCCCGATGTCGCTAGAACGGTCTTCGACGGAACCGGCGGGGCCGATACGATTTGCGTGATCTTTCCCTGGCTCGGCTTGAAATTCGAATCGCCGGAGTAAGAAGCGCCGATTGTGAGCTTCCCGGCGGGCAGCAGCGAGGTCGTGAAGGTGGCGATGCCGCCAGAGGTCTTGCCGGTCCCAATCGGATTCGTGCCGTTATAGAACGTCACCGATTCGCCATTCGGAACCGTTCCTCCAGCCCACGTCACTTTGGCTGCGAACGTCACGGCCTGACCGTAGACAGAATGCGACTCCGATGAACTGACACGGGTGCGGCTACCAACCGGCACTGCTCCGGCATATTCGTACAATTCAGAAGAAGTGCTGTAGTTGTTGGCAGCGTCGCCTGAGTACGCGGCGATGATTAAGTGCCAACCGGCCTTGGTGTAAGAAACCGAGCATGATGCCTGGTTATTGGTCAGAGGTTCGACGGCGATGGTCTGAGGAGCGTATTGACCATCGACCACGAAAACTTCCTGAAAGGTGACCGATCCTGAGACTGCTCCACCCGTTTGGCTTGTCACGGTCGCCGTATAGGTAATCATCTCTTTACGCACTGCGGGATTCGCGCTCGAAGCCAACGCGGTTGTCGTCGCAATATAAGGAGGGCCTTGCCGATTATTGAGCAGCACGCCGACCGCGCCGTCGCCATTGTTCTCACCGCTCAGGGCAACCACATCAGGCTTGCCGTCATTATTCAAATCCGCGACGGCGGCGACAAAAGATCCATTCAGGCCGGCGGAATAGATCAAAGCTGTTTGGAAGTGCTCATTGCCAAGGCCGAATAGAACAGCAGGGCCTTCGCTCGTCCCTGCGACCAGATCCGGGATGCCGTCTCCGTTGACATCGGCCACCGCCACCGAGCCCGCTATCGAGTTGCTCAAGCCAAAATTTACTGCGGGACGGAAGGATCCGTTGTAGCCGTAGAGCACGCTGACTCCGAGGTCGGAAGCCGCCAGGAGGTCGTTGATGCCGTCGCCATTTGCATCCGCAACCAGCGGCGCCGAGGCCGGGGAATGCAGTCCAACCTGGTAAGTATTCTGAATGGAGAACGTGCCATTGCCTTTGCCCAACATGATGACAAGTTCGCCAGGGTCTTCCGAATCAGCGGAGCCCGTCGCAATCACCAGGTCGGGAATACCGTCGCCGTTTATATCCGCGATCGCGATTCCGTCAGCTCCCGCGGTGCCTAATATCTGGCCAAGCTCATAAGTCGCTGCTGTCTGGAAGGTGCCATCTCCGTTGCCCAGCAATACACTCACAACTCCGTCGCCGGTATAGCAGGAGCCGTTTCCGGTGCCGACATCGCAATTGGTTACGACGACGTCGAGTTTTCCGTCTCCGTTGAGATCGGCAACCGCGACCGCGGTCGCGGAGAATCCGTCCGTGCTGTAAGTGACCGCTGGCTGAAACGTTCCATCTCCGTTGCCGAGTAGCACTCCGATTGTCCCGTCGGCGAATTTGGTATTTCCATACTGGTTCACCACGATCAGGTCGGGCTTGCCGTCTCCATTGACATCGCCTACGGCCAATGCCGTGGCAAGATATCCGCCCGAATCGTAAGGTACCGCCGCCTGGAAAGTTCCATCGCCGTTGCCCAACAACACGCCAATCGTGCCGTTGATGCAACTGCTCGGGCTGACGCAAAAATTAGACACCAGGAGGTCGGGTATGCCGTCTCCGTTCACATCGGCGACTACCACCGACGACGCCTGGGCGCCGCCGGAGTCATAAAGCACGCCCGGCAGCATCAGCGGATTTCCAACGCCAGTTGGAACAACGGCGGGATTCTTATCGCGGGCGCGATCGAAAGCGGCGTTGGCGGCGTCAGCCTGCGTCGACGCGACGGTGAAAGCCTGCGGAGATGTCCGCGCGACGGTGTTGACTTGCGCTAAGGAGGTGACGGTGGCGATAGAGATGACAATCAGAGTCCAGAATTTTCGGGCGAAGCGACGAGTCATGGCTGACCTTCTGCGAGCAACAGTCGAGGGCCGATTACAGCGAGGGAAACCGATGGGCGCGAGGGGGGGAGCCAGATTACGGCGCGCGTTTCGAAATATCCCGGACAGATAAGGGTGTCCGCACCCGCTCAACCGCGAAGTATAGCCCCGCCAAGGAACGGACGCCATCTTTTTTTGGTATGACGGCTGGCGCACGGAAGCCGGCTCTTTCCGGTCGAGTGCCATATTGCGATGCGGGAGCTTCCTCTATAATGACCGCCAACGATGTCACTCGCCTCTGGCACAAAACTTGGTCCTTACGAGATCATCGCGCCCATCGGCGCCGGTGGAATGGGAGAAATCTATCGCGCGCGCGATACGCGGCTCGGTCGCGAAGTTGCGCTCAAGGTGCTGCCAGAATCTTTTTCGCGCGATGCCGATCGCCTGCGGCGCTTCGAGCAAGAGGCACGTTCGGTCGCGGCGCTCAGTCATCCGAACATCCTCGCCATTCATGATATCGGCGAACAAGACGGCTCACCCTTCATCGTCTCTGAACTTTTAGAGGGCAGCAGTTTGCGGGCCGAACTTGACCACGGTCCGCTGCCGCCGCGCAAGGCCTCCGATTATGCGGTGCAGATCGCGCAAGGACTAGCCGCGGCTCATGACAAGAGCATCATCCATCGCGACTTGAAGCCGGAGAACGTTTTTATTACGCGTGATGGGCGGGTGAAGATCTTAGATTTTGGTTTGGCCAAATTCGCGCCGGCTCGCGGAGCAAAAAATGAATCAGCCGAATCCGACGGCCTGACCCTCACCAGTTCTCCAACCGAAGCCGGTATGGTCATGGGCACGGCGGGATATATGGCGCCCGAGCAAGTGCGCGGCGCGGCCATCGATTCGCGCACAGACATTTTTGCTTTTGGCGCGGTGCTCTATGAAATGCTTTCCGGCAAACGCGCCTTCCGTCGCGACACGGCTGCCGAGACGATGACGGCGATCTTGAAGGAAGAGCCGCCCGAACTGAGCGAGATGGATCAGCCCATCTCGCCGGGCCTGGAGCGCATTGTCCGGCGTTGTCTCGAGAAGCAGCCCGAGCAGCGCTTTCAATCCGCGAAGGATCTGGCCTTCGCTCTGGAAGCCTTGACGGGCACGACCTCGAAAACTGCCGCCAACGCCGCGATTACCGTTGGCGCCGAAAGGCCGCGCTGGCGCGGCTTTGTCGCGGTAGCTGCCGTCGTCGGAATTGCGATCGGGGCTGCAATCACATGGTTCCTGCGCCCCGCTCCCCCGTCGCCGCCAACTTTTGAGCGCGTGTCGTTCCGCCGCGGCGAAGTGATTCGCGGGCGTTTTACGCCGGATGGAAAGACCGTCCTCTATAGCGCACGCTTCAGCGGTGGCGCACCCGACAGCTACAACATTCGCGAAGACTATCCCGAATCCACGCCGGCGGGATTGGGCGGGGCGTCCGTGCTCTCGATCTCGCGGCAGGGTCAGATGGCAGTTCTAGTGCGCCCGCAATATTTGGCCCACTATCAGTGGAGTGGCACGCTCGCCGTGTCTCCGCTCGGAGGCAGCGCGCCCCGCGAGTTGCTCGAACATGTCTACGACGCGGATTGGTCGCCAGATGGCAACGACCTAGCCGTGATTGATCGCACCGGCAATCGCTGGCGATTGCAGTATCCCACGGGCAAGGTGCTGCTCGACGGCGAGAACTGGATGAGCGATCCAAGAGTTTCGCCGGATGGAAAGCATGTGGCGCTGTTTCGGCATCCGCCAAATACCGACGATCGAGGCGATGTAATCCTCGTCGATCGCGACGGCCACGTCCAAATCTTATCGACCGGATGGGAATCTCTGGAAGGCTTGGCGTGGGCGCCATCGGGGAAAGAAGTCTGGTTCTCCGCCGCGGCATCGGGCGAGCAATATTGCATCCACGCGGTCAGCTTGTCTGCGAAGGAGAGACTACTGTATTGCGGCACCGCCCCGACGCGCATCCTCGACATCGCGCAGTCAGGTCGCGTGCTGGTTTCGACCGAAGAAACGCGCGCCTCGATGGCCGTGGTCGAGCACGGTCCAAACACCAGCGAACGCGAGCTGAGCTGGCTCTCCTACAGTTACGGTCCCAGATTATCGCGCGATGGAAGTGAAATGTTGTTCAGCGATCTATCCGAACAGGGAGGCAACGACTACTCGGTCTACGTACGCAAGACAGATGGCTCCCCCGCAGTTCGCATCGGAGGGGGCGGATTCGGCACCGATATTTCTCCCGACGGAAAATTGGCGCTGATCATGATGCCGAGCGATGCGACAGGGCGCTTACAGATAGTTCCGGTGGGCCCGGGGCAGGCGCGCGTGCTGCACTGGGATGGTTTTCAGTTGCGCTGGGCGCTGTGGTTTCCGGATGGCCAACATATTCTGTTGAACGCCAGCCAGGGCGGACAGCCCGCGGCCTTGTACGTCACCGATGGGAACGGTTCGGCGCCGAAACCGGTGATGCCCGCCGTGGCGGACTGGTCGACGGTCTCGCCGGACGGGCGTTTTCTTTCAACCACGCAGAATGGCGCGTGGGTGGTTTTGTCTCTCGCCGACGGAAAGACCAAGCCAATCCCGGGCATTCAGCCCGGAGAATTTCCCGTTGCCTGGGGGGAAGACTCGAAGCACGTTTTCACGCAGACCATCACCCCGACCGGTCTCAACATTAATAAGGTCGACGTTGAATCAGGCAAGCGGGAACTGTGGCGAGTGGTCGCCCCGACAGAGCAGGTGGGTTTGAGGCCTATGATCACTCCCACCGCGATTACGCCGGATGGCCGGTGGATGGCGTTTACCTACAGAACGCAATTGGGGCAGCTCTACCGCAGCGATACATTGAAGTAGCGAGCTCAGCGCTGCACTTCGGCAATCATCACTCCGTAAGGCTCTAGAGTAACCCGATTGCCTCGGACGGATGCTCCGGATGCGATCAGTGCATTGAGCCCGGCTCCGTCAAATCCCTGCTTTGAAAGATCGAACGCCGGCCTTCGCGGAGCCGCTGACATGTTCAGCACGACCAGCACTGCTTTCCCTTTATAGCTGCGCAGATAAGACATCACATGCGCATCGTTTTCATTGAGCGCGGTGTAACTGCCGTCGAGCAGTGCTTCGCTCGTGTGGCGTAGAGCAAGCACTTTTTTATAGAGATTGAGAATCGAATTGGGATCATTCGACTCCGTCTCCACATTGTGCGTGCGATAGCTCGCCGGCACCGGCAGCCAGGGCTTAACCGTGCTGAACCCAGCGTTTGGCTCGCTATTCCATTGCATTGGCGTACGCTCGCCGTCACGGCCTTTTTCCTTCGGCCATCCCGTGCGCCCGATCGGGTCCTTCACATCTTCGCTGCGCTTCGGATCATTATTTCGCATTCCAATTTCCTCGCCGTAATACATGATGGGCGTCCCGCGCAGCGTCAGATAAAAAGCCGCCATCAGCTTCGCGATCTCATCATTGTGCTTGCCATCGCCATAACGATTGTAGGACCGTTCCCGATCATGATTGTTGATGACGAAAACCGGCCAGCCGTGCGCGCTCTCCACCGCAGCAATCTGGCGCCGGTATTCGCGCGGCGAAGGCTTATCGACCATCATGAACATGAAATCCATCGGCATCTGAAGTTCGTTGCCGTTCTGGCCGTAATAGCGATCGAGTTCGGCGGCTGTCGAGGTCCAGGTCTCGCCGATCAGCACGGCTCCGGATTCGTCCGCCACTTTGCGCATCTTCTGCAACTCGGTGTGCACCTCAGGAAAATTCGTGTTGTACTTGTTCTCCATGTTGGGATCGCCCTGCGCGTTCTTTCCCGGTAGCACGGGATTGTTATGCAGTGCAGGATCTTCAAACAGAGTGTCAACAGCGTCCAGGCGAAATCCAGCGACCCCGCGCTTATACCACCAGCCCATGGTATCGAGCATCGTCGTTTCAACCGCCGGATTGCGCCAGTTCAGGTCAGGCTGCTGCGCATAGAAAAAGTGATAATAGTATTGATTGGTGGTGGGATCGAACCTCCACGCCGAGCCGCCGAAAAGCGAAATCCAATTGTTGGGAGGCTGGTCGGGCTCTTTCCCATCTCGCCAGATATACCAATCGCGATGCGCCGAGGTACGCGATGATTTCGAATCCAAAAACCACGGATGCTGGTCCGAGGTGTGGTTCGGCACGAAATCCATAATGATGCGGACATCGTTTTTCTTGCCGTCCGCCACCATGTGATCGAAATCGGTGAGCGTGCCATACATGGGATCGATGTTTTCGTAATCGGAAATGTCGTAGCCGAAATCGACCTGAGGCGAGGGATAGCAGGGCGTGATCCAAATGGCGTCGACGCCCAGGTCGCGCAGGTAACCCATCTTAGAGCTGATGCCGTTGAGGTCGCCGACGCCGTCGTTGTTGCTGTCCGCAAAACTGCGCGGATAGATTTCGTAAAAGACGGCGTTTTGCCACCACTGATGGCCTGCCCCATCGACCGGCTGGGTTTGAGCCGCCGCCAATAGCGAGTGCAACAGCGTCAACCACAGGGTGAACGATAGAAGCGACTGCCGCCTGGACATTAGTTTCTCTCCTCGAAAAACATAATGCGGTTGCGGGAAGTTAGCAAATGAACAATTTGGGCGAAGGCGACTGCGGGGCGCAGTATGATCTTTCTGACGATGTCTCGGACTTCACAAGACGGAGACTTTTAAATGAAGAGAAAATTTCTGCTGGCCGCCTTGCTCGTGGCGGTCGCGCTGCTTTCGCAGTCCCTACCCGCGGGTGCAGGCGATAAAGCCCGGGACGATCGAGCCGCGTGGCAGCACGATCTGCTCGCCTGGCGCGCGCAGCGAGCCGCTAACTTACAAGCTCCGGAAGGCTGGCTTTCTCTGGTCGCTCTCGGTTGGCTGCAAGATGGCGACAACAGTTTCGGCTCGGCGGAAGATTGCCGCGTCCAGATCCCTGGCAGGATTCCGCTCCACGCTGGCATGGTGCGGCTGGAAAAAGGAACGCTGCGTTTGCTGCCTCCCGCCGAAGGTTTTCCGAAGGATCTTCTCCTTGATGGTCAACCGGCGAAAGAGCAGGCTCTATTGGCCGACGATGCTGACAAGCCGTCGAAGCTTACGATCGGCACGATCACCATCATCGTCATCCATCGCGACGACCGCTACGCCCTGCGCGTCAAGGACCTGCAAGCTGCTACCCGCACCGGTTTCCACGGATTGCGCTGGTATGACCCGAACGCAAATTATCGCGTGCATGCGCACTGGATTCCCTACAATCCACCAAAAGTGCTCGACATTCCAACCGTGCTCGGCACCACCACACACATGCCCGCCCCCGGCGTCGCCGAATTTACAGTGGATGGAAAAGTCCTGCGCCTCGAGCCCGTTCTCGAAGATCCGAAATCGACCGATCTTTTCTTCATCATGCGCGACGCCACCAGCAAGACTACGACCTATGGCGCGGGACGTTTCTTGTATACCGAATTTCCTGACCATGGCCTAAGTCAGCCCGGCGAAATCTGGCTCGATTTCAATCGGTTGTTTAATCCTCCCTGCGCTTTTACTGCTTATGCGACGTGTCCGCTACCGCCTCCGCAGAATCGGCTCACTGCGCCGATTCCGGCTGGCGAGCAGCGTTATCACGATTAATCGGCCCCGGATGTTCAACCCAATGTCGCGGCAACAACAGGAGCGAACTGCTGCGCGCTCTTCCATACTGGCGGCTGAACCCGGTGCAAGGTGGTAATGCGGTGGATGAAGTAGAGCGAAGCCAGCAGGCAAATGATCACCGCAACCATGGAGGCCTCCGGTCCGAACTGTCCGCCAGTCAGAATTCGTGGACCGCTCAGAGAACCTTGAATCAGACCCCCGCTCAGGCTATTTCCCGATACCGACATGCTGAAAATTGACCCCTCGGTAAAATTCCAGCCGATGTGCAGCCCCATCGGCAACCACAACCGTTCCGTGGCCGCATAAGCCGCACCCAGCAGAATGCCGGCTTCGATGGCGATCGCGAGCGAACTGCCGACGGTTGCGCCGCGATTGAAAGCGTGCGCCGCGCCGAATAGCGCCGCCGTAAACAGCAGGGCTCCCCATGTCCCCAAAATCTTCGAACTCAAGCGGAAGAGCAGTCCGCGGAACACGATTTCTTCGAGGACGCCAGCGACTAGCGCCGCGACCAGGCCGCGCGCGAGACCGTGCGTCGTGCCCGCTCCCGCGGGATGATAGACGCCTATCGCCCAGAGAATCGTCATGCTGATAGCGAATAACCCGAAGCCAACGACTAATCCAATTGCCATCTCCGGCAAGAAATGATGGCCATCTAACTCGGAAGGTGTCCGCCGCTCGATCCACTTCGCACAGGCGATGAAGGTCGCCAGTAGGCTAAGCGCCAGCAGAATTCCGCCGACCATATGGGGTAGATGGGGAAGTACAGGGTGCGTCGCGACGATTATCAGGATAATCGCAAGCAGACTGAGCGTGCCCAAGCCTACTTCTTTCCAAGTCTTACGCATAATTGCTCCGCTGTAGCATACGGCGAACGATTCGACAAAGTTCAAGTATTGCTCTCGCCCCATCTTGTCGAGCAGGGAAAGCACTTTTGATTTTGGCGGTTGACATGAACTTGAAATGCGTAGAGAACGTGCGGGCAACCGATCTCCCCGCATTGCTTCTCTGAATCCCACTGTTGCTTCTCCGAATCGTAGATAATATCTCTTTCGGTAAAGCACTTCACTTACTCTTGTACGGGGGTTCTGCATGAGATGGGCGCTGATCGTTCTCGCAGTCGCCGGCATCATGGCTTCTTCGCTCGCGTTGCGCGAGCATTACCGCACTGACGCTTCGCCGTGCAGCATCAATGAACGCTGGGATTGCGGCATCGTCAACCACAGTCCCTATGCCATGCTCTTCGGAGTTCCCGTGGCCGTAATCGGCATCGCCGGATATCTGCTGCTCGGCGCGCTGGCCGCTCGGAGAGCGTACGCCTGGATGCTACCGTTCGTGATGATCGCGTTTGCTTTTGCGATCCATCTCGCCGACGTCGAATCCATGGTTCTCGGGGTTTGGTGTATCTACTGCGTCATCTCGCTCGGAATCATTACTCTCTTGACCCTGCTGGTGATGGGCGCCGTGATCACGGATTCGATGAAGCGGGCCAGACAAGTCTAGCTGGTTAAGAAAAACCTACTCGTAGCGCAGACTCTCGATCGGGTCGAGTTGTGCGGCTCGAATCGCCGGCACCATTCCACTGAGCACCCCTACGACGCCGAGGATAATTGTCGCTACCGCGAGACTGTTGACATTGATTTGCAGATGAATATCGCCCGCTTGCAGGTTATCGCCAAACGCGCTCATCAGCGGCAACGCGCCGACGCACCACGAAATCAAATACGCGATGCCGATCCCGGCCACCCCTCCGGCAAAAGTAATAGCCAACGCCTCCGCGAGAAACTGAAAGAGGATGTGGTGTTTCTGCGCGCCCAGTGCTTTTTCCACGCCGATTTCTCGTGTCCGCTGCTGCACCGAAACCAGCATGATATTCATCAGCCCGATGCCGCCAATGCCAAGCGTCAACGCGCCGATAAAAGCCAGCAAGATTTTTAACGCAGTGGTCACGACGGTGAACTCGTCGAAATCCTGTTTGAAATCGGCGATGAACACGGCGCGCTTATCATCTGGACGAAAATTGTGATGTCCGGCGAGCACGCTCCGCACCACGCGCGCGAGTTGCTGATGATCCTGCCCTTCGTAGTCCATGAAAATGCCGGTGATGTATTGCGTGTCGTAGAGATCGCCCATGGCGCTGAACGGGATCGCGATCAGCGTGTTGTCATTGTTGTCGCCGCCCTGCACCTTGTGCTGATAAATCCCGATCACCTGGAAGGTCACGCCGTTGATGCGGATGTTCTGCCCGAGAGCTGATTCCCCGGAGAAAAGTCTGCGCTTCGCTTCGTCGCCGATCACCGCCACGCGCGCATGTTCCGCTTGATCCTGTTCGCTCAAGCCGCGCCCGGTAGCAACCTGGAAGCCGCGAATGCGTTCATAAACCGGGAAGACGCCAGTCAGAAAAAGATTAGTGAACGTGCGCGTGTCGTGCTGGATGGTTACACCCTGCTTGTCGAAAATCGGAGTGACGCCCTTGGCCATCGGCACTTCGTTACGAATGTAGTCGACATCCGCCAGTTTCAGGCGCACTTCGGCGCCAGCCTTCGCACCGCCCGCCTGTAGCGAGGTTCGCCCGGGAAAGGCTCCAATGACGTCGGTTCCCCACGAACTGAAAATCAAATTGATGGCGCGCTCGAAGCCCGAGCCGAAAGCCAGCAAGATGACAACCGTCGCAATTCCCCACGCCATCCCAAGCATGGTCAAGCTAGTGCGGCGACGGTTATGCCGCATCGCGCCGTACGCTTCTTTGAGCAAGTCGTTCGTCATACTCACTCCTCTAGGTAGCTTGACACTGCGGGTGTTACTCCTGCCGCAACGCCTCCACCGGTTCCAGCATCGCCGCCTTGCGCGCTGGATACAGCCCGGCCGCAATCCCCGCGATCGCGAGCGACAGCACCGCGCCAATCGCCGACACCGGCACGATCCGCGGAGTATCGAAACCCGGCGGCAGTTGCACTCCCGAAAGAAGGTAAACGACAAGCATGGCGCCGCCCACGCCGATCGCGCCGCTCAAGAGAGTAAGAAACGCGCCCTCCAGAAAAAATTGAAACAGAATGTTGCGATGCGTGGCGCCCACCGCTTTGCGCAAGCCGATCTCGCGCGTGCGCTCAGTCACCGCCACCAGCATGATGTTCACGATGCCGATGGCCCCCAACGCCAGCGTCACCAGCCCCACCCCGCCGAGGAACCAATCCATTGCTGTGAAGATCTTCCCCATCGTCTTCTGATTCTTGATCGTGTCCCACTCTTCCCACACATCGGGGTTCTTCGGATCGAATCCCCCATGATTGCGGGCGACGATGCTGTGCAACTCAGCCTTGGCGGTTTCGTTGTCGTCAAAAGTTCGCGGCTGATAATTGATGAACGAAATTGCTTTGCCATCGCGCGAGTCATCTCCTGTCAGCGGAAACAACTCGCGCATCGTATTGAACGGAACAAAAATACGAATGTTGGTGAAGTTCTGCTCCTCATGCCCAATCATCGACAGCACGCCAATCACCTGGAAGCGAACGCCACTGAGCAAAATAGTGTTCCCAACCGCCGGCCGCCCCGGAAATATATTGCGTGTCATTTGACTGCCCAGAATGCAAACGCGCCGCCGCTGTTCATTATCATCGTCATTGATCCAGCGTCCGACCGCCAGCGGAACCGTACGTACCTGGTTGTAAATCGGCGGCACGCCCGAGACCTGGCCGTTGGTGCTGGTGTAATCGCTGACCGCGCGGATATCGTCACGCGCGATCACTGGTGAGAGATTGACAGCGAGCGTCGTCTGATTTTTGATAGCGACGTAATCGTCGTAAGTAAGGTTGAACCACTTCGCCGAACTGAAACTGCCTTCCGCCGCGGGCGCGCGTCCTCCCCAAAAGAAAATAATGTTCTTCCCGAAAGTTTCCAGTTGCTTGCGGTTGCCATTGCGGAAGCCTTCGCCTACTCCAGCCAGCAGCAGCAGCGAGCCTACGCCCCACGCGATTCCAAACATGGTGAGAAACGACCGCAGCTTATGCGCCCACAGCGTCTGCAAGGTTTGCGCGAAGGTGTCGAGGAGCGTGCGCATATCAACCTCAAAGCAGGAACGGGAAGAAAAATGCTAGCCGCTACTCCCGCCGGATAGTTATTCGACTCTCCAGCAGACCAGGGGTTAGCCGGGTAATTGATTTGCTCTGAAACCGATGACGGGGGCTTGTACGAGATTGTGTTTGCCAAATACAGAGACGACACAAAACAAATTGTTCAGATTATTTGTCGTCGTTATGTTGGATACCCAGCTTCCACGCCACCTGACGCAGCATTCCGAGCAGAACCTCCGCGTCGTTGTCGTTCAATTCCAGGCGCCGCACCAGGCGCCGCAATTTTTCTTCGGCGGCGACTACCCGTGGCTTCACGTATCCGCTCGTGCGCAGAACTTCCAGCAGCACCTGCGTCAGACGCTCGAACTCTCCCGAGCTGGCGAGCAACTTCTTTTTCTTCGCGATCCCACTTCGGGTAGCGGCAAGCTTTGCCGGCTCGATCTTGCGCCCGCGTATCAGCTCATAAAGACACACCGCCACCGCCTGCCCGAGATTCATCGACCCATGCTGTTCGCGCGTCGGAATCCGCATCATCCAATGGCAATGGCTCATCTCCACATTCGACAAACCAAACCGCTCCGACCCAAACAGCAACGCCACCGGACCCTCCGCCAGCCCGCGTCGCATGGCGCGCCCGCCCTCCTCCAACCTCTTTAAAGGATGCTGCAGTTCTCGCGCTCCCACCGCGCTCGTGCCGACCACCAGTCGGCAATCCGCGACCGCCGCGCCGACGTCGTCATACTGCTCAGCCTTCGCGAGCAAATCGGCCGCGCCCACCGCCGAACGCGCCTCGCGAAACGCCACTTCGTACGGATTTACCACCCGCAATCGCCGCACGCCGAAATTACTCATCGCCCGCGCCGCCGCCCCAATATTCAGCGGATTGCGCGCCGCGACCAGCACGACGCGCAGATTGTCCATGACGCGAAGGTTGTCGAGATCACTTGCCAATATCTTCTCCGCCATTCCCACATCTTCCTCTAAGACCCTCATTCTACGGCCCCCGCCAGCAGGCGGCCGCCCACCTTCGCCCGCGCCTGCGACCGACACTGCTATCGAAGCATCCAATCTGTAGTGTTACGATAGAGATTCCGCCTCGACCGGCCCATACAGGTCAGCCCGCGGAATAATCAACTAACCGAATTCTGGAGGATGAATGGCAAGCAACGCCATCGTCGAGGTCACCGACGCTAATTTCGATTCTGATGTATTGAAGTCCGATAAACCCGTGCTGGTCGATTTCTGGGCCGCCTGGTGTGGTCCTTGCCGCGCCATCGCGCCTATCGTCGAAGAGCTAGCCCACGAATATGAGGGCAAAATCACCGTGGGCAAGATGGATGTCGACCGCAACAACGCCACCCCCATGCGCTACAAGGTCACCGGCATTCCTACTCTGCTTATTTTCAAAAATGGACAGGTGGTAGAACAGCTCGTAGGCTACCGCTCCAAAGACGACCTGCAGAAGGCGCTAGATCGCCATGTAGCCGCCAAGGTTACGACGTAAGATAGCTGTCAGCGGTCAGCCTTCAGTCAATCAGATCTAAGCGAATCTCAGCCGACGAAGGCCCGTGCAATAGTGCGGGCCCAAGCCTTTACTGGGAGCTGAAAACTAATAGCTGACAGCCGCTCTTCAATACTTCCGCAGCACCCCAATCACACGCCCCTGAATCTCCACGTTCGCGGCAGGGACGATAATCGGAGCCATCGCCGCATTCGAAGGCTGCAGCCGTATGTTGTCGCCTTCGCGAAAGAAGCGCTTCAGCGTCGCATCCGACGAGTCGATCAGCGCCACCACAATATCTCCGTTGTGCGCCGTCTTCGTCTTCTCGACCAGCACATAGTCGCCATCGAGAATCGCTTCATCCTGCATCGATTCGCCGCGCACTTCGAGCACGAATACTTCTTTCGAGCGCACAAAATCCGCCAGCGAAATCGTCTCGCTTTGCTGCATCGCTTCAATCGGACGTCCCGCCGCAATCCGCCCCACCAGCGGCAGCACCATCGCCGTATTCACCGCCATCGATTGCTTCAACTTCCCCCGCGGCGGCAGCAGATCGATCGAGCGGCTGCGGTTATAGTCGCGCGTCAGCAACCCTTTTTTCTCCAGATTCGTGACGTGCTTGTGCACCGTGGCCAGAGAGTTTAGCCCCATGGCTTCCTTGATCTCCTCAAACGAAGGAGAATACTGCTTCTCCGCCACAAAGCGCGAAATGAAATCATAGAGTTCGCGTTGACGCCGAGTAATCGCCATGCCCGGAGCTTAGGCGAATGCTTGGCGAATGTCAAGAATCGTGGGCGGTTAGAACAAAATTCACAAACAACAAGGCGAGGCTGCAATTTCGCGCAAACTATGTGTGCCAAAAAAACCACTTGACATGATATATAGTGTTGTAGTTAACTATAACAGTGTAGTTGGAGCTCATTTCAGCTGATCGACGCCATCGACCTTGGCCCGATAGCACAAAGAAGAAATGAGCTTTCTCAAGGAGAATGAAATATGAAATCCCTTCGTTTAGTACTGCCCGTTGTACTGATGTCTGTCCTGATGTCGCTCTCCACCGTGGCTATTGCGCAGTCTGACATGCAGTCTGACATGCAAAAGTCCGACGCGCAAAAGTCCTCCGGGGCTCCTGTGCCGTCCGAGGCGCAGAAGTCTTTCGCGACCATGAAAAGCCTCGCGGGAGAGTGGGAAGGCGCCGTCAATGTCCCGGAGATGCCGCAGATGTCAGACGGCAAGCCCCTCCATGTCTCCATGCGCGTAACCTCGCGTGGGAACACTCTCGTGCATGAGTTGCAAGAAGCAGGAACGCCGTTGGATGCGACCAAGTACGATCATCCGGTGACGATGCTTTACGTCGACGGAGACCAGCTCACGCTGGTTCACTATTGTGACGCGGGGAACCGGCCGCGCATGACCGGCAAGATCTCGCCCGACGGCAAGACGATCGAATTCGAGTTCAAGGACATCAGCGGGAACCCGGATTACCACATGCAGCATTCGGTGTTCACTGTCATCGACGCCAATCATCACACCGAGGATTGGACATTCATGATGAAGGACAAGCCGATCCACGCGCACTTCGACCTGCATAGGATCAACTAAGGCGCGCTTCGTCTCTGCTAATGTCTACGTGGAAAACCAATGAACCGTGAGTGGAACGACAATCAGCCGATCTACCGCCAGCTGCGCGACCGTGTCGTCGCGATGATCCTGGAGGGAGTGCTCAAGGAAGGCGATCCGCTGCCCTCTGTGCGCACGGTCGCGGCTGAGTACCGGGTGAATCCGCTCACGGTCCTCAAGGGCTACCAGCAACTGGTGGACGATGGGCTTGTCGAAAGCAGACGAGGCCTCGGCATGTTCATCAATGCCGGCGCACGCGGCGCGTTGCTGCAAGCCGAACGGCAAAAATTTCTCGGCGAAGAGTGGCCCCGCATTTCCGCTATCATTCAGCGGCTTGGCCTGAAGGCAGCAGAACTCTTGGACGGCGCCAACGGTCGGCCGCCTGCGGATGCCACACCGGCGAAAACTACCGATTTGAAACCTGAGGAGGAGCGTTGAAGCCATGGCATGCATAGAAGCACGCGGTCTCCGTAAGGCGTTCGGAACCGTGACCGCTCTGAACGGCGTGGATTTGCATGTCGAAGAGGGCCACATCCTCGGACTGATCGGCCCGAACGGCGCCGGCAAGACCACTTTGCTGAACGCGATTCTGGGCCTCACACCCTATCAGGGGGAACTGAAAGTGCTCGGACGCGATCCCTGGGCCGAGCGCGATCAGCTCATGCGTGACGTCTGCTTCATCGCCGATGTCGCGGTGCTCCCGCGCTGGATAAAGGTCTCGCAGGCACTCGATTATGTCGCAGGAGTGCACCCGCGATTCGATCGCGCCAAGGCCGAAAGTTTTCTGGCGAAGACCGCCATCCAGCCCACCAGCCGCGTCAGGGAACTCTCCAAGGGCATGGTGACCCAACTGCACCTTGCTCTCGTCATGGCCATCGACGCCAGATTGCTGGTCTTAGACGAGCCGACGCTGGGCCTCGACATTCTCTATCGCAAACAGTTCTACGACTCTCTGTTGAATGACTACTTCGATCGCAGCCGCACCATCGTTGTGACGACCCATCAGGTGGAGGAGCTCGAGCATGTGCTCACCGATGTCGTATTTATCGACCGCGGACGCATCGTATTCAATTGCAGCACGGACGAATTCGAGTCGCGTTATCTGGAGGTGATGGTCAATCCCGAGCATGTCGCCGCGGCCGGGGCGCTCCGGCCGATGCACGAGCGCCGTGAACTCGGCCGCAGCATTCTGTTGTTCGATCTGAAGGTCGATCTGACAGTCGATGGCGTCGCCAATCAGAAACTCGAGCGCCAGCAGCTCGCCGCGCTAGGCGACGTGCGCACGCCTAGCATTGCCGACTTGTTCGTTGCTGTATTGGGAAATAAGCCGGCAAATAAGCCCGCCAATCAGGCCGGCCAGGCACGGGGCAATTATGAAGGAGCAGCTCGATGAATACTCAATCGAATGCCAGGAACGAGTTCGACTCGCCGAGCATCGCGCCCGCAGCCCTGTCGGTGACTCGCCCCCTGTACTGGTCGATAAGACGCGAATTGTGGGAGAACCGTTCGATCTACATTGCGCCGCTGGCGGTCGCTGGAGTCGCTCTCTTCGCCTTCACCCTCAGCTCGATTGTGGGTATCTGGGAAAGGCCGCTGCGGCTCAATCCGGCACAACCTCAAGCGCCGTACGACATGGCAGCAGGTCTGATGATGCTTACCGGTATCGTCGTGAGTGTGTTTTATTGTATCGACGCGCTGCACAGCGAGCGCCGCGACCGCAGCATTCTCTTCTGGAAGTCGCTGCCCGTGTCCGATGTCACCACCGTGCTTGCGAAAGCGAGCATTCCGCTGGTTATTTTGCCGCTGCTGACCTTTGCGATCACGGTCGCCATGCAGTGGCTCATGTTGCTGCTGAGCAGTGCAGTCGTGCTCGTGAGCGGTTCGAGTGTGGCGAGCCTGTGGACGAACGTATCGTTTTTCCGTATGTCATGGCTGCTGCTCTACCACATTCTCACCGCGCATGCGCTCTGGGCCGCACCAATTTATTGCTGGCTGCTGCTTGTCTCCGGATGGCCGCGCCGGGCCGCATTTCTGTGGGCGGCATTGCCGCTGGTAGCGATTGCCGGGGTCGAGCAGATTGTCTTCCACAGCTGGCATTTCGCGGCCCTGGTCGTGTCCCGACTGCTCGGCGCCGCGCCCACGGTTGCCTCGACATCACCGGATGTGTTCCCGACCGATCCCATGACGCATATCGCCCTGGGTAGTTTCCTAGGCAACCCTGGATTGTGGATCGGCCTGGCAGTCGCCGCCGCTTTCCTAGCCGCAGCGGTGCGCCTGCGCCGCTATCAAGGACCGATCTGATCCACCCGGCGCGACGTTTTTCGCGAAACGACTTACGCTTTTGGTACTGTTACAGTTTGCTAGTGGGCGGTTTTGAACTTCCTTGGGAACGAAGCCAATCATAAAATTGCTTGTTCCTTCGACGGCGCTCCGCGCCGGTGATAGGGATTTCGCGTGTGAAAAGCCAGAATACCGCTTTGAAAAGCACAGCCCAAAGGGGGACAAAAATCATCAGGATCAGTTGAGACGTGCAATTGAGGCCATGCTTTATAGGCCACAGCCGCGAATGCAATCGCGAGTGGCGTTGCCAGGACTATTCCAAAACCTTGCGCGGCAGTCCTCTTGTTCATCATGCGGAAGCTTAAAGCGTGCAATAGTCCCACCAATTCCCCCCAACTCCTCTCGCCTGACCCCTGACGGTGCTGGCAACTTATAGGGCACGACTCAGGCTGGGGGGCTCGGGTACGGCAATGGGAATCCGGGATACGGGACTTGTATAGCTGTGATTCTAAAATACCTAGCGAGGGGTGGGGGGGGCACCCCGGGAAATCATATCCAAGTTACAAAACGGAACTAACTCCCTCCCGTCAGCCCAACTTACTCCGTCGTAACTCCCTTCAGAAACACGTAATAAAAATCTACCGCCCGCGCAAACGATTGGACTCCGATCCGCTCATCTCTTCCGTGAGCGCGAATATCGTCGCGATCGTACAGCTCGCCGGATATGCAATAAGTCGGCATGCCGGCGGCGTTGGTGTAGACGCCATCCGACGCGCCAGTGCTCATATCGGGAATCACCGGAATTCCCGGCCACATCTGCGCCACGACCTTCTCCAGCGGATCGAACACATCTTTGCGCGGAGCGGGCGGCACATAACTATGCCGGTCGGAGCCGTGATCCATGAGCACATTCGTGTTCTCGCGGAACTGCACTTTTATCGTCGGCTTCGTAACTTTCGTGTCCGCGACAATTTTTTCCAGCGTCAGCCGGATTTCTTCGAGCGAATGCCCAGGTTCGATGCGGCAATTCACGTTGGCCTGCGCCATCTGCGGCAGCGCATTGTTCGCATGGCCTCCGCTCAAGCGCGTGGCCACGCAGGTCGTGTGCATGGTCGAGTTATCCAGCGGATCTTTCGACAATCGCGCAACCGCGTCCATATCAGGAGGAGTCTTCAACATCGCCTGCAAATCGGCCGCGCGCTGCCCGGTCGACATCTTCACCTGCCGCTCATAATAGGCGCGTGTGATGTTATTCAGCTCGAAGGGAAACTGGTAATGCTCGATGCGGGTGAGCGCATCAGTCAGTTCATAAATCGCGTTATCAGGCCGCGGAAGCGAGCTGTGGCCGCCGGGATTGGTCGTGGTCAGCGCGAAATCGCCATAGAGTTTTTCGGTGGCGTTCACTTCCATCATCAATGGATTGCCGTGATCGGCGAGCACGCCTCCGCCATCGTGGTTGAGCACGAACTCGGCATCGACCAGGTCCCGGTGATTCTTTATCAGCCAATCGACTCCGTTAAACGCGCCGCCCTCTTCGTCGGCCGTCATAGCGAGAATGATGTCGCGGTCGGGCACGTATCCTTCTTTCTTCATGCGGATGAGCGTAGCCGACATGATCGCGTCGCCATCCTTCATATCGCTCGAGCCGCGGCCGTAGTAGTAGCCGTCTTTTTCGATGAATTGAAACGGATCGCTCGTCCAATCTTCGCGCCGCGCTTCGACCACATCAAGATGGCCGATGAGCAGGACTGGCCTGTGCGCACCCGATCCATGCAGCCGCACGACAACATTCTTCTTGCGGTCGTTAGTGCTGGGACCAAGCACGTGAATGTCGCTGTCGGGAAATCCGGCATCGCGAAAGCGCTGCGCCATGGCTTCTGCAGCAGCGGTTACGCTGCCGACAGAATCGGTGGTGTTGATTTCGATCAGCTGCTTGAAAATGTCGAGAGCAAGTTTGCGCGTAGCTTCGTCTTTCGACGACGGCGATTGCGCTTGCATCGACATGGCGAGCACCATACAAGCAAGTAAACTCAGCCCAAGATTCTTAGATCCCACGTTCATCCTCCAAAAGATTTCGGCGAAAAATCGCGCACGCCGACGCTAACAGATTTGTTCCGCGAATCCAAGCTTTGGCAGCGAACGCGCGACAAATAGCAAGCTGCGGAATTTGAGTTGCGGAATTTAAGGTGTTGCGGAATTTAAGGTTGCAATGTCGAACGGTTGACGCTACCTTCGCCAATATCCTTCGCTAATTCCGATGACGAGCGAACGTAATTCTACTGCAATCGCGACCGCACGAATCGGCCCTCTCTTCTGCATCTTCTTCCTGATCGCCTGCGGCCTCGGCTATCCCATCCTCAATCGCTTCGACCCGCGCCAGACACCCGGTCTGTCGGACGTTAAAACCTACGCGGCGCTGGTCACTGGCACAACTATCGTCGATGCCGAAGACCTGCGCTTTCGCCGCTTCCGCGTGCTCGTCCCATGGATCGCGAGACCTTTCTACCGATTCGCGCGGGGTCGGGTTGCCAGTTGGGATCCAGTGATGTTCGGGCTGTTGCTTGCCGACTCTCTATTCGTCGCCGCAACCTGCGCTCTCATCGTCATGATTGGGGGTCAGACGTTGAGCAACTCCGCCGTAGGATTGGTTGGCGCTTTGCTCTACCTGGTCAATTTTGCTGTACCGAATCTTCGATTGGTCGGATTGGTGGATGCAGGCGAAGGCTTCTTCCTGCTGGCTCTGCTATGGAGTCTGTCGGAGCGTAAGCTTTGGCTCTTACCAGCGATCGCGGTGCTGGGAGCGCTAACCAAAGAATCATTCATCCCCTTCAGCATGGTGCTTACAATCACGGGGTGGTTGACGACGCGAACCGATCACCTTAACGGGGAAGAAAAACGCTATCGACCTTTGCGACACGCGGGGTGGATCCTGGCGAGTTCGGTTCTTAGCGTCGCTGCGATGATCGCCCTCCACTGGTCGATCACAGGAATCTATGTCAGTCCATTGCAATTTGGCTCGACGCTTCAGCGCGGCGGCGGACAGCACTTCGCTGTCTCGGTGCAGGATCGAAATCTGTGGTACATCTTTCTGTGGCTCTTGCCGACCGCAATACCGAATCTGAAACGCTTCCCAAAATCGTGGCTGATTCCAGTCGCAGCCACCTGCGCTATAGCATTCGTGTTAGACGCTTATTTCGGAGGGACGCCAGCGGCCGGATCATCCTGGGGACGAGCGCTCTTCAGCATCGCCGGTCCGGTACTCAGCTTGTCATCAGCACTAACTGTGCTGCGCATTTCCGGTGGGCAGCGAGAGAGTTTTGGAGTAGATAATTCGCAGGCGAGCGGATGATGCAGAGGCGTTCACTGCCAAGCTGCTTCTAGATCTCTACTAATTCCCGCCCTTGCAACAGTCCGCACTCCAGACGCTTGTTCCAGAGCGGCGCGAGAATGCTGGATTGCAAAACTTCCGACTCGGCTTGCACCCAGTCTTCCAGTTCCAGTCCTTCGCCCTGCCCGCGCTCTTCATATAGCTGGCGCGCGCGCAGCCGTATTTTTCTTTCCAGCAGTTCGACCATCAGCTTCCGCCGCTGGCGAGTTCTGGTTAGGCTATCCACTTTGTACACTCCACCATTCGTTGTCTACCAGTATTGTAAACGGCGAATCGATAGAAGGGTCACGAAGGAGGGTTACCAAAGTGGACGCCCGGCAGGCCGCATCAGCCGCGGCTCGGGACGAAACCTGGACGGCACGGCTGAAAAGCCGTGCCCTTCCCAGTTCGTTCTGGATGGATTCATGAGCTTAACGCGCCGGTTCGGCCACGATCACGACAAATGAATCGGGCTCTATCTTTCTGTTCTCGCGCGTGCCGGAAACGTTGGCGGTCACGGTGAAGAGTTCATGGGTCTTCTCATCGACGGCCATGGTGCGCGCGCCCTTCTGCGTGGTCAATGTCTGCGCCACGCTAAACTTGTCGGGCGAGTCTTGTTTAATTACCGTGATGGTGCCGTCTCCCGCGGAGGCGAATGCCAAGCCGCGATCAACGTCGAAGCCAGTGGCGTCGCATCCTTGTCCAATGTCCGGACTCGCTACGATTTTGCCGTTGTCGGCATCGACGATCAGCATTTTCTTATTGCCGCCGCAACCGACAAACAGACGCCGGTCTTTGCGGTCGATGGTGAGGCCGGTTGGCTCTTCGCAGTCGGCCAGCTTCCAGCGCGACTTCACCGCCAATTTTTTCGGATCGAAGGCCACTAGTTCCGAGGTGTCCTCGATGTTCACAAATACGGTGCCTTTTTGGTCGGTTGCGGAAAATTCTGGTTTCCCGCCCAGGTCGATCTTGCCGACGACCTCGCCTTTGGCTGCATCCACGGCGGTCGTGTCATGGCCCTTGCTGTTATATGTAAACACGCGCTTGGAAAAGGAGTCGTAGAGAATGGCGTCGGGTCCGCTGCCTACTTTGACTTTCTTTTCAACCGCCAGCGATTTCAGATTGAACACGCTGACCGTGTCTTCGCGACCGTTGCTGGTAAAGCCGCGTCCGTCGTCCGGATCGAGCGCGATGCCGTGCACGCCGGCGGTATCGGGAATCTCGCCGATTTGTTTACCCGACTTCGTATCAATGACCATCACGCGCGTAGCTCGGGAAATGAACAAGCGCTGTCCCTCGCTGTCCGCGGTCAGATAATCCCATCCGCCATCGCCGCCCAGTTTCCATGTATTGACAACTTTGTAGTCTGCCGGAGTTGCCGCCCCTACCAGCGCTAACGCGCCCGCCAATATCAAACAGACTCGAATCCCCATGTGCCGTTTCATGTCGATCACCTTTTCGTAAATTTTATCCACTTTGTGTGCGCAGAGAATTTTACACTCTGCTCCATGGCCGTGTCGGAACCGAGCTCTCGAGATTCACGATTGACGTTGCCCGAGCCGTTATCGCGCGAGTCCGAACTGCTTCCGCAGGCACATCACAAGTGTGCAAACATTTTCGTTTACCCTGGGAGAGGCCTAGTAACTCATTAGTAGGCAGTAAGTTACACAGTTATGATTTGGTACCGGCATTGCTGTTATTAGGTTAGAGAAGCTTATAACCGCCGGGTAGCTGGCGGATCATCCCCCGCTTCACCATGGGAGACTTGCGATGAAGACAATCCTATTTGTGCTCTGCCTGGCTTTGACCACCGCTGCGGTGGCGCAGAATAACCTTGGTGGCAACTCGCTCAACAGCCAAGTTCAGTCCTACAGCTTTTCGAGCCATCCGCAGCACGCCGCCTATGCGGCAATGTCGCAGGAGCAGAATATTCTCGCCTCGACCAGCTATAGCTCAGCCCAGGGGGAACGGCCGGCATCCGATTTTCCGCAGCCGGAAAGCGTGTCTCTCGGCGCCGCCGCCCGCGAACTTAGGGAGCAGCATGCGTCGGTGAAGAAATCCCGCGTCGTTTGGATTAATCAGTAGCTGTCGGCGCACTCCCTCTCCGCGCGCCATTTCGAAGGCGGCTTGCTGAAGTTTCGAGCAAACCGCCGCCCGGACAATTCCACAGCTCCGAGCCAATCCCTGTACGAAATTTATTCAGAAAAGAAATGTTACCCTAGGTGGGTTCAATGACCGTCCTGGGGTTCACCGCCGTCGTCGCGATCGTTTCCTTCGCCGCGGGACTTCTCGGATCGCTCACCGGCCTCGGCGGCGGGGTCGTCCTCGTGCCTCTGCTCACCATTCTTTTCCATGTAGATATTCGCTATGCCATCGGAGCTTCCCTGGTCTCCGTGATTGCGACTTCGTCGGGCGCGGCGGCGGCGTATGTGAAAGAAGGATTCTCCAACATTCGCATTGGAATGTTTTTAGAGATCGCGACTACCTTCGGCGCCTTGCTCGGAGCTTTTCTGGCTACGCGTATTCCGACGAGTGCGTTGGCTGTCATCTTCGGCGGCGTACTACTTTATTCGGCATATCTTTCGCGCAAGCCGCGGCCGCTCGATCAGCGCAACCTGCCTCCCGATCCGCTCGCGACAAAGCTGCGTCTGAATGGAAGTTTCCCCGATATCGACGGCAAGCGCGACTATAACGTACAGCATGTTCCAACCGGCTTCAGCCTGATGTTTGGCGCGGGCGCGCTTTCAGGATTGCTGGGCATTGGTTCAGGCGCAGTGAAAGTGCTCGCCATGGATCAGGCGATGCGAATTCCGTTCAAGGTTTCGACCACCACCAGTAATTTCATGATCGGAGTGACGGCCGCGGCCAGCGCGGGTGTCTATCTTAGTCGCGGATACGTGGATCCCGGCCTCGCGATGCCCGTGATGCTCGGCGTGCTCGGCGGATCGCTGGTGGGCACTCGCATCCTCGTCAAGGCGGAAACCAAATCGCTCCGCCTTGTCTTTAGCGTGGTGATTCTGGTGCTTGGTTTGCAGATGCTCTACAAGGGACTTTGGGGGAAAATTTAATGCCGGCGCTGCGAGTGCCGGCGCGTCCGCCAGAACCATTTCAACCGCAGCCGTGGAGAGATCGGCGGTTGGAGTTAATCCTCGGCAACCTGCTGCGCACCGGAGTTCTACTGTCGGCAGCGGTGGTTCTCGCGGGAGCTGGCATCTACCTGGCGAGGCACGCGCATGAGCCCGCGAATTACCGCGTCTTTCGCGGCGAACCCACCGACTTCCGAACGATTCCCGGCGTGGTAAACAGTGTCATGCACGGCCGAGGACGAGGCTTGATTCAACTCGGATTGCTGCTTCTCATCGCGACGCCGATAGCGCGAGTTTCTTTTTCTGTTGTCGGATTCGCGTTCGAACGCGACCGCATGTACGTTATCTTCACGCTGATTGTGCTGGCGATTCTGCTCTTCAGCCTTTTGGGCTCCGGCATGGGCGCGTAGAAGGCTATCGGTTTGCCACCACGATCTTCGCGGTCGTGATCGCCTGCCCCACGTGCCGTTGCGTGTGGTCCGCCACGTGGACCAGCAATCCTGCCACGGTAGTCGGCAGCGGCTTCTTGCCTACGACTCGCGCCTCTTCCAGATTCGCCTTTGCCAGCGCCCGCACCCGGGTTGCTCCATCGGCCAAGGCCGTTGTGAGCTCCGCGAACAGTTCATCGCGCGTTGCTCCCGGATCGAGCTCGGTCCGCAGACGAAACATCTGTTCTTCACCCAGGCTTCGTCCCTCGGCATAAGTCAGCAGACGATCCAGGCTGCGCGCGAGATGCCGAATGTGATATGCAACCGGAGCCGCTCCTGCTGGCCGCGTATTCATTTCAGCATCCGAGAGGCCGCCGCACCACTGGCGCAGATCTTCATCGGCCAGTTGCAGTGCGTGCAGAACTGCGCGCCCGACGGCGGGCACATCCGTCTCCGTGCCACGCAACCAGGGCTCGACTGAAGACATAGCAATTCCGCTCACATTCTAACGCGGCCAGAGCCACCCGAAAGTGCCGGCGGTGAGCAACCCAAAGATCAGTCCATCGATGACTTCCTTGAACGTCACTGACCAGGGCTGACCTTTCCAAATGCCATTGCTCAGATTCCCCAGACCATAGGCGAGGAATGCCGCGGTTCCGACGACGCGAAAGACCACCCGATAATTTGCGCCGGGCGGAATCGTGTGCGCAGCGAGATAGGCAACGACGAATCCGATGATCAGGCAAAAGGCAAACCACTGTCCCAGAAACTTCGGCAAAACCGGAGGGCCGCTGGGAATGACCGTCATGTATCCGACCGGTCCCTGCTTTTGTTTTTCGAGCAAGGCGGGTGATTTCATATCCTCGTGGGTGCAATAGGGCAAGACATAGAGGCCGGGCTTGACACCAACTCCGCGTAGCGCGGCAAGAACTTTGTCCTCATCCGGAACTTGGCCGTAGTCGTGGCGATGATACGGGAGCAGCATGTGCATGATGGAGCTGGCAACGAAGACGATTACCGCCGAGAGCAGGATGGGCAACCAGAGAGCAGCGAGAGAAACCATGGGGCAGCCTCCTTAGGGCACGCTCGAACCTACGAATGTCAGGACTTAGCAGGCGAGGCTACGGCAACGGGGCAGTCGCGGTCAAGGGAAAGGGGCGGGATAAGGGAGCGGGCGACGTGCTTGGGGGCGGAGAATTACGCCAGGATCGAGTCATCGAGGCGTTTGCGGTGGAAGTCGGCGACGTGCTGCACAAATGCCATCACCAGCGGATGCGGATGGCCTTCGCGCGATGAAAGTTGGGGTTGAAAGAGGGTTGCGATGAAAAATAAGTGCGCGGGCGATTCGATTGCCCGGCATTCTTCCTTGGAGCCGCGGGCGACAACGGGAAAGCCCGCTTCCATCGCCATCCATTCGAACTCAGGATTCATCTCGTAGTTGCAGAAGAACTCCTCTTCGATCATTTCTTTGCCGTAAAAGGCGGCGAGATAGGAGCCGGGACGAAGGCGAATCTGTTTCACTTTCCCAGAGAGTTTGGGCGCCTTCGGATCGCGATTAGGAACGGCACAGGCGACGGGATAGATGACGATGTTCTTGGCGTTCGGATCTTCTTCGGCGGTGGTGGCATCGTGGATGCCGAGCACATTGCGCGCGCATTCGATGAGCGCGTATTGAAATCCTGCGCAGGTGCCGAGGAATGGACGGTCGTGAACGCGGGCGAACTCGATGCCTTTGAGCATGCCGTCGAAGCTCTTGTAGGGACTGCCCGCCGAAGCCCAGAAGCCGTCGAAGGAGTCGAGCGTTGCAGCGGCTCCCGGATCGAGGAGCGACGGCGTCGGAAGCCACGCCGATTCCACTTTCAGTTGCAGCTTCTCGGCGGCGTGCTGCAGTGAATCGTTGGTCGCGTGATGGGAACGGAACTCGGGATTAAAGTCGCCGAGAATCACGATCCGGACGGGTTCGGTCACAGAGGACATTGTAAATTAGGCATCCGCACCTAGCGTTGAGCAGTTAGCTACCGGGTTATAACAACTCCATTTGAACCATGAGCATGTAGATGCCGAGCAGCGTGATGGCAGCTCCGCTCCAAACCATGGCTGCGGATTTCCATCCGAGCGCGCTGACGAATTCCTTCTGGCTGCGGAATGAGATTACGAAGGTAGGATCGTTTGCGCCTTTCATCAACACGACGGGCGGATTGGGGTCGAAGTCGATGGGTGTGGACTCACGTTCACCGCTGTCATGTTTGTCGGGACGGGCTGCAACCTCGGCGACGGTTTGGACAGACTCCTGGTTCGCCTCAACGGCGTCAGATTGGCAGGGAACTCCCGCTGCGGACCATGCTTCTGGCTTGGTGATTCCGGCGCGAGTGAGCGCGGCGGCGATCTTCGCCTGCTGGCTCATCTCTTGTGTGGAGGACGGACCGTCGCCGGTGGAAAGCTTGATGACCTGCGCGGCAGGAACGGGTTCGGGAAAGCGGATGCCTGCGTGATCGCGTGGATTGTTGCGCATGCCGTTCGAAGACCAACCGCTGGCATTTGCGGCGTTGGCGAGCGGCTCAATCTGTGGCGCGAACGGACGCAACTGAATGCCTGGATTTTCCGCAAGCGTTCCGGCGACAAAGAGGGCGTCGCTGGGCTTGATCGCACGCTCCTCAATGCGCAGGCGACGACCTGGCGTGATGCCGTGGCGTGCGAGAAAGACGCTGACTCGGGGCGAAATGGCCGCATCGTTCGACAAGACGCTGGATACAAAGAATGACGCGTCATACTCCTGGCGAAAGTCATGGTGCAGGTCGAGATCGGCTCCAAGCGGCTCGATGAGTAACTTTCCGGTCGAGTCGTCGACGAAGAATGGCAAGTTCAGAGTTTCGTCGGCAACTTTCTCCCATTCCTGGTTCTTGCCGGCGCGCAATTGCCAGGCGACAGTGCGGTAGAGAAAGCAGGGTTTGCCTGTGATCGGCGCGGACATAGTGTGAGGGCCGGTCGCTTGCCCGTTGATTTCGACCAATCCCAACGCGGCGCTGCGAATCTTCGAAGTGGGCGTGTTGAGCAATACGCGTTTGCGGGCGAGCAGATGGAATCCGTAGAAGAAGAAGGACAAACCTCCAACGATCGCGATCAGGGAGAGAATAGCCAGATGGTTGATCGGAGGGAGGACGAATAAGCAGGCGCTCACGATGCTTTCCAGTATTATGCGCAATCGGATAACTCTTATGAGGATAAGGAGAGATTTCGCGAGCGACACGGAGAAAGCGCCGAGGGCGGCTTACGGAGGTAAGTAACAGTTACCTCACTTTGTCGCCCTGAGCGCAGTGCAGGATCCATGTATCTTCTTGGCGAGTGGCAGAACGCATGGGTCCCTTCGGCAAGCTCAGGGCAGGCTCTTCGCTCGGCTGAGGATGACAACGACTACGGGGATGGCAACGACTACGAGAGTAGTGCCTACGCGGTGAGTGCGCGTGTTCTCAAAATCTCCGCCAGCGCTTCCATCGCGGCGTCTACTTCCGCATCGGTGTTATAGAAGTGCGGAGAGAAGCGGACTCCGGCTTTTGGACGCCAGTCTACGAGGATGTCGCGGGCGAGGAGCTCGCGGCTGACTTGCTGCGAATCGGGCATGTCGATGGAAACCGTGCCGCCGCGCTGCTCGGGATTGCGCGGGGTGTTGACGCGCCAACCTTGCTGATCGGCGAAGGCGATGAGGCGAGCGGTCTGGCGTTCGGATTTTTCGCGGATCCTTTCCACGCCAACTTCGCGAATAATTTTTATGCCGGGACGCGCCGCTTCGATCGCGGGAATATGCGTGGTTCCATTCATGAAGCGGAAGGGAGGATCAGCGTAGCGGATCGGGCCGGTCGCGAAGGCAAAAGCATCTTCGTGCGCGAACCATCCGGTGAGCTTGGGCTCGAGTCTCTTGCCGAGGTCGGGACGAACGTAGAGATAGGCAACGCCTGGGCCGCCACAGAGCCACTTGAGCGCGCCTCCGCAGGCGAAATCGACGTTAAGCGATTGCACGTCTACGGGAACGGTGCCGAGCGATTGGAACGTATCGAGGACAACGTGCGCTCCGACCTGGTGGGCTTTGTCGATGATGGCTTTCGCGTCGTTTATATAAGAGCTGCGAAAAATAACGTGGGAGATGGGGACGATCAGAGTTCGCTCATCGATGGCGTCGAGCAGGCGCTCGGTGGGCACAGTGATTCCGTCGTCGGTCTTGACCATGTGAACCTGCGCGCCATAAGCGCGCTGCGCCTCCCAGAAATACATGACGGAGGGAAAGTTCATATCGCTATAGACGACTTTGTTGCGCGCTCCGCTGAAATCGAAAGAGGACGCGACGACGGCTTGGCAAGTCGTGACGTTCTGATGGAGCGAGACGGAATCTTTGGACGCGTTCATCAGGGCGCCGAGTTCATTGCCGACTTCGAGAGCGAGCATCCACCAGCGCTCTTCCCAGGCGCGAACGCCGCGCGTCGCCCAGATGTCGGCGTAGGCGCGGAGCGCGTCGTAGACGGCCCGGGGCATGGCTCCGAGGGAATTGGAGATCATGTAGTTGGTGCGCTCAAGGATGGGAAACTCGGAGCGGTAGCTCAACAGATCGTCGGACATGCAGGATATTGTAATTCGAGAAAAGCTCTTGACTCTCAGCCTTTAGCTCGAGGCTTCTTGCGCTTTTGTGCGGCCGTTAAGAATTGGGGACGAGTGCCGGCTCGCCCCCAGCTTGTTTAGGCTGCCGATTCTTTGTCTTTGGAGCGGTGAGATCTTACCGACGCGGCTGCGTGGATGGAGCTGGATGTCCCGGTTAGGGCGGCCAGGAGCTTGGCTCCATCGGGGCTGCCCAGGCCAGTGCAGGCGTCCCATCCGGGGCCGGCGCTGAAGGCGCCGTTGTTGCCTTGGGTTATGTCGTGGAATCCGGAGGCTTCAACGGCTTGATTGTAGATTTGCGGATTGAGATAGCCGATCGACCTCCCCGCAGCTTGATTGATGCGCGCTACCAATCCCGCCCATAGGGGCGCGACCGCGCTGGTGCCTCCGATTACCGCATTTTCTCCGTCAACCAAGATGTTATAGCCGGTGTTGGGATCGGCATCTCCGGAGACGTCGGGCACGCCTCGTCCGCCACCCTGCACAGTCGGCGCGGGCACGTCGAAGCCGTCCTGGTAGGTTGGCAAAGGGAAGACGTTGCTGACGCCGCCTCCGCTGGCTCCTCCGCTCGGCAGGTCGTCCCAGGCCGTTTCGCTGACGATCTGGTCGTTCGACGATTGCAGGGTGGTGCCGCCGCAGGCTAGCGCGAACGAACTGGAGGCGGGGAAGTCGACATGATTGTTGCCGTCGTTGACTCCGTCGGTCGAACCGTTGTCGCCGGAGGCGACGCAGACGGTGACGCCCATGGCTGCGGCCGACTGGAAGGCATCGTCATAGTTGGTGAGGGACTGCGTGGTCCAGGACGACTCGGGACCTCCCCAGCTGATGGAAATGACCGAGGGCTGGTTGGTGCTGTCGTGGACAGCGGTGGTGATGGCGTCAAGAAAGCCCTGATCGGTGTTGGGCGCGAAGTAGACGACGATCTTCGCAGCGGGGGCGATGGCACCGGCGACTTCGATATCGAGCATGACTTCGCCGTCGGGACCGTTGGGATCGCCGGGGCTGTTGGTGCCTCCATCGACTAAGACGGAGAGGACCTGCGGCGTGGCCAGGTTGAGCGAGCGGAAATAGCTGGTCAGGTCGTCGAGCTGAAAGCCGCCGCCTAACTCGATGATGCCGATGCACTGGCCGGTGCCGTCTCCGGGGGGATAGTCATAGATTTGCGCCACTTGATTGGGATCGTACGAAGTAGTGGCGGCGTGGGCCTTAATCCCCGGAGTCTCGGGCAGGCGCCGGAAGTGCGGTTCGGCCTGGGGGCGGTTGTCGAGACCGAAGACGCCGGTGATGATGTCGGCGTAGTCGGAGGGAATGCTGATGGCGCCGACGCGGCCGCGGAAATTTCCCTTGGGATGGCTGTATTCCTTGAGTTCGACGTTGAAGGCTTTTTGAAACTGGGCGACGGTGCCGGAGACAAGAACGGTGCGGCGGGCTAGTTCGGTGCCGGTTTCGTGGACTTTGAGGCCGAATTCCTGAGCGAACTTCTTGATCTGGTTGAAATCCGCCGGATCGGCGCCGTTCGCGTTTTCGTACTCGGAGCGCGACATTGGCTTGAATCCGGGTTTTTCGAGGGCGGCTCTCAACTCCCGGTGCTTGGTCTCTGACTTGTGGCGGAGACGTATGGAGACTTCGAAGGTTTGGTCGGGATGCGAAGCGTGGATCAGGCGGGCACCGCGGACGAGTTGGCGTTCACTACCTGCAAGGACGGTAAATTTTCGAGGGGTTGACACGGTCGCTGCTCCTTAGTCTCGGGGGAACAGAGCGGCTGGGACCTCGCGACTGGGAGTCGCAACAGGTAGGGAAGTCCGGGGTTCGTCCCGCCGTTCAGATGGTTCCCGAAACGAGTCGAGGATATCAAAAAATTTGGGATTGCAACATAAATTGGGCCGAATAATTCGGGCACGCGTGTCGGATTTTCCCGGTTTGGGAAGGATTGCTGGTGTGGAGAAGAATTGGCGCTGATAAGTTTCAGGCCAAAGCCGACAAAAATTCTGAACCGCGAAGGGCAGCAAGTGTCACGAGGGTCGAGTGCAGTGTAGTTGCCAGCCGTAGGCCACAGTTTCTTTTCAGAACGGCTAAGGCGTGCCGGCTGACGGGATCTCGATCACGGTGCCGCATCCGACATCGCAGTCCTTGTCCTCGCCACCTTGATTTGTCGTCAGGTAGAGGTTGCCGTGCGGATCGAGCATCACGCCTCCAAGAGGGTTGGCGCCGAAGTGGGTGCCGCTCACGACGAAGTTATAGAGGACGTTTTCGGTCCATGAGCCGCCGCCGGGTATGAGTTGGAAGATGGCGCCCCAATCGTTGGTTCCGCCTTCATAGGTTGCGCCGTAGAGGTTGCCGGCGTTGTCGAAGGCGAGGTTGCCGGAGGGTTGCAGGCCGTCGATGCCACTGAAGTTGTAGACGGTCTCGAAATTCCAGCGCCCCGATTCTTGCGTGAGTGAAAAGACCATGCCGTCGTTGTTGGCTCCGCCATAGATGGAGGTGCCGAAGAGTGCGCCGGTCGGGCTCAGAGTGAGGCCGCCTCGCACCAGCGCTCCGTCGTAGCCGTTGAAGTCAATCAGCGTTTTGAAATGCCAGCGTTTGCCTGAGGCGGGCGGGGTCAATTCGAAGACGCTGCCGCAGCCGTAGCCATTGCACTGATCATTGTTGCCGCCCTCGTAGGTGGTGCCGTACAAATTTCCCGAGGCATCCATGACCAGGCCCGCGCGCGGCTCGGCGCCGTTGCCGAAGGCATCACGCAGGCGATGGAGAACGGTTTTAGTCCATTGCCCGCCCGCGGCCGGCGACAGCTCAAAGATTGTGCCGCAACCGGCAAGACAGTTAATGTGAGGGGTTCCGCCGAGCGAAGTGGTGCCGTAGAGATTGCCGGCTGCGTCGAATACCAGGTTGCCGAAGGGGATGGCGCCGTCCATGTTGCCTTGAAAACTGTAGATGACCTTCTCGGTCCAAGGCTTGCCTTTGTGCGTGGGTGCAGTGAGTTCGAAGACTGCGCCGAAGCCGTTGGCGCCGCCCGATGAAACGGTGGAATAGGCGTTGTCGGCGGGGTCGAATATGAGACTGCCTAGCGGATTGCCACCGTCGGCGCCGCCGGTGAAGGTGTAGAGCACGGAGAAGCGCCACTTACCTGCGGGAGTGGGGGTGAGTTCGAAGACTGTCCCGGCGCCGTAAGCTCCGCCGATCTGGGTGGTGCCGTAGAGGTTTCCGGCCGCGTCCATGGTGAGATTGGAGTCAGGGTATGCGCCGTCTTGGCCGCCGGTGAAGCTGTGCATGAGGGTGATATTGTTGGCGGCGTAGAGCTGCGACGTGAAGGCCAGCAGTAGCGCTGCCGCCATCATTGTCATCGTTATTGTCGCGAACTTCATGATTTGGGAGTCCCCTTACCCTGAACGAAATGGTGGCAGTGTTGGAGTGGACCGACTGCCAAACCAGGCGTTCGGCGCGGCGTTTGGCGATTGGCGCTACTCAAGATAACAGACGCGGCGGGCGAATATTCCGGCGGATTGTCAATTCTTTGTCAAATTCCGGCGGCGGCGCCAAATCGGCCCCGACAGAAAGTAGGTCCTTCGCTTCGCTTAGGATGACAATTTTCTTCTGATCAATTTTTTCTAATCAACTTTCTCTGATCGATGCCCGAAGTTTCGCGGCGTGCTAAGAGCCGCGCCGTATCGCGCGCGGGAGTAACACGAAGTAGAGAACGGTCAGCGCGATCAGGAAAATCACTCCGGCCGTTAGATTGACGCGGGAATCCCACCAGGTCTTGGCGATGGATGCGATGACGACGGAGAGTCCGATGATGGAGCCCCATTTTCCGAGCGGCGAGCGGGCGGGGATTTCTGCGGATTGGGCGGCGGTTAAGCGGCGGCGAAAGTTGATGTGGGCGGCGAGCGACACGATCCACGAGAGCATCATCCCGAAGAAGGCGCCGCGAATGATGTATTCGAAAGCGCGAGCGGGCGCCCAGCGTTCGAGAACAATCGCGACGACGATGCCGTAGGAAGAAGCGAGCAGGGCCAGGGTCGGAGTGCCCTTTGAGTTAAGGCGGCCAAGAGCGCGAGGAGCCCATCCGGTGCGAGCCAGCGAGAACAGCATGCGGGAGGAGATGTAGAGCGCGGCGTTGGCTCCGGAAAGCGCGGCGGTGAGCACGACGAAATTCATGAAGTGGGCCGCGCCGGGGATGCGAACCGAGCGGAAGACGGTAACGAACGGGCTTTCGGTGGCGCCGGCGCGGTTCCAGGGCATGACACCGACGAGGACGGTTATGGCTCCAAGATAAAGGATGGCGAGGGTGAGAAAAGTCCAGTGAACGGCGCGGGCGACGGCTTGAGCCGAGGCGGACTCGCCCGAGGTCACGGCAACGAACTCAACGCCGCCGAAGGTGTAGATGGCAAAGGTGATGGCGAGGAGCGGTGCTGCCGCCCCGAGCGGGAAGAATCCGCCGTGAATTGTGTATTGGGGCGCGGCGCGGCCGCTAATCAGGAGAGAAGCGCCGAGCACGATGAAGAGGGCGATGACGGCGGCCTTGATCATGGCAAACCAGAATTCGAAGCGCCCGTAGTTGTGGACGCTAAGAAAATTGACGGCGAGAAGGAACGCGGAGAAAGCGAAGACCCACACGATCGCAGGCATCTGCGGGAACCAGAGCTGCATGTAGGTGGCGGAGGCGACCATCTCGGCGCCGATGGAGACGGCGATGGCGAGCCAATAACCAGCGCGGGAGATGAATCCTGCCCAGCGGTTGAGATAGAGGTCGCCATAGACGCCGAACGAACCGGCCGCGGGATGGGTGCTGGCGAGTTCACCGAGGGCGAGGGCGACGGTCCAACTGATAAAGGCGGCGAGGACGAAGCTGAGGATGACGGCAGGTCCGGCAAGTTCGATGGCGGCGGCGGTGCCGAGGAGCAGGCCGGTGCCGATAGAGCCGCCGACGGCGACCATGGTCATCTGGCCGGCCGTTAGTTGGTGGCGGAGGCCGGATTCGGGATTGGTCGATGAAATGCCAGGTTTCAAGGTTTCAGGGTTTCCACGGATCGTACCTTCCATGGATCGTACCCGTATATCAGAAAAGGCAGGTTGCAAGGTTGCAAAGTTTTAAGGAAACAAAGAGCAACTCCGACCGGGACGAAAGTCGTTGAAACCCTGAAACCCTGAAACGTCGAAACCTTGCTCCTACTTCTTTTCAGCTGAGGCGCTCGCAGCCGACTCTGACTCGGTGAAATTGACTTCGGGCAAAGCAGCGGCGGGTCGGGCGACGACAACGCGATCGCGGCCGGCACGCTTGGCCTGATAGAGAGCATCGTCGGCGAATTTCAACAAAAGGTCGACGCGATCGGTGGTCTCATCGAAGGCAGCTACTCCGATCGAACAGCTCAGCTTCGCCGCCGGTCGGTCGGGTCGCTCTGGCTGCACTTGCTGAAAGTGATATTCCTTGATGCGCTTGCGGATTTCCTCCGCGCGGACCATGGCCTCGCTCAGCGGGCACTCCGGCAGAATGAGGGTGAATTCTTCGCCGCCGTAACGGCAGGCAATGTCTTCGGCGCGAACCGTCCGCAGAAGCATCTCGCCCACCGCGGCCAGCGCCTGATCGCCGGCGGAGTGACCGAAATTGTCGTTGTAGCGCTTGAAGTGGTCGAGATCGAGCATGATCACGGAGAGAGGACGGCGTTTGCGGCGAGCGGAATGAAGTTCACGCTCCAGAAATTCCTGCATGTAGCGCCGGTTGTAGAGTCCGGTCAGCGGATCGCGGATAGCCTGCAGGCGAAGAGCTTCCTTAAGATTGACGTTGGCGACGGCGAGAGCGATGTGCTCGGCGACAGTGGTGGCCAGCTGCCGGCGGCGAGCAAAGGCATCGGAATCGACATCAGCGTCCAACTCAGAAGGAGATGGAGGATGATGGAGACGATCGTCTTCCTGAATGGCGAGGATTCCGATAGCTTCGCCATTCGCAATCAGAGGAATGCACACCGAGGGACCTTCTCCCCGGAGGTGAGTACAACGGCCACTCGTCCCGCCACCTGACTGAGCATGAGTGCGTCCGCGGCGAAGCGCCCAACATTCTTCGGGGGTGAAAATCTGATCTGCGGGGAAAAGCATCCCCCATTCGGCGGCGGATTGGACGCGGTTCCCGGAAGCGCTGAGCAGCGCAACGCTGCCGGAGAAGCCGGGAAAGAGACGGCGCAGGCGTTCCGGGATAAGGCGAAAGACCTCTTCGCGCGTTGAGCAAGCGTGCAGGACGCTGCCTAGTTCGCTGATCTGTGTGATCTCGGCGGTCTGCCGTCGGGCGTCCTCAAGCAAGCCTCCAATTCTTTGATGAGACGTATTTAGCCGCTTCTGCGCGGCATGGCGTTGGACGATTTCCTGCTGCTGGTGGAGTTGCGTAAGGGCCAAGCGCAGCGTGAAGGCGAGCAGCGAGGCGGCGATGGCCACGTCGGCGAGAACACTGCCGTACGCTGCTTTCCAACGGTCGGTCAGCAAACCGACGCAACAGAGCAGTGAGACCAGAGCGAAGTTAGTGCCGAGAAAGCCGAGGAAGTTGGTGGCCGGCGGCGCAGCTTCGAGGTCTGCGGCCGGAACCCAGGTGATGGCAACGAGCGCTGCAGCGGCCTGCGGTAAGGCCCAGCCCAGGTTGAACCATGCGGAGGCGGTTAAATAATGGTGCAGGTCGATCCAGTCGCCGATGAAGGTGGCGAGGGCGCAGACCATGAGAAACAGCGCCAGGCGGAGCAGCAGACGGCGCGTGCCGGGAACGCGGGCAAATTGCAGGCGCACCACGACGGCAATCAGAAGAAGCAGGCTTTGCGCATCGCTGATGGTGATGTTGTGCAGAAGCGCATCCGCAGGCAACATGTTTCGCGCCGGCAGAAAGAAAAAAGTGGAGTAGACAAGGCCGACGACGATCGCGATCTGAACCAGGGCCAGAATGATTTCGGACTTGACCTGGGCGCCGTGGTAGTTTTCGGGAAGGAACAGCATCATCAGGATCGGAGCGCCGTAGAGGCAGTAAAGCAGGCGCCAGGTTGAATCGGACAAGGTCGTTTGACCGGTCAAGGAGTCATAGGCCTGGAAGGCCGTCGGAATCAGCAAAACCACGAGAACGGAGGCGAATAGAAACCAAAACAGGGCGGCAAGGCCCTGAGCCCTGCGAAATGCACTCCAAGCGCAGGCGAGTGCCAGAAGACTATCCAGCACCAGGACGGATTCGGCGAATCCGCAACCCGCGCGGCCGGTTCCGAGCAGCAGGAATCCAAGTATCTGGCCGGCCATAAGGGCGCCGAAAGTGAGACCCACGAGCGCGGCCGGACCGTGGTTTGAAAATCGGCGCAGGCGGACGAGACTGGACTGCTCGGAATTGACCGTCGTGATCATCAGCTTCGAAGGGACGCGCCGAGCCTCATGGTTAAGATCGGCAAAAAGGGTGAGAAACTCTAGTCTCGGTGGATCAATAGACTAGCTGCCGAAAAGCTTGCGCTCTTTTGGGGGAGCGGCTCCCCCATTAACATTAATGTACTCGTGGAAAGCATTTTTCTCGACCACGCAAGGACACAATCACGTCCGGAGGTAACGCCGCAAATCGGCGCGTCTCGGCAGCGGAAGATAAAGATGAAGATCGGGTCGACGGCGTGACTTTCGTAATCGCAGAGCAGGGGAAGCGCGTTGCTGGGGTAGAGGTCGAATCCTAGAATCAAAAGGAACTCTCTGTCTGGTCCAAAGACCGCCGATGCCGGAAAATCCTAATCGTGCCGAAATCGCCCGCCGCGTCGAAAAGGCGGAGAAGCTCTTGCAAAAGGGCAAGACGGCCGACGCACTGGCAGAATACCTGCTCATCCTCGAAAGCGATCCACCGAACGACAATGTGCGACAGATGGCGGCGGATTTGTGTCTCTCGTTAAACAAGGGACCGCAGGCGGTGCGTCTTATGGGCGAGTTGTTCGAACGCCAGGTGGCTGCCGCCGATGCTACCCGGGCGAGCCTCACCTATAAAAAGCTGGCGCGCTATACCAATCCCACGTGGGAGCAGAAGGTGCGCTTCGGGCAATTGCTCGAGCAATCGAATAAGAAGCTGGCGATTGGTACCTATGAAAATGCGCTGGAGGATTTGAATAAGCAGGGAAGAAAAGAAGAGGCGCTGCTGGTTCTGCAGCGAATCGTGAGTCTGGAGCCGTCACAGACGAACCACCAGCGCATCGCCGAAGTCTCGGCACAGCTGGGCGAGCACGTGATGGCGTCGCAGTCATTTTTGCAATTGGCGGAACTGGTGGAGGCGGCCGGGGGAAGTGCGGGCCAGTGGTTTGAGCGCGCGTATACAGAGAATCCGTCAGATGCAAAGATCGCGCTGGCATATGGGAAGAGCTTGCTGACGCGAGGCGAGGCGGGTGCGGCGATTTTCATATTCGAGCCGCTGGTGCATGCTGGCGACGCCTCGCTCGACCTTCGCGATCTGTACGCGCAGGCGCTGCTGCTGGCGGATCGCTGCCTGGAATGCGAGCCCCTGATCTGGTCATTATTCGAACAAAATCCGGCGCGCATTCACCAAGTGGTCGGCCTGATCGGCAAGATGATCGACTCCGAACTGGACGCGGAGGCGGTGGCGCTGGCGCGGAAGCTCGAAGCTTTCCAGCGGCGGCGTGGAGAACGGCGATCGTTTATTGCGACCATGCAAGAGCTGTTGGCCTCGCATCGTCCGTCGGCGGAGATGCTGGAATTTCTGGCGGAGCTGTTCAACGCCTCCAACCGCGAGACCGATTACGCGCAGGCGTTGCTGAAACTTTTTGATCTCTACTGCACGAAGCACGATTATCAGAAGGCAGGCGAGTGTCTCGATCGGGCGGCGGAAGTGGATCCCTATGAGACCGGTCATCAGAAGCGGTTGGAGGCGCTGCGGGGCAAGATTGACGATCAGCGCTTCAACGTCATCGCCTCACGCTTCTCCGCGACGGTGAAGCGGGAAGAGACCACGGTCAAGGCTCCGGAGCCGACGCTGGGGCCGGCCGCGTTGCAAGACCTCATGCTGCAAGCCGAAATTCTGGTGCAGTACGGTATGCGATCGAAGGCGATCGAGCGGCTGCAACGCATTCAGGAACTCTTTCCGCGCGAGGAAGAGCGCAACCCGGATCTTCAGAAGCTCTATATGGCGGCTGGGATCGAACGGCAATATGCAAAGACGCCGGGAGCTTCTGCCCCCGTCACTGCACCAGCCGCGCCGAGCGCCGACGCGCCTGCTGCGGCAGCCGCGGCAATAGCGGCGAGCGAAGCAGCCGACGTCAGTAGCCTGGCGCGAGTGGCTGAGATTACGCGCAAGCTTTATCACCAGGGTAATGCTGAAGGAGTTTTGAAGACGACGGCGGGCGAAATCGGCTCCAACTGGCGGACGTCGCGATGCATTGTGGCGTTGCGCAAGCCCGGCTTGCCGCCTTCCAGCATTCAGGAATATCACATGGACGGCTTGATTCCAGCGAGCTCTGGCGCGCTGGTCAGCCTGATAGAAACGGTGCAGGATCTGGCGGTGGCGCGCGGTACGGTGATGGTTGGCGATGCGAAAAACTCGCCCGAGTTGATGGGCGTACGCAATTCCGTCGAAGAGTTGCAGATCGAGTCGCTGCTGGCGCTGCCGCTGACCGAAGGTAACGATAGCAATAAAGAGCAGATTGGAGTGCTGATCCTTACGCAGAACGCGGCGCGCGTATGGCAACCGGCGGAGGTCCTCGTAATACGCACGCTGAGCGATCAGGTATTGATTGCGCTCAACAATGCTGGCCTGCGGCGGCTGGTGAAAAATCTCTCGGTGACGGACGAAAAATCCGGATTGCTGAAGCGCGCTTCCTATCTCGATCTTTTGCAGGCGGAGACGCGGCGCGGCTTGCAGCAGGGGACAACGGTTACGGTGCTGCTCATGCAGTTTGGACGGCGCAGCGCGCTCATCAAAGAATATGGTGAACAGTCGGTGACGGCGGTGATGGAGCAGATCGGGCAGCTTTTCTCGGCGAACATTCGAACCAACGATCTGGCCTTCCGCTATGAAGCGACCACGGTTGCGCTGGTGCTCGGCGATACAGGCGAGAAAGAGGCTTTGCTGGCGGTCGAGAAATTGCGCCGGTTGTTAACCGAAGTGCGCTTCCCAGGCAAAGATAAAGCAGTCGAATTCAGCGCCGGGCTAGCACAGGCGGTGATGCGCCAGCATTTCGACCCGGTGGATATCGTGACTGAAGTGGCGAACCGCGCCGATCATGCGCTCGAACTGGCCGTAGCGCAGGGTGCGGGGAAGATTGTGAGCCAGGCGCCGCAGTTTGCGGCGTCGGCTGCTGTGGCGTAGAACCTTTTACCTCCGAGACGCCGAGAGCGCCGAGAAACCCTTCCAAGGCGTTCCAATCCCGAAATTTTCAAAGCTTGCCCTTCTTCCTTTTTCTCTTGGTAAACTCACAAGTTAGCCCTAGACGAGCGCGCTCTTTCTGATTCGCTACGCTGGGGTAGGAATTACAGCTACGACTTGAAGACAGCGTATATCCTTCACCCATAAGACTGGGATGTTATGGCCGAAAATTATCAGATGTCACCGAGGGTGCGGGCCAGGCGCTCCTTATATTTATGGAATAGTTGCGGTGAGCGCCAGCGCAGTTGCGCTCATTATGATGGCGATCTTAGGGAGCCGAGCAACGGCTCAAGATTCTGGGACGAGCATCACCGCTGTCGTTTCTTCTGTGTTGGCGGTACCTCTTGTTCCCGGCTGGCTCCCGATCAGGAGTATGTTCAAGAAAATAGGAAGCTGTTCGACGCTGGATCAGATTTTAGGCCCCGCTCTCTTGATTTCCTTGATCAGTGTTGTGATTGATGCGGGGCTGATTTTTGGAGTTTGGGGATTTTTCGACCGAATAAAATCGCGGGGATTGGGTGCGGACAACATCTTGCATGTTGATAGGTGATTCTGGATGGAAATTAGGAAGGTTGGCATTCTCGGTTGTGGCTTGATGGGTTCCGGCATTGCGCAGGTTTGCGCCACTGCCGGCTTCGACGTCACCGTGCTCGAAGTCGAGCAGAAGTATCTCGACAAGGGGTTTGCCGGGATTGAGAAGTCGCTGGCGAAGTTTGCCGAGAGGCCGGTGGAGAAGGGTGGGATTACTCCGCAGCAGAAGGACGAGATTCGGGCGCGGCTTAAGGGCACTACTAACAAAGTGGACCTCGCGGATTGCGACATCGTCATCGAGGCCATCATTGAGAACGTCGAGGAGAAGAAGAAGATGTATGCGGCGATCGATGCCGTGGTGAAAAAAGAGGCGATCTTCGCCTCGAATACTTCTTCCATCTCGGTGACGGAGCTCTTGACGGTGGTGAAGCGTCCGGAAAGATTTATCGGGCTGCATTTTTTTAACCCGGTGCCGCTGATGAAACTGGTCGAGGTGGTGAAGACCATTGCTACCGCGCCCGCCGTATACGACGAGGCTTACGAGTTTGCTAAAAAGCTGGGCAAGGTTCCGGTGCGTACGTCGGATAAGACGGGATTCATCGTGAACCGGCTGCTGGTGCCGTATCTGCTCGATGCGATCCGGGCCTATGAAGAGGGAGTGGGGTCGATTGAGGACATCGACAACGCGATGAAGCTGGGCTGCGGCCATCCGATGGGTCCGTTTACTTTGCTGGATTTTGTCGGGCTCGATACTACTTATTACATCACCCATGTGATGTATGACGAGTTCAAGGAGCGGCGGTTTGCGTCTCCTCCGCTGCTGAAGCGGCTGGTGATGGCGGGATGGTATGGGCGGAAGTCGGGGCGCGGATTTTATGATTATGCGAATCCGGAGAAGCCGGTGGCAAATAAACTGTAATTTTCTTCCCGATTTATTAGTTGTGTCATGCTGAGCGGTGCGAAGGACGTCTGCATTTTCTCGCTACTATCAAAATGCATAGGTTCTTCGCTTCGCTCAGCATGAGTTTTAGTGAGGGTGTTCATGGCCTACGAAAACATTCTTCTCGAAAAGAAAAACGCGATCGCTTACGTCAAGGTCAACCGTCCCAAAGTTCTCAACGCGCTCAACGGTGCCACGATCGAAGAACTGCGCGGGGCGTTTCATGACATTAAGAGCGACGACAGCATCCGCGTTGTCATTCTGACTGGCATCGGCGAAAAGGCGTTTGTTGCTGGAGCCGATATCAGCGAACTGGCCAGGCAGGATGCGGTTTCGGCGAAACAGTATGCGCAGCGTGGCCAGAGCGTGCTCAATCTGATCGAGAATTTGGGCAAGCCGGTGATTGCCTGCATGAACGGATTTGCACTTGGCGGCGGATGCGAACTGGCGCTCGCCTGCACCATGCGTCTCGCGAGCGATAATGCGAAGCTCGGGCAGCCCGAGGTGAAGCTCGGAATTATTCCGGGGTACGGCGGGACGCAGCGGCTGGCGCGGCTGGTGGGCAAAGGCCTTGCCATGCAGATGGTGCTGGCGGGAGAGATGATCACGGCGCAGGAAGCGCATCGCATCGGGTTGGTCAATGAAGTGACGACGGCGGCGGAGCTGATTCCGCGGGCGGAGGCGATTGCGGCCAAGATCATTGCGAACGCTCCGCTGGCGGTGCAGTACGCGATAGAGGCCGTCAACAAAGGGATGGAGATGACGCTCGCCGAGGGGCTGTTTTTGGAGGCTGCTCTGTTTGGAGTTTGTTGCTCGACAGAAGACAAGAAGGAAGGGACTGCGGCGTTTTTGGAGAAGCGGGCGGCGGCGTTTAAAGGCAAGTGAACCCAATGCACCGCTGAGACGCCGAGTTGCGGAGAGAAAAACGAAGGAAAAAATAAAATTCGAGCGTCCCCCCGAACCGGCGGTTCCTGCCATTGAAGGCGGACTCGGCGCGGCTGGAATGCGCTTTGCTCTTGTCGTCTCGCGTTTCAATGCCTTCATTAGCGAGCGACTTTTGCAAAGCGCGTACGACGGGTTGCTGCGCTCTGGCGCGAAGAAAAAAGATGTCGCTCTGGTCCGCGTGCCGGGTGCATTCGAGATTCCCATGGCCGCTCGCGCTCTGGCGGAAACCAAAAAGTACGATGCGATTATTTGCATTGGCTGCCTGCTGCGCGGCGATACCGCGCACTACGACGTCATCGTCAACGAAGTCACACGCGGCATCGGGCAATCGGCGCAGGAGACGGGCGTTCCTCACGCATTTGGTGTGCTGACTTGCGAGACGCTGGAGCAGGCCATCGATCGGGCGGGGTTGAAGATGGGGAATAAGGGGCTCGAGGCGGCGCTGGCGGCAGTAGAGATGGCGAATCTGAAAAAGGCCGTCAGCTCTCAGCTTTCAGCTGTCAGTAAAAGCAAATCGACCCCGAATTCTCGGAAGCGCAAATCTCGTTCTTGATTCCGCGCTAATCTAAGCACCCCTGTCCTGTAGACTCTTGTCAGCTCATCCACTATAAGGTTTTACTGAGGGCTGACAGCTGAGAGCTGACGGCTGTTTTCCATGGGTACTCGACGCAAATCCCGCGAACTGGTTCTGCAAATGCTTTTTCAGGCGGATATGGGGAAGCAGACGCCGGAGATTGTCCGGAAGACATTCTGGGCGGAGCGCAGCAATGTTGAAGACGAAGTACGCGGCTTCGCCGACGACCTGTTTCGCGTGGCCAGCGATCGGTTGTTTGAGATCGACGGGCTGATCGGGAAGCACACCGAACACTGGCGCATGGACCGCATGGCCACCGTCGACCGCAACGTGTTGCGCGGTGCGGTGGCGGAATTTCTGGGGTATCCGGCGACGCCGCGAGCAGTGGTAATTAACGAGGCGCTCGAAATTGCGCGCAAGTTTTCTACTCCCGAGTCGGTGCAGTTTATCAACGGCGTGCTCGATAGCGTGGGGAAAGAAGTGGGAACGTAGGAGAGCGGCTATCAGCGCTCAGTGGTCAGCTTTCAGTTAAGACGGAACCGGCCTCGCGGGTTTTGTATTTCCTTCGCACCCGCCACGACTCTGACTCACCAGCAGCATTCATCGTAATCATTATCATTGCGGCTTGATCACTACCAGATTGGGCAGGCACAGCGGTCCGCTGCCACCCTGGCTGTTACACATGTTGGGATTGTTGTTGTCGTCGATGTTGACGTAGGGCACCTGCTGGTAGTCGCCTTGACTGATGGTGTTGACGACGTGCACGGAGCCGGCGCCGCACACAGGCGGATTGGTATTGGGCACATATTGATCGCAGGCGGCCACATAGACCTGGCTGCCGTCGGTGGTGGCGTCGGCGGAGAGCGGGTTGCTGTTGCCGACCAGGGGAATCGAGGTCGTGGTTCCGTTGTTTACGTTGAATACCAGTACCGCGGGAATGTGGCTGGCGACCATGATGAGTTCGGTGCCATCGCCGACGAGTCGCTCAAAGAACGGGGTGAAGTTTCCTTGCCCTAGATTATAGATCTGCCCTTTGGTGAAGCTCAGGAAACTCGGAACATTGCAGGTGAACTGCATCTGCGGCACATATGGAATCGGAACCTGTCGGAACTGCGCCTGCAAGTATTCGATGTAGGGCGGCGCCAGGGCGAGGACGTTCTGCGTCTCCCACAAGAAACTACCCTGGTCGAAGGGCTCAGGCAGGACAGGCGACGGGAAGAGCTTTATCGGAGTGCCGGTTGTGCCGACCGAGTCGAGTTCCACGCTACCGGCCGTCGGCAGCGAACAGGTGGAGTAGGTTGAGACCGCGCTGGCAGGGGCTCCGGCGATATAGGCAAAGCTGCCATCGGAAGAGAACTCAATGTCGGTTGCCGTAGGCGCGATTGGGATTTTGGTGAGCGCATCTACGGTGGAGTAGATGTACATGTTGCCGAGATCGGTGACGATGAAGACTTTCGACTGGTCGGGCGAGAACGAGGCGGCGGTGGCGGTTTCGGTGTTCGAGAGGACGAGGTCGACGGGACCGGTGGTGGTGCTGGCGCTATTGTAGATATAGACCTGGCTGGGAGTGGATATGGTGTCAGAGATGATTACCTGTTTACCATCGTTCGAGATGTTCAGCACTTTGCCGCACAAGGAGATGTAGCAGGGGGTCGGAGAGTTCGACACTAGTGTTGCGGTTGTCGTTGAGGAGCCGATATCCAGGTACATCAGGCCCTGATCGGTGCCGAAGTAGATGCGCGACGCGTAATTAATCATCATGGAATTCGGCGTGCGCGGCAAGGTATAGATAGTAGTGCCGATCGGGATGAGCCCGGGCTTCACCGAAAACAGGGCGCTGGTGCAGCCGGGCTGGTCGTTGCAATCGGTGGTCGCGACGTAAGCGGTGTAGGTGGGAACAGTGGAGGTTGAAGCCACATCCACGGAGATCGTCCCGAAGCCTTTTGTCAGGTTGGGCGGCTTGCATTTCGGCCCCAGGCTCGCGTCGTAATCCGTGGCGAAGATGGGCAGACTGGGAACAGGGGTACTTAGTCCCGGCGGGGTGAAGCCGGTTACTCCTATATTGCAACTTGGGGGGCTGCAGGAAGCGAACAGAGTCGCGCCGCCGAGATTGTTCTTGGCGCTAGCGCTGTTGCTGCCGGTTGCGTTCGTGGTGGTGGTGAAGGCCGCAACCTCGGGGTTGGTCGTGCTCCAGGTAAGGGGCGGAGTGGCCAGAGGGGTATTGTTGGCGACGCCGCACAGGCTGTCGACCGCAATCGCGGTGACGGACACGCTGGTCCCATTAGTTACAGTGATCGAATTTCCCTGCTCCGCCTGGCCGTTGATCTGGAGGTAGATGGCTTGAATCAGGCAGGTAGTGTAAAGATAGGCGTTGCTCGTGGTGCCGGAGACGGTGGCGAAAAGCTGGGTCACGCCGGGAGTCTTGGCAGTGGTGAGAACCTGGTTGAGCACTGTGGCCTGATTTTGGGGCACATAGGGAGCGGTTGTGACCACGCCAGCATTACTCGACGACCAGGTAATGGGTCCGACAGTGGTGGTGATGTCGATTCCGTTGCTGTAGGCGAATGCTTCGAAGCGCCAGGTTTGCCCCTGTGAAAAACAGTTGTAGGAGGGCGCGATGCCCTCGGCGGAATTGCTAATCTGCACGCTATCCACATGCATGTGGACATAGACGGTAGTGGGCGCGCTGCTGACGCCGTTAATCACCGCAGTCACCAGCGCGACTCCTGGATTGCCGGGACTGCAAAAGGCGACGCTCGCGTCCCATGTCCCCGCGCAGCCATTTCCGTTGGTCGCGACGGCAAGAGGGGAGGGGTTGCTGGTGCCCGCCGGTACGCTGACAACAAATTGAATGCTGACCCCGGGCACGGTGCGGCCGGTGGAATCTTTGCCGGTGGCGCTAAAGGCCTGGGTCGCGCCGACGTCCATCGAGAAGGTGCTGGTCGGGCTGAGCGTAACCGATACCACGCCGCCTTCGCCTGGCGTGCTGCTGTTCTTGCCCAGGCAGCCGGTAAGCGCGAGCATGAAGATGATGGCTGAGGCAAAAAGAAAAACGAGACCGCAACGATGCATGAACCCTCCTCGCGACCGTTTGCCAGGCGCGAGCCGTAAAATGTGATTGGGTGGAAAAGTGTCAGTGTAGCAAAATTTACGAATTGCAGGTTTCGAGGTTTCAAAGTTTCAAGGCTTCAAAGCCTAGAATTCGAGGTTTCAGCCTTTCGATCATAGTAGGATGCCCGCAGCTCAGGGGGCTTCGGTTTTTGAAACCTTGAAACTCTGAGACCTTGAAACCTGTGTTTATGATGCTTGCAACGATGGTTGACGATGTGCAAGCCACTTGTTATTATCAAACAGTTCCGCGAGTTTAAGAGCTGTGTAGAAATACGTACCCGGTGGGAGTAAAGCCGGGGAACGCCCTCGCTGAAATATCCTGCGAAAACCTTGGCGCCCGGGTCAGAGGTAGTGGCTTGGAAACACGTGAGGCTATGCAGGAGAAGCAGACGAAACGGAGCGCCTCCGAACCGACTCAGAATTTGGAGCAAGGGCAAGGCGTGGCGTCACCGTCGTCGGCGATTAGTCTGAGCGGGAAATAGAACGAATTCTCACCAGCATGAATCATGCTGTGGCGAGAGTATGGCCGGGCGCGACAGCCTGTGCCAGAACCGAGATGGGTAGTCCTGTCTTTAGGGGCAGAGCGTTGTTCGTCGCTGGTCGTTCGTCGTTCGCGAGCAGGTTTTGCCGAACGACTAATGGTTAACGACTTTGAGGAGCTGCAAGAGTGCCTACATTTAATCAGCTGGTGAAATTCGGCCGCGAGCGGACGAACTATAAAACGGCGAGTCCGGCGCTGCAATCGTGTCCGCAGAAGCGCGGTGTATGCACGCGCGTGTACACCCAGACGCCGAAAAAGCCGAACTCGGCGCTGCGCAAAGTCGCGCGCGTTCGCTTGACGAATGGCATTGAAGTCACGACCTACATTCCGGGCGTTGGCCATAACCTGCAGGAGCACTCGATTGTGCTGATCCGGGGCGGTCGCGTGAAGGATCTGCCGGGCGTGCGCTATCACGTCGTGCGCGGAACGCTGGACGCCACCGGCGTCGCGGGACGCAATCAGGGGCGGTCGAAGTACGGTACGAAGCGCGCCAAGAAAGCGTAAGTGGTCGCTGGTCGGTCGTCCTTGGTCGTTAGGAAGATTTCGAGCGGGAAGATTTTTAGATCAAGCTGAGAGTTGAGAAGCATGCCAAGAAAAGGACACACCCCGAAGCGGACAGTCGATGCCGATCCGATCTACGGATCGGACCTGGTGACGAAGTTCATCAATTCGATGATGTGGCAGGGAAAGAAATCGACTGCCGAGGGCATCTTTTATAAGTCGCTCGAGAAGTTGAAGGAAAAGGGCGGCGACGAACCGCTGAAGCTCTTCACCAAGGCGGTCGAGAACGCCAAGCCGTTGCTTGAAGTGAAGACGCGGCGCGTTGGTGGCGCGAACTATCAGGTGCCGATTGAGGTCGCTCCGGATCGGCGGACGTCGCTCGCGATCCGCTGGATCGTAAGCTATGCGCGCGGCCGCGGCGAAAAGGGAATGATCGAGAAGTTGACGAACGAGCTGCTCGACGCCTCGAATGGCAAAGGCGCCGCCATTAAGAAAAAAGAAGATGTGCACAGAATGGCGGAAGCGAATAAGGCGTTCGCGCATTACCGGTGGTAGTGAGCTGCGAGCTTCGGGCCGCGAGCTCGAAGCGAACGACTAACGACTAACGACAGATTTTCAGAGCCCCAGAAAGATTAGAGAAGATCGTGCCTAGAACAGTCCCATTAGAACGCTGCAGGAACATCGGCATCATGGCCCACATCGATGCCGGGAAGACCACGACGACGGAGCGCATCCTGTTTTATACGGGAAAGACGCACCGCATCGGCGAGGTCCACGAAGGCACGGCCATCATGGACTGGATGGAGCAGGAGCAGGAACGCGGCATCACCATCACCTCTGCCGCCACGACCTGTACCTGGCGCGACATTCGCATCAACATCATCGACACCCCCGGCCACGTCGATTTCACCGCCGAGGTGGAGCGTTCGCTGCGCGTGCTCGACGGCGCAGTCGCGGTGTTTGATGCCGTGCATGGCGTGCAGCCGCAGTCCGAAAAAGTGTGGCGTCAGGCGGACAAATACGGCGTCCCGCGAATTTGTTTTATTAATAAGATCGACAAGATGGGTGCCGATTTCGAGCACGCCGTCGATACTCTCCGCAAGCGCCTCAACGCCAAGCCCGTCGCGATTCAGATTCCCATCGGACAAGAAGACAAGTTCAAAGGCGTGGTCGATCTGGTCGCCATGAAGGCCATCGTCTGGCCGGACGAAACCATCGGAGCCGAGTATCAGACGACCGACATTCCGGCTGAGCTGCAGAAAAAGGCGGAAGCGTTTCATACCCAGCTGGTTGAAACGGTTGCGGAGAATGATGACGACATTCTGCACAAATTTCTCGAAGGCGAAGCGATTTCGGCGGACGAACTGAAAGCTTCGCTGCGCAAGTCGACCATCGGACTGAAGTTGTTTCCGGTGGTTGTCGGAACGGCGTTCAAGAATAAGGGTGTGCAGCCGCTGCTCGATGCGGTGGTCGATTACCTACCGTCGCCGCTTGATACAAAAGAGACACATGGCATCGATCCCGACAAAGGCACGGCCATCACACGCAAAGCCGACGACAAAGAACCTTTCTCGGCGTTGGCTTTCAAGATCATGGCTGATCCGTTTGTCGGCCAGTTGACGTTTATCCGCGTGTACTCGGGACAGTTGAAATCGGGCGAGTCGGTAATGAACTCGCGCACGCAAAAACATGAGCGCATCGGACGCTTGCTCAAGATGCATGCCAACAAGCGCGAAGACATTCAGGACATTCTCGCGGGCGATATCTGCGCTGTGGTCGGCCTCAGAAACGTAGGCACGGGCGACACCATCTGCGAAGAGAAGCATCCGATCACGCTCGAGTCGATTGTGTTTGCGGTGCCGGTGATCTCCGTCGCCGTCGAACCGAAGACCAAGGCCGATCAAGAAAAGATGGGTATGGCGCTGTCGCGACTGGCGCAGGAAGATCCCACTTTCAAAGTTCACACCGACCCCGATAGTGGGCAGACCATCATCAGTGGCATGGGCGAATTGCATCTCGAAATCATTGTCGACCGCATGATGCGCGAATATAAAGTTGAAGCGAATGTCGGCAAGCCGCAGGTGGCCTATCGGGAGACCATCCGCAAGCACGCCGAAGCGGAAGGCAAGTACATTCGTCAGACCGGCGGCCGTGGGCAGTACGGGCATGCGAAGATTTATCTCGATCCGAACGAGCCGGGCAAGGGCTACGAATTCATCAACGAAATCGTAGGCGGCACGGTGCCGAAGGAATTCATCAAGCCGATCGACCAGGGCATGCAGGAAGCCATGGAAGGCGGCGTTCTCGCTGGCTATCCGATGGTCGATATCAGAGCGACGCTTTTCGACGGCAGCTATCACGATGTCGATTCCAACGAAATGGCGTTCAAGATTGCCGGCTCGATGGCATTCAAGGAAGCGGCGCGCAAGGCGAGTCCGGTGATTCTGGAGCCGGTGATGGCGGTCGAAGTTGTGACTCCCGAAGATTACGCGGGCACGATCATGGGCGACCTGAGTTCGCGCCGCGGACGCATTGAAGGCATGGAGCATCGCGCCGGTTCGCAAGTCATCAAGGCCATCGTTCCTTTGGCGGAGATGTTCGGCTACGCGACGCATATGCGGTCGTCAACGCAAGGGCGCGCCGAATACTCGATGCATTTTGCGCGCTATGAGGAAGCCCCGCGTCACGTGGCGGAAGAGATCATTGCCAAGACCCAGGGCAAGACAGCGTCGCGGTGATTCGTATCAGGGCGTGGCTTTAGCCACGCCGAATCGAGAACTACAGGTTCGGGGCTTTAGCCCCTGAGGAAGACAGCAAAATGGCGAAAGAAAAATTTGAACGGAATAAGCCGCACTGCAACGTGGGGACGATTGGTCACATCGACCACGGCAAGACGACATTGACGGCAGCCATCACAAAGGTTTTGCAGAAGCACAACCCGAAGATTGTTTTTCGGTCGTTTGATTCGATTGACAACGCTCCGGAAGAGAAGGCGCGCGGCATCACCATTGCCACGGCGCACGTCGAGTACGAAACGCCGAATCGGCACTACGCGCACGTCGATTGCCCGGGCCACGCCGATTACATCAAGAACATGATCACGGGCGCGGCGCAGATGGATGGCGCGATTCTGGTCGTGGCGGCGACCGATGGACCGATGCCGCAGACGCGTGAGCACGTGCTTTTGGCGCGGCAGGTGGGCGTGCCTTACATCGTTGTGGCTTTGAACAAGTGCGATGCGGTCGACGATCCCGAGTTGCTCGACCTGGTCGAGCTCGAAGTGCGCGAGCTGTTGAAGAGCTATCAGTTTCCGGGCGACGATGTGCCGGTGATTCGGCTGTCGGCGCTGGGCGCCCTGAATGGCGAAGAGAAATGGGAGAAGCAGATTGACGCCTTGATGGAGGCGGTCGACAAGAGCGTGCCGCAGCCAGCGCGCGAATTGGATAAGCCGTTCCTGATGCCGATCGAAGATATTTTCTCGATTCAAGGTCGGGGCACGGTAGTGACGGGGCGAATCGAGCGCGGCAAGGTGAAGGTCGGCGAGGAGTCGGAAATTGTCGGCTTCCGCGAGACGCGCAAGACGGTGGTGACGGGCGTCGAGATGTTCAAGAAGCAATTGGACGAAGGCATGGCGGGCGACAATGCCGGCTTGCTCTTGCGCGGTATCGCGAAAGAGGATGTCGAGCGCGGCATGGTGCTGGCGAAGCCGGGATCGATCACTCCGCACACCAAGTTCAAGGCGGAAGTCTACATCCTGACGAAAGAAGAAGGCGGTCGGCATACGCCATTCTTCAAGGGCTATCGTCCGCAGTTTTATTTGCGGACGACGGACGTGACGGGGATCGCCGAGTTGCCGGCGGGCACGGAGATGGTGATGCCGGGCGACAATGTGAGCCTGGTGATCGAACTGATCACGCCGGTGGCGATGGAAAAAGGCTTGCGCTTCGCGATTCGCGAAGGCGGGCACACCGTCGGCGCAGGAACGATTGCGGA
>DATBYM010000050.1:0-99379 GCA_036513715.1 Terriglobales bacterium
CCTCGAAATGGCGGGACATCCTGACGCCATCCGCACAGCTTTCGACATTGTGCGACGCGGCGGACGCATCTCGCTTCTCGGCCTGACCTCGAAACCGATCCCCGTCAACTTCTCGGAAGACATCATCTTCAAAGGCATCACTATTCAAGGCATTAACGGCCGCCGAATGTACCAGACCTGGTATCAGATGACGGCGCTGCTCAAGAGCGGGAGCCTCGATCTTCATCCCGTGATCACGGATCGCATCCCGATGAAAGACTTTTCGAAAGCCATGGCGCGGCTGAAAACGGGCGAAGCCAGCAAGATATTGGTGTATCCGAACGGGACGAAGTAATTTCTCGTGTCTCCGAGAAAGCTTGTATAGAGAGGCGAAGCCGCCGACGCTATTCCTGCCGTAAAATAGGGAAATCTGACAGGTGTACCTACGGAGAGGTGGCCGAGTGGTTGAAGGCGCCAGTCTTGAAAACTGGAGTACGGGAAACCGTACCGGGGGTTCGAATCCCTCCCTCTCCGCCAGCTCCTTTGTTGGCTGCTAGATAAAACATGGTGATACCTCGCGGATACCCTATTTGCGAGGAATCAGCCATGAACCGTCGGTGCAGCGTCACCAAGCGAGTCGAAACCAGCAAGGGAAGGCGCTACTGCCCGGTCGTCCTCGCGCTCGCGGCCAATGGCCGCATCTGGGTCGATGTGGTGCTGGTGAATGGAGCGCCCGAGCGCCACACCGAAGGGGCCTACCACCTGGAATGGCGCGAGGGGCCGAAGCGCGTCTGGCTGTCCGTGGGCAAGGATGCGGAACTGAACGCGGTCAACCGCGGCGCGGCCATCGTGCCTGAGAGCCAGAAGCCATGCGTGTCGAGCTTCGCCCGTTCTGCTACGGCCTTGAGACAGTCCAAGAAATCCAGCTTCGGTCTGCATCCCCCAGTTGAGAACTCGTACCATAGCCGCTCCTCTGCATCGCAAGCTGCGAACAGCTTGCCGAGTTCCACAAATTCAGAGCGACGTTCGCCACGAAATGCCTTGGGGCCGGAGTTGACCTTCGCACCGTGAGCAGTGGCTGGGTCACTCCGACATGGAATCGACCATGCGGTACTTGAAACCCTCACGAAGTCAGCAGACACGGGATAAGCTGAACGAGATTTTCGCTTAGGTGCCTTTGGTCTGGTTGTGAGTGTCATCGGGATTTTTTCGACAACCGTTCTTCTGAGATGGCAGCCCTCCGGCTTTCATTGACTTGCCCGTCCCCCACAGTAAGATTTGCGCGGCCAAACTATCTCGCGACAACAGCCCCAACAGTTCGCAGCGCACGGATCCTCAAAAACGCGAATTATCCACAGGTCGTGGTGCTCACAAAGCATCGACTGGGCATATACTTCGCCACGCGCAGAAGTACGCGCAAAGGAGACTCCCCCGATGAACAAGGTAGTGGAAATTCTGCTGACCGTTGTGGCACTGGCTGGGTTGTACAGCGCAATCTCGACGAGCACCTGGCCGCCTGCCAATTCTGCCGTGCGAGCAAAACAGGCTGTGGTCGTTGCTGGTGATGGCAGCGACCCGATGCCCTTGTGCCGCCCCGGGCCATGCCCGATGTAAGTCTTAGGATGGTGAACTTATAAAATCGAGACCGGACGGGCCGCGCTAAATAGATGTTGCAGAGCGGTTGAGGGATAGGTATGCTTTCGAGCGTTACGTGTACGCAATGCGATGAACTGGTTAATGTACGTGAACTGGCTAGCGGGTCCGCTCTTGCAGATCACCCTTCTGATCTTCATGGTCCGCCGCCAGGTCAGCAGGGTGTTTCCCCGATTTTTTTCCTACGTCCTGTTTCAGACCCTCAAGTCGGCATGTTTGTTTGTCGTGTACAGGTATTTCCCCGAGAACTACTTCTACGCGTACTGGGTCGGAAACGCCCTCAGTGTGATCTTTACGCTCGCGGTGATGGATGAAATATTACGCAGTCTCTTTAGGGAGTATGGAGGCATTCAGATTTTGGGAACCACCATATTCCGATGGTCGTGCGGGCTGCTCTTTCTGCTGGCAATTCTAGGTGCGTGGTCTAGTGGCGAAGCGGGTGGTGGAGACAGGGTCGTAGCGGCGGTACTAGCCTTTGATCGCAGCGTACGCCTGATGCAGCTTGGGCTCTTCCTGCTCCTGATGCTTCTTTGCCGCATTTTCAGAAATTGCTGGCGCCAGCAGGTATTCGGCATAGCGCTGGGATTCGGAGTCTTTGCAAGCGTCGAGCTAATCCTGGTTAGTACTGTGATGTGGTATGGCAACAGTCACGCAGCGATTATCAGTCTACTGAAGAGCACGGCATACAACGCCGTCACTCTGGTCTGGATCGGCTATCTGAAACAGCAGCCGCACCTGGTGTCAGAGGTCGAGGCAGCTACGAACGCGAATACTCTCGGTATGGCATTGTCCACATCAACCGCGCTGTTGGATCCTGACGCAAGCTTTATGTTGAGGGTAGAGCAGGCGGTGGACCGGGTCTTGTCGCGCAGCGATTGGCCTAGACCAGATGCTCAGGGATCTCGGATCGTCAGCCGCAAACCCAATCCTGAAGAGAGCAATTAAACCTAATTCCCGCAGGCGCGCGAAGGATGAAGTCCAAGGCAAAGCAACTATCTACTGCGGCGAACTGGCCTCCGGAGGAAGGCCAGATCATTTCGTTAAGATCCTCCACCGCATCCGAAACGGCTATTCTCAAAGAAGTGCGTTGGGGTTTGGTCTGGCGAGATTTCGTTCTTGAGGACGGACGAGTGATACCAGAGCACAGGATCTCGGGCTGTCCCCAGCCACAGGCGTGGCGCAAAATCAGTGAGGTCACCGACCAGGAGCGAGAGAAGTGTGAGGAGCGGCTCCTCTCGATGGCCAGAGCCGGAATGGATCCTCGCGAACGGGACCAGTCTTTCTGGGCGGAGCTGAACCAGTATCTGGCATACACATACCTGAGGTTCAAGCCGGCAGGGTCCAAACCGCAGGACACGGAGCGATGACGGACCGGGAGCTTGAGTCTTAGGTCGGGTGCATAGAACGAGGTTTGGAACTGTGAATCGATCCGATGATGAACCCGAAGAGCTGCAGGTGTGGAGAGTGCTCTCCGAGGCTGGTCTGGTAGAGATACGACTCGACGAATTTGCAGAAAGAATCAGAGATGTCAAACGTATCGTCACCGGACGCCTTTTTGACTTGCTGAATTTCGATACCGGCGTTAAAGAACGCGAATCTGCGGCCTACTCGCTGGGTACGCTCAAGGAATTAGAGTTGAAGGTGCTGGCGAATGCTCCGAAGCCGCCCGACCCATCGGAGATGTGATCTTGTTCAAGCAGGTAAAACCCCGCAGTCATCCAGGCCATGCTTCTCCAACTAGTGATTCTGCTGCGCTTTTCCACGCTGAAAACACTTCTGTGCTTGCGGGCCGTAAAACTGCTACACGATCAAGGAACAATCCCCCTCCGCGTCCGTCGGTAAGGAGGTCACTATGCTCAGCGATGGTCCGAAGAAGCGACTCGAAAAAACTTGGGAGGAACTCGTCTCAGCAGCTTCAATGGAAACCGCCGCGAAAAGCTCGCAACGATGTTGGAAGAGATTTTTGCTGCGCTCGAAGAGCGCGAACCAACCCTGTCCCCGCCACAGAATCCATCCGGCCTCTGCGAGCGTCCGACAGAGACTTGACGACCCGACGCAGATAATTAAATCCGACACAGGCACAAAGCATTGTTGACGAAAAGGCGTTAGCGCTCAGAACCGGTAACCGGGTGAGTGTAACCGGGATTATCGACAGCCAAGGTCTGGGTGCGAAGGGGCTGAAGCGTACGGCGGCTACGGTTGGTCCGCAATCTCGGGCTGAGCCACGACTAACAGCACGATGCCTACTACCGTGAACATTCGAAACGCCGCCTCCTGACCGTTCCACGATTTCGATTGCCACATTAAAAACCACTCGCCTCCTACGGACAGGAACGCGACTAACCACATGGTTAGGCTGAGCGCCAGCGCGGCGAGGGCAACGCGCTTGGCATGGTTAAACGCAGAGACGGTCCCACGCAACGCCCGCACCATGAGCAAGCCGCCCCACCAACATAGAATCATAGTTAGCGTTTCCCAGGCGATGATCGATACGTAAAATGCGGTGTGCCATAGGGGCGTATTTATGGCGCGCCAGATTTCGTGATTTCCAGGAGAAATCGAGTCCATCATCATCACGTGTCGCTCAAACTGGTAGTTGGAGTTGTAATCGGTGACATTGTTGAAGACCACGAACGAATAAAAAACGGCCACGCCGAACACCAGTGCGGACTTGATTGTGCGCAAGGTCATGGTTTTGTATGTTCGGAAAATGCCAGGAAATGCGCGGTAAGCGCGTTGATCAAGACTCTATCCTCGCTTCGGCGCTCACGTACGAGAACAGTCTACCCCCTAGCGATGTAAAGAGGATGCATATTGATGTAATCAGGCCTGATTGCAAGAACTGACGTAGAATTCAGTCGTGGCCAACATAGCGGAACGAAGGAAAAAAATGCCGATGACCAGACTCGTCTTGGGACGGTTCGCATTCTTATTGGTTTCGCTAGGCGCGAGCGGACAATCCGAGATTTACATAGCCGCAGGTTAGAAGCCAAACTTTCCCCTCCATCTGTGCCCCACGCATTACATAGCACCGTGTTTCTACCCAAGCGAGATGGGGAAGTGTAACCCTACATCGTGGGAATACCCTGCGTTCAAATTGCTCCCGCAGTGCACACTTCAGCCACGACGCTTATGGAGCAATTCCTCCACAGCAAACTGTGAGTCGAAATCCTTGGCTGGCACAATCAGCATAACGTTGGGGCCTCAGGTTCTCATGATCCGGCGACAGGGCTTCGATAGAGCAGCTAGCCGAGGGAGAAAGAGATAGATATGGGGCGGCGTGCGTTAGTACTCGGGGCAGGCGGACACGCTGCGACCGGATGGGAACTCGGGGTCATCACCGGCATGGCGGATGCCGGCGTCGACGGTCGCGATGCCGACGTTATCGTAGGCACGTCAGCCGGAGCGCGGGTTGGTGTCCTAATGGCAGGCGGTCTGACTCTGGAGGATCTGTTCAAGCGGCAGGTCGATCCGCATCTGCAAACCAAGGAGTCTGTGCCACCGCTCGACTTTACGAGGTGGCGCGCCGATTTCATGCGCACCAAGGAAGGTCCCGGCGACACCATTGCCGTCCTCAAGCGCTTCGGTGCACTCGCGCTGCGAACTCCGCTGGATTTGCAGGAGGAGAGACGGAACATGATCGCCGCGGCCCTGCCGTCGCATACTTGGCCCGAGCGCCGCCTGCTGATCGTGGCGGTTGATGTGGAAACCGGCGAACGGCGCGCATTTGATCGCACGAGTGGAGTCGACCTCGTCGACGCTGTAACTGCCAGCGGTGCGGTGCCGGGGATCTGGCCAGCGGTCACACTGCGAGGCCGCCGCTACATGGATGGCGGCGTCTATTCCATCGATAACGCAGATCTAGCGATCGGGTGCGATCGCGTCCTTATCCTGACATTGCCCTCTCGTATACCGCCGCTTTGCGTCGAATCGCTCCACGCCGCGGTCGAGAAGCTGAGGCGCGGCGGCGCGCACGTCGATGTCATCCATCCCGACGAAGCGTCACAAGCTGCGTTTGCCGCGGTAGGCGGGAATCTGCTCGATCCCTCGGTTCGCGAACCTGCGGCCCGCGCCGGACGCGAACAGGGACGCCGTGCCGCCGCCGAGTTGATAAACAGATACCCTCAACACTGATGCCAATGCTGCCGTCAAATTTAAAGGCAGCATCTTCGAGATCGTCTACCGTCGTCTCGTTCCGCGTCTCGGCCACAACAAAACCATCGGGGCAATTGCGCATCGCACAGGTCAGCTGATCTGGCTGATCCTGAATAAAGGCGTTCGCTATGAGGAACGGGGCCCGGCGGGCTGTGAACAGTCCAAGCGAGTTCGTACTTCCCGAATGATCCGGATAGGCAAGCTTAGCTGCCGCGTCGACCTTCAAGCGGATCCGGCATGAGCAGCGCGACTTTCGACCCTTTTTACAACAGCCACGGTTTCGGCGTGTCAAACTTCGGGTCAGCGTGCTGTGTAGGTGAGTAGTGCACCGCGATGGCGGGACAGAGTGTGTGATTGGTGGGTCGCGGTGGCGGAATTATTATCCGAAAGTGCGGGCGGCGGCGGAAGGGCCGGAAATCGAAATCGGCCGCTCGATGAGCGCCGGGCGCCGACCTGACAATCTACCGAAGCCCCGCTTCCGCATACGGCAGTTTCATCGCTGCTTGCAGCTGGCGGAATGCTGCCTCGCCGCGAAGGCTCTTGAACGCCGGATCGAGCCCCATTCTGGGCATATCCTGCGAGTGCTGATCGTAAGCGAGTTTCAGGTACTTCAGCCCATCGGCTTTGTCCCCGACTTGCGCTGAGATTTCCGCCAAAGCATAAGCATCCAGCTTTCCTTCATCGAAAAGCTTTTGCTGTTCGCGCCGCTGCGCCTCGAACATGCCCCGCGCCCCACCCGCCGCGAATCCTTTTTCCGAGGCGTCGGCAATCTGCAATGCCGATGCGTCATCGGTCAGCACCGCCTCCTGTCGCTGCTCCGCCAGATATCCGCGATAGTCCCCGTTTTGCAAATCGAGCCGCTTCAGATACCGGTGCGGCGAAACAAAGCTGGGGTCGGCCTTTTCCATTTGCTGCAGCAGGTCGGCGCTTTCCTTGCGTTGTCCGAGCTCATCCAGGATCACCGCTTTGTCGGCCAAGATGGCGCGGGAACTGGGGTCCAGTGCCTGTGCCCGGTCGATTTCCACGAGCGCCTGCCGGAAGCGGCCGAGTTCCTGCAGCGTCGTGGCGTACCAATGGTGCGCGATGGCATTGTTCGGGTCGAGTTCAATGGCGCGGCGGAATTCGCGGTCCGATGTGTCCGCATCCCAGAATCCCCAGAATGCCGCGAAAGCCAGTGAAGCCCGGGCCTGCGACGATTTCGGGTCGAGTTCCACCGCTTTGGACGCTGCCGCACGCGCGCGTGGAAATGCGTCGCTGGCCGGCATCGCCGTATATTCGCGCAGCAGGTTATAGCAATCGGCCAGGCCCACGTACGCATCGGCATATCCGGGATCATGCACAATCGCCTGGGTAAAGTAATCCACCGCTTTATGCAGATCGTCGGGCGTGCGCTTGTTCCAGTAGTAGCGGCCCTGCAGATAAAGATCCTTGGCTTCCTGATTCGCTGGATGCAACCCAGCATTCGCAGCCGAGTGCGGCGAATTGCCCAGGGCCTTGATCCCGTGAAACCGGAACAGCACGGTCCCCGCCACCAACAGTAGCGCCAGAACCACCGCGGCATATTCCAACTTTCGCGACGAAAACGAAAACGCTGGCGGCGAAATCAGACTATCGGGGACGGCCACCGAACTTACTGCCGGCTCTAACTCCGGCTCACGCGCATCGGACGCAAGCAGCATGACTGTGCTCGAGGTCGGGACTCCAGATGTCGGAGCGATCCACCGGTACCCGCGGCGCTCGATGGTTTCTATAAAGACGGGATTCTCCGCGGGGTCGCCCAGCGCATCGCGCAATCGCTTGATGGCGCTACTGATGGCACGGTCAAAATCGACAAAAACATCCTGCGGCCAAAGCGCCTGCCGGAATTCTTCGCGCGTCACAACTTCATTCGGCCGGCTGAGCAGGACGCCGAGCGCGCGAAAGGGAAGGTCCTGAATCTTTACCCTGGTTCCTTTCTTTCGCAGATCCCCCGCGCGCAAGTCCGCCTCAAATACACCGAAGCGCACAACGGTCTGGGGCTCGCTGGACACAGTCATAGGAGTCGACGCTCCCAGGGGAGGACAGCTTCCAAAGTCTACCATCCCGGAAAGCCTGGTTGGACTAGCACTTTCGGGGTACTCCGATGCAGACAATAACTCTTCGTAACCCATTGTGGGTAAACCCAATATCTCGTCGCTTCGACATGGCCGAGCGGTCGCTTTACCCCAACCCTGATTCAGGTGATAGTCGGCGTGCATTCGCGGTCGTCTCAGCCAGTTGGCGAGTGGGCCGCCCGGAAACCAGAACCCAACCGGCGTCCTTAATATTGCCAATATTGCCGACGAATTCTTACGTATTTCCAGGAGAAACTTCCATGAATTACATCCGCCGCCAAACCATCCGCCGCCAAAACAGGACTTCCAGCCGCGCCAGATTCGCGCTCACCCTGATCGCCGTTATCGTCGGCATTGCTGCCTCGGCCATCCCGAGCCTTGCCCAGATTCCCTCGCCAACACTTGCTTACACATTTCAGGGCGGCACCACCGACGTCTGGAATCCTTGGGGTCCCATGGCTCAAGGCCGGGACGGCAACCTCTACGGCACCGGTCAAAGCCGTGGTGCTAACGGCACGGGAGGCGTATTCAAGATCACTCCTGCCAATGTTGAGACCTTGGTGGCCAGCTTCCCCGGCACCTGGGTCAATTGCGGCTATAGTGGGCTCACGCTGGCCATGGACGGGAACTTTTACGGCACCTGCCAACTCAGCGGAGCCAATAACGCTGGCTTCATCTACCGCGTAACCCCCGCCGGAGTTCTGACCGACATCTACGACTTCCTTAACAGGACGACTGATGCCTGTTGCCCCTTGGGCGCGCTGGTTCTGGGCGCAAGCGGCGATCTTTATGGGACGACAGGGGACTTGAGCTCCAGCAGCCCACAAGTTGCGTTTCGCATCTCGACCGCCGGCGTTTACAAGACGCTCTACACCTTCGCCGACGGAAACTCCCTTCCGTCGGTTCTGACCGCGGGCGGCGATGGAAACTTCTATGGCACCGAAGCTGATGCCGACGGGTACGGCAACGTAGGCGGAGTCTTCCACATCGCCGCGGCCGGAACATTCAAACTGCTCTACGGCTTTGACAACACGGTGAACGTGTCTGGCCCGAGCACAGGCGTGGTCCGGGACTCGAATGGAAAACTTTACGGAACGACGGCCTTTCCTTCCGGTACGGGCAACGGAGCGCTCTATGACGTGACCACCGGCGGTAAGCTCACCGACATATACAACTTTCCTGCCACGCTCAACTTCGACGAGGCGGCCAACAACATGATGCAGGCCAGCAATGGGAACCTCTATGGCGCGAGCTACAACGGAGGAACCGGCGCCAGTGGCGGCCTTTATGAACTCACCTCCGCCAACGCCTTCTCGTCGTATTCCTTCGCCACTGACAGCAACATGGGCAGCGGCCCTAGGGCCCCGCTGATGCAGAACACCAACGGTATCATTTATGGAAGCAACAGCTCGGGCAATGCTGTGACGGGGGGTGCCTTGTTCGAACTGAACATCGGCGCGGCTCCGTTCATCTCGCTGGTGACGCCGGTTCACTCGGGCGAGGAAGGTGCGCAGGTTCAGATTCTGGGCCAGGGTTTCAGCAGTTCGTCAGTGGTGAAATTCGGCGGCATAGAGGCCACGACAACAACCCTCACCGGCAGCACCTTCATCCTGGCCACGGTTCCTACCGGCGCGCTCACTGGCGATGTGACCGTGACCACCGGGTCCACCGTTCTATCGACCGTGTCCAGCTATAGCATCACGCCGACTCTCAAGAGCTTCGAGCCGCCGAGCGGACCGGTTGGAACTGAAGTGACGATTACCGGCACAGGCCTGACGCAAGCCACCAAGGTGACTTTCGACAACGTGTCCGCGACATTCACCGTGAACTCCGACTCGCAGATCACCGCGACCGTTCCCACCGCAGCCGCCACCGGCAAGATCAAGGTGACGACCAAAGGCGGCAGCGCCACCAGTTCGAAAAGCTTCACGGTCAACTAACTCAACGAAATCGGGACGTCATAGCCCGGCAAAAAGAGATGGCATGCCTTCCTGGCCCCCAAGCCGCTCGTGCGCGGCTGGCGAATCGGTGACGGCTCGCCTTACTCACTTCACCGCAGGTCGACTCCTGACTGGCGGCGACGGCTCGCGGGTCCAACCCGACGGACCGCAGCCACCTTGATCCGTCGGCATCGGATAAAAAACGTCGCCAGCGAGGTATTCAGGTCCTTGTTCGGAGCCTACGCAATAGTCAATTGGCGATAAATCGCGTCTCTGACATTTGCTCTTCCAACCAAGGCTCGCTCGTAATCTGTTTTCAGGCCAGGACAATCAGTCCGACCCATGCATCTCTTCGGTCATACGTTCGATCATGATTACTACTTCGAACTCCGCGTGAAGGGGAGCGGGATACCCAATCAATTTCTCGATGTTTTACTTCACACCGTCGCGATTTCCGGGCTTTCCCGCGCACGAACCGAACTTTCTCAACTGCTCGTAGTCCCATTCCTTCCGCATCATCCAAATAGAGGCGAACCGCCAGCTTTCGCGCCATCGCGACTTTGGCGATTTCGCGCCCTCGTCGCAGCGCCCTGTGACAGTACTTACTCCGCCATTCGGGGAGACTCCGCACCGTCACGTGCGCCGCCTCTACTAAGAGGAAACGCAACAGCGAGTTGCCTTGTTTCGTGATGTGTCCCAGTCGTCGCCGCTGTCCGCTCGAATCTAGCAACCGCACCAGTCCCAGATAACACGCGATCTGCTTGCCACACTGGAACCGCTCCGCTCGCCCGATGATCAGCACGAACGCCAACGCCGTTAGCGCTCCTACTCCCGGATGCGTCTGCCAACGCTGCGCATCTGGACACCTCTTTATTTCCTGCTCGATGGCCGCGGTTAACTCGGCTATCGTCGGAGTCAGTCGATCCAGTAACTCCAACAGATCGCGCCGTCGCCGGCTCGCCCACGGCGCGAACCGGAACGTCTCCAGTTGTTCTCGTACTGCGTCTCGCCACAATCGCTTCTTGCAAGGCAGTCCTTCGTTGAGCGCTCCCGCCTGCAACTGGTTCATGACCCGCGTTCGAGCCTGCACCATGCGATACCGGCCACTCCGTCGAAATGCTCAGGTAGTTTAACTGACCTCGCTCAGGACTCTATCCCCCCGAGGCAACGGTAAGCGTTACTCCGGTAGACGTGTAAGTGATCTCAAAATGTTCGCTGCCATCGATGGTTAATCCGTTCACGGTCGCGAACTGTCCTGTCAGCGCGCCGGCGGTGAGTATCGTGAATGTGTCGCCGATTGCCGGGGTAAAGCTCTTTTTCCGTTGGATGGTCAGGGTGCCACCCAGGCTGACCCCGTTTGAAACCGCCATCTGGCTGTACTGCGAGCCGACGGTGGTCCCATTGACGGGAATGTTGAGGGCGCCGCCTGCGTCCTGGGTGTAGCTTCCAGTAATGGTGAGTACACCGGGTTTTGTGGTCGAGTCTCCAACAGTAATCGTGCCAGAAGAGGTAACAGCTGCCGCAAGTGTTCCCTTGCCGAGTAGAGTACCAGCTTGAGCAATCAGCCCGGAGGGCGCGGTGAGCGTACCATCCACCGTCGTCGTTCCTGCGGTTTGTGTGTAACTGCCGCCCACTTTGAAGCCGCTCTTCAACACCACGGTCATTGTGCCCGCGTTGGAAAAACTCGTTGTCGTTGCGAGGACCTGTCCACTCTGCAGTGACAGCACTCCGGTCGTGGCGTTCGCCGTGAGACCGGCCAGTGCGTTGGTGCCGCTGGAAATGTTGTAAATCTTCGCAGGTGCGCCCGTCAGTGTAATCGTAGCGGCATTGGTCGTGATGGGGCCACCAAGCTCCAATGTTCCGGTTACGTTGTAAATGCCGCTGGTGAGCGTGCCTGCGGAGAGATTATTGAATGGATTGCTAACGCTGCTGTTGATGATCAACGTGCAATTTTTATTAGCGGTCAGCTTGCCATTATTGGTGAAGCCGACGGAGTTAGGCGAAATTGTGAGCGGAGCCTTTTTGTTGTTGGCCAGTATTGTTCCGTCGTTGGTGATCGGCATCGGATTGGAATCCCCAATGAAACCGCCTCCTTCAATCGTGCTCTGATTGGTGAAAGAAATACCGGAACCATAAATGCAGTTACTGCCTCCCAGTGTGAGTTTTCCTGTTCCAGTCAGGGTGGTGGGCTGGGCGGCATATATGCAGCCATTTCCAGTCATCGCGATGGTGCCAGTGTTATTGATCGTGCCTTGCATGGTAAGACCATCTTCCGAGGCGGTCGTGATCATTCCCGAGTTGGTGGGCACGTGGACAGTTCCATCCAGTGTGCCGTTTTCGCTTTGGATGACGCCGTTTCCGCTGGTCGTCAGAGTGCCTCCACTCACGGTTCCTTCAAACAGCACGGTGGATCCGGCCAGAGCTTCGATGGTGCCGCCGGCATTGTTGACGGTTTGACCGGTGTAAAGAACGAGCGATCCGCCGCCGCTGGCTTCGAGTGTGCCGGTGTTTGTGGTGGCCGTGTCCAGATAGAGCGGACCGGCGGTGCTGTCGGCCTCGATGGTCGATTGATTGGTCAGTGGCAGATCGTAGAAGGTCCCGGCGCCGTGAATCAGTTGCTGGTTGGTGAGACTGCCTCCGGGGATGCCCACGCTTGTGAGGTTCTGTTCGAGTTGGCCGTTGCTGCTGAGGATCAGGGAACCTGAGCCGGTCAAGGTCACGTTCCCACTCATAAAGAGTGTTCCGGATTGCTGGACTTCAATGGTGCCGGTGTTGGTCACCGTGCCCTGAAGGAGCGCCGCATTATCCGAAACCTGCACCGTGCCGCTGTTCGCGAGGCCATTCAATATGCTGTCACCGGTGGCTTGAATTACTCCGCTCCCGCTCGTGGTCAGCTTTCCTCCGTTAATGTTGCCATCGAGAATGACCGTGCCGCCGCTAAGCGCCTCGATGGTGCCCCCGGAGTTGGTAACAGGTGCAACCAGCCACAGCGTGGCTCCGTTGCTTGCCTCCATGAGACTGGTGTTAGTGATGCCAGCGCTATCGGTTTGAACCGTGAGCGTGCCGCCGGTCGCATCGATCGTGCTCTGGTTCACAATAGAAAGGCCATCCGCGAGAGAGCCCTGCCCCTGGATGATTTGCTGGCTGATCAGGATCGGCGAAGACCCAGAGGTTCCATGGAAGGAAGCGGTCGCAGTCGTCAGGGTCACCGTGCCACTTCCGCTCAGGGTTACGGTTGTTCCCTGGCCTTCGAGGCCAAGGCCGTTGCCATTGCCCACCATGATTGAGCCGTTGTTGATCAGGGTTGTGCCGAACATATACACATAACCGGGTGCGACCGTGACGGATGCTCCGGACCCGACGCTGAAGTTGTCGCAGACTCCACCCGTGTCGGCGGTCACCGTCGAACTGCCGGGGATCACGCAGTCATTGCTCGATCCCGGGAGTTGGTCGAGCGACCAGTTTCCCATCACGCTCCACAGGCCCGATCCTGCGATAAAAGTGTCGGTCTGTGCGAGCGCGGGTACGCTGCTCGAGCCGAGGAAAATCAGAGAGAAGAGCACGAAAAGAAATAACCAGCGCAGTAACTTCGTTCGAACCTTGCGTGATGACGGATTCATAGATCTCCTTCTTATCTCGGTTGTTATTCAAGCGAAGACCGCAGACGGGCGATCTGAGGCTCCGGATCTAGCTATCTACCTATCCACTAATCCGAAAAAAACGGTCGAAGTGGCTCATGCAGGCAGTTATTTCTTTCTATGGAGTCTCCGCGGCTTTTGCCGATGAAGACGAGATTGTGACTAACTCTCCTGAATCCATTGACTTTCGGGAAAACGCAGGATATTTTCTAGAGCCAATACGGGGCGGCCCGCGGCGCTTTGGGGTGTTCCTTGTCCTCCGATTCATCCAACCAAGTCACGGTTTTGCTGGCGCGCTGGAACCAGGGAGAAGCCGCGGCGCGTGAGGCTTTAGTCCCGCTAGTCTATGAAGAGTTACGGCGCGTCGCCCGAAAGTGCCTTGCCGCGCAGCATCATGATCACACTCTGCAAAGCACCGCGCTTGTACATGAGGCTTATCTCCGGCTGGTCGGGCGCGACTCGGTGCACTGGCAAAGCCGAGTTCACTTTTTTGCCGTCGCCGCGCGCCTGATGCGCGGGATTCTCGTCGATCACGCGCGCAAGCGCAGCGCCGCGAAGCGTGGCGGCGGTGCCGTTACCCTGGTGCTCGACGAGGAGGTCACGCTGCCTAAGAAGAATGAGTTGAACCTGGTAGCGCTGGACCATGCCTTGACCTGCCTGGCCGGCCTCGATTCGCGGCAGAGCCAGATAGTCGAGCTACGATTCTTTGGGGGACTCTCTATCGAAGATGTCGCGCATGTGCTCGGAATCTCGCCAGCCACCGTGAAACGAGAATGGGCGACAGCGCGACTTTGGCTGCACAATGCCATGGGCGAGAGTGCCGCGATATGACTCCCGAACGTTGGCAAGAGATTAAGGTGGTACTCGACGGGGCCCTGGAAATCGAGCGTAACGATCGCGCCGCGTTTCTCGACCGCGCCTGTGCTCACGATGCTTCGCTTCGCCACGAGGTAGAGGTGCTTTTGGCCGCCGATGAACAAATCGGAACGGCATTCCTGAATGGACCCGGGAATTTCGAGCTGACCACGGTCGAGAGTCCAATCGGAAATGCCACCAAGCCAACCGATCTCTGGATCGGTCGTCGCATCGGGCCCTACAAGATTGTCGAGCGTATCGGCGTCGGCGGCTTCGGCGAAGTGTATCGCGCGTTTCGCGCCGACGATCAGTACCGCAAGGAAGTGGCCCTTAAGGTGGTGCGCGGCGGCCAGGATTCGGGATTCGTTTTCAGTCGTTTCAAGAACGAGCGGCAGATTCTAGCCAACCTCGATCATCCTAATATCGCGCGCTTGCATGACGGCGGCACCGCCGAGGACGGCGTTCCCTACTTTGTGATGGAGTTGATCGACGGCCAACCGCTCGATCAATACTGCAATCGCCGCCAACTATCCGTTACCGAGCGACTGAGCCTGTTCTTGCAGGTCTGTTCGGCGGTGCAGTACGCCCACCAGCGGCTGATCATCCATCGCGACATCAAGCCCAGCAACATTCTTGTTACTTCAGATGGAACGCCGAAGCTGCTCGATTTCGGCATCGCGAAGCTTCTCGACCCGGAAATATCAACCGAAGGGCCGGAGCCGACCCTCACCGTATTTCGCGCGCTCACTCCTGGATACGCCAGCCCCGAACAAGTCAAAGGCGACCCCATTACTACTGCCAGCGATGTCTATTCATTGGGCGTGGTGTTGTACGAATTGCTGACCGGGGAACATCCTTATCGCCAACTGGGTACCACGCCGCAGCAAATCGCGCTCGCAGTTTGCGAGGTCGAACCGGAGAAACCAAGCACCGTTGTGCGTCGGATGGAAACGAATCGCGACTCCCGGGGATCTTCTTCCGTGCCAGAGAGTTTCGGCAGTTCGGCAGAGAAGTTGCGAAAACGTCTCCGAGGCGATCTCGACAACATCGTGCTGATGGCGCTGCGCAAGGAACCGCAGCGGCGTTATGCGTCGGCTGAGCAGTTTGCCGAAGACATACGGCGCCATCTCGGGAGTCTGCCGGTTGTCGCCCGTACCGACACTTTCGGGTATCGCACGTCGAAGTTCATTACTCGCCACAAAGCCGGAGTCACCGCGACCATTATCGTCGCCGGCACAGTGCTCGCTGGGCTGGCTGTCACGCTACACGAAGGTCGCATCGCCCGGGCGCAACAAATTCGCGCGGAGCGGCGTTTCGACGATGTCCGCAGGCTGGCGAATTCGCTGATCTTCGAGATCCACGATTCCATCGAAACCATGCCGGGTGCAACTCCGACTCGCAAATTGCTGCTAGAGCGAGCGCTAGAGTATCTGGACAGCCTGGCCAAAGAATCGAGCGGAGATGTTTCGCTACAACGCGAACTTGCAGCCGCTTACTTACGGATCGGTTTGCTGCAAGGAAGTACGCTCGACGCGAGTCTGGGGCAACCCCATGACGCGTTGGCGAGTGTTAAGAAGGCAGTCGCCATCCGCGAGGCGGTGGTCACCGCTGAACCCAATAACGCGAGCGACCAGTTGGACTTGGCCATTGCCCATCACACCTTGGCGAGAATGTTGGACAGCGCTGGTCAACCCGGCGCGCGCGAACAGGCAGACCAAGCTCTGGTAATCACCGAGCGGCTCGTGAAGGCGGGTAATACCAGTTTGGAGCTGCTGAGGGAGAGGTCTATCGAATATGAGTTGCTTTCCGATCTTCAAAATGGAGCTGCCGAGCAAGCCAGTGCTCTGGATTCGATCAAGAAGTCACTGGCCATAAACCAAGAGCTCTTGCAGATCAATCCCCAAGACAGAAGGCTGCAGCGAGGAGTCGCTATCGGCAATGTAAAAGTGGCAAACGCGCTGGTAGAGATGGGATCGAGAGCCGAAGCGCTGCAGCTCTTCCAATCGGGTCTGGATCTTTTTACATCCCTGGTTAAGGATCAAACCGATGCTCGCTCCCGGCGTGAACTGGCGGTTGCGACCGCTTTCCAGGCGAATGCCCTGAGGATGAACGGAGACGCGACCGGGGCTCTGGCAGCGCATGAGCGTGCTCTCGCCATCATCGAACCCATGGCCGGCGCGGATCCGCAGAATGCAACCCTACAGCTCGATCATGCAGGGGCGTATTCGAGCATTGGGACAGATCTGGCGATGATTGGCAGATACGCCGATGGACAGGCCGCGCAGAGACGGGCGATCCAGATTTACGAGGAAGTTCTTGCCCGCAATCACTCGGACCAGGCAGCGCCGCACTACATAGGGACCGACGAAATTTGCCTGGGTGAAGCCCTGGCCAAAACCGGGAAAACACAGGAAGCATTGGAAACCTATCGGAAGGGTATAGCGAGACTTGACTCCCAGGGCGATGACGACCCTGATATACGGTCCGAAGCAGCCACCGGATATGTCAGACTGGGCCGAGTCCTTGCGAAACTTGGGCGCACGCAAGAAGCGGCCGATGAATACCGCAAAGCCTTGGCGATCGCCGAGCCGTTGGCAGGGGCGAAGCCGCCAAACCTGCGAGCCTTGTACGCAGTCGCCGACGCCGACTTCGGGATGGGGGAACTATCAACAATGGCCGCCGCCAATTTATCTGCAACTTCGGTCGGACGCAGACAACGCTGGGCCGAGGGCCATGATTGGTACAGCAAAAGCGCTGCGGCATGGGGCAAGATCCCCAATCCCGGAGCTGTGACGCCAAGCGGGTTGCCATGCGGTAGCCTGGCCGAAGTGATTCGTGCCATTGCCCGATGCAACGCCGTTCTGGCCAAGCTGGGATCCTCACCAACGTCCGCGTCCAACGCAGATAGTCCTGGTTTGCCCGCCAACCGAAAGTGATCCACAAACGGGCGTGAGGTGATCTTAATGGTAAGGATCCTGGGGTTGCTTTTGTGTTAATAATTGCGGCCGAGATCAGAAAGCGTGCTAACGGCTGGGGCTAACCTCGAGCAGAAGATGATCCTTGAACTGCGTCGGCAGTTTCGCCACACCATCGGCCGCCGCGTCCACTATGCCAAGGTCTTTGCTTTCGCTGTAATCGCTTACGAGATATTTCCCCGGCTTTAATCCGCGCAGTTCGACTTCGCCTTTCCAGTCGGCCGAACTGAAGAATGCGTAATACATTTTGCCGTCTTTTGCGATGGCATAGCCTTCGGGCACGTCGTAGCCGGTTACGTAAAGATCCTTGAACTCGCCTTTCGAAAGCATTTTCTCGTTATACAGACCAATCCACTTTTTCCAACGCTGTTCTTTTGCGGCGGTCAGATTGACGTCTTTGAATTTCGGGCCGGGATCGGGCCACACGAATTTCGTTCCGACCACTCCTCCAGCGCCAATTGTGGATGCGAAATCGTCACCGTGTTCTATGTAGTCATTGCCGACTTTGGTCATGGCGGAGAGTTCGACGTGATCGCCGTAGACGGCTGACTCGGGGCCGAGCAGTGCTTTATACATCTTGATGCGTCGGCGGACTTGTCCCGCTCCTACCGGATCGGCGGTGACTGCCTGGTCCATGAATGGCAGCCAGGCTAGCGACGGCGGCGTGCCGCAGGGACAGCTTTGGGTGACGCTCTGTGGTTTCAACGCGCGAGTTGTCTGAAAAATTTCCTTGTAGATGTCACCCATCGCATTCACCGAATCTTGTGGGGACTTGTGATGGTGCGCCGGATTATAGCACTCGGGAACGCTATAAATGTTATCGAGCTTGCTGCCGTCGAATCCCCAGTCGCGAATAAATTTCTCCGTCAATTGCTTGTGATAGGCGCGGACCTCCGGCACGGCCGGACAGAGCACTGCCAGGCCGCGAGTCATTTTCGCGTGTTTGCCATTCTTGTCGAGGACGAGCCACTCTGGATGCTCCTGCGCGATTTTCGAGACCTCGTACTTGTGCGACTCGTATCGGCCTTGGCCATCCTCGACCGCGAGCGGCAGCCACCATATTTGTGCGAGCATGCCTTCTTTGTGAAAGTCATCCACCATCTTCTTGATGGAATCGGCGGGAAAAGTATCTGGGCGTGGATTCCAGTCGCCGTAGACGTCAAACCATCGATCGTCGAGCGTCACCCACTTGATGCCCATCTCTTTCAATTTCGGAATCGTGCCCAGCATTTGCGCCGGAGTTACATTTTCCTGATATCCCCAGCCGCACCAGCTCACGTTGTAGGCTTCGCTGGATGGCTTCGGAAGTTCCCACCCTTCTTTTTGCAGCACGCTCGACCAGATTCGCAGCGGTTCATAAAAATCGCCTGCATAAACGGAAACGAAACTGCGCGGAGTGGAGTAGGTCTCGCCGGGTTTCAGAGTGACGTTGGCGGCGTAGTCTACTTCAGCGTTTACGCGTCCGTCGGCTGCGACTTTTGCCGGGATGGCTGCGGGAATTGGAATCGTCTCCACGTGTCCGACGGCCTCGCCCACCTGGCGCGTCCAGAAGGCGACCACTGGGATGCCGCCCCCATAGCCGCCTTTGACCATTTCTCCCATGATGTTGGGTTGGGAAAAAGCCGGCGTCAGCTTCACTACGTCATCCTTTCCCCAGTCGTAGCTCGCGCCGTGGAATGACCACATCTCCCACGCATGCGCCTTTGTCTCGATCGATCGCGCGTTCAAGCGACGCCGCTGATTCACGCTCTTGTCGACGGTAATCTCGGTCGCGCCGGCGTTTTTGTATTCCACGGAGCTCAGCAGAATGTTCGGAAAATTGTCGTAGACCTCGAACGCGAGCACAGCTTCTAATCCTGTTCCCGACGGACCCAGCGGACGCGCCGGAATTTCCACTCGTTGGCCGACTCCCATTTTTCCGATCGCTTCGTGGATCTGCGTCCGCTGAAAATCGAGCGTGAAGTGCACATCCTTGCCTGCGACTCGCACAAAATTGCTGTCCGAAGGAGCGCCGACGTTTGGTTCATCCAAGGAGAGTTTCTTGCCGTCTTTCAACAAAGCGGCCTGCACATAGCCATCCGGCGCCACCTCGAACAGGGCAGCGCTGGTTGTCAGCGTCAGCGGTCCGCCTCCCTTGACGTCGACGCTAATCGTCGAAGGCTCTGTGGGTTGCGGCTTTGCGGTCGCGGCCGGCGGCGGTGATTTCTGCAGTTTAGAGCAAGCAGTTAGCAGGAATATAAGAACGAGCATGGTGCAAGGCGCCGCAATTATGGTTTTTCGGATGATCATAGGAAGCCTCCTGTTCGGCAGATCCGAGCCGGGTGCATAGATTCGCCAAAATATCTTGATTGACAAAAGCTACAAAACGAAAGTAAAAGTAATGGTTCGTAATATTACAACGAAAGCGCAATTGCGGCACCTGATTTCATGTGGATCGATTCACGGGGTCGCGGAACGCCGCTTTTAGCCTACAGGAGGCTAGCCATGCCTATCCATTTCGTCCGTCGGCAAGCTCTCTCGGTCCTGTTCTCTTCTCTTTTGCCGCTCATCGTGCTCGCTACGCCGTTATGGGCGCAGAAAGATGCGGGCGCCATCGTAGGGCTGGTGCGCGATCCGAGCGGAGCTCTGGTCACAGACGCTAAGGTCACGGTAACTGATGTTGACCGGGGCGTTCAATTGATGCTCTCTACTAATAAGGACGGAGAGTACGTCGCCAGCCCGCTGAAGATCGGCCGTTACAGTGTCACTGTCGAAAAGAAGGGATTCAGAAAGGCGGTTGCTGGTCCGGTGCAAGTCAGCATTCAGGATCGCATCAGTGTCGATGTGACCCTTCAAGCGGGCATGGCAACAGAGACGGTCATGGTCACTGGCGAGCGTCCGCAACTCGAAACGGAAACCTCGGACCTCGGCCAGGTGGTGGACAGTCAGCGCATCAACGCGCTTCCATTGAACGGCCGCAACTATGCGCAACTGGCTTTGCTGGGCGTTGGCGTGGCTACCGCCGAACCCGGATCGCGCGTCGAAACAACGTATGGCTTCAGCGCCAACGGCGCCCGCTCTCTGCAAAATAATTTCCTGCTCGACGGCATCGACAACAACGCAAATCTTGGCGACGTCTTGAACGGCGCCGCCTATGTGGTGCAGCCCGCAGTGGACGCCATCGCCGAGTTCAAGGTCGAAACCAACTCCTACAGCGCTGAATTCGGACGTGGCAACGGGGCAATCATGAACGCCGTGATTAAGTCGGGCACCAACCAGATCCATGGCGATTTGTGGGAGTTTCTACGCAACGAAAAGTTTGACGCTACCAACCCGTTCGACCAATTCGGCCAGCAGCCTTACAAGCAGAACCAGTTCGGATTTACGCTGGGCGGCCCGGTGGTCAAGAACAAGATGTTCTATTTCGGAGACTACGAAGGCCTTCGAATTCGCGAGGGACTGCCGCAATTGTCCACGGTTCCTACGCAAGCCGAGATTGGCGGAGATTTCTCCGCGTTTCTTACTACGACTCCAGCGCTCGCCGTCGATATGAATGGCAACCCTACGAATCAGGTCGCGCTCGACTGCAACGGCAACCCAACTTATCAGGGAGAGATTTTCAATTCGCGCCTGGCGCAGAATACTTATGCTGGCAATCCCAACGGGTTCTGCGGCGTTCCGATCGGCGGCTATAACTCCAGCGGGACGCCGACCAACGTTCTGCCTGCCGGCATCGCGTGCCCGCCGGGTACGACTTGCATCAATCCGCAATTGGCTTCGAATCTGGCCGCGCTATTTCCCGTCGCCAACACCACGGAGGGAGGCGGCAACGATTTTCTGAGCGATCCGAAGCGCAACGAAACCGAGAACAAGTTCGACATTCGCTACGACTACTCTATCAGCGGCAAAGATAATTTTTTCGCGCGCTTCAGTTACGGCAACGACAGTAATTTTCTGCCCTCCCCCTTTAACAACGTTCTCGACGGCGGCAGCTTTCAGGATGGCTACAGCAACAACACCGCCGAGGGTCTGGCGGCCAGTGAGCTACACACGTTTCGCAACAACCTATTCAACGAATTTCGCTTCGGCTTCAATCACCTCCAATCCCATCGCTATAACCTGAACTACAACGTCAACGTCTCCCAGCAGCTCAACTTCCCTGGCGTGCCGTATGGCGCGAATCTCGGCGGCCTGCCTTCGATCAGCTTCAGCGATGGCACGACGGCTATCGGCAGCTCGGAATACTTGCCCGCCCTCGAACACCAGCATAGCTACGTTTTTACCGACAATCTGAGCTGGGTTAAGGGGCGCCATGCCGTGAAGTTCGGCACCGAACTTCGCTTCGAACAGTTCACCATCCTCGAACCGGCCGCCGCCCGTGGCTCCATGTCATTCGGCAGCGACTTCACCGACAATCCCGCATCGCCCGGTTCGGGCGGAGAGTCCATCGCCACTTTTCTGCTTGGTATTCCTGATAGCGGAGAGATTACTGGCCTTAACAACATCATCTACAACCGCCAGATTTATGCGGTCTATGGACTCGACGACTTCAAGGTAACTCCCCGGCTCACGCTGAATCTGGGCTTGCGCTACGAACTCTTCACTACGATCAAAGAAGCAAATGACAATGAGGCGACGTTTGATTTCAACTCGCTCTCGCTGATCGTTCCTAGCGGCCAAAACGCGCAATTGACGCCTACGCTCGCCTCCGAACTCGCCATTCAACGCAATGGCACCCGCGGACTAATCGACCCTGATCTCAACAATTTCGCGCCCCGCGTTGGATTGGCCTATCAGTTGACTGACAAACTCGTGCTGCGCAGCGGTTACGGTGTCTTCTACGGCGGACAGGAAAACGGGCCGTTCTCTAACCCGAGCCCAGGGTTCAATCCTCCGTTTTTCGGTTCGGAGGTTTTCGCTACGCCCTGCTCTGCCGCTTCTGCCAATCCTAATTTTCTCGATTGCTCGATCTCGGCCGCGAATAACTCGAACCTGCCGCTCAACGTCCTGGCCAATGGTTTCCCGACCAACTCGTCGGGGCAACCGAGCAGTTTGACCGACCCGAACACGCCGAGCCTTTACTCTCTCGACCCGCGCCTGGTCACGCCTTATATGCAGCAGTGGCACGTCGGTCTGGAATACCAATTGCCCGCCGATACCGTTCTCGAAGTTTCCTATGCAGGTTCTCGCGGCTTGAAGCTCTTCGCTTTTTACAATGGCAATCAAGCTGTTCCGTCGGCGGTTTCAACCGACCCCACCGCTCCGCGTCGTCCAGCCCACGAGGTAACCCCCGGAGCGACCGGAGATTCCTGTACGCTGAACGCCTACTACAATGATCCAGGGATCTACAATTGCGACGGCGCGCTCGATGCCGCCATCGATACGTTCCGCTCGAACACGCAGTCGAATTACAACTCGCTCCAGGTTCGCCTGGAGAAGCGCTACTCTCACGGACTTCAGTACGAAGCCGCTTACACCTTCTCGCATGCTCTCGACAATGCTTCGAGCGCCAGCCTCGGATCGGTGAACAACGGAGACTTTCAAGACCAGCGCTATCCCAACCAGAATTACGGCAACTCCGACTTCGACGTGCGCCAGCGCTTCGTTTTCAGTTACGTCTATGACTTGCCTTTTGGCCGCGGGCGGACGTTTGCCAGGGACTCTTCCGGCGTCGTCAATCAAATTATCGGCGACTGGCAAATGACCGGCGTTTTTTCGACCGCCACCGGCAATTACTACACTGCCACGGACACCGTTTCGGTCGCTAATGCCGATTGCGGCGGCACGGTTGGTTACTACTGCTCCCGTCCGAATCTAGCCGGAAATCCCAACGCCAAGCCCTGCGTCGAGGGCGCGCTGTTTAATACCTGCGCATTTGCGCACAATACAGTGCAGGGAACATTTGGCAATGCCGGACGCAACATCATTGAGGGTCCGGGATATACCGAGTGGGACACGTCTCTGGTCAAGGAATTTCCTATCAATGAACAAAAGCGCTTCGAATTCCGCGCGGAATTCTTCAATGTGCTCAACCACGTGAATTATTTGTTTGGACAGTTTGGCGCGATCAGCGCCGAGCCGACGCCACTGGAACTCAATCCGACTAACCCCCAGAGCGGATTCGGATTCCCATTGGCCTCACGGGCGCCACGACAGATTCAGTTCGCGCTCAAGCTTTATTTCTGAGACTCGCTTTTCGAGTCGAGCGTGCGCTGATGCGGTCGCGTGCGCGGGTTTTTGTGAAGGAGAAATCATGCTCTCCAATTTCTTGATCATGCGGAATCCAGCCATCGTATGCGCGGCGGTCGTCGGGCTTGTCCTGACCCTGACGCCACTAGTTGCCGCGCAGAGCGGAGCCACCTACTATGTGTCGACCACGGGCAACGACGGCAATCCGGGTACGGTCGGCTCACCCTGGCTGACCATACAGCACGCAGCGAATTCGGTCTCGGCGGGCGCCACGGTTTATGTTTTCGGAGGTAGGTACAACGAGTCGGTAAATTTTCCGGCGTCCGGTACGGCGTCGGCGCCGATTACATTCCAGAGCTATCCCGGCCAGATTGCGGTGATCGACGGGACCGGCTTGAGCGTCAACGGCACACAGGGTCTCATCAACATCGTTGGAAAACGGAGCTACATCACCATTAAGGGATTCGAAATTCGCGATTACACGACCGACAGCGACAACGAAGTTCCGAGTGGCGTCTGGATTACCGGCTCAGGCACGGGAATTCGAATTCTGAACAATCGGGTGCATAACATTGCGACCAGGTCGGAAAAGAATGGCAACGCTTTCGGCATCTCCGTTTATGGCACGTCGAAGACTCCGATTACGCAGTTGGTCATCAGTGGCAATGAGGTCTATGACCTGAGAACCGGAGAAAGCGAATCGGTGAACGTCGATGGAGACGTGACCCATTTCAAAATCACCAATAACCTCATTCACGACAATGACAACATAGGCATCGACGCGATTGGGTACGAGGGAGTTGGTCCAGTCGGCTATGACGAGGCTATGTATGGGGAGATCAGCGGGAACACGGTCTACAACATCAGCGGGATTACGAATCCTGGTGAGGGATATGAGTATGACGCCGACGGACTCTACTGTGACGGTTGCGCCTATGTCACCTTTGAACGGAACGTGATTCTACAGGTTGATTACGGCATTGAGACCACCAGCGAAAATCAGGTTTGCCAATCGAATGGCACCGAATGGTCTGGCCCAAACAGAACCGGGAAGGCCGCGAGGGGAAAGTTTCCGTGTTATGGCAGGTACGTTACGGTGCGCAACAACATCTTTTATAACGCGAATGCCTGCGGTAACTCCATTGGCGGATATGCGTCCGCGTCGAAAAATGGCGGCCACAGCAATGGAGGAGGCAGCAGCTACCATGATGTCTTCGTCAACAACACTCTCTATAACAATGCGACCCATCCGGGCAACTATTCTGAAGGCGGCTCAACCGGTGAATTTCAGATTCAGTATCAGGTAGGCAGCGCGCAAGGGGACTTCTACGAAAATAATGTTGTCTACGCCGGCGCCTACAACACCTGGATCTTTAACTACGTCCCTTTTTCGCAGGAGTATCCCGGCCCACCGGCAACGCTCAATTGGAACCTCTACAACTCGGCTGCGGGCTACGTACAAGGAACGTCAATATGGTGGGGTGACGCGACTGACTATACGAATTTTTCAGGCTGGCAGACGAGCAGTGGCGAAGACGCCAACTCCGTGAACACAGATCCACTCTTCGTTGATCTGGAAGACACACCGCCAAACTTTGAGACTATTCCTTCTTCGCCGACGGTCGGTGCGGGCAGCACCAGTCTCTCGTGCGACGTCGGTTGGTGCGATCCCCATGGCAGTTCTCCTGCCTCCATCTATGGCAGCACCGACTTTCTTGGGAACCCGCGGACGAATGACTCGAAGATTGATATTGGCGCCTATGAAAACACGGGCGCTACGATCGCCAACTCATTGACCGTTAATCTAACTGCCGGGCGGCACACTCTGCGAGAGGGTCAGGCGACCGCTCTCCAGGTTACGGTGTCGGCCAGCCCTGGTGGCGGCGGTGTTCCGAGCGGGACGGTGAGCATCATGCTGAACTCAGTGTTGCTGAAAAAGCGACCGTTGCTGCCAACGAGCGCAACGGAATCTGTGGCAACTTTGCCGCTCAGTGCATCACAACTCGCACCCGGCGCGAACACAATAACGGCGGTTTACTCGGGAAATTCGATTGCGCCGTGTTGTCCGGTATCAGGGCCACCGGTTACGGTCTACGGTAGCTCAACTTCAGCGCCCATCACGCTGACGCTGCAATAGATTTTTGGGTACTTAGCAAGAGTGCGAGTCGGATAAATCGGAACAATATGCCTTCCAATGGGTTACTCAACGAAGAACGCCGCCGTGAAATCCTCGAGATTTTGGATCGGGATGGCCGCGTGCTCGTGAACGACTTGGCGCGGCGTTTCCGAATTTCGCAGATTACGATTCGTAAAGATCTCGAGTTTCTTGATGGCCAGGGAGTTGTCCAGCGCACTCACGGCGGCGCGCTGCCGGTGCAAACGGGAGCGCTGCTCGATCCGACGCTGCGGGAAAAAGAGCAACTTCATCGCGAGCAAAAGACACAGATTGCCCGTGCCGCGGCGCGCCTGGTGGAAGAAGGCCAGTCAGTGCTGCTTGATTCCGGAACCACCACGACGGCCGTTGCACGGGTGCTGAAGAACATGGCGCAGTTGACAGTCATCACCAACGCGGTCAACATCGCAGCCGAATTGGCGGGAACGGAGGTTGAAGTCATCCTTACCGGAGGCACGCTGCGCAAGAACTCGTTCTCGTTGGTCGGTCCGCTTGCCGAGCGCACTCTGCGACAACTGAGCGCTGACATCTTATTTCTCGGCGTCGATGGTTTTGACACATCGGCGGGGCTTTTCACCCCGAATTTACTAGAGTCGGAAGTAAATCGGGCCATGGTCGCTATTGCGCGCAGGACGGTCGCGGTTTGTGACTCGAGTAAGTTCGGGCGACGCAGCCTGTGCAACATTACGCCGGTCAACACCGTCCATGAAGTGATTACGGATAAGCAGATTCCGAAGTCGGATTTGCGCGCGCTGAAAGAGGCGGGAGTGAAGGTAACATTGGTGTGATTGGAGCCGAAGACGGACGATGAAATCAGTTGAACTAACGGAGCACGGTCAGCACACGTTGCGCGAGATTCTTTCTCAGCCGCGATGCTGGACTGCATGTTTATGCGAGCTAGCGGCGAGTGCCGAACTGCATGCGGCCATCGCACTCGCACGGCCAGGCGTGGAGTGGATATTTATAGGTTGCGGTACGAGTTACTATCTCGCGCAGGCTGCGGCGTCGACATTTAGCTATCTGAACTTGCCGGCACGCGCCGTGCCTGCGTCTGAGTTGTTGATGTACCCTGCACTGACCCTGCACGCTGGATGCGCCTATTTGCCGGTGGTGATTTCACGCTCCGGCCGTACGTCGGAAACAGTTCGAGTGGCTGAGGTGTTGGAGAAAGAGAGCAATCTTCGCACCATCGCCATCAGCTGTGCAGATGGCCAACCGCTGGAAGCCGCATGCAGCGTGACCTTGAAGCTTCTTGACGCCGACGAGCAGAGTACGGTGATGACGCGGTCGTTCACATCTATGTTGCTGGGATTGCAATACCTGGCAGCAACAATTTCTGGCAATGATACGTTTCGTCGATCATTGCTCGATCTGCCGGCGCAGGTCGAACCGCTTCTGGAAGACATTCCGCAGCGCCTGCGGTTGTTTGTCGAGTCTCGATTGTTCTCGGCCTTCGTCTTTCTGGCGCAAGGCCCGCTGTTCGGCATCGCCTCGGAGTGCATGCTGAAGGTAACTGAATCTTCTTCCTCTTATGCGCAAGTATTTCACTCGTTAGAGTTCCGACACGGTCCAAAATCGATTGCCGGCCCTGACACTCTGATTACATTCCTGATGTCGGATACATCGTACGTCGCGGAAGTGGAGTTGCTCGAAGAAATGAAGGCTCTCGGCGCAACTACGATGGTGATCGCGAACCGCGTCGATAGCCGCGCTCAGCGGGCAGCTGACTTCGCCGTGGAACTTGGTCTGGAGTCGCCAGAGTACGCGCGCCTGGCGGCGTTCGTGATCTGGGGTCAACTGTATGGCGTTTACTATGGGATCAAGAAGGGGCTAAATCCTGACTCTCCGAAAAATTTGACGCGCGTGGTCGAACTTAGGCCGGTAGTTAGCACTTAGCCTTAGCCCTAGCTCGAAGATACGAAAACCAGCTTCCATGTCCAAGCTCGATATCGTGATCGTTGGGGAGATCAATCTTGATCTAATCCTCTACGGTTTGCCGGAGCAGATGCCGACGGAGCGCGAACTGCTGGCGAGCGGTTTTGCAATTACGTTGGGCGGTTCGTCGGCGATCCTGGCGCATAATCTTGCCGCTCTTGGCAGCCGGGTGGGTTTTGTGACAACGGTCGGCGACGATTCTTTCGGCTCCATCGCGATGGAACGCCTGCGTGAACGCGGAGTGGATTTGGCGGCCGTCGCGCATGGCACTAAGTCAGGCATAACAATTATTCTGCCCCACGAGAGCCAGCGTCACATCCTGACTTATCTAGGTACCATTTCTGAGTTACGGTTTGAAGATATTGACCTCGACTATTTGGCCTCCGCACGCCACTTTCATATGTCGTCACTTTTCTTGCAACGCGGACTGCAGCCGAAGGTGTCCGAGCTTTTTCGCCGAATGAAGTCCGCCGGGCTGACTACTTCGCTCGATACCAACGACGATCCTGAGGACCGCTGGGATGGCGGCCTCGCCGAGATTCTTCCCCACGTCGACATCTTGCTACCGAACGAGCACGAAGCGATGAAGATAACGCGGGCTGACGACGTCGAAACAGCACTCTCGCGGCTCGCGCAAAAAGTGAAAACCGTCGTGGTCAAAATGGGCGCCAGCGGGGCGATTGCCATTCAGGAGGGCCGCCGCTTCAGCGCGCCTGCCGTGCCTGTGAAGGTCGTTGATCCGGTTGGGGCGGGAGATAGCTTCGATGCCGGATTCCTTCACGAATTTCTGCGCGGCGCGGATCTTACGATGTGCCTGGCTTATGGAAATTTATGTGGTGCGTTTTCCACTACGGATTGTGGAGGCACGGAGGCATTCCGCGACGTGTCCCGAATGCAGGAATTCTCTCGACGCCACGAAAGCCGGTAATCAACACAGCTCAGCGGGTTACTGGGACTGCCTCCAGCATTAACACCTCAAAGGGCGCTAGCGAGAAAACGTGCGGCGTCCCTGCATTTATTTGAATAGCCTGCATCGAGCGGTCGTTTACCCACGGGCTCTTGGCTTCGAACCGTCGGGGAGCACCCTCGGGAATTTCAAACGCTTGGCCCACATCCACCGAGAAGTGTTGCCGCTTGTCGCTTGGATTCCTCAGGACAAGGATTGCTTTGTCGGCTGACCACGAAGCCCAACCGTAGACTTCAAGTTTCGCCGGATCGCCGCCTATCCAGTGCGTATCGCGCAAAATATCTGCGTTCCGGCGCGACCACTTCGCGGCTTCCGCGAGCGCATCCCAGTTCTCTTTAGTCAACAGTGAAGGTGTGATGTACATCTCCTGCAATTGCGTTCCGGTACCGAAATAATCGTGGACCTCGTCGCTGAAATCGTGGTTGGGGTCGGTGCTCAGATTCTTCGCATAACGCGCGTAGATGAGGCCGTGCAGCATCAGCGCATTGAGCGGATACAGCGGGCCCGCCTTAACCACATGCTGGTAGGTATCGGCATCGCGATAGGTGACCCACTTCTGGCGCCAGGAGCCGACTCCGGCAAAGCTGTGGTCGTCGCCGCCTCGCCAGATGGAGTCGGCGTATTGCAGCCAAAACGGCGATGGATAGGTTCCTGTAGTGAGATTGATATAGATGGCAGGCTGAGCCCCGCGCATATCCTGAATCAGATTGATGGCGGCATCGAAATCGCTATCGAATGCACTGCCGGGAATCACCTGGTTTGCGTTTCCTGTGCCGTCAATTTTGAACTGATTCACTCCGTAGGCACGAATCATCTCCAGGCAGACATCATGAAAATGGCGATAGTATTTCGGCCCGGACAGCGCGAAGCCATCCTTGTTGGTCTCGAACCCTTGTTGCTTGCCGAATTTGATGCGTTCTTCATGCGGCTTGCCATAACCGCCCCACGGAGACAGCCAAACGCCCGGCGCGGCGCCGTATTTGGCGGCCGCCTCCTCCACTGGAGTAAATCCGTCCGGGAACCCGGAGTTGAAGCGCCAGAGCGTTTCCGGATCATCCCATCCATCGTCGAAGAGAAAAGAATCCAGCGTCACACCGCGCAGTTTGTTCAATTCGGTTCCAAAAACATTGATTCGATCGAGGGCCCCAGTTTGATCAAACTTACCGAAATATCCGAGGTCGTACCATGAGTTGTAATGCAGAAAGGTGCGATACGGATGCGCGCGCTCACGCTCCACATAGTTGAGGAAAGCGCGGCGGAGTTCGGTCGGCGGCGTTACGCCGATCACCGACGAATATTTCACTTCATGGTCCGCGGGCAGAGGAAGCTCGCGCGAGAGCGCGCAAGTCGCGACGCCAGCCGAGACCGCGCATTTCGAAAGCGGATGTTCGAAGCCGGCAAAAAGGTCATTGCCGACAACTGGAGAGCCCATCACGGTGCCAACAACTTTTGCCGCAGGCAGCGTCCAATCGATCAGGCGGATTTCTGAAATTGGAATGTCCTGGCTCAAGGCCCGCAGCGTAATTTCCTGGCGCAGATAGTTTGAACCGTCGCGAAGAATTCCGCTCCAGACCACGCTGATGTTTTCGGAGGGCTCTCGCAACGTGACCGTAATTTTCTTGCCGCTGACTCTTTCAGCGAGCCGGGAGGCGTTCGGATTCGCGGCGAGGTCTTCCACGGTGGGCGGAGACACTATCGACATCTGCGAGGCCGGGAATGGGCGCCCGGCCTTGAAGGAAATGACGAACGCTTCGGCCGGGACGGGGGGAGATTGTCTAGCGAGGAGGTCCTCGAACTTAGTAAATTTAAATTTGCCGTTCTGTGTCGTCCACTCGATAAACAGCGCGTGGTTGGCGAGCGAGAGCGTGGTTCCGTCGCTCGCGGCAACGGCTCGTCCGGGATCGATCGTGAGAAGCGACGGAGGAAGCGCGGCTGTCTGAGAGTGGGCTATTGCCGAACGACTCACGACGCAAGCGAGGAAAGCGAGGAGCAGAAAGGATTTCACAGAAAACCGTCCGCGAACAAATCGGCTATGATTTCGATTGCGAGCGCCCTGGCTGAATTGACTCATCGGCGACGAATCCAGCCTAACATGCCTTTTCAAACTCCCGGACAGTCTGAAGTAGAGGAACAGTAGATGACGGAAGCGGACAAATTCATCGCGATGGTTTCGGCTAAGGCCAATGTTGACCTTCCTTTGAGCGATTTTCAACCACGCTCGATGCTGGTCACTCCAGCGCATGAAATATTGCAGGCGAAGTTCCCCGCCATTGACTTTCACAACCACCTCGACGCTCAAGATCCCGCCGACGTTGTTCGAATCATGGATGCATGCGGGATTGAGAGGGCTGTCAACATCACGATGAAGGTGGGAAAGGAAGCGCGATCCATCATGCGTCGTTTCCACGCGTTTGCGTCAGAGCGTTTCTCGACGATTGCGTGGATGGATTGGAACGGCCTGCGCTCTCCGGGTTTCTTCGAGCGAGCGGTTGAAGATGTGCGGGGCTTCGTTGAAGCGGGCGCTTGCGGAATAAAAATCTGGAAAGATCTCGGGTTGCAACTGCGCGACGCCAATGGCGAACTGCTGCGAATTGACGATGTGAGACTGGGACCGCTGTTCGACGAAGCGGCCAAGCTACGTGTTCCCGTCATGTTTCACATCGCCGATCCGGATGCATTCTTTCTTCCCATCGACCGCTTCAATGAACGCTTTGAGGAACTGGCTGCGCACCCGGACTGGGGCTTTCATGGATCGCAGTACAGCAAGGATGAGTTACTGGAGCAGCGCGACCTTGTGTTTGCGCGGCATCCTCAGACCACATTCGTCGCCGCGCATATGGCGGAGAAACCGGAGAACCTGGATTATCTCGACAAGCTGCTTTCAACGTATCCGAACGTTTTTGTCGATATGAGCGCGCGAACCGCCGAACTGGGCCGCCAACCTTACACCGCGCGCGCTTTCTTTCTAAAGCACGCTGATCGGATTCTGTTTGGAACAGACCTGGTGCCATCCATCGAGATGTACCGCCTGCATTTTCGTTTTCTAGAAACCGCTGACGAATATTTTGAGTATCCGTCTCATGCATCGCGCCAGGGGCGCTGGAACATTTATGGGCTGCATCTTCCCGACGATGTTCTACGAAAGATTTATCGGGAAAACGCGTTGTGCTTGCTCAACGGCCGTTCTGGCTAGAACTGGATTGATTGGGTGTCCGCCCTGGCCGTTAGAAACGATCTAGGAGTTGCTGCGGTCTACCGATGGCCTCGACGAGATCGCGCATGAATTCCGCTGCTCGCGCGCCATCCACCACGCGATGATCGCTTGAGAGCGTCAAGGTCATCATGGGACGAATGCCAGGCCGAGCGTCGGAGCCTACTCCGACCGGCACGACTCTGTCGGCGATCGCTCCGACCGCGAGAATCGCGGCTTGCGGCGGAATAATGATCGCAGTGAATGCGTCCACCGCGAACATGCCGAGATTGCTGATGGTGAAGGTGCCGCTCGTTAAATCGGCTGGACGAAGCTTGCCGCTGCGTGCACGTTCTGCAAGGTCAAGTCGCTGAAGCGCAATCTCGCCAAGCCTGATTTTGTCGGCATTGCGAATTACCGGCGCGACTACGCCTTCTTCGACGGCCATCGCTACTCCAATGTTGATGTCGGCGTTGGCGTGAACTGCCTCTCCGCTCCAGCTTGCGTTCAGACGCGAATGCTGGCGGAGCACGTGCGCGACCAGAGCTATGAAGAGATCGGTGTGTGTTAGTTTTGCTCCGCCAGCTTTTCCTGCCTCTTCTCCGAGCTTTTGCCGCGACGCGTTCAGAGCAGAAGCGTCCACCTCGCGGACGACGAAGAAATGAGGAACGGTTGTCCAACTTTGCGTGGTGCGTTCGGCCATCAGGCGAGAGATCGCGCTGCCGCTATCGCGGGGGGCGAGTGCGCTTTTGGCTTCCGCGGCGGCGTGAATATCCGAGGCGAGAATCTCTCCCGCGGCGCCCGAGCCGCGCACATTGGCGAGATCGATTCCACGTTCGGTGGCCAGGCGCCGCGCTTTGGGGGAAATCTTGACGGGTTGAGCTGGGGATTGCGTTATGGCTGAAGCTTGCGTCGCCGGCGGATTCGCGGATGCAGACGTGGCCAGAGTTGAGGTGATTTTCCTTCCCGATGCGGCGGCGACTTCGTCGGTGGGAGGAGTTTCTCCGGGACGCACAATCCAGGCGATGGTTTGGCCTACGGGCACTTCAGCCCCCGCCTGGACCTTGATGCCGGCCAACACACCTTCGCCAGGCGATTCAATTTCCATGACCGCTTTGTCGGTTTCGATTTCGAGGAGCGGCTCGCCTTTGGCGACCGATTCTCCTTCTTTTTTTAGCCACGAAATGAGCTTGCCAGTTTCCTGGGCCATTTCAAGCGCGGGCATAACGACACTGATCGCCATAGTTAGATAGTTCAGCCTGCATCCAAACTGGTTAGCGGAACATGGGTATGCTTATTAGTCGGTGACGCCGACCTGCTCCTGCTTGGAGCTTGCTTCGATCATCTCGCGCACGCGCTTGCTCGGTTTCGATTCAGTTTCGCGGATTGCGGGAAGCGGTCCATCAACCGTGACATAGTGACGGCCCGCGACCAGAAGTTCTTCCGCTGGAAAGCGCGTGATGACTTCGTGGCCGGTTTCGGTGACGACAATTTCTTCTTCAATGCGTGCCGCGCTCCAGCCATCGCTAGACGGCCAGAAAGTTTCGAGCGCGAACACCATACCCGGCTTGATCTCACAGGAATGTTCGAGCGAAACGAGACGGCTGATCACAGGTTTCTCCCAGATCGCGAGGCCGATGCCGTGACCGTACTGCAGCGCGAAACAGGCTTCCTCGTTGGGGAAGCCGAATTCCTGAGCCTTCGGCCACACCGATGCGATTTCAGCAGTCGTCCGTCCGGGGCGCACGAGTTCGATTGCCGCGTCGAGATACTCGCGGCATCGCTTATACGCATCGTTCATCGCGTGCGAGGCATAGCCGATCGTGAAACAACGGTAGTAACAGGTGCGATATCCCATGTAGGAGTGGAGGATGTCGTAATAGACGGGGTCGCCCGGGCGCAGTACGCGATCGGAGAAAACGTGAGGATGCGGATTGCAACGCTCGCCTGAGATTGCATTGACGGCTTCGACGTATTCGGAGCCGAGGTCGTAGAGTACCTTGCTCACCAGACCGACCGCCTGATTTTCGCTCATGCCCGGCTTCATGGCGCGATAGAGTTCGTCGTAGGCGGCGTCGACCATCATGGCGGAGTGGTTGAGCAGGCTGATTTCGTCGCGCGTTTTGATGAGGCGCGCCTCCGACATTAGTGCTTGGCCGTCGACCACTTTAATTCCTTCTTTTTGCAGAGCAAAGAGAACGGGCAATTCGATGATGTCGATTCCGACGGGCTCTTTGTGCAGGCCGCGCATTTCGAGCTCGATGCGGATTTTTTTTGCCACATCCTCGGCGCGGCCCATCTCTGGGGTCATGGCGCCGCGCAGAACAGAGATTCCGGCACGCGAACGCTCTCCGAGCCACGGGCAATGCAGTTGGTGGTGCTTCGCCGCCGATCCGAAGTCCCACAAGATTGGCTCGTCGTTCCGCGGGAGGAGGGTGAAGCGGTTCGCTTTGTCCTGTGCCCAGGTGCCGATGTGGGTCGCCGTTAGATAGCGGACATTATTCATGTCGAAGCACAGCAGCGAACCCATCTCGGACTTTTGCAGAAGATCTTTGGCGCGCGCCAGGCGTTCGCGCCGCAGGCGATCGAAGTCGACCCGGTTTTCCCAATCCACCGCCATCGTTCCATAAGTTGGAAGAGCCATAGATTTCTCCTTAATTCGCGTGCGCCGGCGAGACGCCGGCGCTACCGTCCGCAGAGTGCGCGCGCGGCCTGGCACACGGTTTGTTCGGTCGGCACGGTTACATCTTCCAATGGCGGCGAGAACGGAATTGGAACATGCATCGCGCCCATGCGTTTGACCGGAGCATCCAGATCATAGAATGCGCCGGTGGCGATCACCGACGCAAGTTCGGCGGTCACGCCATAGCGTTCGTAGCCTTCGTCGAGCACGATTACGCGTGACGTTTTCTTCGCCGAATCGATCAGAGTTTTTTCGTCGAGCGGCCACATAGTGCGCGGATCGACCACTTCGGCGCTGATTCCGATTTCTTCGAGCATCGTTGCCGCGCCGAGCGCGACCTGCACCATGCTGCTGGTGGCGACGAAGGTGATGTCCTCGCCTACGCGTTTTATATCCGCGACGCCGAGCGGGACGGTGTAGTCCTCCGAAGGTACCGAGCCTTTGAGTTTGTACATCATCTTGTCTTCGAAAAAAACCACGGGATTTTCATCGCGAATCGCGGCCTTCAGCAGTCCTTTGGCGTCATAGGGCGTCGAAGGCAAAACGACTTTCAATCCCGGAACATGGCAGAACCACGCGTGCAGCGACTGTGAGTGTTGCGCGGCGGAGCGGCGGGTTGCTCCCATGGTGGTGCGCATCACCATCGGTACTTTCCACTTTCCGCCGGACATGTAGTGAACTTTGGCGGCTTGGTTGACCATCTGGTCCATGGTCAAGGTCACGAAGTCGCCGAACATGATATCGACTACGGGACGCATTCCGGTCATCGCCGCGCCCACCGCGAGCCCGGTGAAACCGGCTTCCGAAATCGGCGTATCGAGCACGCGCTCTTTGCCGAATTCCTCGAGCAGGCCGGAGAGAACTTTGAATGGCGTGCCTGCTTCGGCTACGTCCTCGCCCATGATGCAAACGGTTTTATCGCGGCGCATCTCTTCGGCCAGCGCCTCGCGAATTGCCTGCGCGAATGTCAGTTCGCGATCTTTTGGAGCATGAAGCTGCGCCTCAGGCATACACATCCTCGTCCACTTCGCCGGCAGAGGGATAGGGCGCGGCGACGGCGAATTCGACCGCCTTCTTCATTTCGGATTCAAGCTCAGCCTCAACACGAGCAAGCGCCGCAGCGTCGGTGAGATTCCGTTCGACGAGCCACTTCCCAAAATTCATGATCGGATCGCGCTCGGTCTTCCATAGATGTTCTTCCTGCTTGGAGCGGTAATATTCGCGATTGATGTCGCCGACGTGATGGCCGTGATAGCGATAGGTATTGCAGAGCAAAAATGCGGGACCTTCGCCGCGCCGGGCACGATCTACCAGTCGCTTGGCGGTGTTGTAGACGGAGAGCACATCCTGGCCATCCACGGTGGCCGCTTCCAGGCCGAAGGCGGTGGCGCGGGCCGCGATGTCTCCCGCGACGCATTCCGAGTAGTGCGTGTATTCGGTGTAGAGATTGTTTTCGCAGACGTAAATCACCGGCAGTTTGAAAAGTTGCGCGAGATTCATCTCTTCGTAGAGCACGCCTTGGCCTAGCGCGCCTTCTCCAAAGAAGCACACCGACACGCGGCCATTGCCCAAATGCTTAGCCGAAAACGCGGCTCCCGTCGCGATGCCGGCGCTGCCGCAGACGATGGCATTCGCTCCCAGATTGCCGGTGGCCGGGTCGGCGATGTGCATGGAGCCGCCTTTGCCCTTGCAGTAGCCTGCCTTTTTGCCGAGCAGCTCGGCGAACATTCGATCTGGCGAAGCGCCTTTCGCCAGGCAATGGCCGTGACCGCGATGGGTGCTGGTGATGTAATCGGTGCGTTCGAGCGCCTCGCATACGCCGACAGCGATCGCCTCTTCGCCAATATAAAGATGTGCGAGACCGGGCATCAACGCGCGGGTGTAGAGCTCATTGACCTGCGCCTCGAATTGGCGGATGGCCATCATCTGCCGATACATGCGCAGCCACAGGTCGACTTGTTCGGAAGCTTCTCGGGGCTGGGCGACGGTTGTCATTTTGAACTTTAACTTTGCACTTCTATTTCTGAATCCCCGACATGCGCGCGAGAACGTCGAAGACCACGGCGAAGTCGAGCTTCTCCCAACCCATCGCGCGCGCGGCGGTTAGGAATTCGTTGCTGACGGCGGTGGTCGGAAGAGGCACGTTTAGCTTGCGACCCAACTCCATCGCCAGCAGCATGTCCTTTTGCATCATGTTTACGTCGAACCACGCTTCTTGCGGTTGCTGCAACACAAATGGGCCGCGATAGACGACCATCGGCGAGGCGATTGCGCTGTGGACCATTACATCAACGGCAACTTCGCGCGCAATCCCGCTCTTCTCCGCCAGCAGAACGCCTTCCGAAAAAGCCAGCATCTGCACCGCCAATTGCAGATTCAACGCGATCTTCATCGATAGCGCCACGCCGTTGTCGCCGACGTAAGTGACCTTCGGGCCGATGTCCTGAAGCAAAGTCTTGAGATGCTCGAAGGCTTCCTTCCGGCCTCCGACCATTACGGAGAGCTTGCCTTGCTGCAGAGTGACGACGCTGCCGGATACCGGAGCATCTACCATGTCGGCGCCCTTCTCGCGAATTTTCGCAGCCAGCGCGCGGCTCACCTCCGGGCCAACCGTGCTCATGTCGATGTGATATTTACCGGGGCTGATGCCTGCGAGTATTCCATCTGGCCCGTCGGTCACGGCCGTGAGCGCTGCCGCGTTCGTCACCATGGTGAACGTGACATCCGACGCAGCGGCTACGGCCTTGGGGGAGTCGGCAAACTTCATTCCCTTGTCGATCAGCCACTGCGCCTTCGATCGCGTCCGGTTGTAGCCGGTCACGGTGTGCCCTTTTTCGAGCAAGCGGGCCACCATGTTGCCGCCCATCACGCCGAGACCGATGAATCCAAGTTTTGCCATAGCACGATTCCTTCTTGATTATGAAGTCGGCTTAACGCGCGAGCGGGTGCGGGAACTGTTTTTTGTTGTGGAAGACGAGTCCTGAAGCACCTGCTGGAGATGGGCGCGCATGGCCTCTCGCGCCGCGTCGGAGTCACGTTGCTCGATGGCCGCCAGAATGCGCTTGTGATGGTACTGCCCGCGCTGCGGACCTCCCTCAACATTAAAAATGCGGCTGCGCTGTTCGCGTAAGAGGCCGACAATCGAATCGAGGAGAGAGAGAATCAGCGGATTGCCAACCGCCTCGGCCAGCGCTAAATGGAAATCGAGATCCGCTTCCACGTATCCGTCCGGGTCACGCAGGTTGCGATCCATTTCGGAGACCGCCTCGCGCATTGTGGTCAGCAGTTGTTCCTCAATTCGCCCAGCGGCGAGGGCGGCAATATCCGGTTCAAGCACCAGCCTTAATTCGGCCAGATTCGCCGACCCTTCTTGCTGGTTGACGCGGATCATCAGATCGAGCGATTGCCGCGTAGCCTGCGAAGTGCCATTGGTCACGAATGTGCCGCGTCCGGAGTAGGCTTCGACCAGCCCTTTTTCGCGCAGGGTTTTGACGGCTTCGCGCACGGCAGTGCGGCTGACGCCAAAACGCTGCGCAAGATCGCGCTCCGCCGGCAGTTGATCTCCAGGCTTGAGCTGGCCTTTTAGGATCGAGTCTTCCACCTGCTGCACGATTTGCTCGTACAGGCGCGACGTCTTGACTGCCCGATACATCGGCTTGGCGGCCAAGGGTCCGGCCGCATCATTGCTCATTCGAGCCTCAACCAAAGCTAAGACGTTCGCCATATCGGTATAGTGGTCTTACCACTATACCACGGAAACATCTGCGGCCAAAAATACTACTGAATCCAAACCGTTTTAATGTTCACAAATTCCCGAATGCCATGCTCGGCCAATTCGCGTCCGTGACCGGAGTACTTTACTCCACCGAAAGGCAGACGCGGGTCGGACGCCACCATCTTATTGAGGAAGACCATGCCCGCATCCAGTTCGTTGATGAATCTCTCGGTCTCGGCCGGATCGTTGGTCCACGCGCTGGCGCCGAGGCCGAAGCGAATGTCATTCGCGATATAAATAGCCTGATCGATATCCTTCACGCGAAAAATTGATGCCACGGGGCCGAAGAATTCTTCCTTGTAAGCCGGCGAAGCCTTCGGAATGTCGGTGAGGACGGTCGGTGCGTAGAAGGCGCCAGGACGGTCGAGAGGATGGCCTCCAGTCAATACGCGCGCGCCCGCGACCACCGTCTTTTGGACGTCGGCGTCCAGGGAAGCAACCGCGTCGGCGCTCGACAGCGGCCCGAGTTGAGTGCTTTCGTCAAACGGATCGCCCACGCGCAACTCCTTCATGCGTTTTACAAACTTACGTTCAAACTCATCGGCGATTTTCTCGGACACGATGAATCGTTTGGCGGCGATGCAGGACTGGCCATTGTTCTGAACCCGGGCGTCGACCGCGGTCGCGACGGCCGTGTCGAGGTCGGCGCTCGGCATCACGATAAAAGGATCGCTGCCGCCCAACTCCAGCACGACTTTCTTGATGCGTTTCGCCGCGGAAACTCCCACTTGAATTCCGGCCTGCTCGCTGCCCGTGAGCGTGGCGGCGACGACCCGCGGATCATTGAGGATGCCATCCACCGGCCCGGAGCCGATCAATAGCGTCTGGAACACACCCTCGGCAAAGCCGGCGCGACGCACAATTTCCTCGATCTTCAGCGCGCATTGTGGAACGTTCGAAGCATGTTTCAGCAGTCCTATGTTACCGGCCATGAGCGCCGGGGCAACGAAACGAAACACCTGCCAAAAAGGAAAGTTCCAGGGCATGATGGCGAGGATCGGCCCAATCGGCAGATAGCGGACGAAGCTGCGTTTGGCGCCGGTTTCGATCACTTCATCGGCCAGAAATTTCTCGGCGTTCTCCGCGTAGTAGCGGCATCCAGTGGCGCACTTGAGCGCCTCCGCTACAGCGGCCTTCAAAGGCTTGCCCATCTCCAAGGTCATTAAGTGGGCGCACTCATCCTTTTCTTTTTCCAGAATCTCAGCCGCGCGCATCATCTTGCTGGCTCGGTCGGCAAACGACGTGCTCCGGTGTTTCGCAAATGCCAAAGCTGCGCGCTGCAACTTCTCCTCAATCTCCGCTCCCGTGAGCGGCTCGAACGTCTTGAGCAATTCGCCAGTCGCGGGATTGACAGTCGCTATTGCCATTCCAGGTCCTTCCCCCTGATCGGCTGGATCATACGCAGTCGCCACTTCCACAGCCATAGCCTCCCCGGAGGGGTGCTTGTTTGTGGTCGGACCACAATACTACTTGACGGGTAGGCCACGTCAAGGCTATATCTTCAAATCGCGAACTTTCTATATCGCTCCGAAGGCGGTCGCGAACTGTCCGGCCAAAAATCGTCCATCCTCTTTAATGAGGAGTTGGAGGTCGTAATGCATTCTCCGTCGAATGGCATTCGGGTTATAGGCGTGGTCTGCCTGGTGCTCGCCCTAGCTATTCCGCTCGTTTCGCAAACCACGTCGGGCCGCATTCTGGGTAGTATTAGCGATCAATCCGGCGCCTCGGTGGCGGGAGCGACCGTTACTATCACCGATGTGCAGCGCGGCACCACCCGCACTGTCACCACCGACTCTTCCGGCGATTACGTCGCGCCGGAACTCCAGCCGGGCACTTACAAAGTGCGCGCCGAGGCCAAGGGCTTCAAGAGCGTTGAGCGTCCAAACATAGCCGTGGAAGTGGCGGAGGATGTGCGGATCGATCTCGCGTTGCCGACTGGACAGGTTTCTGAGACGGTGGTGGTTACTGACGAGGTTCCGCTCGTAAATAGCACCTCCGCCACTTTGGGCGGTACGTTAAGCAATGCCGAAATCAACGATCTTCCGCTGAACGGCCGCAACTATGAAAACCTGCTGCAATTGCGACCGGGCGTGATTCGCTATCCGGGCGGAGGATTCTCGACCACCAGCACGAATGGCCTGCGCGCGGAAGATAACGCCTATTTCGTCGAAGGCTTGTTCAATAGCGAACCCTACTCCGGGCAGGCAATCATTAACGGCGCTGGCATCGCAGGCGATTCGGCAACCATTCTGCCCATCGATTCGATCCAGGAGTTCAACATCGAAGAACTTGCGCCCGCCGAATTTGGATGGAAGCCGGGAGCAGTGGTGAACGTCGGCCTCAAGTCCGGTACCAACCAGATTCATGGCACGGCGTTCGCGTTTGGCCGCGACGGCGACGTGCTTGACGCACGGAATTTTTTCAACATCCCGCCCAGCGGCAAGTTGCAAAGAACTTTGGAACAATTCGGCGGCAGCGTAGGCGGGGCGATTGTCAAAGACAAGGTTTTTTTCTTCGGCGCCTACGAAGGCCAACTCTATGATGTAGGAAACTCGTATGGCGGTGTCACCAGCCCGTCGATGGTGCCGATGCCCACGGCGGGCAACTGTCTCTTCGGTTCCATGACCGGCGACTGCGCAAACAGCATCCCCGACGTAATCGCTGATCTGCAGGCAGGAGGAATTACGGTAAGTCCCGCTAGTTTGAACATCGCCGGTTGCGCGCTCTCCGGTGCGACCGTTACTTGTAATGGAACAGGCTTCCCGACAAATAACAATCCGAACATCAATATCCCGAATGGTTTCGCCAATGACGTAACCGTTCATAACGGTATTGGCAAAATTGACGCCAACATTAGTCAGAGCAGCCACATCAGCGGAATGTACTTCTTTGGCAACAACACTGGCACGGTTGAAGACTTTTCTGAGTTGCAATCGCGCTGGCGGTCACACATTCACACGCGAGCCCAGGTAGTGGGCGGGAATTGGGCGTGGACCCCGAGTACCCGATGGGTCAATGAGCTGCGCGTGGGCTATAACCGGCTCTACCAACCGACTTTGCCTGGCGATCTCAACACGCCTGGAACCAGCTACGGGCTCGACACCGGCGTATCGGGACCATACACAGGTGGATTGCCGCGTATTGGTTTTGGCGGCTATTTCACCACGCTTGGCGCCTTCAAGTGGCCGAAGTTCCAGGGGCCCGATTCAATCACTCAAGTCATCGATCACGTTTCCTACACCGCGGGCAAACACTCGATCAAGTTCGGCGGCGAGGTGCATTACAGCAACGTGAGAAACGCCGCGTACGGGAACGCGCGAGGCAGCATAAACTTTCTCGGCGGCGTGTTGAGTCCTGGTCCTCCTCCCAACAATGCACCTCCGCCTTCGACCCCACTCGAGGATTTTTTTGCGGGCTTGCCCTTTAAGTCAACCTTGGAGGTGGGGAATCCGACATTGCAACTCCATAACTGGGCCTATGGCGCATTCATCCAGGATGACTGGCGCGCCACGAAGAATCTGACTCTGAACGTCGGAGTCCGATACGAGTACAGCACGGTTCTGCAGGAAGCTCACGACCTACTCGGTAACTTTGACCCGAACTTCGGCCTGGTGCAGGTGAAGACGGGCACGCATCCGATCTCGAGCCTCTACCAACCGGATCATACGAACTTCGCGCCGCGCTTCGGATTTGCTTGGGACACCAACGCCAGGGGAAACACGGTGATCCGCGGCGGAGGTGGTCTGGTTTACGAAACCGTAAACTGGCAATCTTTCATCGCTTTCAATAATGCGTTTGGCCCAGGCAGCGTCCCGACGGGCGGCCTCTACTCGGGCACGCCGATCGACCCGGGCGGTACGATCCAAACGGGAAACGTCCTCACCAAGAATTTCTTGAACGAAAACCCGTTCAGCACGGCTGTGACCTGGGACAATTCACCGGTCTTCAATACCACGCTCGACTGCACCCCGCCGAATCCTTGCCCGGTGATGACCGTGGACCGGAACCTGACCACGCCCTACGTCTGGAACTGGAGCCTCAGCGTGCAACACGCATTTACTCCGAACCTTACGCTGGAGCTGGCCTATGTAGGCAACCACGGTGAGAATTTAGTTGGCATTCGCGACATCAACCAGCCTCCGGTAGGCTCGGGCTGGGGAACCGGCCCCGGCGGGGAACTCACTCTCTGCCTGCAGAGTGCCCCTCTCTACGACAACTGTTTCGCCAATACCAATGGAGGTGAAACGACGAATGAACCCTTCGTTAATCAGTTCCCTTACCTGAGCAACATCTTCCAGATGGGTAACGTTTACCGCTCGAACTACAACGGTCTGCAAGTCACGCTAAACTCGCGCAACTATCACGGGTTGTCGATGGTGGCCGGTTATTCCTATTCCCATTCTCTCGATGACGTGAGCGCAAACTGGGATTTTGGTTATGGATCGGGACTACCGCAGAACGCTCATAATCCGGGCGGTGACTATGCCAACAGCGATTTCGATGTGCGTCATCGCCTCACGCTTTCAGTAACCTATGCCATTCCCGGCAAGAAGGGCTACGCCCAGAGCCTCGAAGGTTGGGAACTGAACTCGATCGTTACCTTGCAGAGCCCGCAGTACTGGGGCGCGATGGATGAGGGAACCGATGCTGCAGGGGTAGGCGCGCTGCCCGTTAGTCCTCCGGCAAACAGCCCCATACGGTGGGATTTCTTTGGCAACCCGAATGATTTCAAATCGGGGCCAAACGGAACTCCGAAGTACACCGTAGGATCGCCCGGCGGCTTGCCTTCCGCCTGCACAAACAAAGCTCTCGCGGTGGACGGCGGAAGTCCCGGAGCTGCAACCGCCGCAGTCAATCTGTTCGGCTGCTACGCCGAAGGCAACTCCGTCATGATTCCTCCGGCACTCGGAACCTTCGGCACCATGGGACGCAACATCTTTCCCGATTCAGGGTTTCGCAACCTGGATTTCTCCGTGGCCAAGAACTGGCATTTTAGCGAGCGCTTCCGCGCACAGTTCCGGGCGGAGTTCTTCAACATTTTCAACCATCCCAACTTCGCCAATCCATATGGCGGACAGAATGGTTTCGGCTTCAATGATCCGTCCGCGCCCGGTTTCGGATGCGGTTGTGCCACTCCTGATATAGCCGCCGCCAACCCGGCCGTGGGTTCAGGAGGCCCGCGCTCGGTGCAGCTGGGATTGAAGCTATCGTTCTGATTGCCTCAAGCATTGCAGATGGGTCGGAAATGCCTGGTCCGACCCCATCTTGATTTCAATCCGAAAGGAATTTAGTTCAGTGTCCGTATCCTTCGAGAGTCGTTGCCCGCCCTTCCCGTTCATCCTGTCCTTAGCTGTTTTTCTCGCTGTCATCATTCCCCCGAAAGTCCGGTGTTTTGCACAGGAGCACGCCGAGCGCACTATCGACGAGATCAAGACTGAAGCGATTCACCGCGCCGAAGTCGGGCAGTATCCTCTCATCGGCCTTGACGCCGGCGATGTGCGGGAAGCGCTCAACTCGGTTCAAACACGCGATAAAGATGAGTGGGCGGCAGCGTTTATGGCGGTTGCCGATCGCTACATGAACGAGGCCAAGTCGCTGGAGAAAACCGATCCGGCCAAAGCCAATGCCGATTACATCCGCGCGTGGCGGCTTTATTCGTTCGGACGCTGGCCCATCCCCGCCTCTCCCGGCAAGCAGCGCTCCTACGAAAAAGCGCTAGAGGCTTTCCGCGCTCACGCTCGCTTCTTTGATCCGCCGATGGAGATCGTGAAAATTCCATTCGAAGGAAAAGAGATCATCGGCTATCTTCGTCTGCCGAAAAATGCAGCTGGACCGGTGCCGCTCGTGCTCGCGGTGAATGGATTGGATAGTCGTAAAGAGGATTTGGCTGAGAGTTTCGGTGCAATCCTTCCTTTCGGCGTTGGGTATCTGGCCGTCGATGGGCCAGGCACTGGACAGAATCCGATCAAGGTCAGTGAAAATGCGGATCGCATGCTCTCGCGCGTCCTTGATTACATCGCCACCCGTCCCGAAATCGATAAAAACCGCATTGCCATGCACGGCGTGAGTTGGGGTGCTTATTGGGCGACGAAGATGGCGATTGTCGAGCGGGCCCGGTTGAGGGGAGCGAGTGCGCAGTCGCCGCCGGTCGACACTTTTTTTCAAAAAGAATTTCTGATGAATTCGTTGATCGGCAACCGCGAATATCTCTTCGATCAGGTGCCTGCCCTCATGGCGATTTTCGACAACGTGCATACCATCGACGAAATGGCCGAAGAGTTGCCGAAGATGTCGCTCGTCAAACAGGGACTGCTGGGCAAGCCGATGGCGCCCATGCTCATTCTCGCTGGAGTCAAAGATACGCAGGTTCCAATTTCCGACATCTACCTGCTGCTCAGCAAGGGCGATGTGCCAAAGACAGGATGGATCAACCCTTTGGGCGGCCATTTGGGGCGGCAAGTCGGAGTTTGGCCCGATCCCCGCATATTCAAAGAAGTAATCATTCCGTGGCTGGTGCGCGTGCTCGAACCCGAACCGGCGAGATAAGCGAAAGAAATGACGGAGACGCTTACACCCGCGCCGGCAGTGTCTGCCAGCGCCGCCACATCCCGCAAGACGCCCTTCTATCGCGTCCTGTGGGTGCAGGTGCTGGTGGCGATTGTGCTGGCGATTGTGCTTGGCTACGTCGATCCCGCTCGCGCGATTGCGATGAAGCCGTTGGGCGATGCTTTCATCCGCATGATCACGATGATCATCACGCTGATCATCTTCTGCACGGTGGTCACCGGAATCGCCGGGATGGAGAACCTGAAAAAAGTCGGCCGCGTCGGTGGACTGGCGCTCCTCTACTTCGAAATTGTTTCCACAGTGGCGCTGCTGATCGGACTCGTAGTCGGCAACATCGTGCATCCGGGCAGCGGGTTTAACGTCAATGTCGCGACCCTCGACGCCAAATCCGTCGAGAATTATGCCGGCCAGGCGAAAGCCCAGAGCGTCACCGAATTTCTGATGCACATCATTCCGACGACCGTCGTCGACGCCTTTGCCAGAGGAGATATTCTCGAAGTAGTTTTTGTGGCGTTGCTCTTCGGCTTCGCGCTGTCGGCCGCCGGGGCACGGGCGAAACCGCTGGTCGAACTGATCGAATCCCTCACTCATGTGGTTTTCCGAATAGTGAGCATTCTGATGATCTTCGCACCTATCGGGGCTTTCGGCGCGATGGCTTATACGGTGGGCAAGTTCGGCCTGGCTTCGCTCGGCCCGCTCGCCAAGTTGATTGCAACTTTCTGGCTTACATCGATGCTCTTCGTTGTGCTCGTGCTCGGCGCGATCGCGTGGGCAGCCCGCTTTAACATTTTTCGATTCCTCGCTTATATCAAGGAAGAGATCCTCTTGGTGTTGGCTGTGAGTTCGTCGGAGATCGCGATCCCGACTTTAATGGCAAAGCTGGAGAAACTCGGCTGCTCGAAGTCGCTGGTGGGGTTGATTGTCCCAACCGGATTTACTTTCAATACTGATGGAACCAGCCTCTACATGACCATGGCGGCTTTGTTCGTCGCGCAGGCCACTAATACCCACCTAACTCTGGTCCAGGAACTTACGATCCTCTCTGTAGCTGTACTTACTTCGAAGGGAGCCAGCGGCGTGCAAGGCGCATCTTTCATCGCGCTGGTGGCGACACTTTCGGTGATTCCTGCGATACCCGTTGCCGGCATGGCATTAATCCTCGGAATCGATCGCTTCCTGAGTATGTTTAGAGCCTTGGTGAACATGATTGGAAACGGAGTAGCAACGCTTGTCCTGGCACGCTGGGAGGGGGAATTGTCTAGCGAAACACTCCGGCAACGCTTAGCTCAGCCCTCATAAGCCATCATCTGCATTTTGTCATTTTTTCGCGGCCCACCCGGCGCACCCGCGAAATTCTCTAATCTTTGAGTTTTCAACGGTGTTACCATCGACTTGCCGTTCACTAACTTTCTGACCCAAGCATCGCGGATGACTCGATCCTCGCGCGCCGTCGCCTCGCCCCGCATCGTCAACATTGCAGATTTGCGCAAACTTGCTTGCCGACGCACGCCCGCAGCCGTCTTCGACTATCTCGATGGGGGCGCGGAGGGCGAAGTCACGCTGCGCGAAAATTGCCGCGTCTTCGAAGATGTCACTTTTCGCCCCCGGCATGCCGTCGCATTCGCCGAATGCAACTTGCGCACGCGCGTTCTCGGCTTCGATCTCGCGGTGCCATTCATGCTCGCTCCTGTCGGCTATAGCCGCTTGATGCATCCCGTCGGCGAAGTGGGAGCGGCGCGCGCCGCCGGAAACGCAGGCACGGCCTATATTCTCTCCACCATCTCAGGACACAAGCTTGAGGATGTCAAAGCTGCCTCCACTGGCCCCGTCTTCTATCAACTCTATCTGATGGGTGGACGCGGAGCCGCCGAATCCACATTGGAACGCGCGCGGGTCGCCGGATTTGCCGCACTCGCGGTCACCGTCGATACCGCTGTCTCGGGAATTCGCGAGCGCGATTTTCGCAACGGCATGAAGGAATTGGTCAGTGGTGGCCCGCTTGACAAAATCCCGTTTCTTCCGCAGATCCTCTCGCGTCCACGTTGGCTTATGAGTTTTCTGCTCGATGGCGGTTTGCCGGCGCTGCCCAATGTCGTCATTCCCGGCAAAGGTCCTATGAAACTCCTCGACGTGGCCGCCGCGCTCGCCGAATCTACCGTTACCTGGAGCGACCTCACATGGATTCGAAAAACATGGCCCGGCCCGATCATTATCAAGGGCATCCTGACGCCCGACGATGCGCGCCGCTCCGTCGACGAGGGTGCCGCGGCGATTGTGGTCTCCAATCATGGCGGGCGCCAGCTCGATTGCGTTCCCGCTTCGTTGCGAGTGTTGTCCGAAATTGCCAAGGCCGTCGGCGGGCAAACCGAAATTCTGATGGATGGAGGAATTCGCCGCGGCTCCGACATCGTCAAAGCAATTTGCCTGGGCGCGCGCGCCGTGCTCTGCGGACGCGCCTATGCCTATGGTCTCGCCGCCGCGGGAGAAGCTGGGGTTAACCGCGCCATCGAGATTCTGAGCGCCGATCTCGACCGTACGATGCGGCTGCTCGGCTGCGCATCTGCCGCCGAGCTTGATCGTTCTTACGTTAATTTTCCGTCCATCTGGGGCGCCAACTAGCTGAGATATTGTTGTCGGTGCGTTAGAATCCCGCAGGGAGATAACCGTGCATCGTCGCGAATTTAATCTGGCTCTTGTCAAAGTGTCGGCGGGAGCTTGGTTGACCCCGCGTCTGCTCGCCCAAGCGCTCGGCAATTCGGCCGACGACGCGCCGGCCGCGATTGCCGCACTTTACAAAAATGCGGTGGTCATCGATTCGCTCTGCGGCCCGCTCGTCGACATGGATGCGCCACCGAAGCCTGAGATACTGCAAGCGGTGCGGCAATCGGGCATCACCGCCATCAACTTCACCATCTCTGACCCGACCTTCGAGGTCACAGTCGGCAACATCGCCGTCGTCGAACAACTGGTCGACGAACATCCTGAAGTCTTTCTCATCGTGCGCCGCCATTCCGACATTGCCCGCGCCAAGCGCGAAAATAAAATCGGGATTCTGCCGGGCTTTCAGTACACATCGTTTCTCGAGGAAAAGCCCGAGCGCATCGAAATGTTTCGCCGCTTGGGCGTGCGCATCATGCAGCTCACTTACAACAATCGCAGCATCTTTGGCGATGGATGCCTCGAGCCGGGCAACGCCGGCCTGAGCAAGGCGGGAATTGCCGCGGTGAAAAAAATGAACGACCTCGGAGTAGCCGTCGACCTCAGTCACAGCGGCTACCGCACCACTTCCGAGGGCATCTCGCAATCGGCCAAGCCGGTGCTGATCACGCATGCCGGATGCGCCGCTGTCTATGCTCACCCGCGCAACAAGCCTGACGAGGTTCTCAAATCGCTGGCCGATCGCGGCGGCTATTTCGGCGTCTATCTCATGCCTTATGTGGTCGCCTCGCCGACTATCCCCACCCGCGAACATGTCCTTGATCACGTTGTGCACGCCATCAATGTGTGCGGAGCCGATCACGTCGGCATCGGGTCGGACGGTTCTATCCAGAAGACCGTGCTCACGGCCGAACAAAAAGCCGCATTTGACGAAGACATTGCGCGCCGCAAAAAACTGGGCATCGGCGCTCCCGGTGAGGATCGCTATCCCTACGTGCCCGACCTCAATGGACCCGATCACATGGAAATAATAGCCATCGAACTCGCGAAGCGCGGACAGCCGTCGGCGGTGATCGAGAAAGTTCTGGGTGCAAACTTCGAGCGAGTGATCGGCGAGATTTGGGGCACTGCTTAGGAATCACGCGAGTTTCGAATACTCGTTCTGCGGCCGCGTCGAACCCGGATACGCGTCGAACCCGGATAACCTGTCAGCAGATGCCGGATGAACGAAATGCGTTATGCACCCTCTCTTTCGGGTGCGATCTCGCGGGCACTGCTTCGAAGTCGCGATTTTAAAGAAAGGTTGGGTAGCGCCGCCACTCCCAACCAAAACGCTTGCGCTATCAGGAAATAGTAGTTACAGAATGCCTGCTTGCTGCTGGAAAACAACAGCAGCAAGGATACCGCGTAAGCCGCCGCAAACGTCGCCGCATTGCAGATTCCCGTTCGTAAGGCCCACACAATAAACGCCAGCAAAAGGACGGGACCGATCTTCAAGAAAATCGGATAGGGTACGGCGAAACTCAGCGACTGCGGACGAAATGGTTGGGCCAGGTGGAACAGAACCAGGTCGTGCCACAGACCACGAAAATTCCAGATCGCAAACGGCAGCAGAGTAGACGCGACTACCAGCGATGCGGTACCCAGCAATTTCCCATAGGACTTCCATGGAGATGGGTGGATCAGCCCCGCCAGAAACGGCAACGCCAACACGTTGTATTGTTTCGAGGCGAGGAAGAGCCCCAAGGCGATCGGTAGCCACCGGCATTTTTTCACCGCTGCATACAACGTCGCGCTGAGGGTCATCAGAACCAGCGGTTCAGTCCAGCACATTATCTCTACGTAGAAAGTGAGAGGGTTCAGCAGCAGCAAAGCCGCGATCCACACGCTCCGCCAGTTCGGGGTCATCGAAAAGAGAAGCCAGGCCGAGATCGTCACCGCCAAAATGTATGAATATCGGACGTCGCCCAGGCAATAACCTGGCAGTGCCCAGAAAAGCGTGAGCGGAGGGTATTGAAAGCCGATTTGTACGCGGCCATTGACGACCATTCCCGGCCCGTAGAAGTTATAGCGCGAGCCGTAAATGTCAGCCTGCGTCGTGCCAAACGGATCGACGCCGTGCAGCAGGTTCTTGCAGGCATCGCGCTGAAATGTGTAAGTGTCGATCGCGGGGAGCCAGTGCTTACAGATAACAATCGCCACTGCACCGTGAACGAGAATCAGGCAGGCCAACATCAACCAGATGCGGCGCGAGGCCGTTGGGATAGGATCAGCCGCGGTCTCTGCTTGGACGGGCTGCGCTTTCGACGAACGCGCCATCGCCCCGACGCCGAACAGGATCGCGAGAAACACCATGATCAATCCCGCGGTGAGGCTGCTTCCCCAGAGATAGCTCATGGTTCCTGCCAGCACCCAGAATCCGGCGCAGGCGAGGAGAAAGGCGGGGGAATATTCGCGCTCGGGGAGCGGCCTTGGGATCGGCGTTGGACTGGTTGACATCTGAGCTTTGCTCCCTGGTCCTCTAACTTTCGCTCGCAACTAACGGGCGCACGTCACCGGCTATAATAATTGCCGCGACAGCAAACTCGCCGTGAGCTCTGCTTCCAGAAAGCCGCCTGAGTACCACAGCGCCGAAGCCGAGCGCCGTCTCGCCTACTTCAAAGAGCGTGGCGAACAAATTGTCACCACCATTTGCGACTTGGTCGAAATCGAATCGCCCAGCGACAATAAGGTTGCGGTCGATCGCGTGGCCGAGGCTGTAGCGGAGAAATTCTCGCGTCTTGGCGGAGAGATTCGTTTTCATCGCGCGAAGGATTTCGGCAGCCACCTGCAAGTCAACTTTGGAGGCAGGTCGGCGAAGCCGGTGCTGCTGCTGGGCCATTACGACACGGTGTATGCGCTAGGCACGCTCGCCACGATGCCTTGTCGCGTTGCGGGTGATAAGCTCACTGGACCGGGCGTTCTCGACATGAAATCGGGAATTGCGTTGATGCTGCATGCGTTGGCGGCGCTCCAGGAATGGCATAGGGAGGGCGGCTTGCTGCGTCCCGTGACTGTGCTGCTGGTTTCAGACGAAGAAGTTGGCAGCGGTTCTTCGCGCGCGATTACAGAAGCGCTGGCCAAGAGAGCAGCCGCAGTGCTGGTGCTCGAGCCGTCGTATGGGCGAGAAGGTGCGGTGAAGACGGCGCGCAAGGGCGTTGGCGATTATCTCCTCAAAGTCACCGGCAAGGCGGCGCACGCGGGGCTGGATTTCAAGAAGGGCGTCAACGCGATTCGCGAGCTGGCGCGGCAGATCGAGAAGATCTCGGGCTTTACCGATCTGAAGAAGGGGTTGACGGTGAATGTCGGAGTGGTGAGTGGAGGGTCGCGGACGAATGTGGTTCCGGCGCAGGCTGAGGCGCAGATTGACGTGCGGATTGCGCGCCTGAAGGACGCGGCTGGAATCGATAAGAAGATGCGCAGGCTGCGCCCTTTTAATGGCCAATGCAAGATCGAGATTAGCGGAGGGATCAATCGGCCGCCGATGGAGCGGACTGCTGGAGTAGCGGCATTGTATGTGCAGGCCGCGGCGATTGCGCGCGAATTGGGATGGAAGCTCGGGGAAGCAGCGGTTGGCGGAGGTTCTGACGGCAATTTCACGGCGGGACTCGGGATTCCGACGCTGGATGGCCTTGGAGGCGTCGGCGACGGAGCGCATGCTACACATGAACACATACTGATCTCGGAGTTGCCGCGGCGCGCCGCGCTGATTGCGGGGTTGATCGAGCGCGCCTGATCTGGGATCGGTCGGGGGAGGCCGAATGAACAACTGGACGACTTCCTGTGACTGACGGCACAGTGCTCTTTGACCTTTGGGTGCGCACTAACCTAGAATTCAATTTGGGGTGTTTGCGGGAGCCTTGTCTGGAGGCCCGTGCGAACGCCACTGGAGGATTTATGGGTGAAGGACTGTTTCAACCGCTGCATATTCTGTTGATTATCGGGATCGCGCTGCTACTGTTCGGGCCAAGCAAGTTTGCCGACCTGGGCAAAGGGCTGGGCGAAGGTATACGCAATTTCAAGTCATCGATGAAAGACCCTGAGGAAAAGCCGAAAGAGACACCGAAACCGCCTGCGGCGTAGTTCGCGGTTCCCGGTTCTCATTTTTCGGTGGAACCGAGAACCGAAGCGTGTAAGTTGACTTCCTCCAGCATGCGAAAGACCAGAGCTACCGGCAATCCCACCACGTTGAAGTAGTCTCCTTCTATCCTTGGAATCCAGCGCGACGCGATGCCTTGAATTGCGTAGGCTCCTGCTTTGTCCATCGGTTCGCCGCTTGCGATGTAGTCGGTAATCTCTTTCTCGGTAAGTTCGTTGACTGCCACCAGCGTCGTTTCGCTGGCGACTGAGATGTGCCCCTTGAACGCCAGACAGACTCCTGTGATCACCTGATGCTTGCGGCCGGAAAGCAGGTGCAACATGCGCGCGGCGTCTTCGGCGTCGGATGGTTTGCCAAGCAGTTGGTGATCGATCGTAACTACGGTGTCGGCTCCGAGGACGACATGGTGCGGACGCTGACTGGCTACTGCGAGTGCCTTTTCGCGGGCGAGGCGTTCGGCGCAGTGCTGCGCAGATTCTCCTGGTGATACTGCTTCAACGATGTGCGCAGGCAGCACTTCGAACGGGATTCCGGCGTTGCGCAATAATTCCTGGCGACGCGGCGAAGCCGAGGCTAGCACGAGCATGAGGGGACATTCTCGGTTCAATATCAATCGTTACATTGCCTAAACCGTTCGCGGGCGTGGGGCGCCCGCGCCCCACACAAACCAAAAGCTACTCCAGCGCTTCGGGTTCGATGGAGATATCTTTTTCGCCTTTGGCGCGTTTTTCCCAATATTTTTTTACCCAGGCTTCGTAGCTTTTGCCGGCGGCGGTGTCGCGTCCGGTGAAGGCTATGGCTGCGATTTCGGAGTAGGGAATCGCGGGGCGATCGTTGCTGGTTGCCAGCATCAGGCGAACTACCGAGGTCTCTAGCGTGGGGCCGATGCGGCGGTCGAAGAGGTATCCGGTGATTTCGGCTGTATTCTTTCGGGTGATGGTTACGTCGCCGCGATAGTCGAAGGCTTTTTCTATGACGGCTCGAATGTCGGCTTCGGCGGCTAGTTGCGGAATCCAACCTTGAAGATTTTCGCGCTCGAATCCGGGGACGACTTCGAGATCATCACTTGGCAGATCGTGGCTGGGGAGTTCGCGGGTCGCGCTCGGCGGCGGCGCAACTGCTGGCGCTCCGTGCGGCAGCAGAGGATCGTGCCCGTGTTCGCGTCCGCTCATGCGTGACTTTCTTCGGGTTGCTGGGCGTTTGCGTTCGACTGAATCTGCGCGTCTATCTGCACTAGCGGATTGTAGGAATGCACGGGGCGCACTTCGCGATCTAGGTCGGCTAGGGCGTCTTTATCGGGGTAGAGCGAGAAGGTTGCCTTGACTGTGTCGGCGAATCCGCGAAGCGAGCCGAAGGTGTCATCGACTGATGAGGGCTCGTAGCCGCAATGCACCATGCAATTCGCGCACTGCGGATTGCCGGACTCGGTGCCGTAGCTTGCCCATTCGGTCGTTTCCATCAATTCTTTGTAGGACTCGGCGTAGCCGTCTTGCAGCAGGTAGCAGGGCTTTTGCCATCCGAAGATGTTGTAGGTCGGCATTCCCCAGGGCGTGCATTTGTAGGTGCGCTTGCCCATTAGATATTCGAGGAAAAGGGGCGACTGATTGAAGCGCCAGGTTTTTTTGCGATTCGAAAGCATGGCGCGGAACATGCGTCTTATGCGGGCGCGCCCCATGAAATGCTTCTGGTCGGGAGCTTTGTCGTAAGAGTATCCAGGCGAGACCATCATGCTCTCGACGCCGACTTCCATCATCTCGTCGAAGAATTTGCGCACGCTGTTGGGATCGGCTCCGTCAAATAGAGTCGTGTTTGTGGTCACGCGAAAACCGGCTGCTACGGCGGCGCGAATTCCGTCGAGGGCGAGATCGTATCCACCTTCGCGGCATACGGAAAAATCGTGGTGCTCTTTTTCTCCATCGACGTGCACGGAGAAGCTCAGATATTTGCTGGGCTTGAACAGATGCAGCTTTTCTTTGAGCAAGAGCGCGTTGGTGCAGAGATAGATATATTTCTTGCGCGCCACAAGGCCTTCAACAATCTTGTCGATTTCGGGATGCATCAGCGGCTCGCCGCCTGGGATGGAGACCATCGGAGCGCCACATTCGTCGACGGCTTTGAAGCAGTCTTCCGGGGAGAGATCCTTTTTCAGGATGTGGGCGGGGTACTGGATCTTGCCGCATCCGGCGCAGGCCAGGTTGCAGCGGAACAGCGGCTCGAGCATGAGCACGAGCGGATAGCGCTTGCGTCCGGCTAGCTTCTGGCGCAGAACGTATGAGGCTACTGTCCACATCTGGGAAACGGGAACTGCCATTGCTCCTCTTTCGTCTTCCTCTGACAGAATGTTTTTCTATTCTACCGGATTTGGGGAGGGCAGTCGTTGGTCGATGTCGTTCGTCGTTGGCAAACCTGGGAACTGGCCGAGCTTGAGCTGGGTGTTGTTCTGGTTGATCTTTTCGTTTCTCGAAAAGGTGCCAATTACTATCTTGCTACCCCTACCCCGTTCCCCCTCCTCCTCGATCTTTTGGAATCATGGATTTGGGAGGAAAATCCCACTTGATCCTCGAGTTTGTAGGGGGGGGGTTTTGCGTAAATTATTTAGAACTAATAACTTAGCTACGATTTCCGCTTCGTTTGTGATAAAAGGCTTGCCAGAATGGGAATTGCGGAGCCTGGCGTAAAAGAGCGGAGCACTTGCGGCAGCGCCGTTCACGCTTCCATGTGTCGCCGGCGGCCACGCAGAAGGCTGTGCTGACTGAACAGCTGGTTTGTGATGAATTCCGCTTGCCGAAGTGGCCAATCGCATGGCAGCGGGGTCGGAGAACGCAAGGTCTTTCGACTGCGCGGCTGCTTCGCTTCGCGGAGCTGCCACTTCGCCCAAGATGACAATTCTTAGGTGGTGTGAAGACCCACTCATTCACAGAGGACGCGAACGAGTGGGGTACCCGGCTCTGATCTAGATTTTTTCGAAGAAGTGGGCGGTTTTTTTGCCGGCTTCTTCGGTGTAGTAGACGGTGACCTTGGCCGATTTCTCGGTTCCCTTGGCGATGTCTTTGCCGGCGTCGGCGGTGGCGTGGCCGGAGAGCTTGAAGGTTTCCTCGGTGCCATCGGCGGTTTTGACGGCCACGGTTTTCGCGGCGCGATCGATGTGGGTGACGGTTCCGTCGACCGACTTGAGGCCATCTTTGCCAACGTGATCGACCTCGACGGCGGTTTTGTCGGCGCCTTTTTCGCTGTAGTGGGCGACTACGTCTGTGCCTTCCTTGAGTCCGTGAAAGGTGTCTTTGGCGCCCATGGCGGTGTCGTTGGCTCCGGCTTTGACACCGTGGACGGTGGTTTTATCGACAAACTTGACGGTGTGCTCGGTGCCGTCTTTGGTTTTGACGACCATTGTTTTGGTGGCGGAGTCGAGCTTGGTGATGGTTCCGTGGACGGCGCTGACCACGTCGTCTGCGGCCCAGGCGAATGCGCTTACCAGCAGAAGGGCGAGAGATGCCCGGACTATTTTCTTCATCGTGCAGTCTCCTTTACGTCGGTTGGAAATTCTAATGCTTGGCCCCGAGATGAGTTCGTCCATATTAATCTCTTCGGCTTTTCACGGGCAATCCTGGGCAGCCGCGCGGATCGCAAGAGCAAATGCACTAGGTCCTTCGCTTCGCTCAGGATGACAATGCTGATTTATGTGATGTAAATGTGGAGTTCGCGGCTAGATTTTTTGCAGGCGCTGGACGTCGTGGACGCCGGGGATTTGTCTTACTCCGTCCATGATTTTTTGGAGGTGTTTCAGGTCGGCGATTTCCAGGACCACGTCGACGCAGGCCTGGCCGTTCTCGCTGCGTGATTCCATGCTGCGGATATTGGTTTTGGTGTCGCTGATGACGGCGGTGATCTGTTTGAGCATGCCCCAACGGTCATCGCAGAGGAGAGTGATTTTTACGGGATAGGAAACGGGCTGACCGTCTTTGTCTCCGGCCCAGAGGACGTCGATGCGGCGGTCGGGTTCGTAGAGGAGGTTGGTGACGTTCGGACAATTGATGGAGTGGACGGCGACGCCTTTGCCGCGGGTGACGTAGCCGACGATGGACTCTCCGCGAATGGGATTGCAACAGCGGGCGCGATAGACGAGGAGATCGCCTTGTCCACGGACGACGATGGCGTTACTGTCGGCGCCGAAGACGCGGCGGACCACGCTGGAAATGCCGCTCGATATGCCGCTGGAGAGGCCGTGGGTGTCTTGGGGATCAGCCATCGGTTCAGCGCCGGCGGGGGCGAATTTGGCTAGGACTTGGCGGGCTGAGTATTTTCCGTAGCCGATGCCGGCCATCAGGTCGTCGGGACGGCCGAGGCCGTATTCGGCGGCGACTCGCTGCATGTCGGCTTCTTTTATTTCTTTGAGCGAGATGCGATATTTACGGGCTTCTTTTTCGATCAGCTTGCGGCCGATTTCGATGGCGCGCTCGCGCTGGTGGACGTTGAGCCAGTGCTTGATTTTGTTACGGGCGCGGGAAGATTTGACGATGGCGAGCCAATCGCGGCTGGGCTTGTGACCCGCCTGAGTGATGACTTCGACGATGTCACCGGAGTGGAGCTTGTGGCGCAGAGGGACCATGCGCCCGTTGACTTTGGCGCCGGTGCAACTGTGTCCGACTTCGGTGTGGATAGAGTAGGCGAAATCGATGGGCGTGGATTCGCGCGGCAGAACCAGAACTTTTCCTTTCGGCGTGAAGGTGTAGACCTCTTCGGGATAGAGATCGACTTTCAGGGTGGAGAGGAATTCGCTGGGGTCGGAAACGTCGCGCTGCCACTCGACTACTTGACGCAGCCACGCCAGGCGCTGCTCGTCTTCGGCGGAGACGGGGCCATCTTTATATTTCCAGTGGGCGGCGATGCCCTCTTCGCACATCTTGTGCATTTCTTCGGTACGAATCTGGATTTCGAAAGTCTCGCCGGTTTCGGTGATGACGGAAGTGTGCAGCGACTGGTAGAGATTGGGCCGCGGCATGGCGATGAAATCTTTTATGCGGCCGGGCACCGGTCGCCAGAGATTGTGAATGATGCCGAGAACGGCGTAGCAATCCTGCACGGAGTTGGTGATGACGCGCATGGCGTAGAGATCGTAGACCTGATCGACACTGATGCGTTGGCGCTGGAGTTTTTTGTGAATGCTGTAGAGGCGCTTGATGCGGCTCTCGACGCGTCCGGTGATTCCGGCTTCTTTGAGGCCGTCGCGAAGGACGCCTTCGACGCGGGCCATGAAAGCTTCGCCTTCCTTGCGGCGCGACTCGACGGCGGCGCGGACTTGCTCGTATCCGATGGGATCGAGATATTTGAAGCCGAGGTCTTCGAGTTCGCCGCGAATTTTGCCCATGCCCAGGCGGTGGGCGATGGGCGCGTAGATTTCGAGAGTCTCGCGGGCGATTTTCTGCTGACGATCGGGATCGAGATGCTCGAGGGTGCGCATGTTGTGCAGGCGGTCAGCGAGCTTGATGAGGACGACGCGGATGTCGTCCACCATGGCGAGCATCATCTTGCGGAGGTTCTCGGCTTGCGCTTCTTCGCGCGATGAGAAATCGATTTTGCTGATCTTGGTGACGCCTTCGACGATGTGGGCGACTTGCTCGCCGAATTCCTGGCGGATTTCGACGGTGGTGACCGAGGTGTCTTCTACGGAATCGTGGAGGAGGCCGGCGGCGATGGAGACGGAATCCATTTTCATGTCGGCGAGAACGTTGCCGACTTCGAGGGGGTGGACGAGGTAAGGTTCGCCGGAGGCACGGGATTGTCCGGCGTGATGCTTCTGGGAGAATTCGTAGGCTTTTTTTACGAGATCGAGGTCGTCGTTGGGACGGTTCTCACGGAGCTTTTTCATCAGCTCGCGGAAGCGGGTTACGGTGAGTACGTTGGTCGCGATCTGTTGGCGCAACGTCGCCATGATCGATTTTAACGCAGGGGAGCAAGAATCACCGCCGAGACGCGGAGGGGCCGGAGGGGGCGGAGAAAGGCAGTGGGGGCTGCTAGAGTACGAGGGAGCGAGCTTGCTTCATTGGTAGTTGAGTTTTTGACTAAGGGCAGCGGGGCGGGGCGGCCGCTTCACGCCTCACTTTTCACACTGCGCTAGCTTTGGGAGGTTGGTTTTGAGAGTGCTGGTTAGCGGGGCTTCGGGGCTGATTGGGCGGGCGCTGCTTCTTTCGTTTCCCCAAGCTACTGAGGTTGTGCGGCTGGCGCGGGGAACGAGTTCGGGCTCGGGGCAGGTGTCTTGGGAGCCTTCGGCTCCGTTGCTTCCGGCGGCGGTTTCTGGGTTCGACGCCGTGGTGCATCTGGCGGGGGAGAGTGTGGTGGGACGCTGGACAAATGAAAAGAAGAGCGCGATTCGCGAGAGTCGCGTGCTAGGAACGCGGAATCTGGCTGCTGCATTGGCGCAGTGCGAGGCGAAACCGCGCGTGTTTGTTTGCGCATCGGCGATCGGGTTTTATGGGGATCGCGGGGATGAAGTATTGCGGGAAGAGAGTGCCTCGGGGCGAGGCTTTCTGTCCGAGGTTTGCAGGGAGTGGGAGGATGCTAGCCAGATGGCGGCGGAGGCTGGGATCCGCACGGTGAACATGCGGACGGGGCTGGTGCTGAGCGTTCGGGGTGGGGCGCTCGCGAAGATGTTGACTCCCTTCAAGCTCGGGCTAGGCGGACGGCTTGGATCGGGGCGGCAGTGGATGAGCTGGATTCATGTTGACGACATGGTGGGCGCGATTCAGCATGCGATGGGGATTGAGTCGCTGGCGGGGCCGGTGAATCTGGTGGGGCCGGATCCGGTGCGGAATGGGGAATTTACTGAGGTGCTGGCGTCGGTACTTAAGCGTCCGGCATTTTTTCCGGTGCCGGAGGTGGCGCTGCGGGCGGTTTTCGGCAGGCAGGCGGCGGACGAGATGTTTTTGGCCAGCCAGCGGGTTCGGCCGGGGAAGCTTGCCTCTAGCGGGTATGGGTTTCGGTTTCGCGAGTTGCGGGCGGCGCTGGAGGATCTGGTTTTATGAACTGTGATGTGGGATTTCGATGATTGCCGGCGGCTGGGCAGCTGAGGGCACCTGCCCCCATGCGAGACTCGCGCACCTCGCACCGTTAGTTGATTTTCAAGAGGCGATTCTTCGCCATTGTAGCGGTCGGCGAGACACCCGCCGGACAGCCGCCGGGACGGCGGCGCTACAATCGTCGCTCCTGAAATCGATCTATTTTTCGGGCGCGGTGGGTTGGACATGGGTCCGGGTGATCCGATCGTGCCAGCACAATTCGTGCTGGTCGATGAAGCACCAGAGGAAGCCGAGTCCGGCGGAAAAGGCGGAGAGAAAGGACGCGAACACGCGCCAGCGGCGCGCGCTTCGACTGAGAGGGGAGCCGTCGAAGGCAGCCAGGCGGAGGTGGGCGGCGCGCAAGCCGGGAGTTGAACCGGTGTACACGACAAAAACAAATTCGTAGGCCGTCCAGAATAAGGCAGCGACGGTGCCGATAGCGCCGATGAACAGCGGAAGCGATGCGCGAAGGATGGTCAGGCTGGGATGCAAAGCCGGTTTCAGGCTGGGATTCAGGCGCAGAAAAATCGCGGCGAAGGCGCTGAGAGCTGCCGTCAGAATTGTGCAATCCACCAGAGCAGCGAGGGTGCGCTTTCGTATGGATGCTGATGGGAATAGGGCGGTCGATTCGGCGCGCTTGTCGGCGAACTCTTGCGAGGAGGGTTCGATCAACATTCCACCTAACGCAGGCGGCGCAGGTAAAGTCTCTGGGGCTTCGAGGATGCGCGGACGAGAGTGATCGAAGACAGGGTCGGCGAGATCGCTCGCGTGAAAGATGGGGATGGCGGCGGAACGCGGGAACTCGATCAGGTTGCCAGACAGGCCCTTTGAGGAGAATTCGTGCGGCGGTTGCGGCGATGGCGCAGGCTGGTCTCGACGCGGCGGTACGCCCGGCTCGCATTCAACCGCGGCCGGCGCGTGGGCGCTTTGAGGATATGATTCGAGATTTCTTGCGAGATTGGTTGGGTGAGCAACGTTCTGGATAGCCGACGCACTGGCGGTGGCACCCGACTCGGGAGTAGGGGAGGAACGGGACCAGCTCTCAGGCGCATCAAACGGTAAGAGAAGCGAGGGATAGCGTGGGCTGCGCGGCTTGCGGCGTGTGCGATAGCGCTCGAGGCGGGCGGCGACTTCGACACGCCAGGAATCGCTGTTTGCTTCAGGGCTTGGGCCAGGACTCGGGCGGGAGTTTTGCTCGGCGGGAGAAAGGCTTGGGCTTGAGGTGAACGTAGCGGTTGCGCTGCCGGCGCTTGCGGCGAGTTCGGCGTCCTCGGTGATGCAGTGGCTGGGGACGGACGGCGGCTGATCAAAGGGAAAATCCGCCCATCCGTTCGTCGTTGCTCCGTTTGGACTCTGTGCATTCGACATAAATACGGCTGTGGCGGTGCTGATGGTCGTAAGTCAGACGCGCTCGACAATCGGCGTCAACAAACGGCCTCGACAAACGGCCTCAACACGCGGCGCAACTTTGCTTCGCCTGTCGCTCGCATGCTAAGGTCAGTTGGTTCCGGTTGGCGGACTGGCTTGCGGAGCGCTCGCTTGTATGGGTCGGTTAAAGATCGCCTGATGATTACTCGCTAATGTTTACCCGCTCTCGAATCTTTATCACGACCGGATTGGTCTGTCATCTGCTTCTATGGCGCGGGATAGTAACCAGCCAGACGCCGCCCCCCGCGGGGGGGGCGACCGCGAATGCTTCGACGGTGAATCCAGATAGGACCGCTGAGACTGCCGGTGAGAATGCGCCGGCTAAGGTTGCTGATTTCCCTGCGGCTCCCATGGCCAATGCCAATACAGAGGAGGCTACGATTCGGGCGGTGGAACAGGAGAAAGATGGGTCAATCTACCATCTGCGGGGGAAGGCTGAGATTGACTACCGCACTTACATACTGCACGGCGATCAGATTACCTACAATTCCGATACGGGAGACAGCGAACTGGAGGGGCATGTGGTGCTCGATGGTGGGCCCTACGACGAACACGTCGAGGCGAGCCATGGGACTTATAACATTCGTACGCAGGTCGGAACGTTTTACGATGTGATCGGAACGGTGGGGCTGGAGATGCGGAAGTCTCGCTATGTGCTGGCCACGTCCAATCCTTTTGCGTTTACAGGGAAAATTGTTGAGAAGCATGGGCCTGACCGTTACCTGGTGCGGCAAGGAACGGTGACGACGTGCGAGTTGCCGCATCCGAAGTGGCTATTTGGCGGGAAGAAAATCTCCGTGGAGGTGGATGGGACCGCGTCAATTCACAACAGCGATTTTCGGTTGATGGGTATTCCGGTGTTTTATTTCCCATTTGTGAGCTTTCCGGTGGAGAGGCAGCGGAAGAGCGGGCTGTGGATTCCTGATTTTGGCAACTCGTCGACCAAAGGGCTGATTGCAGGGGATTCCATCTACTGGGTTTTCAATCGCAGCATGGACGCATTGGCGGGGGCGGATTACTACTCGAAGCGCGGATGGTTCGAACGCGGAGATTTTCGTTGGCGGCCGAGCGACAGCTCTTACGTATTTTTTAATTATGTGGGGATGGTGGATCGCGGGATCGGGACTCCGCCGCAGAATCAGGGCGGCGAGGATGCACGCTTTCGTGCCGAGCGTTCTTTTGGGGACTTTCGCGGCGTGGCCAATGTGGATTATTTGAGTTCGTTTGTTTTCCGCATAGCATTCACGGACGTTTACACGCAGGCGATCGACTCGGAAGTGAGATCGCAGATTTTTCTCTCGAATACGAGCAATGGATTTCACTTCAACGGCCTGGCCGAGCGCTATCAGAATTTCGAGGTCTGCATTCCGCCATCGACGCCCGAGCCGGGGACCTGCAGCACGATCACTCAGGCGGAGTTGGTGCGAATTTTGCACACGCCAAGTTTTTTCTTCTCGGGCGAGGAGCAGCAGTTGGGAAATACGCCGCTGTACTGGTCGTTCGAAAGCGCGGCTGAGGGGTTGCAGCGACGACAGGCGCCGGAGATCGCGCAGTCGGGATTTTCGCAGCCCGGGTTGCGAACGGCTGCGCTGGTGGGAAGGTTCGATCTGGCACCGTCGCTCGTGATGCCGCTGCAATGGCAGGGGTGGTCATTTCGCCCGGCACTTACGTTGCGCGACACGTTTTATACGGAGGAATTTAACGCGGCGCTGGATGACGCGACGGGGAAGGCTGCGAACGACATTCTGAATCGCAAATCGCTGCAGGCCTCGGTGGAGTTGCGGCCGCCGTCGTTGGAGCGCGTGTTTGATCGTCCGTGGCTGGGGCGAAAGTGGAAGCATGTGATCGAGCCTCGCATGCGCTATGACTACGTGACGGGCATCAACAACTTCGCTGATATTCTGCGGTTCGATGCAACCGATGTGCTGACGAACACGAATGAGATCGAGTACTCGCTGGTGAATCGCATTTACGCGAGGCATCTTGATCCGAATGTCAAGGATTGCGATCCGCTGAGCATGAGCACGCTGACGATTGGAGGAGTTCCGCAGGTGGGCGCGGTGCCATGGGAATTGCCTCCGAACCCGGACGCTCAGGTTTGCGCCTCGGGGCCGCGCGAGATTTTAAGTTGGGAAGTTGGGCAGAAATATTTCTTTGATCCCACGTTTGGGAACGCGCTGGTGGCGGGGCAGCGGAATGTATTTACGACGACGGCGGATTTTACGGGTACCGCGTTTCTTGATTCGGAGCGGCGTTTTGCGCCCATCATTTCTCGGCTGCGTGTTGAAACCAGTCCGCGCACCAACACCGAGTGGGATCTGGATTACGACCTCAAGGCTGGACGGATCAATTCGAGCTTGGCGCTGGTCAACTACCACTATGGCCCGTTTACGATTGGGGGCGGCGATGCTTTCTTGCGGGTGATTGACACGCTCGCGGGAGAGCCACTGACGACGCCCACCGATTATCATCAGTTTCGCGTGTTGCTGGGTTACGGACAACTCAACAAGCCCGGCTTGAGCGCCGCTACCAGCTTTGGTTTCGACGCAAATTTGGGGGCGCTGCAGTTTGCGACGGTGCAGACGAGTTATACCTGGGATTGTTGCGGGCTGAGCCTGGAATACCGGCGCTTTGCGCTGGGAGCGGTGCGCAACGAGAATCAATATCGCTTCACTTTTACTCTGGCGAATATAGGAGCGTTTGGCAATCTTAAGGGGCAGGAGAGGTTGTATTAGCCAGTTCTCGTTGAGCTTGCATTCTAAAGTCATCAGTCATCAGTCGTCAGTCGTCAGTAGGCGGCGAAAAATGTTTCTGAGAACTGAGAGCTGAGAATTTGTTTTCGTGGATAATGGAAATCGTGACCACTGCCGTCGTGCTCGATCAGAAAGCGGAGCGCCTGCGCGAGATGCTTGCGGGTCGCGGCCGCTTGATCGTGGCTTATTCGGGCGGAGTGGACTCGGCATTTCTGGCGTGGATGGCGCATCGGGTGCTTGGCGCGGAGATGCTCGCCCTGATTGCCGACTCGGCTAGCCTGGCTCGGACGCATCTTGAAGACGCGCTCGCTTTTGCGCGCGAGAGTGGCATTCCGATTGAAGTTGTGGCCACGCAGGAACTGGAAAATCCTGCCTACGTTCGCAACGACGCTACGCGCTGCTTTCACTGCAAGGACGAATTATTCACTGTGCTGGAGCGCTACCGCGAGGCGCGCGGGTTCGACGCGATTGCTTATGGAGTCAACACCGACGACGCTGGCGATTTTCGTCCGGGTCAGGAGGCAGCTCGACAGCATCATGTTCTTGCTCCGCTGCTCGAGGCGGGATTAAACAAGGCGGAGATACGGGAACTGGCGCGGCGAGCGGAGTTGCGAGTGTGGGACAAGCCGGCCTCGGCGTGTCTGTCTTCGCGCGTGGAGTATGGGCGCGCGGTTACTCCGGAGGCGCTCAGCGTTATCGAGCGGGGGGAAGATGCGCTGCGAGCGATGGGGTTCAGGCAAATGCGGGTGCGGCATCATGGAGAAATCGTGCGCATTGAGATTGCGCGCGAGGAACTGCCGCGCGCTTTGACGGCGGAGATGGCGCGCGAGTTCACGTCCGTCTTTAAGCAGCTAGGATTTAAATTCGTGACGCTCGATTTGGAGGGATTCCGCTCTGGATCGATGAATCAGTTGCTCAGCGCTGATGAGTTGCTGCGGCGGCCCGCGTGAAAATTCTCTGTCATTCCGTGCCGAGCCGGGCGCCGCAAGCGCCCGTCATGGTGTAGTGTGCGTAGTCATTAACCACAGAGGTCACTCGATACACAAAGGAATGCTTTCGCCGTAGTTCAAAATTTTCCAGGCTACGGTCTGAAGGCGCACGCTACGAAACGCCTCTCTCATCTGCGGCAACGCTTGATGACGTGAGATAATCAAGCGATTTGCTCATGTACAGGTGGCTTCGATTCATGATTGTGCGGCGCGCGTTTCTGGTTCTTCTGCTGATTTGTCTGGGCTGCTCGGCGCAGGCTCCTCCTTCTACCAGTAATTCTTCTCCTACATCTCCCAACGCTTCTTTGGATCTTACCAAGGCGATTGAGCGGCATGTGCGGGCGCAGTATCAGCTTCCTCCGGACGTAAAGGTGACGCTGGGGCCGCTGCGGGCGAGCGAGTTCCCGAACTATGATGCGCTGACGGTTACGTTTTCGAGTTCGACCAAGAAGCAGGATTTCGAGTTTCTGTTGGCGCACGATCACAAGACGCTGTTGCGCATGACTAAGCTCGATCTCGGCGTCGATCCGTATACCGAGATGATGAAGAAGATTGATGTGAGCGGGCGGCCCACGCGCGGCAATAAAGATGCCAAGGTGACGGTCGTCAACTACGACGATTTCGAGTGTCCGTTTTGTGCGCGCATGCACACGACGCTTTTCCCAGGGCTGTTCAAGGAATACGGCGATCGCGTTCTTTTCATCTACAAGGATTTTCCGCTGGAAGAGATTCACCCGTGGGCGGTGCATGCGGCGGTCGACGCCAATTGCCTGGCCGCGCAAAACAACGATGCCTATTGGGATTACGCCGACTACCTGCATGGCAATCAGGGGGTGGTGAGCGATGCCAAGGGCAGCGAAGGCCAGAATGCGGAACTCGACAAGCTCGCGACGTTGCAGGGGCAAAAGCATAATCTCGACGTTTCGAAGTTACAGGCTTGCGTCAAGCTGCAGGATGAAAGAGCGGTGCGGGCGTCGATGCACGAGGGCGACACGATTGGCGTGGAGGCGACGCCGACGATGTATGTGAATGGACAAAAGCTGGACGGAGCCGTACCCGAAGACGAGGTGCGGCTGGCGCTGGACCAGGCATTGAAGGATGCGGGGGTTGCGCCGCCCGGGCACAAGAATTGAATTTGCGATTAGTAATTTTTGGTTGCTAATTCTTAATTGAAGCCGGGCAACTCAGTCGCGGACTATCAGCTGTAAATTGCGGATAACATTTCTTTTGAGATTAACTCGCCACGTGTGGCGGAGGGACTAGCTTGAAAAATCGTAACTTTCTTGAGCACGCGGTGCTGGTCATAATTAGCGCGTGTTTGCTGGTCGGGCTAACGGCTTGCAATCGCAGCAGCAGCGGTGGCGACGTGATGGCGTCGGTAAATGGGCGCAAGATTTATCGCACCGAAGTTGATAAATACTACGCCAACCAGACGTCCGGGTCCGATCAGCAGCCGACGGGCGAGCAGGCGGTGAGCCTGCGGCTGAGCATTCTGAATGAGCTGATCGAGACGGAAATTCTGATGCAGCGGGCGGAGAAGCTGGGCCTGCTGGCTACGGATGAAGAAGTGGACCGCAAGCTGAACGAGATCAAGTCGCCTTATACGGCGGAGGAATTCAACAAGCGATTGCAGGACAAGAAAATTTCGCTCGATGATTTCAAGCGCGACCTGCGGCGCTCGCTGACGCGCGACAAGGTGCTCAACAAAGAAATTACCTCGCGCATCAACATCACCGATACGGATGTTTCGAGTTACTACAACGAGCACAAGGCCGAGTTTAATCTGATCGAAGCGCAGTACCATCTGGCGAAGATCATGGTGTCAAGTACGGGGAACGGGCAGGTGCACAATCTGCAAAACAGCAAGGCGCAGAATGATGCGGAGGCGCGGAAGAAAATTCAGATGATTTCAAATCGCCTCGATAGTGGCGACGATTATGCGACGCTGGCGATGAATTATTCCGAAGATCCGGAGACCAGCAACAACGGCGGAGACTTGGGAATGGCGCCGGAATCGGCGCTGAAAAACGCCGATCCTTTGACGCGCGATGCGGTGATGAAGCTCAAGCCGGGGCAATATACGCCGGTGATTCCGGTGATCAATCCGACGAATCATCAAACCGTGGGTTATTTGATTGTGAAGTTGATTTCGAAAGAGCCAGCGGGGCAGAGGGATTTGAATGATCCGCGGGTGCAGCAGGCGATACGGCAGCAATTGCGCGATCGGCGAGAGCAGTTGTTGAAGGCGGCGTATTACGAGACGCTGCGCGACGATGCCAAGATCACGGATTATTATGCGGAGGAAGTGCTGAAGGATTTGGGCGCGGCAAAGTAGAGCGACCCTCAGCGGCTGAAAGCCGCTTGCCAAGGGGGCTCTAACGGCATGGCTAAAGCTGCGCCCTTTCAAAGCTGTCCGCGGGAGCTAACTTAATCAGAGGTTCCTAAGCCGGTTCAGCCTTCCAGTTTCTTGGTTAAGACTTCGTTCACTAACTGTGGATTGGCTTGCCCCTTCGAGGCCTTCATCATCTGGCCTACGAAAAATCCGATCATCGTTTTCTTGCCGGCGCGATATTGCTCGACCTGCTTTGGGTTGACGGCGATTAATTCGTCGGCGAGTTTCTCGAGAGCCGAGGTGTCGTGCGATTGCTCGGGGCGGCCCTCGGCTTCGTAAACGGCGGAGAAATCTTGCTTGCGCTCGAAGCTGAGATCGTAGAGGTCTTTCAACATCTTGCCGGAGATTGCTCCGGAATCTACGAGATCGGCCGACGCAGTAACTCCAGCCATCGAAATCGGCGATTGATCGAGTTCGAGGCCTTGCGCTTTGAGGCGTCCGAGTAATTCGCTCTGCACGAGGTTGGCCACGCGCCTGGGATTTTTGGCGGTGCGGGCGGCTGACTCGAACTGATCGGCCAGCGCTCGCGTCAAGGTCAGGGTGTGGGCGTCGCCGGCGGTGATACCGTATTCGCGCATCATGCGCTGACGGCGTGCTTCGGGAAGTTCGGGCAGGGTGGCGCGGATTGCGCCTTGCCATTTTTCATCGACCACGAGCGGAAGCAGGTCGGGTTCGGGAAAATAGCGATAGTCGTGCGCCTGTTCTTTCGAACGCATGGCATAGGTCTTGCCTTCATGCGAGTTGTAGAGGCGCGTCTCCTGTGTGATTCGGCCGCCGCCTTCGAGGATTTCGATGTGGCGCTCGATCTCGTATTCGAGCGCCTGCTTGATGAAGCGGAAGGAATTGACGTTCTTGACTTCGGTCTTGGTGCCGAATTCTTTTTGGCCGCGCGGGCGGACGCTGATGTTGGCGTCGCAGCGTAGCGAACCTTCTTCCATGTTGCAGTCGCTGACACCGGTGTAAAGGATGATTTCCTTCAGGCGCGTGAGGTATTCGTAGGCTTCTTCGGGCGAGCGCATGTCGGGTTCGCTGACGATCTCGGTGAGGGGGACTCCGGTGCGGTTGAGATCGATGGCGGTTTTGTGGGCGGAATCGGCGAAGCCGTCATGGAGACTTTTGCCGGCGTCCTCTTCAAGGTGAAGGCGGGTGATGCCGATTTTCTTTTTGCTGCTCGCCTTATTTTCGGTTACATCGATGTCGATGAATCCAAATTCGGCGAGCGGCTTGTCGTATTGCGAAATCTGGTAGCCCTTGGGCAGGTCGGGGTAGAAATAATTCTTGCGCGCGAAGATGGAAACGTCGTTGATGCGGCATTGCAGGGCCATCGCCGCCAGAGTTGCGAATTCGACTGCCTTGCGATTGAGGACGGGTAAAGCTCCTGGAAGGCCTAGACAGACGGGGCAGACGTTGGTGTTCGGAGGATCGCCAAATCGAGTCGAGCAGGAGCAAAATATCTTCGACTCGGTCAAGAGTTGTACGTGAACTTCGAGTCCGATGACGGGCTCGTACTTGGCGAGCGGATCTTTGGAGATGGCTGGAGTGGTCGCCATGTGGGGAGATTATAGAGGATTAGGGGTTGGAAAGTTCTGGTGGCTATGGCGCCTTCGTTCCTGGTATCGCTTCGGGTGCGCTTAGATATTTTTCCATGGGGATTTCGAAATACATCAGTTCGTTGCCTTTCCCGTCGCGCACTCCCATGAGGTAGAAACTGGCTCCGGGGAGGGGGTTTGCAATGTCTTGAATATCAAAAAAAAGAAAACCGCGCACGGTGGAGTGGGGTTCGACTGCTTTGGCGCCGAATTGAGCGCGGTCGATTTCATCCCAGGTCTTGCGGCTCACGCCGCCTTTGACTTCTTTTTTGGGGAGTGGAATTGGCAACGTTATTTGCCCATCGTTTCGTGAAGGATGCGAAAGACGGCGGACCACTTCGTCTGTGGTTGAAGGAAGCAGCTTGCTGCGATCTTTCGTGTTCAGCTGTGCTTTCATGTCGACGAGCGAGACGGGTTGATCGCCGTCGTTGGTGATGACGAAAAATACAGGCAGGTAGCCGTTGTTGCGATAATTCACCGTGAAGATGGAGGCTTTGTCTTCGATGTCGTAAGGATCGACGGCGACCACGACCTTTTCCGTGGGGTGGTCGTCGTGCGCCGGGTAGGCGCGGGCGGGTTGCGCGGTGGGCATTACAAACTCTTTCGACGCTAGCGCGCCCAAAACGCCAAGCAGCACAACAGCACAAATCACCGCGAGCTTGCCTGTGCTCGGCATAAATGAATTATAGGATGTCAGATTGTTGGATGCGATCAGTGCGAGCGCTGCTGTCCTGTCCTGCGAAATATAGGATTTCGGCCGGGCATTTAGAATGGGACTTCTTTCATGTATGCGCTCTACAGTGCGCTGGCCGCTCTTTTTCTGATGGTGACGCTGCCCTACTGGCTGCTCCAGATGATGCGGCACGGCAAGTATCGGGCGGGGCTGCGCCAGCGATTCGGCGCCGTGCCGCCCACGCTGGTTGCTCGCGGCGCGCAGCGCACGATCTGGGTTCATGCGGTTTCGGTGGGAGAGGTCATTGCTTCGAGCGCGGTGGTTGCGGCGCTGCGGCTGAAATTCCCGTCGTACCGCGTGCTCGTTTCCACGACAACCAGCACGGGGCAAAAACTGGCAGCGAAACGGTTCGGCGCGGAAAATGTTTTTTATTTTCCTCTCGACTTCGGGTTGGCGATTCGGCCTTATCTCGATACGTTGCGTCCGGAACTCGTTGTGGTCGCGGAAACCGAATTCTGGCCGAATTTTCTGCGGCTGGCCAGGCGCGGCGGGGCGCGCATCGCGGTCATCAACTGTCGAATTTCTGACCGCTCGTTTCCGAGCTATAAGCGCTTTCGATTTTGGCTGCCGCGGTTACTGGAGGCGACTCTGAGAAACGTTGACTGTTTTCTTGCTCAGACTGAGGAAGACAAACGGCGCTTGATCGAGATTGGCGCATACGAAACGAAGATCGCTGTGACGGGCAACTTGAAATTCGATGTTGAACCGCCGCCGGTGCCGGAGATCGTTGCCAGTTTGCGGGATGATTTCGAGCGCTCGGCTGCCAGCCCGGTGCTGGTTTGCGGCAGCACGCTCGAGGATGAAGAAGGATCTCTGCTTTCGGCGTTTCGCAATATTCTGGTCAATCATCCGAAGGCGGTGATGATTCTTGCGCCGCGGCATCCGGAGCGCTTTGACGAGGTGGCGGCGTTGGTTGAGCAACTCGGTTTTCGGATGTGGAGGCGTTCCTTGTGGAGCGGCGAGGCGCTTACAGGTGGAGTGCTGCTGGTCGACACAATCGGAGAGTTGGCCGCGATTTATTCACTGGCTACGGTTGCGTTCGTTGGCGGGAGTCTGGTGCCGCGCGGCGGCCACAATATTATTGAGCCCGCGCTTTATGGTGTGGCTATTGTGACGGGCAACCATTACGAAAATTTTCGCGACGTGGTTAATTTTTTTGCGCTGCGCAATGCGGTACGCATTGTGGGACTGGCGGAGCTGCCGCTGGTCTTGATGGAGTTGATCGAACACGATGAGGAGCGCATGACGCTTGGCCGAAACGCGCTGGCGGCGTTGGAATCGCAGCGCGGCGCGGCCGCGCGGACGGTGGCGGCCTTGATGGAGCTGATGGGAGCGCGATCGTGAATCCGCTGAGCGGGCTTTATGGCGGTGTCGCAGGTTTACGAAATGCGCTCTTTGATCGCGGGGTGCTGTCATCGCGTCGGCTGAAGCAGCCGGTCATCAGCGTGGGGAATTTGTCGGCGGGTGGATCGGGGAAGACTCCGTTTGTCATGGCGCTCGGCGAATTGTTGAAGGCACGAGGTATTCGGTTTGATGTGCTCTCACGGGGCTATGGGCGCGGGAGTCGTGGTGTTTTGCCCGTCGAAACTAAGGGGAAGGCGGCCGACTTCGGAGATGAGCCGCTGCTGATTGCGCGCAGGTTGGGCGTTCCGGTGATTGTTGGTGAAAGCCGTTATGCGGCGGGGCGGGTCGCCGAGGAGAAATTTGATTCGCAATTGCACGTTCTCGATGATGGGTTCCAGCATCGGTCTCTGTTTCGTGATTTCGACCTTGTGCTGATGACCGAGAGCGATTTCGCGGACACGCTGCTGCCGTTGGGGCGATTGCGGGAGCCACTGGCGTCTCTGGAGCGCGCCGACGCGGTCGTGCTGCCTGCGGGATTGCGGATTGATCATTGGGCGCTTCGGCAAAAGCCGGTATGGCGAATGGAGCGGAAGCTTGCCGCCGCTGACTCGCCTGCTGCGGCGATTGTTTTCTGCGGCATCGCGCGGCCGGAGCAGTTCTTTGAGCAGGTGCGTGGGGCGGGAATTGTGCCGGCCGCGGAGGTCGAGTTTCGCGACCATCATGCTTACGACAGAAAGGACGTGGAGCGGCTAATTGCCCTGCGCAGCAAACTTGGCGCTGGTGGCTTCGTGACGACGGAAAAGGACGCGATCAACCTGGAGTCATCATCGTTGCGTGAGGAGCTCAAGCCACTTACGATCGCAACTCTCAGCGTCACGCTCGACCATCCTGCGGATATGGTGGATACGATTTTCACTACTATTGCGGAACGGAAGGTCCGCTCGTGAGAAAATCTTGAGTTGCATGACGTGACCAGACTTTGATGACAAAACATGATGACTAGACATATTGATGACAAAACATATTAAAGAAAACGATCGCCTGCGGAAGATTGTCGAATCTTTCCCGAAGCTCACTGTGACCGTGCTTGCCGATCTGGTTGCCGACGAGTTTGTGTTCGGCGAGATTTCGCGCGTTTCGCGGGAAGCGCCGGTGCTGATTTTGAAGCATCATGATCGCAAGGTGGTTCCGGGCGGCGGAGCGAACGCCATCTACAATCTCGCCGACCTGGGAGTGAACGTGTTGCCGGTGGGAGTGGTGGGCGACGACGAGGCGGGGAAGCTTCTCCTGCGCGCATTTCGCCACAAACGGATTCCGGTCAGCGGTGTTTTTAAGGACAGGAGCTTCACTACGGTGACCAAGACGCGCATCCTGGCGGGATTTGCGCACACTGCCGGACAACAGGTGGTGCGCCTTGACCGCGAGCCCACGGAAGGTCCGAACGCGCATTTGCGGCGCGAGCTCGTTCTTTCGGCCCGCGAATATGTGCGGGCATCGGATGCGCTGCTGGTTTCCGATTATGGATATGGCGCAGCCACGCCGACTCTGCTGAATGTGGTTCGGGAGAAGCGTGGGATCGAGAGGGTTCCAGTGACGCTCGACTCGCGGCATCGCATGCTGGAGTTTACGGGGATTACGGCGGCCACTCCGAATGAGTCGGAGGTGGAAGAGGTTCTCGGCATACGCATCGGCGAGGATTGGGAACGCTTGCTGGCGGCGGGAGATCAGATCGCGGGCACGATGAATCTGGAATCGCTGCTGATTACGCGTGGCAAGGATGGCATGGTGGTTTTTCCGCGACGCCACAAGCCGGTGGATATTCCGATCTACGGCAGCGATGAGGTGGCCGACGTAACGGGGGCGGGCGATACGGTGGTGGCGACGTTTACGGCGGCTCTGGCGGCGGGCGCAACCGCGGAAGAGGCCGCACACCTGGCGAACTACGCGGGCGGCATCGTGGTGATGAAGCGCGGAACGGCGACCGTGAGCCAGCAGGAATTATTGGGGGCGCTTGATAAGAGGCCGCCGGCGGCGCGCGAGCACTAGAGGCGAGCAAGTTCGTGGCATAACTAGACTGTGATCCGGCGCGAAGCGAACGACCTATCATTTCCGCGATGTCAGCGAATGCATAGGTTTGTCACTTCCCTCAAGATGACAATTCGTATTCATGGTGGGAACGGACACTGGCGAAGAACATCAACACGATTCCATTGAGCGCCTCACTTCAGCAGAAAATTGTTTCGCGCGATGAGCTTCGCCAACGTGTGGCGGAATGGCGGCGCGCGGGCGATCGCGTGACGCTGGCAAATGGGGGCTTCGATGTGCTGCACGTCGGGCATATACGCTATTTGCACGCGGCGGGTGAACTTGGCGGCAAATTGGTTGTCGCGGTGAATGACGACGCTTCCGTAAGAGCGTTAAAGGGGGAGGGGCGGCCGGTGATGCCCGCGGAAGAACGCGCGGAAATTCTGGCGGCGCTGGCGGCTGTGGATGCCGTCGTCGTCTTCTCAGAGAAGGACGTGCGCGCCATCATTCGTGAAATCCGTCCGGATTTTCATGCTAAAGGGACAGACTATACGGTGGAGAGTGTTCCTGAGCGCGACGAGGTCGAAGCCTGCGGAGGGCGCGTGGTGATTGTTGGAGATCCTAAGGATCACTCGGCCAGCGAGATCATTTTGCGTTCGCGGCAGGGACCGCGGAAATCGTGAGACGACGCGGTTGGCGACCGGCATGGCGGGCTTGACGATGGGCCAGACGATCGGAACGACCGGCCTGTCATCTCACCACTCAGTTACGCCGCGATTGAATAGCCTGCTTATTGTCCGGCTCAGCGCCATGGGCGATATTATTCACACTTTGCCCGCGGCGGCCGCGCTGCGTCAGGCTTTTCCTGACATTACTTTGGGATGGCTGGTTGAGGAGCGCTGGGCGGAATTGTTGTGCACACTGCGCTATCCGCGCTCGGGACCGCGCTCGCTGCAGCGCCCACTGGTCGATCGCATCCATACGGTCAACACGGTGGAATGGCGCCGGTCGCCGTTTTCGTTCAACACCTGGCAGCGGATGGCTGTCGGCCTGAGTGACTTGCGCGGAATTCGGTATGACGGCGCAATTGATTTCCAGGGTGCGGTGCGCTCGGCTTTGCTGGCACGCTGGTCGAGTGCGGCGATTGTTTACGGAGAGGCTCAGCCGCGCGAGAATGCGGCCAGCATGTTTTACACGCGAAGAATCGCATTGAATACGAATGGCACTCATGTCGTGGAACAAGCGGTGGCGCTGGCTGACACAGTGATCTCAAGTGGGACCGCGACAACGAAAGACTCGTCCAATGCGGGGACTGCAACAGGAGCGGCGCAAATTCAAGTTGAGTTTCCGGTGGACCCGGACGCGGAGAAAAAGATTACTGCGCTTGTCGCGGATGGCAATGACTTTGCGATTCTTAATCCCGGGGCGGGGTGGGGTGCGAAGATGTGGCCGGTCGAGCGCTATGGGCAGGTGGCGAAGGAACTCGCGAAGGATGGATTGCGTTCGCTGATTAACTACGGGCCGCGCGAAGAAGAGTTGGCGGCGGCGGTTGAAACTGCGAGCGAAGGGGCGGCGCGAAAGATTTCATGTTCGATTTCTGAATTGATCGCTCTGACGCGCCGGGCGCGGCTTTTCATCGGCGGGGATACCGGTCCCATGCACCTGGCGGCGGCGTTGAAGATTCCAGTGGTGGCAATTTTTGGTCCGACGAATCCGGCGCGCAACGGGCCTTTGGGGACGCGATCGATTGTGCTTCGCAGCGCGATGAGCCAGACTGATCACACGCGGCATCGGGAGCCGGAGCAAGGTTTGCTTGAGATTACGGTCGAAGAAGTTGTGTCGGCCGCGCGGAAGCTGCTGCGAGATCGCTTTGCAGAGCCTCGCGTTGTGAAATGAAGCGATGTGGAGTTTCGCGTCGCGAATTCTTAGCATTGCCCGAATCGGTGAGTGAAGTTTCACAATCCGCAGCGCAATCCCCGCCGCCAGCTGTCAGCACATGGTCGCGAGTGGCGCGGCGCATCCGCGTGCCACTGGGGTTTGTTTTTGCCGTTGTTTATGTATGGTTGGCGCGGCCAACTACGACGTCGCTAGGGGTTGGAGGATTGCTGCTGATCCCGGGCTTGGTGTTGCGCGGACTGGCTTCCGGCCATGTGCAGAAAGACAGGCAGCTGACCATCAGCGGGCCCTATGCCTATACGCGGAATCCTTTGTATCTCGGCTCGCTGATACTGGCTGCCGGGTTTGCCATCGCGGCGCGAAGCTGGTGGATTGTCGCGATCATGCTGCTGATGTTTGCGGTCATTTATATTCCGGTCATTGCGGGAGAAGAGCGTTACCTGCGCCAGGTGTTTCCCGAATATGAGGACTACGCGCGGAACGTGCCGCGCTTGTGGCCGCGGTTTTCGCCCTATGGCGGAATGCAGAGTGCGTACTCTTCCGCGCGCTATTGGAAACATCGCGAATATCAGGCGAGCGTCGGGTGCGCGGTGGTGCTGGCGATTCTGGTGGCGAAGCTGGTGTGGTAGTCTGCCTTGAAGCATGCGTCGTTTACCTCAGGGGCTAAAGCCCGGCATTTTAGCGCCGTTTGAACCACTTAAGTCGTGCTCTTCCCTTTCCGGGTTAGTTTCGCTGCTTCTTTTGCTGGTGGTTGGATTGCCGGCGCAACAGGGGCGGAGCGCGGGACAGGCACAAGCATCGATTGGCGCCGCGCCAGTTCGGGTCGAGCCTCCACGGCCCAACTATTCGTTTCCTGATGGGCGTAGTTATGTTTATGCGGCGGAGTGGCATCTGATCACTGCCGGGACGGGCGTGGTGAGGATGGACGTCGCCGGAAACGAACGCAAGGTCACCGCGACCGCCGAATCTTTGGGCGTCGTCAACGTTATCTTTCCGGTTCACGATCACTTCGAATCGCGCTTCGATCCGCGCACGTTCTGCTCGCTCTCGATCTTCAAGCACAGCGAGGAAGGCGTGCATAGGCGTGAGACTTCGATCCACTTCGATTACGCAGGCAAGAAAAGCACGCTCGACGAAAAGAATCTGAAGACGGGCGAAACCAAGCATGTCGAAAACGATCTGGACAGCTGCGCGACCGATGTGATCACAGGCTTTTATTATGTGCAATCGCTGCCGCTGCAAATGGGTGCGACTTACGAGTTCCCGGTCAGCGATGGGAAGACAGCGATTGTGCGCGCGACGGTTGAGAAGCGCGAGCAGGTGAAAGTGCCGGCGGGCACATTTTCAACCGTGCTGGTTTCGGCGGAAGCGACCTCCGGCTCGTTGAAATCCAAAGGCAAGGTGTGGGCGTGGTTTACGGACGACGCGAATCACATTCCGGTGCAAATGCGCGCGAAGCTCGGATGGGGCACGTTGCTTTTTCGGTTGCAGCGGATCGACAAGTAAATTGGTAATGGGTGATTTGTAATTTGTAATCGGCAAAATCCGCACATGATTTCCCGACCATAATTTCCAACAGACGGATCACACAATTCGCCTTCTCTACCTCTGCGCTAACACCGCCTGCTTCGCTTTTGCAAGCTCGGGTCGCGGCGAGTTTGAGCCTTCACAAGTCTTGACCAGCACGGCGTAATACTCGGCGGCTTGCGAGGCTTGGCCTGCCATTTCGGATGCCTGGGCCGCGCCATAGAGGCCGTTGAAGCGCTTCGGATTGAATTTCAAATCTTCTTTGTATTCGGCCAGCGCCTGATCGGGACGCTTCATTCCTATGAGCATGTCGGCCAGCATCTCGCGGGCCGGCATCGAGGTCTGCTCTTCGCCGACGGCGTCTTCGTGATCTGCTTCTTTACGAAGCATCGCGGTTGCCTGATCGTCTTTACCTTCGGCGTGCAAAACCCAGGAAGATGCCTCCTCGTACAAAATGTCAGTCCCTTCAGCCTCGTAAGTTTTCTTGCTGGTTACATAGCCTTTGTGAATTGCGGCGATTTCGCCCAGGTTTTTCTTGGCGCCGGGCAGGTCGCCGCTGCGCGCGCATCCGATGGCCTTTGCCCAGTAGGTGTAGGCGCGGTCGGCGGGATAGGCCTTGGCGATCACGGGCAATGCTACCGCCTCCGACCAACGATGTAGCTCGATGTCGTACATCGCATCGAATTTCGACATGGCAAAGGCTTGCATGTCGCGATCCATGCCGCCCATGTGCATCGCTGGCATGGTCTTCACTTCTTCGATCACTTTGATAGCGTCTGTCTCGCGCCCGCTTTGCAGATAGGCGTAGATTAGAAAATCCATGGCGTGGAACTGGTGGCCTTCACCACCCATGTGCATCTCGGAAGCCTTGCGGGTGGCGGCGATGGAGGCGAGGTTCGATTGGATCGAGTCGGGCCAATCGCCGACGCGCGCGAAGATGTGCGACGGCATGTGGACGGCGTGGGGCGCGAAGGGCGCGATCTGCGCGTAGCGGCGCGCTGCGGGCAGGCCGAGTTCGGCCAGTTGCGGCTTGTCGTAGGCGTGGATCAGGTAGTGGGCGATACCGGGATGATTGGGTTCTTCGGCGAAGAGCTTTTCGAGAATCGCGCCGGCTTGCTTGCGATTGGCAAAAGTAGTGTCGTTCTCAGGTTCGGAGGCGAGGAGGGAAAGCGCATAGAACGCTGCAGCCTCGTGGTCGTCCGGATATTTCTGATAGACCTTTTCCATGGCGGCGCAATAGGCGCGAGCACGGGCGTGGTGATCGGCGGTTGCACTGTTGGCATAAAAGGCGTGGAGGGCCTGGATGTAATCACGCTCGCGGACGGTCGTGCCGGCGCTCAGTTGGTCGGCAGTTCTCAGCTCTGCCGAGGCCTGGTGGATACGGGCGGAATTGGGCTGATCCCAGAGTTGGTGCCACATGCTCATGGCCTCGCCCCAGTGCGCCATGGCACACTTCGGATCCTGCTTTGCGGCGTCGAGGAAGGTTTTTTCCGCCTCTTCGTACCAGAACGAATGGAGGAGGGCGACGCCCTTTTCGAAGGTCTTCTGTGCGTCGGGAGTGCAAGACACGAGGAAGTGCACGGTGCCGAGCTGTTGCTGGGTTAGTTCGCCGTGCTGGCCTTCGTCGGCAACTGCGGCTGCGGAGAATGCGAGAGCGATAGAAAAGAACCAGATGAGTTTGCGCATGGGAACACCCCGGTTGGAGTTTAGTGGGCGCGTCGAGGTGTGGTCAAGGCGAGGAGAATCCCAAGGCCCTCAAGCTGATGGGGCGCAAGACAGTTACTTCATCGCGGCGACGAGGGCCTCGGCCACTAACTTCTGCGTCTGCTCGTCCATTTGCGGTTTCCCGGCGTTTCGGCTGATTTCGGTGGCCAGGTGCTTGTTCTTGATTCCAATATAAACCGCGTTGTAGGAACTGTCGCCGAGGTTTTCTACTTTGTGCTTGAAGGGCGGATACCAGCGGGCCTCGCCGGGCTTGGCAAATACCTCGTGGGTCTTGCCATTTTCATCCGTGAACTGGAGATGGCCGGCCGTGAGCACGACAACGACGCCTCCCATATGAGCATGCAGGGATGATTTCTCGTGCGGGCCATAGTGGACGTTGACTACTTGCACGTACTCATTTTCGAAAGCCAGCTTGTAATGCGAGGGCTCGACTTTAAGGGGATCCTGCGCGCATGCCGCTGCGCAGAGAAATGCGAAAGACAGTATTGTAAAGAACAACCTGCCATACGCGGTTTTACGCATGAATGATGACCTCGGGCGTCCTGGAACCGTTCTCAAGCTTATCGTGCCCCGAGCCACTGTCAATCAGGGAAACGCAGTTTTGACCCAAACTGGTAAGAGGCGCAGGGGCGTTGAATAAGGCTATTGCAGGCGGAAGCGCTCATTCATCAAGCGCTGAAGGCGCGGTCGATAGAGGATATCGTAGGCTAGCTCTTTATCGGGGAACATGCTGAGAGCGGCCCGGCGGGCGTTGGCTGCGATCTCGGCTGCCTCTTCGAGCGTGAGGTCGGGATCCTGGCTGATGACCGACATGACCATGCTCATCATGACTTGCAGGCGGCGAAGTCGGCGCGCCTCGTCCAAGGGTTCGTTATGTTCGCCGCCGAACTGGCTGGCTGGTTGCATCTCCATGCCGCGTCGTTCCTCTTGAATTTGGATGTAGAGTGCGTTCTTCGCGTTGTCGCCCTACGGTATCGCCCTACATGCCATTGTGCCAGCTTTTGGGCGCGAATCAAGCTTCCCTTGGCCGTACACTTCTGTGACCGACAAGACAGAGGCGTGGTGACTGCCGTAATCTGTCAACTGACGTTTTTATGGAGGGCGCATGCCAGAACCTATCAACTCCACGCCTCAACCCGATCCCCAGCCCGATCCCAACGAAAGGCTGGTAAAGGTTTTCGACACCGAGCAAGAAACCGAAGCTATTGTGGTGCGGGGCTTGCTTGAATCCAACGGTATCGACTCGGACATGAAATCCATTGACGCGGTGCAGGACGCATTTCCTGGAGTCGGCGGAACGGTGATTCTGGTGCGTGAAGAAGACGCGCCGGAAGCGGAAAAGATTATCGAGGACTATCGAAAATTACCGCCCCTCGACGACGAGACCGCCGACCTCGCGGGCTGAGGGATTGATTTAGTGGAGGAGCACTGCGTCGGCGGTCACCGATTTGCCGTCAAGATAGAAGCTTGCCGCGCCCTCCTTATCAGTTCGATATGTTCTTACGCCTGCTTGCTGCAGTCGCCGCAACACCTCGAAGCGGGGATGTCCGTAGACATTGCGCGCGCCCACTAAGATGACGGCGTAGCGAGGATGAATGGTCGCAAGCCGAGCGGCGGCCCTTCCTCACTCGCATTCCAGGATGAACTGAGCGAAGGTGAGAGCGGTCAGCGTTCGAGGAGGATCACCGATTCGATATGAAACGTCTCCGGAAAGAGATCGAACAAGTGTGCTTCCTCAATGCGATAGCCGGCTGCCAGCAAAACCGCGATATCCCGGGCCAGCGTCGCCGGATCGCAGGAAACATAGCGCACGCGCGGGGCTCCGAGTTCCACCAGAGAAGCGATTACCGCCTTGCCGGCACCGGTGCGGGGAGGGTCTAAGACGACCAAGTCGGGCCTTTGTCGCACCAGACGGTTTTTCGGATAGTCGCTCCTCCGATAGTCGCTCTTCGGATAATCGGTCTTCAGAAAATCCTCGGTTCGCGCAACGACCGCTTTCACGTTCGCAGGAGCATTGTGCACAAAATCCGCGTGGGATGTACGTGACGCCTCTACACTAAATATATGATGAAACTTTTCCGCCAAAGGGACGGAAAACAAACCCACACCGGCGAAGAGGTCGAGGGCAACGTCGCCGGTCGCATTGCCGGTTACGACTGAAATAAGCTCGTCGATCAGATAGCGGTTCACCTGAAAGAAAGCTCCCGCGCTGACTTGATATTCGTAGTCCTTCGTCTGATAGCGAATTGACTTGGCGCCCGAATGCGCCAGTGGTTCTGCATAGGTCGGGTCGTCGTCGGATCGTTGCTCTGAAGATCGGCGCGAAGAGAAGAACGTGATGCCGCTTATTTCTGAGAGCTTGCCTTGGAGCGATTCGGCCCAGCGCAACAAATCCGTCCGGTCGGTGTCACGTCCGCAGAACGCCCAGGCTAGCAGGTGCTCGTCGGCTGCATCGGCAAAAAGTTCGATCTCTTCCACCGCGGCCGGGCAATTCAACCCGCCAAGTTCGAGTACTCGTGTTATCGCGCGATTAATCAGTGGCGAACTGATGGGACATTCGTGGATGGGAAGGACTTCGTGCGAGCCAAAGCGAAAGTATCCCAGCGCGAATTCGGGCGCAATCCGCAGTTGTAGGCGTGTGCGATTGCGGTAATTCCATGGAGGAGAGGCATGCAGGCAGATGTCGGAGGGCAGCTCGATTTTTGCGATCCGTTGCAGTGTTTCGCGCAGAATGCCGGCTTTGAATTGCATCTGCTGCTTGTAGGGAATGTGCTGGTAATGGCATCCGCCGCATTGGCGGAAGTAGGGACAACGAGCCTCGATGCGGTTGGGCGATGCTTCGATCAAGCGTGTGAGTGCGCCGCGCGCGAAGCCGGGTTTTTCTCGGCGAATGTCGGCTTCAATTTTTTCGCCCGGTAGTACAAAGGGCACGAACACCGCCATGGAGCGGCCATCCGCGCCGGCGGGCGTGCGCGCGAGGCCATCGCCGCCGTAGATCAGTTTTTCTATGGAGAGCTGCAAGGATTCAGTGTAGCGTGGCGCGCTGCAGGCCGCGCGGCGTGAGGTACTTTCCTGCCAACAACCTTGCCTTGAAATCGCGGAGCCGTCGGCAAGCGGACAGGAGTGTCCGCTCCACACTAAAACTAATGCATGTAGAACAAGCTCAGCCGCGGCGCGCCGCTGCGCTCCAGCAGGCGTTTGTGGACGTACTGTTTGTGGAGTTGTTCGACCTGCGTCGCTGTCATGTTACGACGGTAGGGCGCGATATCGCGATCGGCCTCCGCACGAACATTTACTAGATCTTCGTCGGCAGTCGCTGCCATCATTACCGCGAACAGCTTTTCTTCCAGCACTGTCAGACGACGCTCTAAATCTTCGAGGCGCGGAAGCTTTCCGCTGTGCTCGATGGTCTGGGCCATATCGCGTAACGTGGCGGCTTCCTCGCGCGCCAGGGCTGCGGTCGCGAAACCTGGGTGCTCGGGCAGCTTGGCTTTTTCTAGTTTGTCGGCGTTCTCTCGCAGAAACTCAGCAATCTGCGCCGCTTCAAATCCTGGCCCTGGCCGAGTTTTTTCTTGGTTGGTTGCGCCGATAGCCGCTTCTTTCATGTCTTCTGCCGCGGCCAGCACGGCTTGCGAGCAGTAGGCCAGACTGTTCACCTTTTTTGATGTCGGCGGGCGCTGGTCGTACTTGTCGAATGCGTTATCTACTCCGCGGAGCACGGCCTCGAGCGGCACGCCCGCACTTTTCCAGGTCTCGATTAGCGCCCAATCGAGCGTCGAAAGCAGCAGATGGGTTCCGCGCCGCCGCAGGTAGTGCTCTTCGATTTCGGTGAAGTAGTTGAAATAATTCACACTATTTGAAATCTGGCTTATGTTATTTGAATTTGGAGCACAATCAGTCTGTAAATAATTCGGAGTACGTCGGTATTGGACTTCATGTCATTAGAAGGCGTAATCGAAATTCTCACGGCCGTCGAGTTGGCCCAGCGATTGAAAGTTAAATCCAGTTGGGTCATTGATGCAAGCCAACCAGCCCGCAACTCGCGGAACCTATTGACAGCGTGATCTGGCTCTCAACCAGTCCTCTAAATCCGCAATGAAAGGACTTTCCAGGACTCTTCACGGACAATTCGCGGACTATGCGATCCCTATTCTAGAGTCGAGTGCGGCGCATTCCGGGCGACTGTTTCAACTCGCCGACATGGAGAATTTGCTGTTGCCACTGCAAAATTCAAACCCGACCTTGGGAGCGGCGTGTGGTTGATCTGGCTGCGAACGCGGTGAAACGACTTTCTCGCAGGAAAAATTCACGCATGAATGCACGACCGCAAGTTAGAGAAATCCTAATAAGCAAGAAAATCCGCCACTGGTGGATCGTAGCCCGACATCCCCTAATCGATGCCGCTTGCCTGACCTCTAGGGCCAGAAAGAATTATGCGCGTCTCTGTACGCGCTACCCACACATGATGACGCGGTTAGGGCTCGATGAGTTTTCGCTCTATGGCTGACGATAATCCGCCTGCCTCCACTGCCCAACAAGGCAAGTGTCTCCTCGAACAACTGCCAGAGCTGCGTTGAGTTCAGCTCCCGCTGTTTGACCGACAACATTGCCGGGAGGATAATCTTCGTGGCCTTGCTCCACCTTCCCTGGCTAGGCTTACTGCCGAAAAGGTCACGTCAAGATTTACCGAAGGAGATTCCCATGAAAACAGCGCCCATTCGCAGACTTTTGATCTCCGCTTCGCTCGCGCTTCTGATTACTCAGGCAGCACTGGCGACGACCGTAGTGGTCGGTAATTGCCTGTCCCACTTACAAACCTATTCCACAATTTCGCAAGCGGTAGCGGCTGTCGCCTCCGAGTCAATTATCCTGATATGTCCCGGCAACTATCCGGAGCAGGTTACGATCACCCAACCGTTGACGCTGCGTGGGGTGCAGACCGGAAACGCCGCGAATCCCACAATGACTGTGCCCTCAGGCGGATTAACCAAAAGCGTAATTTCTCCAACCAACGGTATAACGATGTACTTTCAGATTTTGGTGCAAGGAACCGAGACCGGACTGGTCAACATCAGCAACCTCGCGATCAATGGGAGCAATAACAACGTCACCAATGGCTGGCTCGAGGGCGTCTATTATCAGAACTCCTCGGGCGCGGTGGAAAATGTAGCGACTTACAATCAGATGGGAAACGGGTACGGTTTTGGGATTTTTCTCGAAAGCACGACGTCCAGCCAGAAGGCCATCACTGTCCGGAAATGTAGTATCCACGATTTCGACGCAGAGGGCATACGCACCAATGGGAATGCCGACCTCACCGTAAACGTCGCGTCGAATGCCGTCGTGGTTTCCCCTTCAACCAGCCTGCAAATTAACGGGATTGACATCTATGGAGTGGGAACGGTTTCGGACAACAGCATCGCAAACAAGCCCGGATTATCAGGGGGTAATGGGATAGGAATAGCTGCGGCTTCGGGGCTTACGATCTCAAACAATACCATCGTCGGCATGACCATCGGCATCTGGCCGGGAGACTCCAACGTAGTTCTATCAAATAGAGTGTCGCTTGCCAACTCGGCTCTTGTCCTCGGCGGAACAGATAACGATGTAGAACACAACGATCTCTACCCCGGCGAAGGTGGAGCGGCCGTCGATTTCAACTGCACCGGCACAGGGAATACAGTTATTCACAACCTGATCAACGACTCGGACTGGGGTTTCGTCAACTCCGGCGGTTCCAACACCATCGCTCCAAACTCATTTTCGAATGTTGCGCAGCTCGTATCGCCGCCATGCTAGTTCGCGGTCATGCCTGGCAGGGGCGAACGGCATCCGTTCCAGCTTTCGAATGTGGTAGCGAGTACGAGGGCCAAAAGATCACGATTGTAGGAGAACATGAGTCGCCACTTGCCGCCGGACGGGACTGTAGGAACCTGACCAGAAATGCCGATCACCATTCCGTATCCCGGTGGTAAGGGCCGACTTGCTCGAACCGTTGTTTCCTTTCTACCAAAGCGCGGCCGCACTTTCGTCGAGCACGGGCCGATACTGCCCTCCAGAGGTGGTTGTTCCATAGAAGTTACCAGCGGAATCAGCGGCGAGGCGGGACAAGGGACCTCTACCATCCGGACAAGTTCCCCTTAACGAGCATGTTCCATTGGATTGTTCATAGTCTTCTTAATCAGCTTTCTCCACTACCTGTTTAGCCGCCTTCGACTTGCTCCCAGCGAAGTCCGAGTCGCCACCGTAGATCGCCGTGATTGAGTTGGTACCCACTTTTAGGGTCGAGGTTGTGAAGGTAGCAGAGCCCCACTCACCGGGCGGATCGGGCAAAGCCGAAGCAGTAGTCGCGTCTCCGCAAGATTACTTGGGCGGACTGAGTGTTTCTCCAGACGGCAAGACGCTCGCCGCAGCAGTTCACAAAGCTGAAGCGCAGGGAGTGGCGGTCAAGATTGCCCTCTTTGAGATCGGATCGCAGAGCCAGCCGAGATTGCTCGACGCTGCTCACCGTTCAGGGGGCGTGCAATTCACTCCTGACGGGAAGTCCGTGGCTTTTGCAAATCGGGAAAACGGCGTGGACAACGTGTGGGTGCAACCCGTAGACGGCTCTGTGGGTCATGCAATCACCGACTTGCAGTCGGAGCAAATCTGGTCGCTGAGCTTTTCACCGGACGGCAAAAGCCTTGCTGTTCTGCGGGGGCACTACGATTCCGATGTCGTGCTCCTGCAAGAAGCGAAGTAGGAAATCACTCTGATCGCGAAGCATTCTGGAAAGAGGCCGATTCCCACATCCCCACCCTGAAGCAGGCCAAAGCTGAGTACGCGAAGCTGCAATAGCACGTTTATCTTGATCCACGAGAACCCGCTGGAAAAAGGATCGCCCCAACCGATGGCAACCGGAGCGGCGGTGGAGCGAACCGGTGCTGGGCGGGAGTTCCGCCCGCCAAAGTCCAGCGCCTTTCACGGCGCACTTTTTCGCCAGCTAGGCGAGCTTACTTCCCCGACTTGTAATCCAACCCGCAGTCTGAGTACCAAGAGATGATCGAGAGACCTTCATTGGGCTCGGTGCTTCCGATGAAAACGAAAAACCGCTGCGGCGATTCTCGACAACCCGCTGGCGATTGATAGGGAACATTGGGCGGCTTCGCAGCATTGCGAAATCGTGCTACGCTGCTCCGCTTACCCGGAGTTCCTAATCTAATGTCCTCTTTCGTGCGCTCATCCCTCGTCGCCGCTGTTCTGCTCATCTCTTTGCAACTCGTGTTTAGCGATGACACCAAGGCTCCAGATATCAATTCGGAGCTTGCGGCTGCTGACCAGCTTTATCGAGCGGGCAAATTCGCAGAAGCCGAGGCCAGCTACCAGACGCTACTCAAGGCGGATGCGAAGCTGGTGCCTGCGCAGGTTGGGCTGGTGCGGACACTGTTGCGGCAACAGAAGATTGATGAGGCGTTGGACGCCGTGAATACCGCCTTGGCCGCGCAGCCAAGTACGGCGGCGTTGTTGGCAGCGAAGGGAGATGTGCAATTTCGTCTGGCGCAGATGTCGGACGCGGAGTTGTCGTATCTGACGGCGAAGAAGCTCAATCCAAAGGAAGTGCATGCTTGTCTTGGACTGGCGCGGTTGTACCGATCCTACTCCTTATACCGCAAAGCCTATGACCAGCTACAAAGCGCCCACGAAATCGCTCCCGACGATATCGAGGTTCAAAGGGCGTGGTTGAGCATGCTTCCACGAAAAGAGAGACTGGCGGCAATGGAGGCCTACCTCGGCGGCCCCCATCCCGATGATGAAGAAGAAACAAAGTGGATGACGGAGCATTTGGAGTTTCTGAAGGCCACAGCAGATAAGCCCGTTCATGGGTGCAGGTTGGTCAGCAAAGTGGAGCAGACCGAGACCAAGTTGGAGACGATGTATGGGGCGGACGGACATCGCATGCGGGGCATAGGCTTGTCGGTTAAGCTCAATGACCGGAATGTCCACCTTCTGCTTGATACCGGAGCGGGCGGGATTATGGTGAGCCGCAAGGTCGCGGAGAAGGCGGGATTGACCCGCATCTCTGCGGTGCACTACGGAGGCATCGGCGACGAAGGCCTGCAGAGCGGCTACACGGCGGTCGCGGATCACATCCGGATCGGCGAGCTGGAATTCCAAGACTGTGTGGTCGCCGTAAGCGACAAAGGTTCAGTGGGCGATGAAGACGGTTTGATCGGGGCCGATGTGCTCGGGGCATATCTCATCGACATTGACCTTCCGGAAATGCGGCTCAAACTAGCTCCATTGCCGAAGCGTTCCGAAGACGTAGTTGCCCCGAAGTCGCTGAACAGCGAAGGCGAGGAACAAGCGATTGCCGAGCGCAAAGAAGACAGCGTGAACGAGCCCGCTTCGCAGGATCAGAAAACTCTCGCACCGATATCGAAACCAGCACAACGCCTGCCCAAAGATCGTTACATTGCGCCTGAAATGGCGGACTGGACGAAAGTCTTCCGATTTGGCCACAGCATATTGGTGCCAACTAGTGTGAACGATTCGAAATCCATGCTGTTCGGACTCGACACCGGGGCGTTCAGCAATATTCTCTCGGTGCGTGCTGGACGGCAGTTCAGCAAGGTTAACTCCGAAGACCGTGTGCGGGTTCATGGTGTGAACGGCGCAGTGGATAAGGTCTACAGTTCCGAGAAGGCGACTTTGCGTTTCGGACACTTTGAGCAGCCGAACTTAGGCATCGTCACGCTAGATCTCTCCACCATCAGCCGCCACACGGGGACGGAGGTTTCCGGATTTCTCGGGTTTGCCGTGCTCAGGCAGCTTGAGGTGGAATTGGACTACCGCGACGGCCTTGTAAATTTTGTGTACGACCCCAAGCGCGTGAGCCCTTTCGTGAGATAGCCCCCTGGTACGTCTCCTTCATTTTCCGGGACCGAAATTTAGAATGGGCTGCATGAAACGAATCTGCGTTTTCTGCGGCTCCAGTCCGGGCAGCCGACCGGAATACCGTGCTGCCGCAAACGACCTAGTGCGATACTAGTTCGCGAGAAATTGAAACAGAATAACGAAGGGAATGATCATGACTAGGTTTCTTTCCTTGACGGCACTCACTTTCGCAGCCCTGCTGATCGCTGCTTTCTCCTCGCCTTCATCCCCATCGGATGGACTGCTGCTCGTCGCCAATAAAGGTGATCGGACGCTCGGCATCATTGATCCAAATGCTGCCCGGCAGATTGCGACCGTCGCCGAGGGAGGGGTGACGGGGCACGAGGTCGCCGCATCTGCTGATGGCAAACGAGCATTCGTACCGATCTACGGCAATTCAGGAGTCGGCAGGCCCGGCACGGACGGAAGCACGCTGGCTGTGATCGACCTCAGTGACCGCAAGGTAATTCACACCATTGACTTTGGACATGGCGTAAGGCCCCATTGCGCCGTTTTGGGGCCGAAAGATGGTCTCCTTTATGTAACCACGGAGCTAGACAAATCTGTAACCATCATCGACCCGCTGACCCTAAAGATTGTGGGGAGCGTTCCGACCGGGCAGGCCGAATCCCACATGCTGGCGATCAGTTCGGACGGGCGCAAAGGCTACACCGCCAACGTGGGGCCGGGGACGGTATCGGTGCTCGATCTCGCCGGGCGAAAAACTCTCGCGGTGATTCCGGTTGCGAAACACCTGCAACGCATCTCAATCTCGCCCGACAATCGCTGGGTGTTTACCTCGGATGAGGAAAAGCCTCGGCTGGCGGTAATCGATACCGCTACGAACAAGGTTGATCGCTGGATCACATTGAGCGCCTCAGGATATGGCACCGCATCCACCCCGGATGGAAAATGGCTGCTGGTGGCGTTGCCGGATGCGAATGCTGTGGCGGTGATCAATCTCCCCACGTTGCAGGTGGTGAAGACGATCAGTGCGCCCTCGGCTCCTCAAGAGATGCTGATCCGACCGGACGGTAAAGTTGCCTATGTGTCGTGTGACCGCAGCCATCAGGTGGCGGCGATAGGGATCGGCGACTGGGGCGTGAAGTTGATCGAAGCCGGAAGCGGAGCAGATGGTCTCGCGTGGGCGAGGTAATTTTCAACGAGGCACAATGCTCCCAAGGTCGGAATGAAATGCGTCCCTGCGGCTCCGCAAAGAAAGCACAAGCGGTGCTGCGGCGGGACGGCGGCCAACTGGGCAGACGTTCCCCCCACCTTCCGCCATCGAAGCAGGGACTCCGGTCGTGCGGCAGGAGACTAAAAGCGTCTTGACTGGGGATCGGCAGTCAGTCACGGGGTGGCGCACAGTCGGCTGCAACTACGCCGATTAACGCTGATTTATTCAAATCAAGCATTATGGATTCTCAACAACTTATCTCCAGAACTGACTTGTTGAAATAATTTTCCACGACGGCTTTGCGAGGTCAGAGGTTAAAGGTCAGATTGCAGAGGTGAATCTGGATTCCGACTCTGCGTTCTGACTTATTTTGTTTTAGGGGCTTTCGGCGAAGGCCACGGTTTCGCATCTGCTCCGAGAGGCTTGGCGGGCGTCGTTGCCTTCGCCGCTCTGGGCGTGGCTTCACGGCGGAAGGACTGATTTCGATCCCAAATGATGCGCAAGCCTTCCAGGGTGAGAAATTCGTCCACCTCTTTTATGAAGTGGGAAGCGGTGCCAATCAGCGCACCGAGTCCACCGGTTGCAATCACGCGGGTTTCCGAGCCCAGTTCATCGACCAGCCGTTCGAGAATGCCGTCGACGAGGCCGAGATAGCCGTAGTAGAGACCAGATTGCAAGCTGCCCACCGTGTTTGATCCGATCACGCGGGCGGGCTTGCGAATTTCTACGCGGGGAAGACGCGCCGTGCGCTGAAAGAGGGCATCCGCCGAGACACCGATGCCCGGGCAAATCACGCCGCCCATATACTCACCTTTTTTCGAAACGCAATCGAACGTTGTGGCAGTGCCGAAGTCGACGATCACGCAGGGACCGCCGTATTTTTCAAAGGCAGCCACTGCGTTGACGATACGGTCCGCGCCAACTTCTGCGGGATTGTCGTAGAGCACCTGCATACCGGTTTTTATGCCCGGTTCGATGAACAGCGGCTTGCTGTTGAAATAACGTTCGCACACCTGGCGCAACACCGGGTCGAGCGGGGGCACGACGGATGAAATCACGATGCCTTTCACGTCTGAAACTTCGAGGTGGTCCATCGCGAAGAGGTTGCGGAAGATCACGCCGTATTCGTCGACGGTGCGCGCCAGATGCGAACCGACACGCCAGTTCGCGACCAGGTGCTCGTAGCGCGCGGGTTCACTGGTTAAGTCCTCGCCCGGCCGGTGAGCTTCTCGAAAAACGCCCAGCACCGTGTTGGTATTGCCGACATCAATGACTAGAAGCATAGGAAATTTGTAAGTGATTTGCCATTGAAAACGCCGCCGCTCTTAAATTTTCAAAGTTACGAACTACAAATTACAAAGTGGAAATGATTCTCACGGTTCCAGTAACCACTGTTTGCAATCTGTCTTCGGTTCTTACGCGCAGAAATCCCCGTTCATCCAATCCCTCGGTGATGCCTGCCAGGCCGCCGTTTTCGTCGATGCGCACTTTTTGGCCGCGCACCGACAGAGAACTTTCCTCGAAGCGTCGCAGAATTGCGTTGCGCGCCCCTTCGGATTCAACCAGGCTGCGATATTCCCGGTCGAGTGATTTTAGCAAAGCGGCGGAGAGCTCTGCGCGCGACCACTCGGTGCCGGTCTCGAGGCGCAGGGATGTGGCAGTGTCGCGCAGTTCAGTCGGGAATTTTGCCTGATTCACATTGATGCCGATGCCGACCACGAGATGGCGGACGCGCGTTGCTTCGGCGTTCATTTCGGTGAGAATTCCGCAAAACTTTTTGCCGCCGAGCAGCGCGTCGTTTGGCCATTTCAGATCGACCTGAAGCTGTGGAGCGATCTCTGCCACGGCCGCGCGCACCGCCAGTCCGGCAGCCAGTGAAAAAATCAGCGCGTCGGAAGGCGGCATCGCTGGGCGAAGGATTACCGAGCAGTAGATGCCCGTCGATCGCGCCGAGTGCCAAGTGTGCCCGCCGCGTCCGCGGCCAGATAGTTGCTCTTCGGCGAGAAACACGCTGCCTTCGGGCGCGCCCTCGGAGGCTGCGCGCATGGCCTCGGAATTCGTCGAGCCGATTTTGTAGTAGTGATGGATCTGCTTCGATGCATTTTTGCCGAAGATTGTGCCCTTCAAGGACGCAGCCAGCATCTCGGGCAGCAGCAAGTCAGGGACCGCGCGCAGTTGGTAGCCGGTGGCGGGATGTCCGGCGACATCGACGCCGAGTTCGCGCAGTTGCTGGATCATTCGCCAAACCTCCGAGCGGCTGGTACCGATCTCTTCGGCAATCTTGGTGCCGCTGACGACGACGGTCGCGTGGCTCATGAGGAGACGGAGGATGCGGCCGAGGCGAACGTCGGTTGCCGGGTGGACGGAGGGCAGGCTGCGAGTTTTGGCGAATGCGGGGATGAAGGGAATTATAGCTAGGGGATCGTCGTTCGTCGTTAGTCGTTGGCAACCAAAGCCTCGCTCTTCGTCGGCGCCAGAGGTGATCGCTTGACTCTCCGAACGACTAGCGACCAACGACCGACGACCGTTTCCTACGCTAGACTCACTCGCAAATTCATATCCACAGCGGTTGCCGACTGGGTCAATGCTCCGACGGAGATGAAATCCACGCCCGTTTCGGCATAGGAGCGGACGTTTTCGAGGGTGATGCCGCCGGCACATTCGAGCGGAATGCGGCGCGAATGGCGCGCACAAATCTCGACTGCCTGGCGCGCGTTTTCGGTGCTTACGTGGTCGAGCAGAATCGCTTCCGCTCCGTGGTCGAGCGCCTGGTGCAGTTCTTCGAGGGAGCGCACTTCAATTTCGATGGGCTGACGGCCGCGGCGATTGTGGATTGCGCGCTCCAGCGCGGGAACTGCGCCGCCGGCCAGCGCTATGTGATTGCTCTTGATGAGGACGCCGTCGGAAAGATCCAAACGGTGATTTTGGCCTCCCCCGCAGCGAACGGCGTACTTGTCGATCACGCGCAGGCCGGGAGCGGTTTTGCGGGTATCGAGAATCCGGACGTGGGTGCCCGCCACGGCGTCGACGAATGTACGCGTCGTGGTCGCTATGCCCGACATGCGCTGGAGAAAATTCAGAATGACGCGCTCGCACGACAGAATCACGCGGGCGTTGTGCTGGATCACAGCGATCTGCTGCCCGGCGTGCATGCGGATTCCGTCGAAAATCGAAGGATGGCTGGTGACTTCGTAGTGCGAAGTGACGGCTCCGTCGAGCGCGGCGTAGACGTCGAGGATGCGGGGCACGCAGCCGACGCCGGCCAGAATGCACTCCTGCTTGGCGATGATCGTCGCGGAGGCGCGCTGGTTGGGATCGATGCAGGCGTAGCTGGTCGCATCGCGCGTGGCTCGATCTTCGTTGAGCGCGTTCTCGAGAATCGCGGTGATGCGTCGTGAATTCCAGTCCATAAAGGCAGCTATCAGGTCTCAGTTGTCAGCGCTCAGTAAAAGCGCTTCGTGCGCTTTGCACACCTGCCCAGACGAGGGCGTCTTTGGCTAAGTGTTTTCTCCTAGCTCCCTCAGTTTTGCGAGAAGTTTCTCGCTCAGAACGCTCGATTCCTCAACTTGCTTGCGCAATCCCTCCACAACGTGCGTGGGAGCCTTGGTCAAAAAGTTGTCGTCACTGAGTCTGGCCTGCGCGCCCGTCAACTGTTTTTCTATCTTCTCCAACTCTTTAGTTAGACGTTCGCGCTCGGCTGCGACGTCAATCTTTTTTTCATAGTTCGCGTGTACATCGAAGCGTGAGGTACTGCGCGCGCCGGTCCTGTTCGCCAGAGAATTTTCTACAAACGTGATCTTCTCCACGTTGGCCGGGCGATCCAGCAGGATCGTGCGGAGATTCTGTTCGAGCATAGAGCGAATCGCTGGCTCGTGCGCGAACACTTCGATGGGAACTTTCACCTTGGGTTCCACTTTCAACTCCGCCCGAAGATTGCGGACGCTGACGATCAGATCCTGGAGAATCGCCATATCTGTCTCTGCGGCGAGATCGATCTGCCTGTCATCCGCTGTCGGATAGGCGGCGAGCGCAATCGACTTCAGCGGAGGCTTGCCGTCGTAGATCGCGTGCCAGATTTCCTCGGTGATAAAAGGCATCACGGGGTGCAGCAGGCGGAGCGCGGCCTCAAACAGGTTGACCAGATTCGCACACGCCGCTTGAGCCGCAGCCGTGTCTGCACCTGCCTCGAGGTTTAGCCGCGGCTTGATGAGTTCGAGGTACCAGTCGCAGAGTTCTCCCCAAAAAAAATCGTAGATGCGATTTGCGGCCTCGTCGAAACGATATGTATGCAGCGACTCGTTCACATCGCGGGCTGCGCGATTGAAGCGCGAGAGGATCCAGCGATCTTCGAGCGTCTGGGTGTGGAATCTGGCGACTCCCTTCTGGGGATGGAGATCTGCCGGGTCTGGGGCGGGGCGGAGCCCCCCCGCCACACGATCTACATTCATAAACATGAAGCGCGCGGCATTCCATATCTTGTTGGCAAAGTTTCGATAGCCTGCGGTGCGGCTCTCGCTGAAGGCGATGTCGGTACCGGGCGCGGCCATGGCGGCCAGGGTGAAGCGCGTTGCGTCGGTTCCGTACTGGCCGATGACTTCGATGGGATCGAGGACGTTGCCTTTCGTCTTCGACATTTTCTGGCGGTCGGCATCGCGCACGAGAGCGTGAATGTAGACTTCGCGAAAAGGAACGCTCGCGCGAAGCGCTTCTTCATCGGACGGCCCATGTTTGCCCGGTTTGTGCGGCGGCATCATGAACCAGCAGCCGAGCATGATCATGCGCGCTACCCAAAAGAACAGGATGTCGAAGCCGGTGATCATTAGCGAGTTGGGATAAAAAACTTCCAGGTCGCGCGTCGCCTCGGGCCAACCCAAAGTTGTGAAGGGCAAAAGACCGGACGAAAACCAGGTGTCGAGGACGTCGCGGTCTTGCTCCAGATGGGTGCCGCCGCACTTGCAGGCCGCAGGAGCCTCGCGCGCCACGACCACTTCGTTGCAATCTTTCTCTGTGCAATACCACGCCGGAATCCGGTGTCCCCACCACAGCTGGCGCGAGATGCACCAGTCGTGGATGTTGCGCATCCAGTTCAAATAAATCTGGCCGTAATTCTCGGGCGTGAAGCGGATGTAGCCTTTCTCGACGACTTCGATGGCGCGCCTGGCGAGCGGCGCAATTTTGACGAACCACTGCGTCGACAGACGCGGCTCTACGATTGTGCCGGAGCGGTCGCACTTGGCGAGCGCGATCGTGTAATCTTTCGTGCCGACGAGAAAGCCTTGCGCGGCGAGGTCTTCGACGATGCGCGCCCGGGCGGCGAAGCGATCCAGGCCAGCGTAAGGGCCGGCGTTCGCATTCATCTTGCTGTGCTCGTCGATCACTTCGATTTGCGGAAGGTTGTGGCGGAGTCCGGCCTCGAAGTCGTTGGGATCGTGCGCCGGCGTGACCTTTACCGCACCGGTGCCGAATTCAGGCTGCGCCAGTTCGTCGGTGATGATCGGAATCTCGCGGTTCATCAGCGGCAGCAGCACGTGCTTGCCATGCAGGTGGGAGTAGCGTTCATCCGTCGGATTCACGGCGACCGCGGTGTCGCCGAGCATCGTTTCTGGACGCGTGGTTGCAACGATGATGAAGTCGTCTTTGTTTTTGTCTTCGTCTCTGCTGCTCGCCTTCCCATCGACGACGGGGTAGCGAATCTCGTACAGTTTGCCAGGAACGTCTTCGTGCTTGACTTCGAGGTCGGAGATCGCGGTGCCGCAGTCGGAGCACCAGTTGACGATGTATTTGCCGCGATAGATCAAGCCGTCTTCATAGAGGCGCACGAAGACTTCTTTTACCGCGCGCGATAGGTTGTCGTCCATGGTGAAGTATTCGCGACGCCAATCGACTGAGGCGCCGAGGCGCTTCATCTGGTCGAGGATCGCGCCACCGTATTCGCGCCGCCATTCCCAAACGCGTTCGATAAATTTCTCGCGCCCCATCGCGCCGCGATTCTTGCCTTCTTTGGCGAGCTGGCGTTCGACCATCATCTGCGTGGCGATGCCGGCGTGGTCGGTGCCGGGCAGCCAGAGCGCCACATAGCCGCGCATGCGATGCCAGCGGACGACGATGTCCATCTGCGTCTGGTTGAGCATGTGTCCCATGTGCAGACGGCCGGTGACGTTTGGCGGGGGCAGGAGCAGTGTGAAGACTGGGCGCTTGTTTTCTGCTGGGGGCGTCTCTACGTGGAACAGTTTTTCCCGGACCCAATATTCGGCCCAGCGTGACTCGATCGCACCCGGTTCGTAAGTTTTCGGCAATTCATGCGGCATCTTGTGTGAGAACTCCAGTGGTTGTGCAGAGACGGCTGCCCTCCTCCGACTTCGCCCGGTGGCTCGTCTAAGCCGAGCGGACGAAACGGGCTTTCCAGAAGAAGGAGGGAATGTTTGATCTTACAGGCGCGAGAAAAGATGGGTCAAACGCCGCTGGGGGTAGTGTATGGCGACGGCAAAAGTGCTACACGTTACCATTTAGTAATATTCGGAGGGGCCGGGGGGGCGCGCGCGAGCGAGTAGCAGAGGCGAGAGGGTGGGCCCGCGCGGACACTGGCCATGACATGTGGGCCTTTTCTTCGGCTATCATTTTCCCAATGAGTTGGTCTTCAGTTCTCCGGTACTGCCGGGAGCACCCTATCCGCATCGGCTTACTCGTTGCGGCGCTGATACTGACCGTGATCCTGAATGATCGGTGACAGGTGACGAGAGGTTCATGTTTACCAACTCCCCGCGATCGCATAGTGATTACGCAGTGGTTTGTGCGTGAGCGGCATTTGATAATTTATCCAAATAGACCCGCCATCAAACTGTCCATAATATTTGCCTGGGCCGATGGTGGTGCAGCCCGTGCGACGTTCGTAACAGTCCAGTAGCGCGTGCTCACCGTTGACGATGACGTATATCTTGGATGTATCTGTGTGAGTTCTTCGTCCGGTTGTCGAATTTACGATGGCTCCGGCGAGCCCGCCGCTCGTATTGCCACGGACATCCACGGATTGTGTGAGCGTTTCTGTATCCACCACTTCAACACTTACAGATGTTTTTATTGCATGGCATACATCCTTAGCGGCTTTGCCGAGATGTTGATCTGAAGCGGCGATGAATGTCACTCCATCGCGATCGAGTAAGGTGAGGTAGAAGGTCTTGCCCCAGAGTCCGCCTTCGTCGCTTTCGCGCTTATCGTCGCTTTTGCGCTTGGTGGCATCGAGCGTGTAGTCGCTTTTGGAAGCATCATTGGTGATGCTGACATTCGGGCATTCCTTACTTAGCGCCTTCAGAATATCTTTGGCTGAAATATCAGAGGTGTCGGTGAGCGCAATGCTCTTAGGAGCCGTCTGGGCGAGCACCGGAATCGCAAAACACAGGCATAGGCAGACGAAGCATTTCACAGGATCATCCTTCGATCAGATCTGAGTTTCGGGCCAGGCTCGACTACCAGGGGGAAAATCTTCAACCTGCCTAGCCCTCCATCGATATAAACATACTCTTAGGTGTAATTCTTTTCGGATTATCTTCAGCGACGTAAGGCATCTCGCTGTGATTGAATCCAAAGAAGGCATAGACCTGAGCAAGTAGCTCGTAGACCACGCGGCCCGCGTCCATTTCAACAAAGGGAATCTGAAACCTGCTCGTGATCGTCGAGTCTGGAGCCGTTTTCGTCTCCCCCCACCTTGGAAAACGGATGTTGTCCCTTTCTGACGATAGCGAACACGGCACGCCATCAACAGTCATATTTTCGAGTGAAAGGAGAAATGTCAGATGGGTTGGAAGCGGCTCCGCCTGGTTGAATACGTCGGAGGCCAGCTGTACAAAATTAAGGAGGACTTCTCCAAGGACAAAGTTGCGAATCGGTAGCCCAACGTTTTGTCGCGTGTGACTGGCCCAACAAAGTAAATCATAGTCCCCCGGACCAACTGCTATCAAAGCACCATCTTTCCAAAGGTCGATTATTTCGAAGCCTGCGGAGACACCAACGCCTCAATTCGCCTTTGATAATGGATGATTGCTTGGGAACCCTTATCGCAAATCCATTTTGTCGCAGTCGGGGGGGGTGCTCCAACAACTCCACCACCGGGGCGGCCTGAGATTCAAAGAGCTGGGGCAGGTCGCACTTCGACGCCGAGAATGCCGCAAGCACTAGGTTTGGGTTGCCGGTGCGCTCCACGGCCTTCTCTGCCTCCGCGATCCGTTCTATGATCTGTTCCGTCGGATCCGTCTGTTTGCCGGCCGTCTCTCTTATCGGAGACAAAAGCTTAGCGAGCATAGATTCAACGCTGGTCAATCTTTCGGATAATTCGCCAAACCTCATACCGTCTTTGATCCGAGAGCGGAGTGTTCCCACCGATGTTGCCGGGACTCTGTCGAGCACCCTTTCGAAGTATCCGATCAAGGTTCCAAACACCTTTCCATCCTGGGTAACTGCGCGTGTTACGACATAAGGTTTGTCATCGCACGCGTCCGGGGGGACGATGATTGCCGCTACTTGCTTGCCCGGGTGAGATGACGACTGATAGCAATCAATCTGAACCGAATGTATTGGCGGATGTATCCAATTCTGGAGGACGTTGCGATATTGTTGTGTATCGAAAAATGATGCCTCAAAGGGTCGGCAAGATTCGATTTCCTCAACCGCGGTAAGGTTATTCTTCGTCGTTCGAAACCCAACGAGAATGATGCCCCCACAGGCATTAGCGAGTGCCGATACGTCCTTTGCGAGCTCTTGCTTTTGCCAGTCACTGCTCGAAAGCTTATAAGGTTCGCTTTTAGCCTCCACTTGGAGGGTTTCGACAATGCCAATTAGAGGGTCGAAATGTCCGGTCCGAAGTATCTCTACGATCTCGGCGACTGTATTGGTGCCTGGCATTTGTTCCTAATTATATTGGTGAGTGTGTTAAGCACGGACTATTTTGAGCATGTGTTCGTGCGTTTTGCGTTTTACCGCTTTCCCACGAACCAGTCTTTCTATCGTGTGTTGGCTCATTTTCGTTAAGCCCATCGTCTTTCGGATGCCAATCGCGCGAATTTCGTCTGCTATCGACGCGTCGGCAACTACTTTTTTCGCTCTTCCGTACTCGGTAGCCTTGAACTCCAGTACGCTGATCTCGTCGCCTTCCTCCCACTTGCGATCCGTTTCCTTGCCCACATAGCGAAACTCCCCAGCAATGATGCGCGCGCGCCGCAGCAGTCCGCGCGTTTCCGCCGAGCACGGCGAACCATCCGGCGCTAGGCTCTTCGCCTCGCGGTGTTCCTGGTATTCGATCAAGAGGCGCGCGAATTGCGAAGGGAAAACCACATTGTACGGAGGATTGTTTTCTTTGGTGCAGTCCACCATTCTGAACTTCTTGCCGCTGTGAATATTGACGCATTTAATGTCAAACCAACGATCTTGCTTCGATGAAAATTCGCACACGAGCAGTATTTTCTCGTTTGCGCGCCGGGAAAACGCATAACCAAACGTGGGATCAACCATTGGCAGAAGAAGAAAGTTGTAGGGGCGCGCGATTTCCCATTCTCCAAGCATTTCCAAAACGTTGTACGTAGTGATGGTCAGGCGCATCATTTGCGGGATATCGAGCCAGGATGGTTTTTTGCGCTTCAGTTTTAAAGCGCCCCGCACAATGTAATCCCACATTTCGTAAATCCACTGCGGAACGTCCTCTTTCCAGCCTTTCGGGGAGTCCTTGGGCGGGTACAAAAAACCGATGCCGTGCGCCTTCGGGTCCACGATTGTGATGTCGTTCTCGCCTGTTTTTTCATAGAGGGCATAGCGTTTCGCTGCGATGCTGTACCCGTACAACTGGCGCTGTGGGTTTTTGGGGTCTGAGTCAACGTAGTTCGCGTCGACAAGATTCAGAATCGAGCCTTTAACGATTTTGCGGTTGTACGGATTCAGCGCGGCGAACTTGTCAGCGATTGCTTTCGCTTCAGCCCACGAGAGAATCCGGACGCCGCTGTTGCCGAAGTGGAAGAAGAACGAAATTTTCAAGGCTATCGAGGCTGTCGGCCTCAACCCAAGAGAATTTGATCTCATCGGGAACGGCGATGTCGAAGTCCGAATCAAACACAAGTGGTCTGAGTCGTATTTTGTCGTTGGAGGCGGCGCAGGGCTTGCCTCTTTGGCTGCGATCAGTATCAAGTGATTGACACGCAGGACTCGAATAAGAAGTTGATCGATCTTGAGACTTGCAACTGCGCTGTGTTGTCTAAAGACGAGATCGTCAAGCTCCGGGAACAAGCCGAACTGGGCAAACATATAAATCGTTACCAGATGAGATCCGAGGGCTTTCGGACATGGCGGTTCGATACTGCCACAGGAAAGATATGTTTGTTGCTGACGACTGATTCGGACTGGAAGAAGGCAGCCGTGGATCTGCAGAATTGTGCACACGTCCAGGAATAAAACATGCGCTCCAGATGTCTCCACGTGGCAAGCGCTCGCCCAACGCGCGCGAGACGGCCCCTGGTCCCAAGCAAACGACATTAAAGGTTGCAGTTCAGGGCAAAATAAGGAGAGATTCGTGAAACCTCAGATCGTTCTCATGGTGATCTCTGTAATTCTTATCTGCTCACCTGTGGTACAACCGCAAGAGTCTCTTACGATTGATCATTTTATGACAGCCGACGAACTGAAAAGCACAGGGGTTTCCACCCTTTCTCAAGCGCAAAGGAAGGAGCTTGATCGTTGGCTCACTCGCTACACGTTTCTTCTCTTGGAAGAGAAGAAACACATGGGCGGATGTGATCCAGTCATAGAGACCCAGATCGATGGTGCCTTCCACGGATGGGATGGCGAGACCGTCTACAAGCTTAGAAATGGCCAGATTTGGCAGCAAGCAAGTTATCACTACCACTACCACTACGCGTATGCGCCTGAGGTGACGATTTATCCGACTACGACAGGTTGTGCAATGCGAGTTTCCGATGATGACGACGAAGCGATCTCCGTCCGAAGAATAAAGTAATGGTGATTGGGCCCCCGCCGCATCTGTGCTGCTCGCCACGAAAGCGCGCCCACGCGCTCGCTCGCGCGCCCCGCACACCCGAAAATCTTGCTCGACCGGTTTCTTCAGCCGCCCGGGAAAACGCGTCAGAAAACACACGCCCCGGTTCCCCACCGCTAACCAACCAGAAGTTGAGTTGGTCATTGCCGTTCTCCTATTCCTATGCAACAATCCCGTGCATGCGTCGTGTTCTCTGGCCACTACTTTTGCTCGCCATTACCATTCCTTACCTGTCTGGCAAGGATGCCCCCTTCCAGGTTGTAACTTGGCCGGAGTCCGGACAACCGGCACTGCGCTTCACTTTTTCTAAATTTAAGGAAATGGGTGGAATGGGGAGGGAACACACATACGTTACCGACACTATCGCGGAGAACCTCTCCGACAAAACCATTGGGAGCGCAACTTTTTCTCTTTACGTCTTCGACAAGAACAAAGCTCGTATCGGCGAGAGCAACATTTACCTCACTAATGTTAGTCCGGGCCAGACCATCAAATTTCAGATCACGCTTACGGCATCGGGAACCCCCGCTTCCTTGACGGTGTTCCCGTCGAATACGTCACGCGCTGTCTCCGTAACTGTGAACTCAGTTCCGCAGGGCGCTTTGCTACGTGTCGACGGCAAGGAAATGGGCACGACACCGAAGATTGTTGAAGTCGCGGTCGGCAAGCACACGCTTGAATTCAGTAAAGAGGGTTTCAATTCAGGGAAATTTCCGCTGGAAATTACCTCGCACGATGCTTCCGGAGGCAGCGTCAGCTATGAGCTTGGCAGTGCGGCGCACGACACCATCGAGCTGCGGGACGGGTCCGTTCTCTCTGGAGACTTGGTTTCCGTTAATGGCATGCAAATTCTAGTCCGCATTGGTGGGACCACCCAAACCTTTGACCGAAATCAAGTGAAGAGAATCCTCCTGACCGCACGCGATCCTCCAGACTGAACGACCCTTGGAGGCAAGTCAAACACGCCCCAATAATCACCCCGCCCGCTCGCGCGCCCCGCGCCTCCCCACACCCCGCGCGCCCGGCTCCCCTGACTCGTGCCCCAGCGAATATTACTAAGTGGTAACGTGTAGCACTTTTGCCGTCGCCATACACTACCCCGTCAAACGCCGCTGGGGTTGGTATGTATGTGATGCGTACGTGTACACACCCCATCCGCATCCCATCCGCCCCGTGTACATGTACACACCCCGTTTTGCGCATGTGTGTACACACATGTTCGCCGCTGTTTATGCCATGCTTGAACGCTATGGCACCCGTCC